>MNSZ01000060.1:0-30415 GCA_001916715.1 Firmicutes bacterium CAG:24053_14
AACGCTCTATCCTGCTGAGCTACAGAGACTTATATTAAATTGAGACTGGCAACGATCACTTTTCCCCGTAAGGCAGCTGGTAGAGCACAACCTTAGGAGAACAAATCATAGCTCTCTGCATGGTCCGTCTGGTGCGTTGGGATGTGCCAAATTCCTTGATTTACCGCGGTTTTTGCCGGATGACGTTATCTTGCCGTGATGCTCAATATCATGTGTTCCATAGCTTTTCCCAGCGTCCAATTAGCAAAATATTAGCAAAAGCAAAATCTCGGCTGTCCAAGAATGTCCCTCGTTGGGTATCGCTATGTAAGTTAATCATAACAAATCCGACCCTAAAAAATCAAGGGTCGGATTTGTTTATAGGGTAGAATTAAAATATCTTTGGAGAGGATGTCACAAGTCTTCCTGGCCAGAATACGATTTTATCGTGGATTGGCCAAGTCGTGACCGAGTAAACCCCATCAGTTGAAAAGGATTTCGGCTATTTCTTATCATAAGAGCCGATGTGTACACATCCGGCTCTTACTATAAGTAACTATAAGTATGAGAGACAGTTTCAAATTATGAGACTGTCTTTAGCTATGCCAAGAAGGAGGAATGCCCCTATGAAATGTCTGCTCAAATACCAGTGGGTCAAGCTGCCCAGAACCCACCTGCCCCAGGGCAAGGGGCTCATGGGCTATTGGGCCAGACTGGCTTCCAGGGCGGCATTTCGCAAGGGACAGGTCCGCTATTGCGGCCATGTCAATGATGTCATGCCCGGTATGTGGTCTGGGGGCGTGGTGGGACTCAAGAGCATTCTGGGCGTCAAGAACCGCACACGGGCGCTGGAGATCATGGACCGGCTGCAGGAACTGGGATATATCGAATACAGCCTGGACACGGCCACTAAGAAGCAGAGCTACTATATCAAGGACTGGGTCGTCAAATGCTCCGGTGCGGAATGCATGGACGGAGCTGTCTACACCACCGAAGGCTACGGCTTTCTCTGCCTTCCCCGCAGCATCACACAGCGGCTGGCGGAGCAGAATCACACATTTGAGGAATCAGACGCATGGCTGGATCTCTGGTGCCATACCACTTGGCAGGATCCGCGCAATGCGTTTTCTTTTTTTGCGCCGGCCGTCCAGTACGGCTCCTATGGCGCCGCATTGACTTTGGAGACCTTGGGACAGCGGTGGAACTGGGAAAAGACAAAGGTATGGAGGTTTTTCAAAAAGCATGGGGATGCCTTCGCTCTGTACCGTCTGCCCGGCGCCTATGGCTGTCTCGTTTTTAATAAACTGTACCCGGCAGGTACAGAGGTTTCACTGCCCAGCTATGCAGAGATCGAGCGCATAATTGGGCAAATACGCATTTCAGCCGGGAATACGCATATTGCGGGGACGGATAACCTCAGGCTAAACAAAATGATCCTCTGGTATAGCCGGAGCATCGCTGCGCAGCCGGAGCTCCAGTCTGGAGAAACAGCGCAGCAAGGCCGCGTTGCACTTTCGGCCCCTATAATACGCGCGTATCTTTCTCTGTGTTGGAATTGTAAGAATTGTAGTTATGACTGCGGAAGGTTGAGTAGTACATCCCCAGCCGTTACTGCGAATCACATACGCGGGCCCTGTGCCCGATGCTACAACGAAAAAGCAAAGGAGAATCCCCATGAGCAAACATCAAGACAGCGCGAATAAGGCGCTTTATGAGCAGCAGGAGAGCCAGCTTTCGGCCCAGTCCTCTGCCTTTATCAACCTCTTGACCAAACGAGGCATTTTGGAAGACCGCGAGATCGACAACGACCGGATCCGGCAGGCGCAGAAGGAGAAAAAGCGGAATATGTATCACAATACCCTCCTGCTCCTCCAGCATTATCGGAACATCGTCTGGGCGCTGGAGTGCTTTCCCGCAACCGTTGCAGAAGAACTGGATCACCCGCTGGGTGACCTGGATGCCTTGCTGGACAGGATGGATCTGGAGTTTGGCATGAACAACCGCAAGCTGGAGAGCCGCATGGAGAGCGTGCGCAAATCAAGACTGCTGCTGGATCGGGTCAATGAGGCGCTCAGTGTTCTCAAACGAAAACCGGAAAACGGTGCGAAGATGTACGAGCTGATCTACCTGACCTACATCGCCCCGGACAAGTTGAGCCACACCGACCTGCTTTACCGGCTGGACATCTCATCCCGGCACTATTACCGGCTTCGCCAGCAGGCCTTCACAATTCTGTCCATTCGGTTGTGGTCGGCACCCGCCGGTGAGGTGGATTCCTGGCTGGAGGTGCTGACGCTGCTGGAGAGTATCTGAGCGGAAACGGGATGGCGGAAAAAAGGCGGAAAATTGGCAAGGTGTGCGCCGATGACATGGGAATGGGAAAATGTTAAACTGATAGCGTCCAATAGTAGGACCGGACACAAGAGTCGCCGTTTCATGGAGCTTTTGAGCTTCTTCGGAACGGCGTTTTTTTGTGCCCGGAAGATGAAAACAGGAGGTAAAGACATGTCAAAGCAACTTGTTTCGGGCAAGCAGCGGCGCATCAGGGAACTCTACTGGTCCATGGTCGGCGCTGCCTGCGCACTCATCATCTCCGTACAGCCGGTGATGGCGGAGACGATCTGGGATCGCTTTTCCGCAATCATGCAGGACATCTACGGGCAGCTGGTCGCAATCAGTACCATCGTGGCGGTGACCGTTGCAGCCATTGCGCTGATCGTCCGTATGATTTCCCGCAACCAGCGGGCGGTGGATGAAGCGACGAGCTGGCTGAAAAGGATCGTTGTCACTTGGATTGTCCTGAACACGCTGGGTTTTATCGTCGCCTATCTGCAGCCCCTCATCTCCGGCGGTCAGTACACAGGCTAAATCGGCGAAAGGACCAGATGGGAGCTTCGGCTTTGAGATGGAAATAGACACGGCTGGCTGCCGTGCCTATGACCGTAACTATATTGTAGGAGGTGATTTATTATCTTAGACTGGATTTTTGAAGGCATCGTCACCTGGATATCGAGCATTGCCTCGCAGATCATGGATGCGGTATCCGGCATTTTTCTGGGCGCTCTCGGCGCAGACATGACCGCAATGGAGGAATACTTCCCCTTCATCACTGCGGCCTTTGACATCATGCAGTACACCGCATGGGCGGTGCTGTTTTTGATCACCGTCTGGCAGCTGTTCCGTGTGTTCGGCGGTCCAATCACCGAGGCTGAGAACCCCTGGCAGCTGGTAGCCCGCAGCGCCATCTTTGCGCTGCTCATCGGGTATGCAAAGCCGATCTTCATGATCACGCTGGACATCGCCCGCGCACCCTACACAGCCCTGATGGACTTGACCATGACGGCGGAGGACTTCACCTTTGCGGGCGTTGAGCAAGTACTCACCAATGGGCTTGTGACGCTCGTATCCACAATCACAATCGTCGCTCCCATACTGGTTCTGATCCTGCTCATCGCCCTTGGGTGGAACTATTTCAAACTGCTTTTGGAGGCGGTCGGGAGATATATCGTGGTCGGTGTGCTCTGCTACACCTCGCCCCTGGCCTTTGCCATGGGCGGCTCGAAAGCAACGAATCAGGTATTCAAAAGCTGGTGCCGCATGGTGGGCTCGCAGCTCCTGCTGCTGGTACTCAATGTCTGGTTCCTGCGAGGTTTCAACTCCTCGGTGGGTCAGTACATCGGCAACGGCGGCGCATTAAGCTCCGGGCAGGGCTCCATATTTCTCTGGCTTTTCTGTGCGCTCGCATTCCTCAAAACCGCGCAGAAGTTCGACTCTTACCTTGCGGCCATGGGGCTCAATGTGGCGCAGACCGGCTCCAGCATGGGTATGGAGCTGCTGATGGCGGCGAGAGTCATCAGCGGCGTCGGCCATGGGGCTCGAAGCGCAGGAAGCGTTTTCCGCGGCGGGAGTACGGCGACCGGGACCGGTGCGGCGGCAAGCGGCTTTGCTGCAGGCTTTGCCAGCAAATTTAAGGGCAACTCCTATGTTCGTGACGCCGTTGTTGACGGCGGCACGCGCATGGGCATGGGCGGCAGCGTCGGCTTTGTCGGACGCGCCTTCGGCGGCGTTGCAGCCAGAAACGGCGCTACGCTCACCGGGGAGTCAATCTCCTCTGTGGCAGCCCGTCCTTCCGGCGTCTCCGGCACCATTGCGGGCGACATCGCTGACCGCAGCCTGGGCAACTATATGCCTCAGCTGAGCGGCCACTCTTTGAAAGACACGCAGATCACCGGCGGGCACATCAGCACAACGACCACCGGCGCCGACGGAAAGAGCAGCAGTGTGGAAATGTATAACGCTGCACAGTTTGAAAAGCCCTCTGCGCCTCACTCCGTGGTCACGGCGTCGGATGGCAGCACCTGGTATCAGATGGCCAGCGGCGAAGGACGCGGTGCGTTCTATGATGCGCCTGAGTTTACCGGCAGCGCGACAGAAGCTGCGCAGGTGGCGGCTGCTTTCCCTGGCGCCGCCGAGGGGACAACACTTCGCACGGTTGGGGATGGCGTTATCGAGGCCAGCAGAGAATCTGGCAACAGCCTCTGGTACAACAGCGCATATTACAGTGAACCTGATGCGCCCCACACCATTATGCAGTCCGCCAACGGTGTGGACTGGTACGCCATGCAGCAGCAGGCTGAGGCTCCTGCCTTTGAGCAGGGCGACGCCGCTTCAGCCTATAACCAGGCGGTATTCCGCGACTTCATGCCCGGTTACGAGCAGCAGGTCGCACAGGTTGACAGCAGCCATCGTGAGGAGGGCCATTTCGAGGTCCGTCATGCAGATGGCTCAGGAACAGCTTTTTACGACACAGCCCGATATTCGGCGCCCCGCGGCGATTATCAGGTATACGAAGACAATCGTGGACAGCAGTGGATTGCCGTACACGGCGATCCCGCTGTGGAGCGCAGGCCTGTCTATGAAGACGGCAAGCCTGTCTACGATGGTGAGAATGTCCGCACAGTATCGGTGGAATCCGTTCGGTATAAGTCCACGCCCAGCCGCTTTGGGGAACCGGAGCAGCGCAAGGATATCGAACCGAAACCGCCAAAGCGTAAGAACTAATCTCATGCACACTGCGATGGCCGGATGGAAACTGTCTCTCCGGCCGTCTGCTGTGTGCGAATTATTCAGAAATATAGCCGCTTTCTGCGGCTTGACATACTGGAGGTGAAGAAATGGCAGAGCCCGACAAAAGGCAGATGGGCGACGGCGCCGACAACTATGCTGAGGGCGCAAAACAGATGGCGAACGCCGCCAAACAGGCTGGCAAGGAGACGGCCAAGCAGGCGGCGGCAGCCGGCGCTGAGGCAACGGCAAACGCCGCAGCCGCAACTGTCCAAGCCGGCGTCGAGGGCGGAAAGGCTGTTGCTGAGGTCGCCGCCGGTACTGCTGCGGGCGGTCCCTGGGGCGCAATTCTTTCCGCTGCCTGGGCGCTCCGTCATACGCTATACAAGATTTTGATCTGCATCTGCCTCTTTTTCCTGATTATCATCATGCTGATTGTATCCTTGCCATCCATTATTCTCAACAGCGTATTCGGATTAGATGGGACGATGGTAGATATGGAGAACCCGACAACGCTGATGGATTCCTATAACGACCTTGCGGCGGACGTCTCCGCCGCTGTTGACGGTGGTTACACGCTGTCTCTTGAAAAAGTCGAGCAAATCATTGCCGACGGCGGATACGACTACGATATGAGCATGGAGGCGCTGATCAACTATGCGCAGAGCTCTGCGGGATACGACGTCAGTTATATCCTGGCCGCCTACTCCGCTTCCCTGCAGCAGCAGGGCACCAGCAAGGAAGACATGCTCGCAAAGCTCAGTAATGTGGCTGGCCGCATGTTTCCCGTTACATATGAGGAAAAAGAGGTGGAGCAGACCGTTCCGCTGACCTATTCGACCTACCGGGCGGTGACAGTCACAGTCGTGACCTCACAGGCGCAGACGGGCACGATCAACGGTGTGCCGCAATATCGCTATACCACAGCGAGAAGGACCTACTATGAGCCGGACGGCGCTGAGACCACCACGGAAGCGGTGACGAAAACTGCCTATACGCCCGTCACAGTATCCATTCCCATCTACAGCGGCGGGTCGATCACCGGCACCCGCAGCGAGACCTACTATGCGCAAGCAGGCACAGAGACGGTTGCTCCGGAAACCGAGATCGTGAAATACGTGGAATGCACCATACATCCCTTTGATTCATCGGTCATCATCGACGCCTTTGGCATCGACCCGGACGCTACCTATGACCAGTTCAATGTGACCTACAGCGTGGCCATCCAGAACATGGCCAACTCTCTCAAGATGACGCTCTACGGCACTTTGGGCAGCGGGCAAATGGTTCCGCTGACCGATGCCGAGCTGATCGCCTTCGTCAATCGCCAGAACTGTAACGCTACAAGAAAGCATATCCTTACCACCGCTTTGTCTCTGGTAGGCAAGGTTCCCTACTTCTGGGGCGGTAAATCTGCGGCAGGCTGGAATGACGAATGGAATACGCCCAAGCTCGTCACCTCCACCGGCTCCAACTCCACCGGCACGATCCGTCCTTATGGGCTGGATTGCTCCGGGTTTACCGACTGGGTCTATAAGACGGCGCTCGGCGTGAGCCTCTATGCCGGGACGTGGAATCAGTGGGACAACACCTATGCCATCACGGAGGACGAGCTTCTTCCCGGCGATCTCGGCTTTATGGCGGCGCCGGGCACCGTTCCGGTGAACCACGTCCTGATTTACGCAGGCGTGGGTGACAACGGCGAGCAGATGTGGGTACATTGCTCCAGCGGCAGCGGCGTGGTGCTCAACTCCCCGGACTATGTGACGCAGTACCGCCGGCCCGCCAATGTGGATTTTGACGCCGCAGTGCCAGAGTCAACCACCCGCACGCCGCTCTCTACATTGAAAGTTGAAGTCACTCATTACTGCGCCTGTTCAATCTGCTGCGGCAGCAATGCGGATGGCATCACCGCCAGCGGCAAGACAGCCGCCAGAGGAATGGTTGCCATGTCCAGCCACTACCCATTCGGCACGCAGATCATGATAAATGGCACGATGTATACCGTGGAGGACCGCGGCGGCTCGGGAATCGAGAACGATATTCACCGGGTTGACATCTTTGTGCCGGATCACCAGGAGGCGCTGCGTCTAGGCCGTTATACGACGACAGCCACGATTTACAGGTTAGGCAGGTGATTTTATGGACGAGAAAGAGTACAGCAATGTTTACGCCATCCCCGCAAACTATACCGACAGCGGCAAGCTATTGGGCGGGATGATTGAGACGCGCAACGCCATAGAAACGGTGCTGCTTGTCGCTGCGGTGGGATACCCGGAGCTTTTTGTGATTCCCATGCCCGGCACGATCCGCATCGTGGTCATGACGCTGACGCTGCTGCCGCTGGCGGTTATCTCGGTGATGGGCGTGGATGGAGGCTCGCTGTTTCAATATATCGGGCATATCATCCGCTTTTGGACGCACCGGAGAAAACTGCATTTCAGGAGGATAGGATATCGCTATGACCAAAGCCAAATCAAAAAGAAAAAGCGCCAAAAGCGAAAAGCTTGAGTTCGTTCAGGACTTTCTGCCAATCAGGGATCTGAAGAACGGCATCATTGAAACGACGGACGGGCGCTATATTAAGATACTGGAGATCGAACCGATCAATTTCACGCTGCGCTCCGATGAGGAGCAGTTTAATATCATCAGCAGCTTTGCCAGTTGGTTGAAGATCTCACCCACGCGCCTGCAATTCAAATCCATCACCCGGAAGGCGGACTCAGATAAGCATATCGCCATGATCCGGGAGGAGCTGGATGCAGAAGACAATCCTCAGTGCAAGGAGCTTGGCGAGGATTATATCAAGCTGATCAAAGACGTAGGCAATCGAGAGGCGCTCACAAGGCGCTTCTTTTTGATTTTTCAGTATGAGGCGATCGGCCGCAACGAGAGTGACGACTACGCAAAGATCTACGGCATGCTGCAGTCAGCCGAACAGAATGCACGGGCCTATTTCGCCCAGTGCGGCAACAGCATTATCCAACCCAAGGACCCGGACGAGGCCACGGCGGAGATGCTGTATATGTTCTTCAATCGGCGCTCCTGTGTAGACGAGCCCTTTTCCGCCCGGGTCAACCGCGTGGTAGTCGATACCATGGCGGCTAAAAAGAAGGTTATCGGCCTCGACCCCGTCCCGCATATCCGCATGGCGCATTTTCTGGCGCCCCGCGGCATTGATCTGAGCCATTACAACTACATCATCATGGACGGGCTGTACTACTCGTTTCTTTACATCAAAGCAAACGGGTATCCCAACCGGGTCCGGGCAGGCTGGATGTCCTCGCTCATCAACGCCGGGGACGGTATTGATGTGGATGTGCATCTGAGGCGGGAGAACCGCAGCAAGACCATTGATAAGGTGGCGCAGCGAATCCGTCTCAACCGCACCAAGCTCAAGGGGATGCAGGACACCAGCACCGACTATGAGGAGTTGGCGAATTCCATCCAGGCGGGATATTTCATCAAAAGCGGGATTGCCAACTATAACGAAGATCTCTTTTACATGAGCGTGTTTATCACGGTCTCGGCGAAAACCTATGAGGAGCTTCTGTGGCGCAAGCAGCAGATGGTGGATATGCTCAAGAGCATGGACATGTACACCAGCGAATGCAATTTCCAGCAGGAGGCGGCATTGCAATCGGTGATGCCCTTTTTGAAGATTTCCCCGAAGCTGGAGAAGAAGGCGCAGCGCAATGTGCTCACCAGCGGCGCCGCCTCCACTTATATTTTTACCAGCTTCGAGATGTCGGACGACACCGGCGTGCTGCTGGGCGTCAACCGGCACAACAACTCGCTGTGCATCGTGGATCTGTTCAACACCAAGATGCACAAGAATGCGAACCTGAATCTGCTCGGCACTTCGGGCGCAGGAAAGACGTTTACGATGCAACTTCTCGCCCTCAGGATGCGGATGCGCGGCATCCAGTGCTATATCCTGGCTCCCATCAAGGGACATGAGTTCCGCCGCGCCTGCAATAAGGTTGGCGGCGAGTTTATCAAAATCGCACCGGGCTCGCCGCACTGCATCAACGTGATGGAGATCCGGCACACGATCTCGCCGGAGATGGAGCTGATCGATGAGATTGACTACAGTGAGCTGGACTCCATGCTCGCAAGGAAGATCCAGCAGCTCATGACCTTCTTCGGTCTGCTCATACCGGACATGTCCAACGAGGAGGAGCAGATGCTGGATGAAGCCCTCATCAAGACCTATGCGGAGTTCGGCATCACCCACGACAACATTTCCATTTATGAGGACATTACGGCCACTCCGCCGAAGATGAAGCGGATGCCCATCCTGGGCGATCTGCACAAGCATCTGCTGGAAAACCCTATGACGCAAAGGCTGGCGGCCATCATCAGCCGCTTTGTTACCGGCTCCGCCCAGAGTTTCAATCAGCAGACCAATGTGGACTTGAGCAACAAGTATATCGTCCTCGACCTGTCCGAGCTAAAGGGCAAGCTCCTTCCCGTTGGTATGTTCATTGCGCTTGATTATGTTTGGGACCAGGTGAAGTCTGACCGCACCAAGCGCAAGGCCATCTACATCGATGAAATTTGGCAGCTGATCGGGGCCAGCTCGAACCGGATGGCCGCTGAATTTTGTTTGGAGGTTTTTAAGGTCTGCAGGGGCTTCGGAGCGTCAGCCATTTGTGCGAGTCAGGATCTCTCCGATTTCTTTGGCCTCGAAGACGGGAAGTATGGGCGCGCCATTATCAACAACAGTAAAAACAAGATCATTCTCAATCTGGAGCCGGATGAGGCGCAGTACGTGCAGGAAACGCTCAAGCTCACCCGCACGGAGATTCGCGCCATTACCCAATTTGAACGCGGCGAGGCGCTCATCAGCTCCAATAACAACAAAGTGCCGGTGGTGGTAAAGGCGTCCAAGACAGAGACGGAAATGATAACCACAGACCGGGCCGAGCTGGAGGCCATCCTCCGTGAACGGCAGAAAGAGAAAACGCATAGTGCTTAAAATGCGTATTCCCATCAAAATACGCACAATCAGGAGGTGAAATCGAAATGCTGCTTGATGATGAAAGGCATGTGGTCAAATGGCTCTCCCAATACGGTGCACTTCCCAAAGCACAGGTCATCCGCCTGCTTCGGGATAAATCGCCCCAGACAGCGGAAAAGATCATCCGCAACCTCAAACGGGATCTGCGGATCTCCGATGTGGGCGGCGGATATTACCTGGGGCTGGACGACATGTGCAAGCCCGACCAGCGCATTATCCTTGCGGTGTGGGTGCTGCTGCGCTTTATCGACTATGTGGACCCCATGGCTCACTACCCGGCGGTGTACCCGTCACAGCTCTTCTTTTTGAAGGGGAATACAGGCTACGAAATTGTTGTCCTCTATGACGGCGAACAGCACCTGACCAAGCTGTTGCAGCCCCAGGACGAGGACATGAAATACATCATCGTCTTGCCCAACATCAACATGGCGCCGCAGCTCATTTTGCCGCAGGCGCCATGCTTGTTTGCTACCGTCAACTTCTCCGGGCAGGAGGAGCCGGACATTACATTCTATGCGGAGGAGGTTGCAGCCAATGGAAACGAACGAATCCTTTGCCCGGACGCTGGCTAAGTTTGAAAATCAACTTCGAAAGCTGGACATGGCGGCGAAAAACACACGCTATATGTTTGAGATCGGCAATATGGAACTCGCCTATGAGGTGGCGCTTCGTCTGGCGGACGTCAGCGAGCGCATAACCCTTTTGGCTCGGGCACTGCCGGCCTACACCGGTAATCCCCTGGCGGCGCAGGATGTGGAAAACCTGATCCGGCAGCACATCTCTGTGGAGATCGGGTTTACCATGGAAGGCTGGTTTTGTGTGCGGATCCCGCTTTTGCTTCCCAAGAAGGAAGCAGGCTCGGCGAATTATATCCGCTCCTTCCTCTATCCGGCTATACGGGAGTTCTTCGCAGATAAACCGCCGGTGCGGTATTCCGACTGCGTGCTGATCTACCGGCATGTCTATGATCAAAGACGCCCGGAACGGCAGCGGAGGGACCATGACAACATTGAGATCAATATGGTGTCGGATATCATCGCCCTGTATGTGATGGACGATGACGCACCCTCTCTGTGCCGCCATTATTACTGCAGCGCAGCCGGCAGCGAGGAGCGCACTGAGGTCTATGTAGTTCCGACGTGCGACTTTCCGAACTGGCTGATTACCGAAAAGGTGATCCCGGACGAGGGGGTGATGCTATATGAAAACGACCCGGGAAGGGGCAAAAAAGGTATGTAAAAACGGCCTGAAATGCGGCTCTCAAGAATACAGCTGTTTGAAACCCTCCAAAACGCCGGAAATACGGGCGTTTCCGAGGGCTTTTCTGTGGGGAAATTCCGACATCGAGAGCAGTCATGATGTCGGAAAATGCCCGCATGCTTGGGTTTGAAAAAATGCTCACCCTGCGACCCGGCAGTCAGGCGCATCGGCTCGTCACTACGCTTGCCATCACCGGCGAATACCCTGTTTGCACTCTGAAGCTGCTCGGCAATGAGCGTGTGATCAAGGCGCTTGTTCACAGGCTGACATCCATTCAGGAGATTCGCAACCCTGAAACTGGCGAGCGCATCACGACAAAGCTGCTGCAGTTGAGTGGCAGGGGCTCTGCGAAATCCGTTCGGTTCTACAAGGGCGCTCTCCCCATACTGGAATGGATCCATCCCGACGCCTGCCGATATTACATGGAGTCTTTCTGGGGACATCGCTTCCCCGGCGATGCGGCGCATCGGGATCGCAATCTGCGTGTCGCCGAGGCGATGGCTATGTGCGCTGGCTCCGGAATCGAGTCCTGCCCATATGCCCTGCCCAAACTGCAAAACAGGGAGATACGCCGGACAGTGCCTGGCACGCCCGTCTTTTACCTGGCGAGGGACATTAAGAAAATCAGTCTGGCAGAGCAGAACAAAACCATGTTCGCACGCATGGTGGGCGCCCTGTTTTATCCTGGCGGCTGCTACGCTGTGTATAACTCCCGCAGCGCAGCGATGAAATGGAACGGGATGGGCGAGTTTAAGGCGCTGCACAATCTGATCGAGGTCGCCCGTATGAATGCCAGTCTTCAGGAGCTGGACTCGGCGGTTTTGTTTGGTGAGTCTGGGGAAACGGCGCTGCAGACGCTGCTGGAATCCGAGAAGAGCCGGCGGCTGGAGCTGCGCTTTGACGGAATCTACCGCCATGTGCATTTCATCCCCATGAATGCCGACGGAATGCGGCGACTTAGAATGCTCACTCTCCCAGACTGGAATGAAAGGCTGATGGATCTGCTGTTCGAGCCCGGCAGCAGGTCATATAATAAGGGCTTCATGGAATACGACGCCTGTGTGGACGGCGTTTATATATTTTCGCATCTGGATGGCGACCTTGCCAGGCTCATCCGCTTCCGCGAAGCAGTCAATCCCCAGACCGGACGGTTTGAGGTGCTCTGCTTCCCGGACCAGGTGCCCCTCCTCCGGGAATATCTGGCCCCGCATGTTACGCTCAAGACCATCGACATGGACTCGGTGGAGGCGGAGCTTGGGGCCGGATCGGAGGAGTTACTTGAATGATAAGACCCGGAAAATAGGAATCATCGCCGCCGCCATACTGGGTTCGGCGGCGCTCTTTTACCTGGGCGGAATGCTTGGCCAGCTGATGGAGAACTATGACGCATGGCTGAATGCCGGCGGTATGACGGGTCAGGCAACACTCGCCTCGGTAGACTGGAATCCGCTTGTGTGTTTTCGCTTCGCCTTCAGCAGATCCGGACTCAAAGGGCTTGGCTTCCTGATACTGGCCGGAGCGGGTATCGCAGCCTATGTAAAGCTGCACGACCGCTTCAGCAGTAAGGATTACGATCCCCGCGGGTTTACCCGCAGCAAATACGGTACCTATGGCACCGCTGCCTGGATGAGCGATAAGGAAATGCGAGAGATTCTGGAGGTGAAATCGTTCGAGCAGGCAGATGGCGTCATTCTCGGAGAGAAGAATGGTTCTGCCGTCTGCTTACCCCAAAACACCAGACTCAACCGGCACATCGCTGTATTCGGTGCGTCCGGGACCATGAAGTCCAGAGGCGTCATCCGTCCGGCGCTCTTTACTATACTGAAACGCGGGGAATCCGCAGTGATCACAGACCCCAAGGGCGAACTCTACAGCGACACTGCCGAGATGTTCCGCAGGAATGGGTATGAGGTGAAGGTGTTCAATCTCGTGAACCCGGCGCATGGCGACTCGTGGAACTGCATGTCTGACCTGAACGGCGACACCCTGCTGGCGCAGGTGCTCGTAAACGTCATCATCGCCAACACCAGCGAGGGCAAGGGCGACCATTTCTGGGATAACGGCGAGGCCAATCTGCTCAAGGCGTTGGTTCTATATATCGACCAGGACAGGAGCCGTAGCCCCGCAGAGAAAAACCTTGCCGCAGTCTACCAGCTGCTGACCCGTAACAGCGAGCGGCAGCTGACCGCCCTCTTTGAAAAGCTGCCACTCGACCATCCGGCCCGTGCGCCCTTTAATCTGTTTGCGCAGGCGAGCGACACCGTCCGCTCCGGCATCGTCCTCGGTCTGGGCACGCGGCTCCAGGTTCTTCAGAACGAGGCGGTCCGCAATATCATCAGCCGCAGCGATATCGATCTAACAGCTCCCGGCAGGCGCAAATGCGCCTATTTCGTCATACTGAGCGACCAGGACACGACGATGGCATTTTTATCATCCCTGTTCTTCTCGTTCCTGTTCATCAAGCTCACCCGGTATGCGGACAGCACACCGGAGATGCGCTGCGCAGTGCCCGTCAATCTCATCTTTGATGAGTTCAACAATGTGGGAAAGCTGGGCGGCGCAGCAGACGGTTCAGATTTTGCCAGGACGCTCTCAGTCATCCGGAGCAGGGCCATTTATGTGATGCTGGCGGTGCAGAGCCTAGGGCAGCTGCAAAACCGGTACCCCAACAACCTCTGGGCCGAGATTATCGGCAATGTGGATCTGCAGCTCATGCTCGGATGCACGGACGACGTTACAGCGGACTACTTTTCCGTGCGCAGCGGGGATATGTCTATCGAAGTAAACTCGACCATGACCGTCAAAAAGACCATTGCCGTCGCCCAGGTTATCCCTCAATACCGTCATACCGAGGGGCAGGGCAAGCGGCGGCTGCTCACACCGGACGAGGTGCTCCGGATACCAAACGATGAACTCCTTGTGGTCATCCGCGGGCACAATGTGCTCAAGCTTCGCAAGCTGGACTACGAAAAACTGCCGATGGCAAAGCAAATCGTCCGCACGAGCATCATGGACTACAGCCCGGCGCCGGCATTTGTCCAACCGTCCCAGACTGATTTTACCCCGCCGCCGGAGGAGCAGAAACCGGCAGGTAAGAAACGAAAGAGCCTATACAGCTCAGCTGCACCGCCAACTGAATTTTAAATAGGCTCTCGGAATCTTGAGTAGATTTCACCCTCAGACCGGGGCCGGACAACGAGAGGGGGTAGATAGACCCGAAAAGCGAAATGGCAACGGAAATTGGCAAAGCAAAGCAAACGTATAGCTGGATACGCCTTTTCAAGAGTATTCAGTTTCCCCGTTTAGGCAGCGGCTTTTAGTGCTGTTCGGAAGGCCGATTCATGTGGCAAGTCCCATGCCACTAAGTGTTGGAGCATCATAGTGGCGTAGAGGCGACAGTACCACATTTTCGAGCAACGGTGGTGTCCGCCCTCCAGATTGAAGTCGTTTTTAATACGCTTGTTGCACCGTTCAGAGGAAGTCCGGGCAGCGTATTCCGTTTCCCACTCTGCTGAGTCCCGTGGCGGGATATTGATGAGACGAGGATTGTCTTTCATGGCGAGGTGGACAGTGGGGCCAAACTTGGACGAAGAACAAGGATTTTCGCATGAGCAGACACCGGATATCCGGTTCGTCAGAGGGCATCGGAACTTAGAGCGGCGCTTGGCCAGTTCAACTCCATCGTGTCGCATTTTAAGTCCAGCCAAACAGACAGGGACGCCATCACCACCAATGGTGAAGTCATCCTTGTATTTCTGCTTAATCCCCCGCTTCACATTCAAATCAATGAATGGAACGATGTGATTTTTCCGGCAGTATTCGTAAACAGGCATAGCATCGTGGGCGGAGTCCAGCAGCAGTTTAGACACTGTGAAGTCCGGCAAGAAGGTCTTCATTGTGAAAAAGGTGTTGGCAAACCCCAAAGCATCGTGGCGAGAGGCCGAATGCAGCAAAGGAAACACCGGCAAATCGTTCTCAGAGTCTGAAGCAGTGAACATATAGAGGGCATAGCCGTTGTAGAAGCGTCCTCTGTGTGAATCCCAGCCACTATCACAGTCCGGTTGCGAAAAATACCTGTTGCACGAGCAATCTGAAATGCCCTGTTCTTTGCACTTACACAGCCTCATTTTGCGTTGCTGTGCTGAGGTTGCGACGGGGGTTCCATCCCCAGAAAGAGCCAGAGCAGACGGGTTGATTAAACCCCTGGCAGTTGACTCGTCCAGAAATTCCTGCTTAAACACCTTAAAGAGAAGAGCATAAGGCTGCTTCTCAGAAGGAGCCTGTTTTTCAAGTTGCTGAATCAGCTCACCAACAGTCAGTATTTCAACTGATTCGGCCTTTTCTCCCTTCTTAGGCTTCTTCACCTTCCGCTTGGGCGGTTGTTCGTGGGGCTGTATGTTGCTCGTGTCAAGCTGCCAGAGTCGGGAGAAGAAGTTTGCAAAGGTGCCAATTCCAGGCGTATCTCCAAACTTGAATCCGCTCAGGATGGCGTAAGCAGGCACCGTTTTCATCTGTTCTACCCACTTCGTGTAGGACGGAACCCCCAAGGCGATGGACAGCAAAACAGAGCGCAGCATACAAGACGGAGGTCTTGGTTTTGGTCCAAACCGGGAGTAGCACTCCTGCATGAGCGTGTCAATGCCCGTCAGGTTCTTCTCCCAAAAGCACTCGGCAATGTCCAATAGCCTATCCGGCAATTCTGCCGGGTTGGCATAGTGGTTGCGCAACTGCTCAACCACAAAATTCTGGTAGGCCATATGGCCACCGGGATAAATCGGTAACATCGAAGTCGCCCCCTGTTCGCAAAAAGTCACTTCTGTAAACAAGGGCGCGAAGCGCCACATTTTTTTGGCCGTTTGTCAAGCCCTTTTTGAAAAAAAGTGGGTGATTTCGATAAAAAAGGAACCTCCAACCCAAGTGATTTCAATGGGTTAGAGATTCCGAGAGTCTATTTAATTGACAGGAGGAAATACCATGGCAACCAAAAAGAAAGAACTGATCCCCGAAGAAGAGATGGCTCTGGAGCAGCAGTCGCCTGAGGAAGGCGCTGCAGCAGATGCGATTTCCCAGACTGACACCGAGGCTTCTCTGGATGAGGTATCCCGGGCTGAAGAGGAGGTGATCTTGCCTGAAACAGACTCCCCCTCCCAGACTGATTCTGAATCTGCGCTGGAGGAGGAATTCAGCGCAGAAGGGGCTCATGAAGCGCCTGAAAAATCCGAGTCCCCTCAGACTGATTCAGAAAACACCGATTCCGGTGCGGATCCGATCGAAGACGGCGTCGTGAGTCCCCAAGAAAGCCCTCCCTCCCAGACTGACTCTGAAACGTCGCCGGGCGAACCTGAAGAGGCTCCGCCGGCCCGTAAAACCAGGAAACCCAGAGCGAAGAAATCCGAGTCTGACGCAGAGCCGGAAAAACCGGCGGAAGCCGCAGCGGCCGAACGCGCGACACGCCGCAGGCGCACTGCTGCCAGACCGAGTTCACCGGTGGTATCCATCGACGACCGGCTGGGCGTTGAGACCGATGCGGAAAAGGCCAGAAACGACCTGCTTGACCTGGTGGAATCCCTCAAGACCAGACGGATATTGACCGGGACGATCCAGGGCGTGGAACGACCGGCCGACAACCCATCCCGTTCTCTCGCAGTCATTTACCATGGCGATATCAAGGTTATTATTCCAGCAGAGGAGGCGGTGGAACCGCCCGATGATTTTCGAGGCCGCATGCCGGAAGATGTGCTGCACTATATGCTCACCAAGAGATTGGGCGCAGAGGTGGATTTCATCGTCAAGGGCATCGATGAGAAATCCGGTCTCGCAGTCGGCAGCCGTCTGGAGGCCATGGCCGCCAAGCGCCGTGAATACTACTTCGGTGTAGACCGGGATGGAAATAACTTGCTGTATGAGGGCGTCTGCGCCGAGGCACGTGTCGTGTCGGTCATCCGGGCGGGCATCTTTGTGGATCTGTTTGGTCTGGAGAACTATATCCCTCTGCGGGAGCTGAGCTATCAGCGGATGCTGGATGCCAGCGCCAGCTTCCAGCCTGGGCAAAGGATTCTGGTGAAGATCCTGAGCATTGACCGCAGCGACCGGAATCATATCAAGGTGAACGCCTCCATCAAGCAGGCCGGTGAAAACCCGTATGAAAAGGCGCTGCGCCGCTACACAGTGGGCAACCGGTATGTGGGAACGGTCAGCATGGTAGATATGAACGGTGTATTCGTTTCCCTCGACGGCGGCATTGATTGTCTTTGCAGCTATCCCAAGCGTGGCCGCCCGCCCAGAGGCTCTCGCGTAACGGTGAGGATTCTGGGCATCAACAACGAGTCCAACCGAATCTGGGGTGCGATCACCCATATCGCCACACCCAGGTAGCTTTGCAGGAAATTGACCGCATAATACCTGCGATATCTGCAAATACTATTCTCAAAATCGCTTTACAATCGTGCTTTATAATGATATAATCAAAAGCACGATTGTAAAGGGCGAGGATGGTGATGCATGATGGACAGGATTTGGGAGCAGCTCATGAAAATAGCTGAGAGCAGCAACGGCTTTATCCGCACAGCACAGGTTGAGGAAGCGGGGCTTAGCCGGATGCATCTTGGTCAATATGTGAACGCCGGGAGGCTTGAGCGCATTGCAAAGGGTCTATATGTTCCAATCGACGGCGAAACCGACGAATATGCGCTCCTTCAGGCGCGCAGTTCCAAGGCGGTGTATTCCTATGGCACGGCGCTTTTCTTCTGGGGGCTGTCAGACCGGACGCCGCATGTTCTGGATCTCACAGTACCGCAAGGTACGAACATGACCAAAATCAAGCGTGACAACCCTGATGTTCGGATCCATTATGTGATGCCGGAGATTTACGGGCTTGGCCTTGCGGCAACAAAGTCGCCCCAGGGCGGCACGATAAGTCTGTATGATAAGGAACGATGCATCTGTGATTTGATCCGGGCAAAGGCCCAGATGGATTTGCAGCTGTATACCCAGGCACTCAAGGATTACTTCAAGAACCACACCAACAGCCGTAAGCTGCTGAAATACGGAAAGCAGCTCGGCATAGAAGAACAAATAAGGACATACATGGAGGTGCTGATGTGAAGACGCCGGAACAGGTAAAGGGCGCTATACGAAATTATGCTGCAAAGAACAATCTTCGTGCACAGGAAGTTCTGCAGATGTTTTTGTTTGAGCGCATTTTGGAGCGGCTTGCTGAATCGCAATATAACTCAAACTTCATTCTCAAGGGAGGGCTTTTGATTTCGTCCATGATTGGCGTACCGAGCCGGACCACGATGGATATGGACACGACTGTACGTGGCATCCAGATGGAAGAAAAAAATCGTGGCTATCATCAAGGAAATCATGGAAACACCGCTTGATGACGGCGTTGCGTTCCAGTTTCAGAAAATCGAGCCGATCCGTGAGGACGATGCGTATAACAACTTTCGTATCACCGTAAATGTGAAATATGGGAAAATCAACAGCCCCATGAAAATTGACATTACGACAGGAGATACAATCACGCCGGCAGCAATCCGATACGACTATCCGCTGATTTTCGAGGATAAGAGCTTGTCTATCATGGCCTACACTCTGGAGACAGTCATGGCGGAAAAGTATGAAACCATCATCCGGCGCAATATTGGCGACACCAGAGCAAGAGATTTTTACGACCTGCACACGCTGTACCGAGAACGAAAAAGCAGCATCCGCATTGATGTGCTCCGGCAGGCGGCGGAACATACGGCAAGCAAGCGAGGCTCGCTTGAAGAACTGAAAGATTGGTGCGAAATTCTCAGCGATATGCGTGAAGAGCCGCAGCTTTATACACTATGGCGCAACTACGCTGCTGAAAACGCCTATGCAAAAGAGCTGCAATTTCACGATGTGTTGGACACAGTAGAAATCATTTCGAAAGAACTGGGTTTGTGAAGAACAAAAATACTGTTTCAGACAGGGTGCGGCGTCAGCTGCATCCTGTCTTTTTGAAAGGAGAACCACTTTGAATTGCTATAACCTGAGCAAGGAGGAGCAGGCTCGTAGAAAGAGAATTGCAGAGCGTGCGCGGAAGATGATTCTGGCGCAGTTGCCGGTGGAAGATCAGGATGAAACGTCCCTGACCTTGGGATACCGGGATTACTACATGCAGGTATCCTTTTCTCCACTGCACCCTCTTATTGTGATCTGCCTGGCAAAAGCCATTGATCAGCCGGACGGCATGAAAAAACGCAGACTCATGAACGAGCTGAACCTGCACAGCGTCCTTGGAAGCCATGCCATCAACGAGGACGTCGGCTGCTATTCCTACCGAGCCACCCATTGGCTGGACACAGAGCTGACAAAAGAACGGTTTTACGAAATCCTCGACCGCTGCGTGGAGGAAGCCACCCGCGGGTATCTGCGCCTGGCAGGCTGACGGCGGAATTGTAAATCTCAAGACTCATCCGTGTAATTTGGTGAAAACCATATGAAGGAGGAACTGAGTCATGAGACGAATGATACTGTTAAGCCTGGCATGCATGATGGCGCTGCTCTGCGCCTGCGCTTCCCCAGACCCATCCGAGAGCCCTGAAAATAGCGAGATGTGGACCCACGAGGAGAATTCAATCACGCAAACATCCCCGCCACCCCAGACCGATTCTGAACCGACGCCATCGGAGCAATTGCCTCCGGAGGAGATCCATGAAGAAACGGTTCAAGAGAAGGATGCGCCCGTTTCCTCCATACCCACTGGGGAAAATGGCGATAAAAATCAAAGTGAGCCGCCGGCGGATACTTCGAGTAAGCCGTCCAAGCCGCTGGCCACAGATCCAACAGAGCCGGTCTCACAGCCGCAGACTTCCCAGCCAGCTATCCAGACCCCCGACCCACCTGCCGAGACTACTGCTCCAGAACCGGAACCTACCCCTGAGCCTGACCCGGAACCAGCTTTTGATGTTGATTACTGGGTATCTTTCGCTATATCCTATGGCCAGAGCATCGGGCTCACCTATGATTCCACAGCCACAGATTGCTGGGATAATCCCATCATCGCCAGTGCGCAGTCCATCTATCTGGAGCGGGACATCAAATCAAGACTGGATCTATACGCAGCAGACGGCATGACATATTTTTGCGCTTGGGCACAGCTTCGAGCAGATGGCAGATATGACATCTATATCGGGTACGCCTGAGCCACTAATTCAGCGCAGAGGAAAGCACATCGGAAACGGTGTGCTTTTTTTCTGCCCAAAATCAGGAGGTAACTTTATGAAACACAAGGCATTGAAAAGAGGATTCTCGGCTTTTCTGGCACTGCTCATGTGCCTGACCACGCTGACGTCCCTGACCACGACTGTGTTTGCCGCCGCAACGGTGGACGCCTATATGGTGGACTTCCCCCGTGACGGCGACAGCAATTATTCGGGGACAACCTGGGGACATCCGGCCACAGAGCTTATGAGCGGCTGGAGCTACATGTCCCATAATTACACGACGATCCACTCCATCGGAACCTATAACGGCCAGGTCGCCTACTGCATTGAGCCCGGTATCGGACAATACTCCGGCGATACGCTCACAAGCAGGGATGAGAACTATTGGGAGAACTACCCCGCCAGCAACAATGTGACCATCTCTCCGGATACCGTCAAGGTACTGCTGGGGCGCATCATGCAGTATGGGTATCAGGGCAACATCTCTACTTCCTGGCGAAGCCAGAATGCGTCTGATGCGGCGAACATGAGCCATGCGATTGCCACGCAGCTGCTGGTGTGGGAGACTGTTGTAGGTGAGAGAGACGCATCTTTCAACAAGGTGAATCCCGACGCCTATGGCAAAGGCGCAGTCTGGAGCTATATCGGCGACTCGCACCCGCTGCGCAGCCAGATCATGTCCTATTACAATTCCATGGTCACGAGCGTACAGAATCACGCCAGCATCCCCAGCTTCTGTGCACGCAGCTATGGCAGCGCCAGCTCCTATGAGCTGGAGTGGAACGGCACGAACTACAGCGTTACCCTGACCGACACCAACGATGTGCTGTCCGGCTTCTCCTTCAGTTCGTCTGAACCGGGCGTAAGTTTCTCTAAGAGCGGCAACCGGCTGACCATCACTGCCGACACCGCAGTAGTCGGCGACATCCGTGTGACCGCCAGCAAAACGGCCGGCATCCG
Organism: Firmicutes bacterium CAG:24053_14; assembly: GCA_001916715.1. Lineage (GTDB taxonomy): Bacteria > Bacillota > Clostridia > Oscillospirales > Oscillospiraceae > F23-B02. The sequence goes on from MNSZ01000060.1 coordinate 21,487, forward strand.
CACCGGCGTCATCACCTGGACGGACGGCAATCAGGGCGGCGGCATTCAGGATGTCATTACCTACGGCGAGAATGTGTCTGACCCGGTCAGCGCCTATCTGCGTCTGGAGATGGAAGCTGTAGGCACCATGCACCTGGTCAAAACCAGCGAGGATGGTGTGGTGTCCGGCATTCCCTTTACCATTACCGGCAACGGTATCACCCGAAATGTGGTCACCGGCGCCGGCGGCACGATCGATATCAGCGACCTCATTGCGGGCACCTATACCGTAACTGAGGGCAACATCGACCGCTACACGCCTCAGTCCTCTCAGCAGGTGACGATTGTCGGCGGCCAGACCTCCACCGTGACCTTCAGCAACGTACTCAAGCGAGGCTCTCTGGAGGTTGTCAAAAGCTCGGAGGACAATTTCGTAGAGGGTGCAAAATTTCATCTTTATGGGACGTCTCTCTCGGGTTTGCCCGTGGATGGGTATGCCGTCACCGACGCCAGTGGTGTGGCGCACTTTAACAATGTCCTCATCAGCGGCAGCACGCCGTACACCATTGAAGAGGTGGATACGGCTATCCGCTATGTCATCCCCGACTCCCAGACTGTCTCCATCCAGTGGAACGAGGTGGCGGAGCGCAGCTTCGTGAATATCCTCAAGAAATTTACCGTCACCGTTACCAAGACCGACGCCGAGACCGGAGAGCCCCAGGGCGACGCCACACTGGCCGGTGCCCAATATGGCATTTATAAAGGCGGCGACCTGGTGGACGTTTATTACACCGACGCCAACGGCCAGTTTACCAGTAAGGAATATATCTGTGATACCGACTGGACGGTGCGTGAGATCGAGCCCTCGGAGGGGTATCTTCTCGATACCACGGTTCACAGAGTTGGTGCTGACCCCGCACTCTACACCATTGAACACAATACCACCTCCAACGCTGTAACCGAAGAGATCATTAAAGGCAATATCCGGCTCATCAAGCATATCGACGCAGAGGATGAGGATGTGGAAATCATCGAACAGCCGGAAGAGTCTCCTGAGCCTGTTGTTGAGGCGGCCACGCCAAACGAGCTGCCCGCCGATTCGGCCGAGACTCAGCAGGGGGAAGATGCGTCAATCACTCCAGTCGAAAGCGCTGCAGCAGAAGAACAGGTGGACCTGCTCCAGACCGGTTTGGAAGAAGACGCTGCAGATCCGGCGCCTGAGGAGGATGAAATCATCGAAGCTCCTGAGACCGACACGCAATCTGCGGAAAACCTGGAACCGACGCCAGTGGACCCTGACAATATCGAGGCCTCCGGAAACGAGGGGCTGATCGAGCAGCCCGAGGAGGGCGCTCGGTTCCAGATCTATCTGGCCAGCGCAGGCAGCTATGACGCCGCTAAGGAGAGCGAGCGCGATCTGCTCACGACCGATGCCGACGGCATCGCCATCTCTAAGGATCTGCCTTATGGTCGTTACACCGTCCATCAGATCGAGGGCATGGACGGGCAGGCGTTTATCCCTGATTTCACAGTATTCATCAGCTCGGATGGACAGACCTACTCCTACATCCTGAACAATCTGACCATCAGCAGCTTCATCCGGGTCGAAAAGCACGATGCGGAAACCGGGCAGATCATCCCGGCGGCCGGTGTGGGATTCCAGATCCGCGACCTGTCCACCGGCGAGCTGATCTCCCAAACCGTATATTACCCGACCCCTGTCACCATCACCACCTTCTTCACGGCGGACGACGGCTCGCTGATGCTCCCTTATGAGCTTCCTTACGGCCGCTATGAGCTGATCGAGGTGGAAACCTGCTACGGTTATGTGCTGGATTCGGAGCCAGTGCCCTTCACAGTAGACGGCACTTCCGATGTGGTCACGGTGACCAAGCACAACATGCCGCAAAAGGGGCTTATCCACATCAGCAAGACCGGCGAGGTTTTCAGCAGCGTTGCGCATGAGAGCGAACTGTACCAGCCGGTCTATGAAGCTGCCGGGCTGGAGGGCGCAACCTATTCCATCGTCGCCCTGGAAGACATCTATACCTTGGACGGCACGCTCCGGGCCTCCGCCGGCGAGGTGGTGGACACCATCACGACCGGGTCTGACGGCATGGCCACCAGCAAGGAATTATATCTGGGCCGCTATGTCATCACAGAGACCCATGCGCCTTTTGGGATGACCCTCAACACCGAAACCGTGACGGTTGAACTGGTCTATGCAGGTCAGGAGGTCAAGCTGACAGAGACCTCCGCCGGCTTCTACAACGAACGGCAAAAGGTGCAGATCAGTCTTGAGAAATCCATGGAGACCGACAAGCTCTTCGATATCGGCGCCAACGGCGAAATAGCCAACGTTACCTTCGGCCTGTATGCAGCGGAAACACTGACCGCCGCCGACGGCAGCACGATTCCTGCCGATGGACTGATTGAGGTGGTTTCGGTCGGCGTAGACGGCAAAGCCTCCTGCAAAACCGATCTGCCCTTTGGCAGCTTTTATCTGCGGGAAATCGCCACGGACGTACATTACCAACTGAATGGCACGAAATACCCGGTGGTGTTCGAGTATGCCGACCAAAACACGCAGACCGTGACGCTTGCTGCCAATAACGGCGAGCCCATCGTCAACGAGCTGATCTACAGCTCTGTATCCGGTCTAAAGGTGGATGAAGACGGCAAGGCGCTCGCTGGTGCGACGATTGGACTGTTTGCAGCCTCTGAAACTGAGTTCAGCACACGCACTGCGCTGATGACCGCAGTCTCCGGCGAGAATGGCGCTTTCCGGTTCGACAATGTCCCTGTTGGCAACTGGGTCGTGCGGGAGATCGGGCAGCCGGAAGGGTTCGTCCTCTGTGAGGAGCTGTTCCCGGTGACCATCTCTGAGAATGAGCAGGTCATTGAGATCGAAATCAGCAACGAGAGGATCCGCGGCAGCGTCACCCTGACCAAGGTGGACGCCGACTATCCGGACAACAAGCTCACCGGCGCTGTATTTGAAGTCTACCGCGATACCAACGGCAACAAGGCGCTTGATAAGGACGATGCGCTTCTCGGCACGATGGAGGAGACCTCGGAAGGCATTTACTGGATGACAGATCTGGAATACGGCGGCATATTCGTGAAGGAAAAGACCGCTCCGGCCGGGTTCGTGCTGGATGGGAATGCCTACTATGTCTTTATTGATACCGACAGCAAAACCTACGAAATCGAAAACGAGGCCGGGAAAGGCTTCATCAACCAAGCGCTGAAAGGCTCGCTGAAAATCATCAAGACCACCAGCGACGGAAAGAAAGAGGGCTTTGCCTTCCGCGTGACCGGTGCCAACGGCTACGACATGACCTTCACCACGGACGCTAACGGTGAGATCTTCATTGAAAACCTGCGCATCGGCGAGTATGTGGTGACGGAGCTGCAGAACAGTGCCAGCGAGGGCTATAAGATCGCCGACCCGGTCACCGTGACCCTGGTCGCCAACGAAACGCTCACGGTCAACGTTCATAACCAGAAGGTCACTGTGGACGTGCCAAAGACCGGCGATGACGCCAATCTGGCGCTCTGGATCAGCCTGATGTGCGTCGGCCTTGCCGGGGCTGGCGTTACCGTGTTCTTCTATCTGAGGAAACGGCGCAAGGATAACGGTCATATCGCAGCTGAGAAATAACCTGTCGGAATGGGGTGCGCCATGCGGCGCATCCCCATTCCTTTTTTGAGGAGGCCATCTTTATGAGTAAACGAAAAACACCTGTAAAGCCCCGCAACCGCGAGCCGAAGGGCCGCGGCGTCAGCCAGTCTCAGGCGAAGGAATGCCGGCATATGTGGATGGACGGCGTCTGTGTAAAATGCGGCATTCGCTTTTCCGGCACACAGCCGGAACCCAACAAAACCGAGAAATAGGAGGTTTTCATGAAACATCGTAAAGTGAGATCTTTTTTCAGCGTCTTCGCTGCCCTGCTGTGCTGCATGGCGCTGTCCGCGAGTGTGGTCTATGCCGATACGGATGGGACAGAGCTTCAGGTGGAGCAGCCCATGACGCTGGAGCTGCAGCTTGGCCCAGAGTGGGCCGGTGTGGAATTTCAGCTAAAGACGGATACCGGGACCTACCCCGGCGTCATTGTTGTGGGAGATGACGGCATTCTCCGCACGGAATTGGGCGGCAGCATGAACTACACCCTTTCCTGTCTCAGTTCATCCATTGCAGCTCCATCCCCCGATGATACGCAGACCCCTGCCACAACCGAGCCTGATACGGGAACTGTGGTTCCAGAGGAGACGCCAGCAGCAGATGAGGACGCGCCGGCTGACAATCCGGACAACCCCGATGCGGAAGCCGTGGAGCCCGCCGGTGAAGGTGAAGCCTCCATCAGCGGTATTCCCGTGGGGCACATCATCCTGTTTGGCGGCGGTATGCTTCTGGCTGTGGGCAGCCTGATTGCCATCCGCATCGTCAAAAAACGCAGCACTTCTTCCAACCGAAGGGATGACGACGAGTATGACGATGAAGACAATTAAGTTCCCAGACTGAGATGGGATTGAAAAAGCAAAAGTATTTGTGATATTTTGAGACAAAGCACAAGATATTATTTCAAAAACGCTTGACTTTTGGATCGCAGTGTGCTATTCTTTAATCGTGGCAGGGGCTTGCGCTCAGGCTTTCAGTGCTTCGGAAGAGCTCCCGGAGCTTGACCCTCCCCGCGGGAGTGGGAACTGTTACGGATTTTGCGCACAGAGCGATCCACACGGCGCAAGCCACATCTGAAAGTTTGGCCGGAAGGCTGCTTGGACGATCAACAAAATGTTGGAGATGATTTAGAACATCCCCTTCGCCGTCTTGCGTCTACAGTAGCTTTCCGGCCTTTTCTTTTTTGAAACCGACAGGAGGTGAATCCATGATGAAACATAAGAAAAAGAAGAAGGGAATGAATCCATCCGGCATGCGCTGCCCCTATTGCGGCGGGACGCTCGTGCTGCGCAGCGCCGATGGAATTTATCATGAGAATAAGAGCGGCACGATGCTCTATGTCTGCACGCACTATCCCCAGTGCGACACCTATGTGCGCACCCATCCGGGAACAACGATCCCTGTGGGGACGCCGGCCAACCGTGAGCTGCGGGCGCTGCGCAACGAGGCGCACCGCTATTTTGATCAGCTGCATCATAGCGGCCTGATGGCCAAGCAGGAGGCATACCTCTGGCTGGCGGGGCTTCTTCAGGCGCCGCTGTCCCAGGCCCACATCGGTTATCTGGGCGAGTATTACTGCATGCAGGTCATTGAGGAGAGCAAAAAACTGTTGGAACGGCAGCAGAAAACCTCTCGCATCTGCTTTCGCTCCTGTGAAGGAGGTGCAGTGGCGTCATGAAGCTAAACGAAGCGCAACAAAGAATCGTCAGCGAAAACATGGGACTCGTGGGCAAAGTTATCAAGGACAAGGTCCACGGCGTAAACCAATTGGGCGTCTATACCTACGATGATATCTTCCAAATCGGCTGCATCGGCTTGTGCAAGGCGGCCGCCACTGACAGGGGCGGCTGTTTCTCAACCTACGCCTACCGGCTGATTTGGAATGAAATATGCAGCGCACTCATCTATGCCTCCCGGCGTTCGACGACAGAATGTGCCGCCGATCCGGAGGTGCTACTTGGCTGTACTTTGGATGCCGGAGTTTGGGATGATTATGAAGGCATTGACTCCATATTGGATAAAGCTTTGAAGGAGACCAGCGGCGTCACGGCGAAAGGGATTCGGGCGATTCGCCTCATGGCGGACGGTTATAACAGCCGGGAAATCGGAGAGCAGATGGGCGCCAGCGCCAACAATGTGACGGCATGGGTATCCAAGGCGCGCAGCTATCTGAAGCAGCGCCCTGAGCTACAGGGGCTTGATGGGGAGTACGGTAGATGAAAAGCAAAAGAATGCGACGTATGTGCTTCTGGCTGCTTCCCATCCTCTGCGCTGCTGTGGTACTCGTCCTGATGAAAACCGTATTCCTGTTTGGCTATGTCCCGACCGCCTCCATGGAGCCCACCTTGCCTTCCGGCTCTTACATATTGGGATTCCGACTATATGGTCCGCTTGAAAAGGGCGATATCATCATTTTCACGCATGATGGTAAAGTCTTGGTCAAGCGGATCTTTGCTTTGCCCGGGGAGAACATAACTCGGGCCGATGGGTCTTTTCTCCTTGTCCCAGAGGGCTGCTACTATGTCCTCGGCGACAACAGCGACTACTCTGTGGACTCCCGATACTGGGAGGATCCCTTCGTCAAAAACGGCGATATCCTCGCCACACTGCTGCTTCCGCAATAACGGCGGAGGCATAAATTTGCCCGTACTCTTGATTTGCTCAGGAGTACGGGCTTTTTTTGTTACTTCAACATAAAACTAAAGAATTCACTTCGCTCCCAACATTTTTTGAATGGCAGCGGGAGTACTGCCGAATGTTCTTTGAAAAACGGCGTAAAAGTTGCTAATTCCATGATAACCGACAGTCTCCGCAACTTCGGCAATCGAAAGAGTACCATTTTCCAATAAATCAAGTGCTCTTTTCATGCGTAGTGTACGAGTATATTCTGCCACGCTTTTTCCCTCAGTTAATCGAAACCCTTCTTGCAATTTATTTTTGTTTACGCCAACCTTCTTGCAAATTTCAAGAATTGTGGGAGTGTGTTTTAAGTTTGTCTCTATGATTTTTTTTGCCTGCTCAACAGCATGGATTTCCCCGTTATCCAAATAGACAGGTTGTTGTTGCGATAGCTGTTGCACAAGGCTAATTAAATGTCCGGCAGCTTCTAATCCTATTCCCTTCAGCCAAGTATCGAAGCCAAGTCCTGTCATATTGCATTGCTCTACACGACGATAAATGGATACTAACTCTGGTGCATGAAGGTCTGAACCATTGATGGTATTCTTCGCATCACGCCAAAAACTGTCGTAGAGTGGAATCTGGTTGTCTGTAAAAAACTCTTCCTGAAAATAAAGCCCTCGGAAACGCAATCGTTGACCACCGGAAATTTTCATAAAGAAAGGGACAGGAGAGTCAAAGACAAAACAGTTGACGCCCTCGCCAAAATGAAGGGAGTGATTTTTCTGCGCATAAGTCTCTATCTCACCCTGCTCACTTAATCCGACACCTATATACCGGTGGCTAAATTGTGTGCGAACGATTGTATTCTGAGGATAGGTAAAGTCGGCATCCGCAACAGAAAAACCATGCAGGTCGCCCCAAAAACGCACCTTGGAATTCCGGCGAGGAAACATATAGCAAAAACCGTTTATCGAATCTTTCCGAACACCGCCGAGAGAGGCATAGAAATTCAACATATCTTCAATGCTATGAATTGTTATCATATGCTTCTCCTCCTATTTTCTATTAAGGCATTGCGCTTTCTGTTTTGACACGAATTTTGGTTAGCATCAAACAACTTTCCACGTCCTATTATAGCAAAAAGCCCCGGTAAATTCAACGTATTTTAAATAGTGTTTACACGAGCGATATGGTATAATGGGAGCAAGAGATCCGAAAGAGGTGTTCCCATGAGCAATGAACAACAACGCCACGACATCAGCGATGAGGTATGGAGCTTTCTGGAGCCGCATGTGCCAGGACAACGAGGGCAGTGGGGTGGAATAGCACAGGATAACCGGCGATTTATCAATGGCGTATTTTGGATTTTACGCACAGGAGCACCGTGGCGGGATTTACCGCCGTTCTACGGGAAATGGGGTACCGTGTATCAGCGGTTCCGCAGATGGCGTGACAAGGGAATCTGGGAAAAACTGCTGGAAATTCTGGTTGATGAGCCTGATTTTGAATGGCTGATGATTGATGCCAGTCACTGTAAGGCGCATCCACATGCGGCAGGAGCCCGGGGCGGTAATCAGGACATGAGCCGTACAAAAGGGGGCTCAATACCAAGATTCACCTTGCCGTGGATGCAAATGGTATGCCGGTCCGAGTACTTATCACAGAGGGTACCCGAGCTGATTGCAAAGAAGCTATTCACTTGATTGATGGAATATCGGCGGAAACATTACTGGCCGATCGTGGGTATGACACCAATCAGATCATTGCTTATGCCGCTGATACTGGAATGAATATCGTCATTCCAGCTAAGCGAAATCGCAAGCAGCAGCGGGAGTATGACCGTTACTTGTATCGGCTTCGTCATCTGGTGGAAAATGCTTTTTTGCACCTGAAACGTTGGCGAGGCATTGCTACTCGATATGCAAAAACTACAACATCTTTTCTGGCTGCTGTGCAAATTCGTTGCATTGCTATTTGGTGTGCTGTTTTGGCTTGATCTTGTCTAGACACTATTTAGGAGGATTCGTCATGCAACTCAATGTTTCAACGGATTATGCAATCCGGTTCATGTTATATCTGGCAAGATCTACTTCAAAGACGGTATCCTCTTCAAAGCTTTCTTCGGCGATTGGAGTCTCTCCACGGTATCTGCTCAAGATTGGGGCGAAACTGCGTAACGGAGGATTTGTCACCACATCACACGGACCTTTAGGCGGCTTTGGCTTGGCTAAATCTGCGAAGGAAATCAGCCTTCAAGATGTTATTATTGTAATGGAGGAGACAATAAAGGCGAGACCCAACTCCACACCAGAACAAGCAGCAGAATTGCCTGAGCTAAGCGTTCTTAATGCAGCATATTCATATGTAGATAATGTCCTCTGTGATATCCTCAAAAGTATTACCATAGAGAATCTTCTTGCTCAAAACATCGAACGCTTTTCCCATTGGTATTCGGCACGATCTCAAAACGCGCCTGCTTTGCATTACTGGGAGCAAAGTAAGCCGTATTTTGACTGACCTTATCCGTCTTATGGATATTTTTCTGGCCATCAAAGTAATAGCCAGCGTCGATGCTGTTATCCAGCTCGATGCAGTACGGATGCCAACCGTAACCAGCATCCTTGGAGGGAATGTCAATCCCCAACT
>MNSZ01000060.1:30511-31848 GCA_001916715.1 Firmicutes bacterium CAG:24053_14
ATCAGGCCGCTGATCTTCTTGTAGGTAGCTACGGAACCGCTGGGACCGTAGGCATAGTAGTTGGCGCTGGCCTTCTCCTCGAAGGCGGGTTTCGTACCCTTCAGCATGGTGTAAGTTCCAATAGGCATATTGGTTCTTCCTTTCCAGTTTTCAAAATTTCTAAGAGATTTGTTGAGGCCCTCAATTTCTTAGATGACTAGAAAGACAGAAAGACACCTTTTTCGCCCAAATGTAAACGTGCTCCCGAAAATTTTTTCAAAAATAATGCGGAGGCCCGCAAAAATAGGTCTCCGCATTTGAATTTAGGTCAGGTCCGCTCTAGTGTAGGTCTGCTTTCCCGTTGCCACATCCAGCGTCACGGTGTAGACGCCCTTGGCAAAGAGCAGCTTGCCATAGGTCCCGTCTGGGTTGTAGGGGTAGACATCATTCTCCAAGGTGCTTTGGAAATAGACTTTACTGCCGTTCTCAGACACCCAGAGCTTCTGGATCCCGGCATCCCCCATGGCGTTTTCATCCTGGCCGAAGAACGTGTTGTGCTCGTACTTGATGATATTGCGGTATTCTTTCGCGTTCAAGTCCTTATCCAACACCAGAATATAGGCTCGCTGCGGACCCATCGACCCAGCAAAGGCTCCGCCGTGTGCCACGGCCAGCGTCCCGCCCTGCTCGGCGGAAGCAACATAGTACAGCCCCGCTGTCCACGCTTTGCCGATGGCCTGCTCCCGCTCAGTCATCACAAAGGGGTTTGTCTGGTCTGGAGTTTTGCCCTTGCAAGTCGTCTCATACAGACGCACCAGCGTGACCAAGCACTGCTCCACGCTATAAGAACCTTTGGGGGCAAACTTGTCCTCCCCCACGCCGTTCATGATCCCCAAGTGGGTCATCAGCTGCACGTCGGTCATGGCCCAGTCTGCAATTTCACCCTTGTCTGCGTAGGTCAGCGGCTCCGCGTCATCGTGAATTTCACCAGAATACAACCGATAGGCCCGCGCCAGCATGACCGCCGCCAATACCCAGCTGCGTATAGATCGGTGTCTGCGTCTTCCCAGTCATCGCATCCTTGAGAGACACAAAATTCCAATACGTATCCAGGTCCGTGTCAAAGGCCAGGGCCACCAGCTTCGCAGCACTCATCCCGAAGTTTCCTCGTTCGATCGGTTGGCGGTAGTCACCGTTCTTCAGCCCACTCAGCAGGCTCAGCTCCAAGGCTTTCGCCACATCCTTCTGCGCCCAAGCGGAGACCTGGTAGGTTCCTCCGTCCCCTGTCGGCACCTCTACCGCGCTGGCAACGGAGAGAAGCATCACCAGCGCCAAGGCAAAGGCGAGTCCTCGTTTCA
>MNSZ01000035.1 GCA_001916715.1 Firmicutes bacterium CAG:24053_14
TTGCTTATCAACTTGCAAACAATGAAAGGGGTCAATCTATGCAAGAAGATAGAACCTTTGAAAACAAATTCGCCCCGCCAGTACGGAGCGAAAAGAAAATTGGAAATACAACCTTCACCGTCAATTCGTTCTTCCTGGAACAAACAAAAGACGGTGTGGTTTCTAAAATAGAGCGGCTTATCAAGGATGATGTCCGAAAAAAAGCCGCTGCAATTTGACCTCCATAGGCAGACAAAACCAACAAAGCGCGGTAGAATGAAGATAGAACTTCATACCGTGTTTGACTGCCAGATTGGAGGTTATTATGTTTCATCAGTCAAACACCGCTGCCGCGCTTCAATTCCCTTACAACGCTATGAGCGTCGAAGCTGTTACCGCTTTGTACTGCCGTTTATCGCGTGACGATGAATTGCAGGGCGACAGCAACAGTATCATCAACCAAAAGAAAATTTTACAGAAGTACGCTCTTGAACACGGGTACACCAACTTCCGCTTTTACATTGACGACGGCATTTCAGGAACAACCTTCAATCGACCTGGTTTCCAGGAGATGATCGCCGATGTGGAGGCAGGGATCGTCAAACGGGTCATCATCAAAGATATGTCCCGTTTTGGCCGTGATTATCTGCAGGTGGGTATGTATACCGAGATCATGTTCCCGGAGCATGATGTTCACTTTATTGCCGTAAACGATGGGGTGGACAGCACCCAGGGCGACAATGAGTTTACTCCCTTCCGCAATATCATCAATGAGTGGTATGCAAAAGACACCAGCAAGAAAATCCGTGCCGTTATGAAGGTCAAGGGAAACGCTGGGGAACATTTGACGACCAGTGCCCCCTACGGGTATATGAAGGACCCGGAGGACAGCAAACATTGGATACCTGACCGTGAGGCTGCCGATGTGGTCTATGAAATCGGGCTGTATGTTATGGATGGGTTTGGACCGTCCCAGATAGCACGAAAGCTGCGGGAGCGGAAAATCCTCACTCCTGCCGCTTACTACGAAAGCAAAGGCATCCCTTGTAATGTAAAAAAGCAGGGTGATCCCTATGGCTGGGACAATACCACGATAGCGGGAATTATGGATCGCTGGCGTGAGTACCTGGGGCATACGGTGAACTTCAAGACCACAAAGAAGTCCTACAAGAGCAAAAAGAAAATTAAAAATCCCGAAAGTGAATGGGTCATCTTTGAGAACACCCATGAACCTATCTGGACAGAAGCCATTGCCGAGGCTGTAAAGCAGGCGCGGCAGTCACGGCGCCGTCCGACAAAGATGGGCGAAATGGGGATGTTCTCCGGCATGATGTACTGTGCCGATTGTGGCTCGATCCTGTACCAGTGCAGAGCGACCGGTTTCCGAAAGGATCAAGAATATTATATCTGCTCTGGTTACCGTAAGGGAAAGCAGGTATGCAACACACCACACTCCATCCGAACGGTTATCCTGGAGGAACTGATCCTTCAAAATCTGCGGGAGATCGTGTCCTTCGCAAGAAGCCATGAAAACCGCTTCGCTCAAATGGTCATGGATATGGATGTAAAGGAGCGCAATAAAGGTCTTGCCCAAAAGCGCAGGCTACTGTCTGAAAGTAAGAAGCGTATCACGGAACTGGATATGATCTTCAAGCGGCTGTATGAGGACAACATCAGCGGAAAGCTGACAGACGAGCGTTTTCACAAGCTGTCCACCGACTATGAAGCGGAACAGGCTGGCTTGCAGGCACAGGCTGCAATGCTCCGTGAGGAAATCGAAGAAGCAGAAAGCAAAAGTGCCAATGTTGATAGGTTTCTGTCCGTTGTCCGCCAGTACACCGATATCCCGGAGCTGACACCCCGTATCCTGCATGAGTTCGTTGAGAAGATCGTCATTCACGCGGCGACCGATCCCCATAGCAAAATCAACCGCAGGCAAGAGGTAGATATCTACTACAAAGGTATCGGGATTTTGGAAATGTCCAAAGTATTTGATAGCAGGCAAAAATGAAAGAAACGGCATAGCCGAAGCTATACCGTTTCTCTCTCGCCTTAGAATGTTTTCTTAACTGGACACCCCTAACCGTGTCCCTTTCATGCTTATACGTTGAAGCGGAAGTAGATCATGTCGCCGTCCTTGACCACATAATCCTTGCCCTCGGACCGCAGCAGGCCCTTCTCCTTGGCGGCGGCCACGCTGCCGCCGCAGGCCATCATC
>MNSZ01000036.1:0-1830 GCA_001916715.1 Firmicutes bacterium CAG:24053_14
CTTACCAATGGCACGGAACAGGAAAGTCACGCTCTGGGCACGGGTGCAGGTGGCGTCAGGACTGAATTTGCCATCGCCCGTTCCTGTGGTGATACCGTTCTCCACCGCCCACGCAACTGCCTTAGCATAATAGCTGTCCGCAGAAACATCAGAGAAACTGCTCATAGCCTTGGGTTCGGGAGAACCGGCAGCACGCCACAGGAAGGTGACGATCTGTGCGCGGGTGCAAGGCTGGTTCGGCCCAAAGAGGCCGTTGCCAATACCGCCGGTGATGCCGTTCTTCGCCGCCCACAAAACCGCGTCAGCATAATAGCTGTTGGCGGGAACATCGGCAAAATAGTCAGCCGCGGATTTCTCCGGCGCAAAGGTCGCACTTACCGTGACCTTGCTGGCGGGCATGGTAAAGATATATTTGCCGTTGCCCTTATCGGTCAACTTCAATTCATTGCCGTTCTTGTCGGTCACGGTAAGGTCATCCAACTGATAGCCGCTGTCAGGCTTCGCAGTGATGGTCACAGTATCGCCCTTTTCCGCAGAACGCGGGCTAACGGTCACAGTGCCGTTCTCCGTTTTGCTGGGAGTGGTCACGGAATAGCTGGGAGAGCTGCTGCCGCCGGAGCTTCTCCGAACCAGAGCATTGATAGCGTCCTCAATGGCCTTCGCCATTGCATCCACTTCGCTTTGTTCAGTGATATTCTTGCCACGGACAACAGCATCAAGGGCTGCTTTCACAGCGGAAAAATCTCTGTAATCGTTCTCATTCAAAGCGTTCGCTTTTTCAATAGCCGCATCGACTGCGGTGTAGTCAGCGGAAATATGCCACTTGTCCCAGCTGAACGTCGGGTGCTTGATACCGGCTACCCATTCAACGTCCGCACTGGCATTGTTTTTCAAGCCAGCAAGGACATCTGCGGAGGTGAAGTTGGAGACAGCAGTGCCGCACGATGACTGGTTAAAGGTCGGGTCGGCACCCGCAGTACCTGCATCCGAATCAACCACCAGCTTAACAACGGCTAAGTAATTGCCTTTATTATCAGGATATGTTTCTTCATCAAGCGTTACACCATCAGGAGGGGTATCCGGCCAGATGCAGTTTGTTACTTGGCCATTCACAACTGCGCCAATCCAGGTGATATTTCCCGGCTCTGCACAGCGGATCTCTCTGGTGGCAACGAGACAATTCTGAATATCCACACCGGGTTGATTCTCATCAAAATTCGCACCCAGAATACCACCCACAGCTGAGTAGATATTCTCGCAGGAAACAGAACCACCAAACCAGCAATCAGTAATCGACGAGCTGTCCGCAGAGTTTTCCCACTGGCCAATCAATCCTCCCACGGTATCAGCATGCTCGAAACTGTCTTCTGTACTAACAACCGCAGCATCCGAGCCACAACCTTTTACTTGTGTACTCCAAGTGCATTGACCAATCAGTCCACCAACCATCTTGTCGCCAACATTGTTTTCTATTTTTCCGCTTGTATAGCAGTTTTCAACTGTGCCGCCATTGACCCAATCTGCCAAAATGCCGGCAAGTAACGAACCATCATTTGAGGCAATATCAGCGTCTATAACAAGTAAATTCTTTAATGTACCACCGTCAGAAACAACTCCGAAAAGTCCATTTCGAACAAGTTCGTCCCCAGTATAGTGATGGTACAGATTCATGATTTTATGATGTTGCCCATCAAAGGTACCAGCAAAAAATCTTTCATGGTTACTGCCATCTCCAATGGGAGTCCACTGGGAGCCGGATAAGTCGAGGTCATTATCTAAGTAAATCGTTTTCCCTTCAAATGATACAGATGCAGTTTTGTCATTGACTAA
>MNSZ01000036.1:1895-4952 GCA_001916715.1 Firmicutes bacterium CAG:24053_14
TTGTCTACAGCTTTTGCAAATTGCAAAAGCTCATCTACTGTTGTAATTGAGATTTTGCTGCTGTCCGCTGCTAACACTGCCGTGGGCAGCAGCGTAAAGCACAGCGCCAGAATAAGAAGCAGACTTCCGATGCGTTTTTTCATGGTGTATCCTCCTTTGTATGATGGTCAAAATTTTGTTCATGCCCGCCTGACCGCAGCGGGCAAAGTCCACAGGTCACAGAGAGGTATCATCCCGTGTGTACACACGGGATGAGGGGCGCGCCCCTCATCATAAGTTTTTCGCTTCATATTGATTCATAATAATTATATCCGCAACTTCGCAAAATGTAAATCGTTCTAAAGCATGAGGATGGATAAAATTTTTGAATATGCTACTCGCCTTCACGTTTTACAACATTCAGCCATTTCTTTTTCCATGTCAACATTCAGCCATTTCTTTTTCCATGTGTTAGGGTGGATCAGCAGGGTTGGCTTCCCCAACGCAAGGGCATAGGCCATTCATAGGTGCCGTTTTTGCGCTGATTTTCTCCGGTCTTGAGGACACGCCCATTCCTATCTTTGCGCTTTTCCGCCAAATCGCACACTCCTTTCTGGAAAAGCGCTCCAATATGTATGATAGAATTATCATAACACATTGGAGCGCCTAACAGCTTTCGGTATATACGTCAAGTATTCGCATTGCAGCAATGTTCCACGCCAATTCCCTGCCGTGCAGAGTAAAAAGCTCCCGCCGAGGATGATCTCAGCGGGAGCTTTTTATTGGATTGCCGATTCGCCTTACTTGCCCTGATAGGCTCTGAAAAGGAAAGTAACGATTTGTGCGCGGGTGCAGCTATTGTCTGGCCCGAACAGGCCATCACCAATGCCGTTTGTGACGCCGTTCTCCACCGCCCATGCCACAGCGTTTGCATAGTAGCTATCGGTAAGAACATCGCTGAACTCTGCCTTGCTATCGACCAGCTTACCAATGGCACGGAACAGGAAAGTCACGCTCTGGGCACGGGTGCAGGTGGCGTCAGGACTGAATTTGCCATCGCCCGTTCCTGTGGTGATACCGTTACCGGCAGCACGCCACAGGAAGGTGACAATCTGTGCGCGGGTGCAAGGCTGGTTCGGTCCAAAGAGGCCGTTGCCAATACCGCCGGTGATGCCCTTCTTGGCGGCCCACTTCACAGCCTCATAGTAGTAGGCGTCGGTGGAAACGTCCGCGAAGTCCAGTGTCTCGATCTCAGCGAATTCCGCGGAAACCGTCACCTTGGAGGCGGGCATGGTAAAGGTAAACTTGCCGTCGCCCTTGTCCTTCACCTTGATCTTGCTGCCGCTGGCGTCCTTCACGGTCAGGGTGTCCAGCTCATAGCCGCTGTCGGGCTTGACGGTGATGGTCACGGTATCGCCCTTGGAGGCGCTCTTGGGGCTGACGGTCACATCGCCGTGCTTGACAGAGGGCGCGGAGACGTCATAGCGTCTGGAGGAAGAGCTGGAACCGCCGCCGGAGCTGGGCGCAGAGTAGCTGACCGTCCAGACACCGTTCGCGGTGCTGCTCACATAGTAATTGTTTGCCAGAGCGCCGGAGGGGTCTGTCAGATACACGCCGGAGGTCAAACCGGATTTTGCAAGAACCGTGTAGGTATAAGCGCCCTCGCTGCCATCACGCTTGACGATGTTGGTGTTGCCGTTGCCCACAACGTAAGCGCTCGGATCGCTGCTGAACTTGCCGCCGGAGATGGCGATGGTTGCATTAGACGTACTGCTCTTAATAATCGCAGCCTTTGTTCCAGCAAACTGACCGCCGGAAATGTTCACAATCGCATTTTGGCTGCTGACTTCGGCAACAGCATATGTGGCACCGGTGAACGTACCACCGGACACGGTAAGAGTACCAAGATCAATACCAGCACCACAACCACAGTTGTAAATGCCGTATGTCTCTGTGTTAGCATCACTTGCAGCAGTAAAGGTGCCGCCTGTGATCTCTGCAATATTGTGATTCTGAACAACGGCCTGATAATAGTTGCTGAACGTACCGCCATTGATCGTTAACTTTGCGCGGTCATCGTTCTTGATCGTATTCAAACCGCCGCGGAACGTACCGCCATCAATCGTCAGGATAGGCTGGTCAAGCCCCTTATTAGTGTTGTAGTCGTTGGCGTTAAAGTATCCATTAGAAACAAGGCTGGAGAATTTACCAAGAGCGGCATTGTTCCCAGCAGTTTGCACGGTCGCGCCATCATTGATTGTCATGGTGCCAACGTTCTTGATGGTGTACCAAGAATTTTGGCCACTCTCGCCTTTGTTCATGCCGTTTTCCCGAGAACGATCAAAGGTACCGCCATTTATGACAACCGTTCCCTTATTGTACAGCGCACCTTTAGCGTGAGAAATATTATCAACCCTACCCGTTCCCATGATGGTCAAGTTACCATTGTTCAGAATGGTGTGATCATCCACGTTGGTCAAGGTCATGCCGTTCAGATC
Organism: Firmicutes bacterium CAG:24053_14; assembly: GCA_001916715.1. Classification (GTDB taxonomy): domain Bacteria; phylum Bacillota; class Clostridia; order Oscillospirales; family Oscillospiraceae; genus F23-B02. The sequence continues at coordinate 4,373 of MNSZ01000036.1, forward strand.
GAGCGTGATGGTCTTGGCCGCGGGGATGGTGACATTTTCGGTCACGTTGTTCACCAACTTGACGGTATCGCCGGTGTTGGCTTCGTTGATGGCGGCGGTGAGGGTGGGGTACTCCTTTGCCCCGATCATAGCGACCGTATCCTCTTTCGGCTTCACCCAATGACCCTTCGAAACCTCCACAAGCACTTCGTTGGCGTTCTTGTTAACAATATCGCCGTAAGCAGTACCGGCGGCAACGACCTTGTTGCCAATGATCATAAGACCGTCTGTGCCGACCTCTTTACGGCCGAAGATGCTGTCTTCGGGCTTTTGGGTGCTTGCATTTTCCTGCGTCAAGAAATTCTGGCTTGCGGAAGTAGCAGCGTCAACGGTGACCTGACCGACATTCGCCGTGCCGACTAGATCGCCGACGCGCCAGCTCTTTCCCGTCTCAGTGCACTTCAGAGTGCTGTCCTTTACAGTGCAGCCCGTGATGGTGTGGTAGGTGGCGGGATTCGCACCGGCGTGACCGATCAGGCCGCCGACAGAGCCCTTCGCCTCAATCGTCACATTCTCGACGGAGCAGTTTGTAAGCGTGACC
>MNSZ01000049.1 GCA_001916715.1 Firmicutes bacterium CAG:24053_14
CGATGGAGGACAAAATCAAGCGTCTGCTCCGTGAGGAAGTCCGCAAAATGTGACTTCTTTTTGAATTTGATGAAAAAGTCCTTGACTTTTCGTCTCTGGCGGAACGGATAAATCCGTTTTTTCAGTGACGCTTTTACGCCGATACCAATACGGCTATTGCGTCAGCACGACCGGAAGCTACTGGCAAAACCATAGCGAGCGGAACGGATAAATCCGTTCCCTACGAGCGACCGTTGGCCGCAGCGGAGAGCTAATAGCTGATAGTTAATAGGCTTTTATTCAACCCCCTCGGCAGCAAGCTGCCTGCTCCCCTTGACAGGAGAGCCAATGGGGTGCGGTGCAAAACTCAGCATCGCACTTGCGTTACGCGAAACGTCACGGTTTCCTCCAACGTTCCGAACCGGGCAACCGGAGATATATGTATCCGTAGCAGCCCCAATTCGCCTCTAAAAAGAAAAAACAAAAGACCGCAGCCTGAGCTGCGGCCTTTTGTTTTGGAGAAATAGAGAGGATATATGTCGGGAGGAAGAGAGAGAACCCTCCCGATAAAGGAGAAGAAACATAGCGTGGTTATTGCTTCGGAATGCCGGAGGCTCCGAATTCGCTGACGCCGTTCGTCCCGGACTCGGGCTTCGACTCGTCGAAGGTGATATTCAGCGTCGCGTACTCGCCGCCGCGATAGACGACGATGTCGGTGCTTTGACCGGCTTTGAAGTTTTTGACTGCGGCATTGAGGTCAGAGTAGCCTCCGATGGCCTCGCCGCCGACTTCGGTGATTATATCACCGGCAGCCAGCCCCGATTTCTCGGCGCATCCGCCGGATTCGACGTTGTACACATACGCGCCCTCGGGCATGTTGTAGTACTGCGCATACATTGATGTGTAGCGGTTGTCGATGTTGACGCCCATATAAGCCTTGCCGCTGACGTAGCCCTTGGTGATGAGCTCGTTTGCGATATCGGCTGCGTCGTTTATCGGGATCGCAAAGCCCAGACCCTCAACTCCGGAGGAGCCGACCTTTGCCGTTGCAATGCCGATGACCTCGCCGCTTTCATTGTAAACAGGTCCGCCGGAGTTGCCGGAATTGATGGCGGCATCGAACTGGAACATGTTTATCGGGGCGCTGCTGTGGTCGGTCGTGATGCTGCGGTCAAGCGCACTGACACGGCCGGAGGTCATCGAAAAATCAAGCTCGCCGAGCGGATTGCCGATGGCAAAAACACTGTCGCCCACGGCGATATCGTCGCTGTTGCCGATCGTGGCCGGAGTCAGATCCGATGCGTCGATCTTCAGCACGGCAACGTCGTTGTCCTCGTCGAAGCCGACGATCTTGGCTTCGTAGCTCGATTTATCCTTGAACAGGACGCTGACCTTGTAGCCGCTTTCTTGTGCCGACTCGATAACGTGATAGTTCGTCAGTATATATCCGTCGGCGGTTATTACAAATCCGGTTCCGGCGACCGCGCTTGCGCTCCGCTGGCCGAATATGTTGGCATAGGTGCTTTCAAGCGAAACGCCCACTGTCTGCCGGCAGCCGAGCTCGTATATCTCGTTTGCCGAGGCGGTTTCGGTGCTGACCTTCTTGATGTTGGTCGTGCTGACGATGGGTTTGGTGGTATCGCCGGTCGGCGCGTCGGCCGCGATGCTGCCCTTGACTGCGTTCCATGAAATGAAGCCGCCGGCAAGGCCGCCGACGAGTGCGCACACAAGGCACAGACACGCCGTTTTCAGTGTGCCGCTGCGATGTGCGCTGCCCGACTTCTCGCGAGGCTTCTTTTCCTCGGGAGCGTAGTAGTTCGGCACTTCGGTCGCTTCATCCTGCGGGACGAATTCCGCGTCCTCATACAACCGCTGCTCGGGCCGCACGAAGTGATACTCACCGTCAATTCCGGTGTCGTCGGACGAAGCATGTGTTCTTTTGTCTCTGTTATCGTCCATGACGGCCTCCGTCCTTGCTCGTTTCGATCTTGTGAGTTTATAATACACATTCTTTATGACAAAGGCATGAACAAAAAAGAAAAATTCTATAAACACTTATTTTTAGAGGCGAATTGGGGCTGCTACGGATACGGTGATTGCGTGAACCCGGTGTCGAGGGCGCGTGCAAAACCGTGGCTGCCGCGCGTAACGCAAGTGCGCTGCTGAATTTTGCACCGCACCCCATTGTCTTCCCCTTGCGGAGCTTAAGGGGAAGATGCCGCTTGCGGCAGATGAGGTGTAAATATATCTGCGCCGTAGGCGCTACATTGTTGACATATGTATCGGTTTTGCCTGTACCAAAATCTATAGTCGTAGGGAACGGATTTATCCGTTCCGCTGTGATGGTTTAGTTGGCAGTTTCCGGTCGGGATACCGCAATATATGTATTTGTACAATGTGAATGCGCCTCTAAAAAAGCGCCACTGAAAAAATGTGGCGGTTAGCACCGCAGATTTAATAACACCTCATCCGTCACCAAGGTGACACCTTCCCCTCAAGCTACGCAGGGGAAGGCAAAAGGACGGTCTGTGACCGCCCCAATGAATGATGAATAATTAATAGTGAATAATGAATAATTGCGGTGTGCCTGCGGCACGGATTTAAATTCATTCGCCCTCTGGGCGAATACCTAACTTTTTCACTTTTACCTTTTACTTATTACTTAGCAGACGCAGTCTGCGCTGCCGGGCTACCAGAGATATATGTATCCGTGACTGCGTCAAAGCGCCACTAAAAAAGAAAAAAATCGAGAGGACGGACGAACCGTACTCTCGGTTTTTTTCTCGATTGGGACTTAGCCCTCAATTGCCTCTGCGGGGCACTGAGCTGCGCACGCACCGCACTCAAGGCACTTGCTGGGGTCGATCTCGTAGTGAAGCTCGCCCATAGAGATAGCTTCGGCAGGGCACTGAGCTGCGCATGCACCGCAGGACAGGCACTCGTCGGTAATTACAAAAGCCATGATGTAACCTCCATAAGAAATTTGCTCAATAGGAAATCAGGTCTTTGCCTATGTCTTGCAAGTGCATTGTAACACATAATCGCAAAAATGCAAATGTAAATTTGCAGTTAATAACTATTATTTTTGCAATTTGGCAATAATCCCGTATACGACAGTATCGGCGCGGCCGATATACTAAAATATAAGCTGACGAGAATTGAACCCATATCGCCTGTCAGCGCGCCCTTTCGGCTGTTTTCGCTTTTTTTGTCTTGATGGGCGCCGGCCCACCTGCACCAAAGGAAGCCGAAAATATCTCGAAAAGCACAGATGACAGATGCTTCGCCTGTCAGCTTACCCAAGGGGGAACGAAACTTTGAAGAACAACGAGAAATTCACCGAAAAGGCCGAGGGCGCGATCGAGCAGGCGCGGCTTGCCGCGTTCGGCCTTGGCCACAGCTATGTGGGAACGGAGCATTTGCTGCTGGGCATACTGCGAGAGCGTGCCGGACTCGGCGCGAGAATACTGCGCGACCGCGGCCTGAGCGAGCACAGCCTGAAGGACGCTATAAGCCGCGCAAACGGCACCGGCGAGCCGGGAGTTCCGACGCAGGGACTCACAAAGCACGCATGGCAGGCGATCGAAAAGGCCGCATCGGACGCCGCGCGCTTAGGCCACAGCTATATCGGCACGGAGCATCTGCTGCTGGGCATACTGCGGCAGCCCGATTGCGGCGGCGCGCGTGCGCTGGCCGCGGCAGGGCTGAGCGTAAACGATATCTACACCGACATCCTTGCCGTGTTCGGAACAGGCTCCTTCAAGCCGCGCAGTCAGCCGCCAGTGCAGCCGAAGGCTACAGTTAAGCACAGCGAAACGCGCATTCTCGATCAGTACAGCCGCGACCTCACGATGCTTGCCGCCTCGGGAAGCTTCGACCCCGTCATCGGCCGCGACGAGGAGATACGCCGCAGCGTTCAGATCCTATCGCGCCGCAGCAAGAACAATCCGGTGCTCATCGGCGAGCCGGGCGTTGGCAAGACCGCCGTGGCCGAGGGCATAGCCGCTTATATCGCAGGCTCCGACGCGCCCGACAGCATGGCCGGCAAGCGCCTTGTGGCGCTCGATCTTCCGGCGCTGCTTGCCGGAACAAAGTACCGCGGCGACTTCGAGGAGAGAGTCAAGGCGGTGCTCAAGGACGTGAAAAAAGCCGGCGACGTGATACTTTTCATCGACGAGATGCACACCATGATCGGCGCGGGCAGCGCCGAGGGCGCGATCGACGCGGCAAACATCCTAAAGCCGGCGCTCGGCCGGGGCGAGGTGCAGATAATCGGCGCGACCACGCCCGAGGAGTACCGCCGCCATATCGAAAAGGACGCAGCGCTCGAGCGCAGATTCCAGCCGGTGAAGATAGCCGAGCCGTCGCGCGGCGACAGTCTGAAAATGCTCGGCGCGGTGCGGCAGAGCCTTGAAAAGCACCACGGCGTGAAGATATCGGACGCGGCTCTCACGGCGGCGGTCGATCTCTCCGCGCGGTATATTAACGACCGCTTCCTGCCGGACAAGGCCATCGACCTTGCCGACGAGGCGGCCGCGCACATCCGCGTTTCCGGCGGCGGTCTGGTAACGGCCGAGGACATTGCCGGGATAGTGTCGATGTGGACGGGCATTCCCGTGGCGAATCTCAGCGCCGACGAGACAAAGCGCCTGTGCAATATGGAGAGTATACTCCACCGCCGCGTGATCGGCCAGAACGAGGCCGTCACGGCCGTGTCGCGCGCTATCCGCCGCGGCAGGGTGGGGCTTTCAGACCCCGACCGGCCGATAGGCAGCTTTCTGTTCCTCGGGCCGACGGGCGTTGGCAAAACCGAGCTGTGCCGCGCCCTCGCCGAGGCCGTTTTCGGCGAAAGCGACGCGATGATAAGGCTCGACATGTCCGAATACATGGAAAAGCATGCGGTCAGCAAGCTCATCGGCTCGCCTCCGGGCTATGTCGGCTATGAGGACGGCGGCCAGCTCACCGAGCGCGTGCGGCGCAAGCCGTGGTCGGTCGTGCTGTTTGACGAGATCGAAAAGGCGCACGAGGACGTGTGGGGCATCCTGCTCCAGATCATGGACGACGGCAGACTAACAGACTCCGCCGGGCGCGTCGTGAGCTTCCGCAACACGATCATCGTCATGACCTCGAACGTCGGCGCAAAGTCGATAAGCGACGGCCGGCCGCGCATGGGCTTTACGCCTGACGGCGGCGATGAGGCGCAGCTCATGCGCGCGCGCATAAACGAGGAGCTGCGCCGGACCTTCAAGCCCGAGTTTTTGAACCGCATCGACGAGACGATCGTTTTCCGCAGGCTCAGCCGCGCCGAGATACGCAGCATCGCCGAGCGCATGCTGCTGACGGTGGCCGAGCGCTTCAAGGCGCTGGGCATGACGCTTTCCGTGCCCGATCAGGTCGTGGATTTCCTCGCCGAGCGCGGCTACGACGAGAAATACGGCGCGCGTCCGCTGCGCCGCGCGATACGCAGCATGATCGAGGATAAGGCCGCCGAACTTATGCTTACCGACAGCCTTGGCCGCGGCGACACCGTGCAGGCGCGTATCGACGGCAACGAATTGATTTTGACAAAGCACGGCGTTTAGTTTATAATGCTTTCCATGATTTTTACGGAGGACAATTATGGATAAGCAGAGGTTTATAAATGAAGTCAATACGCGCTGCGAATTTAATAAATATAATCATATTTTTGCTACCGATATTGAGCCGGAGCTTGCTGTAGTCGAGGCCGAGCTTCGCCCCGAGTCGATGAATCCTCTCGGCATGGCGCACGGCGGCTTTGTGTATTCAATGTGCGATATCGCCGCCGGAGTCGTTGTTTCTCAGTATGCCGGAAAATTCGTAACGCTCAGCGGCAATCTGTATTTCATGCGCCCGGGCAAGGGCAAAAAGCTCCGCTGCGAAGCGCAAATAATAAAGCGCGGCCGCACCGTCAACGTCGTTGACACCTGCGTTTTTGACGACAGCGGCGCCGTCACCGCCAAGGGCACGTTTGAGATCTATATAATGGAGTAAGCTGACGAAACAAAAAAGAGTGCAGACACTGTCTGCACTCTTTTTTACATTAATTTACATCAAGACTTTTTGCAACCGATCAGGGCTTTACGGAGTCTGCAATGCTGCCGAGGTAGTCCTTGAGGCCGTCAACAAAGGTCTTGGGGGTATTGAGTATGCCCTCGACATCGCCCTTGTCGTATGCCCGGCCGATATCCTCGAGCATGCCGACGAAATCATCGGTCGCGCTCTCAACGCCGGCCTCGACCTTATCGCCGTAATTCCAAAGGTTTTCGAGCTTATCGACGTCAACGCCGACCTTCTCGCCGACGGTCGCCTTGATCTCGCCGAGCTTTGCGGAAACGGTCGCGTGGGTCTTTTCGACTGCGGATGCTACACTGCTGTCTGCCGTGCTGTTGTCGGCAAGGCTTACGGGAGCAAAAACGACTGCCAGAAGCAAAACCGCTGCCAGCGCCGCCGCAAGAATCATAACAGCATTCTTTTTAAGAGTGTTGGTCATAATTTTCCCTCCATTTTTACGGTTTTTGTTCAGAACTATACTTTTTCCCATTGATAATATAGATTAAACCATATCATGGAGCAGATTGCAAGAGTTTTTTATTGATTTTAATAAATATTTTCCAAACGGGCAGTTTTTGTCCCAGAACGAATGCCAGCTCGCCGAAGAATATGCCGCCGATAACGTCGGCGATGACGTGCTGCTTAACAAACAGCGTTGACAGGCACACGAGCACCGTAAACACGGCGCAGAACACCCTGTACCACAGCTTTGCGCCGGGCGAGCTCAGCGACTGGCGGAACACGAGATAGGCGAACAGGCAGTGCATCGACGGGAAGCAGTTCGTCGGTGTGTCGAAAAAATACACAAGCGACAGCACCCCTGTAAAGAAGTCGCTGACAGCAAGCTCGGGGCGCGTGATGCAGCTGGGAAACGCGATGAATATGACACAGCAGATGATTTCGGCAATGATGACGCCCGAGGCAAAGCGGAAACAGAGCTCTTCATCCTGCCGCGCGGCGAACAGAAGGCCCATCATCCAAAACAGGAACGTTACGACATATATGACCACCCACTCGGGGCGCAGCGGTATCAGCGCGTCAAGCCCGAGCGTCACGTCAAACGCGCGAGAGAAATCTGCCAGGTTTTTTGAGCCCAGCCACACCGCGGCGTGCATTGCCGCGATCGCAAGCAGCGGCGCAACGGCGTACTTATGTATTATCGTCGTTTTTTGCATATACTTCTCCTGAGCTGTAAGCTGACGAGAGCCGATACGTGTTCGACTCTCGTCAGCTTAACTGTATGATTCGAGACCGTACAGCAACTATAACCCCTACTTCTCGCCCCTGTCAAGGTTTTTTAGTTGCGCTTTACCGCACCTACCGATATGCATATCTCTGGTGGCCCGGTGTCGAAGTTGCCGACGAAACCATGGTTGCCCGCACTTTTTCAGAGGCGCATTGGCGCAGCTACGGATACGGTTTTTGCGGTAGCCCGGTATCGAGACTGCCGACAAAACCGTGTTTGCCTCGCACTTTTTCAGAGGCGCTTTGGTGCAGCTACGGATACATTTATCTCTGGTTGCCCGGTTCGAACCTGCGGAGAAAACCGTGTTTGCCTCGCGTAACACAAGTGCGGTGCTGAGTTTTAGGGCGCACCACATTGGCTCACCTGTCAAGGGGAGCAGGCAGCTTTGCTGCCGAGGGGTTGACAGCTATTAGCTCTCCGCTGCGGCCCCCGGTCGCTTGTAGGGAACGGATTCATCCGTTCCGTTGTGATGGTTTTGCCGGTAGTTCCCGGTCGGGCTGACGCAACAAACGTATCGGTATCAGCGTTGATGCGCCTCTAAAAAAACGGGCGGCCAATGGCCGCCCCTACGATTCTATTTTACTGCCGTCAAAACCGTAGCACGCGGAACGGATAAATCCGTTCCCTACAAGGGTGCGGCGCGAAATTCAGCGGTGCACTAACGTTACGCGAGGCAGCTATGGTTTCCACCATTGTTCCGAACCGGGCGACCGCAAAACTCAGCACCGCACTTATGTATGGCGGCAGTTTTACGGTTTCGTCGGTAACTTCGACACCGGGACACCGGAAATCACCGTATCCGTAGCTGCGTCAAATCGCCTCTAAAAAGCGTCGCAGTCGTCGAAGTCAAGGAGAGTGGGATCGACGGGCGTTTCGCGCAGGACGCTGGTCATGTACTGGTTGACCTGGCGGCGCATATCGCGGCGTGAGATCGTGCGCGGATCCATGAGATCCTGCTGCACCCAGATGAAATTGATGTTTCTCTCGCGCGCCTGTTCATCGAAAATGCCCTGAAGTCCGTCCATGCCCTTGCAGGATATCTGGTCGTACATGATGATGGTATCGACATTATACTCCTCGGCAACGCACCACATCTCGTCAACGGCATTGCGATAGCCGCCCTTGGTGTGCTTGCGCATGGTCGCGCGCTGATAGGTCAGCGCAACGCCCTCGAGCATAGTTTCGGGCGTGGAGGTGTCGATTATGACCTGCGAAATATGCGTTTCCATATCCATGACGGATACAATGCCCCAGCACTGCTCGAGCCAGTTGGAGAAATTGGTGTAGTAGTTCGCCGGGCACGACCAGACAAGCGCCTTGTGGCGCATTTCGGCCGAGCACGGCAGGCGCTTTTCGTAAGCGTCGGTCATAAGCTTATGGACCCTTTTATCGGCCTTGTTGAAGCGCTGATCCATGCCGCCGTGCAGATGATAGGTGTACATGCGGTACAGCCACGGCGTTGGGCCGGTCACCTGCGGATGATCGGTGCGGTTTATCTCCCACAGGTCGAGATGGAAACGAGTTACCTCGTTATAGCTCTCGAGAGCTTTGGCAAAGGCGTCCCAGTCAAACTTCTCGCCGGTGTGCTCTTCAATGAACTTTATGCAGCCGCGCAGCTCCTCGACGGCGTACTTCTGCGCGTCAACATCGTCGTTATAGCGCAGCGGAACGCCGAGGCAGTAGGTCGGCAGCTTGAAATAGCGATCCTGGAACGACGTGGTCATGATGCTGCCGTCGCAGGGCATGTTGCAGGCGATGAAGCACTTGCCGAAGATCGGGAAATCGCCCTCGGCGGCAACGCCGGCCTCGGCAGACGGCAGAGGGCACACATCGGCAGGTACGCCGAAATTCTCTATCGCATCGAGATACACCGGCGGAAGCTGCTGATTTATCATAGAGGACAGGAAGATGGGTATGGTCTGCACGGGAATGCCGATGAGGTTCGGGAAGCCTGCCATAAGCTCGGTAGGAACAAGCTCGTCAAAGCAGACGATGCGGTCGGCAAGCGATTTTTTGCCGCCGATGTTCTGATCGGCATTGAAGGAGTCGGCAATGATATCGATGGTGTGCTTTATTATTATGTCATACAGCGCGTGGCCTGCGCGAAGCTGCACGCCGCGCATACCCTCGAGCTGGCGGTCGATAAACTGCGGCAGCGTGAGGTAGGTCAACATCCAGCGATAGCGGAAAATGCCCTTGACGACCTGAATCGGCGACTGGAGAACAAATTTTATCATGTCCTTCCACATGACGCACCACCAGCCGTAGTCAACGAGGGTGTCCTTAATTCCGCGCCACTCGCGCCAGCGGCGAACGCCGGTCTTATCTATGTAGCTAAGTCCAAGATTTCTCGGTTTTCCTGCCATGTCAGCGCCCTCCCTTTTCCTTGTGGATCTGTTTTATCTCGAGGCTCTCGACAAACGCCTGAACGCGTGTGCGCAGCTGGCCGGACGCGTTGCCGGTGTATTCCCTGTCAACGCAGACGGTCGGATAATTATACAGCTCGGTCATGACGTGCGAGGCAAGCGCGCGCTCATAGCCCCAAAATTCACAGAACTTCATCTGCTCGTAGATAATGCCCTGGGCATTGTACTCCTTTGCAAGCTTATCGACAAATTCGTATCGGCCGTGGACCTTATCCTGCGACATATAGCGCGGACACTGGCTCGTTTCCTGATAAAATCGGCAGATCTGGTCGAGCGCAGGCTCGGAGTCGCTGAGAACGATCTCCTGCCTGCCGGGGAAGGAGCCGAAGCAGAAGCGGTCGGCAACGATGAGCGCGCCGGACTGCTCGACGGTGCGCGTGAAGTCAAGATCGTCGATCTCGCTTCCGACGACCACGACGCGCGCGCGATGCGCAGGCTTTGCGTCGGGAACGCGAGTTTTGACCTCCTCGAGCGTCTCGCGCAGCTTATCGATTATAAGCGCCTTCGGGCAGCAGTAGGAAACAAGGCACAGAACGTGGAACTCATAGCCCGTTATGGGCGGGTTCGCGAGCTTGCGCATATCGCCGATCTCGGTTATGATGCGGCATACCTCGTTGTGCTCGGCAACGGCTTTGCGTATGGAAGCATCGGAAATGTCCGTTCCGTATCTCTCGTGCAGCGGCTCAAGGACTTTTTTGGTGATCTGGTTTTTGTAGTGCTCGAGGCCGTGGGGCGTGACCTTGAACGGCACATCGATGAAGGACACGAAGAAATTTTCGTTCTTCACCAGCTGCAAGACCTCAAAATGCTCGAGCGTGCGGTTCATCTCGGTGCATGTCTCGCCGCCGGCAAGCGCCGACAGGAAGTTATAGCCGCCCTCGATGCCGCGCTCGACAAGCGCCTTGGCGTAGCCGCACAGATAGTTTGTCATGTAGTAGGTCGATATCTCCAGCGAGCCTGTGCGCGGCGCTCTCATTCGGACGGAAAAGCAGTTGTCAAGGTTGAGCAAAACCTCGGGCATGTGATAGCAGGTGTAGCCCACCGCATGCTTTCCCTCCGACACGGCCTGCATGACGAGCTCGTTTGCCGCCTCGTCGAGCAGATGCTCGAAGTAGATAAGGTGCTTTAAGTCTTTCATTTTTCCTCCCAATTATTAAAAAATCATTAGTTCGTCCAAGATTTATCATTACAATTAGTATATTATGTATAAAGCTCTGTGTCAACAAAAACCTATTGAGTATATGGCGTTTGACAGAGGCATGACTATGGTTTATGATATATTATTATAAAGAATACCGGAGGGATAAGCTATGAGCAAAAAGGAGCTTGCCGCGCAGTATCACGCCTCGGGCTGCAACTGCGCGATGGCCGTCGGCTGCGCGTTCTGCGACAAGGCCGGCGTGAGCGAGGACGAGATGAAGGCGCTCACTCGCCGCTACGGCGGCGGCGCACACAAATACTGCGGCGCGCTTTTGGGCGCTGTTGCCGCGATGAACATGGCAAGCGGTCAGCTCAACGAGGACGATCCCGCTGTGCTCGATGGGAAAGCATCGGACAAGGCCGCCGAGCTTCTGCGCAGATTCGAGGCGAAAAACGGCTCGGTGTTCTGCCGCGAACTCAAGGGGCGCGACACCGGCGTTGTGCTCCGTCCGTGCCGCGGCTGCGTCGAGGATGCGGCCGAGCTTGCCGAAGAGATATTCGAGGGAAAATAAATGTACCGTATCTTTATCGTCGAGGACGACCCCGGCATAGCCGAGGGCATAAAGCGGCAGGCCGAGGCCTGGGGACTTGAGGTGCGCTGTGCGGACGATCTGCGCAATGTTATGGGCGAGTTTGCCGCCTTTTCGCCGCACCTTGTGCTGCTGGACATAACCCTGCCGTTTTTCAACGGCTATCACTGGTGCAGCGCGATCCGCGCGGTGTCGAAAGTGCCGATAATATTCATATCCTCGGCGGCCGACAGCATGAACATCGTCATGGCAATGAGCATGGGCGCGGATGATTTCATAGCAAAGCCCTTTGACGGCAGCGTGCTCATGGCCAAGATACAGGCGCTTTTGCGCCGCAGCTATGATTTTGCGCCGGGCATGCCCATCATTGAGCACCGCGGCGCGATACTCAACACAGACGATAACTCGCTTTCCTACAACGGGAAAAGCATTGCGCTGACCAAAAACGAATACCGCATCCTGCTGTGCCTTATGCAGAGCCGCGGCAAGGTCGTCAGCCGCGAAAAGCTCATGGAAAAGCTGTGGGAGAACGACAGCTTCGTGGACGAGAACACCCTGACCGTCAACGTCGGCAGACTGCGCAAAAAGCTCGACGCCGCCGGGCTTGAGGGCTTTATCGCGACGAAATTCGGCGTAGGCTACATCGTGGAGTGATAAAATGAAGCTTTTTGGCGAATATTTAAAAGAGCATGCGCGGCTTATCGCGGCGTCGGTGCTTGCAGCGGCGATATTCCTTGCAAGCTTTGCGCTTTACGGGCTGCCGCTGCTGGCGGTGGCGTATCCTGCGCTGCTGTGCCTTGTGCTGGCGGCCGTATTCGCCATACGCGACTTTGCACAGGCAAAACGCCGTCACGCCGAGTTCATGGCGCTCACGGAGATAACCGCCGCAGAGGAGAAGATGCTGCCTCCGGCAAGGAGCATAGACGATGCCGACTATCGCCGGATTATCGCGCTTCTGGCCGAAAGCCGCGAAAAAATAAGCCGCAGCGCTCACCGCCGCTGGAGCGACACGCTCGATTACTACACCGTGTGGGTGCATCAGATAAAAACGCCGATCGCATCCATGCGCCTGACGCTTGAAGGCTCCGACTCGCCGGAGTCGCGCAAGCTGTCGGCCGAGCTTGGGCGCATCGAGCGGTATGTCGAGATGGCGCTTGTGTACCTGCGCCTCGATTCCGAAAGCAGCGACTATGTCATCCGCGAGTTTGAGCTTGACCCGTTCATTCGCCGCTCGGTGAAGAAATTTGCCGGCGAGTTCATCTCAAAGCGGCTGAGCCTTGAGCTTGAGCCGTCGGGCGCGAGCGTCGTCAGCGACGAGAAGTGGCTGGCCTTCGTTGTTGAGCAGGTGCTTTCAAATTCGCTTAAATACACGCGCGAGGGCAGCGTGAGGATATATCTTGCCGAGCCGAAAACACTGTGCATACGCGACACGGGCATAGGCATCGCGCCCGAGGATCTGCCCCGCATTTTCGATAAGGGCTACACGGGACTCAACGGCCGTGCCGCCCTGCGTGCGAGCGGACTCGGGCTGTATCTTTGCCGCCGTGTCTGCCGCAAGCTCGGCCACGAGATATCCGCCGTTTCCGCCCCCGGCAAGGGCACGGAGATAAGGATAGACCTCAGCAGCTATGACCTCGACCCGGAGTAAAGCGGCCTTTGGCCGCAGTGAAGAGTGAATAATGAATGATGAATAATTATGGTGTACCGATTCGGTTTTTGCGGTATCCCGACCTGTGGGTACCGGCAAGGCCATTGCAAACGGGCGAGCAATGCTCGCTCCTACTATGGGATGCCGCAAAATCCGGCAGCGCACTAACGTAGCGCGAGAGTTTTACGGTTTCGTCGGCAGTTTCCGGTCGGGAAGCCGCAATAAATGTATAGGAGAAGCGCCAAAACGCTACTAAAAGACGGAACGGATAAACCCGTTCCCTACATGGTGCAGATGAAATTTGCACTAATATAGCACAATCTCCCGGAGCGCGGAACAGCATGGTTTCCACCATTGTTCCGAACCGGGTTCACGCAATAAACGTATAAGGAGTGCTCCCGGAGTGCGGAACAGCATGGTTTCCACCATTGTTCCGAACCGGGTTCACGCAATAAACGTATAAGGAGTGCGCCAAGGCGCTACTAAAAATATGGGAGTTTTGATAGACGGAAAAAAGCTCGCGGAGAAGCTCTGCGAGGAGGTGAAAAGCGAGGCGGCGGCGATGAGCCGCAGGCCCTGCCTTGCGGCGGTGCTGGTAGGAGACGACCCGGCATCGCAGATATATGTGCGCAATAAGGAGCGCGACTGCCTCAAGTGCGGCATAGACAGCCGCCGATATGACCTCGCGGCCACAACGTCGGAGGCAGAGCTTCTGCGGCTTATCGCGGCGCTCAACGCCGACGACGGCGTTGATGGAATTCTCGTGCAGCTTCCGCTGCCGGAGCAGGTATCCGAGCGTGCGGTGATAAACGCGATCGCGCCGGAAAAGGACGTGGACGCCTTCCACCCGATAAACGTCGGCCGCATGGTCACGGGCGAGGGTACGCTTATGCCGTGTACGCCGGCCGGGATAATGGATATGCTGCACGAATACGGCATTTCGCCCGACGGCAAACACTGCGTCATAGTCGGACGCAGCAACATCGTCGGCCGCCCGATGGGGCTTATGCTGCTCAACGCCGACGCAACCGTGACATATTGCCACCGGCACACTCGGGATCTTGCGTCGTTTACGCGGCAGGCGGATATTCTCATCGTCGCGGCAGGCTCGCCGAGGCTTATTCGCGGCGATATGGTAAAAGACGGCGCAGCCGTTATCGACGTCGCCATGAACCGTGACCCCGAGACCGGCAAATTCTTTGGCGACGTGTGCTTTGACGAGGTCGAGCCGAAGGCGGCGTTCATAACGCCCGTACCGGGCGGCGTCGGCCCGATGACGCGCGCGAGACTGATGAAAAACATCCTCGCCGCAGCAAAGTGCAGGGCAGAAAAATGAACGATAAGCGGCTGTACGGCATTGACCTGTTCAAGGCACTGGCGATGTTCCTCGTCGTCGTTCTGCATGTCAACACACTCGGCACAGCATTCGACAGCAGCGTGCCCGGCTCTGCACAGTGGTGGCTGACCGACGGCATGATGACCGCGGCTTACTGCTGCGTTGACTGCTTTGCTCTGGCGACGGGCTTTCTCATGGCCGAGCGCGCATTCAGACCCGGCCGCATCGTATCGCTCTGGCTTCAGGTCGCGTTCTATGCCGTGGTAACGACTGTTGTGTGGTACTTTGCCGTTCCCGGTGCGGTCGGGATCAAAGATATCGTATCGGCGTTTTTCCCTGTGCTCACGTCAAAATACTGGTACTTCTCGGCGTATTTCGTGCTGTTTTTCTTCATGCCGTTTATAAATGCAATGCTGCATGCGCTCGACAAGCGCTCAAGAGGCGCGCTGCTTGCCGCGGTGTTTGTATTTCTGTCGCTGCTGCCGACCTTCAGGCCGCTGGGCGTTATCCCGCTCTCGGCAGGATACTGCTTTTTCTGGCTGGCGGCACTGTACATCATCGGCGCATGCATAAAGCTCGACAGGCTGTATGAGCGCGCGAGCGGAAAAACATTCGTGCTTTTATATTTTGCCTCGATCGCCGTGATGCTGCTGTGGCAGCTCGTGTTCGGTGCGGAAAGCGAGACGCTTATAAGCTATGTTTCGCCGACGGTGCTGCTGTGCTCGGTCGCGCTGCTGTGCGCGTTTTGCCGCCTTCAGGTCGGCGAAAGCTTCAAGGGCGCGGCAAAGTTTTTAAGCTCGACCTCGTTCGGCGTGTATCTTATCCACATAAGCCCGTTTATCTTGGCAAACTACATAGCGGACAGTTTTGCATTTATCGCCGGTCTCAATGCGGCGCTCGTCATTCCGTGCGAGCTTGGCTGCGCGGCGGCAATATACGCCGTGTGTACGCTTATAGAGTTCCTGCGGCAGAAGCTTTTTGCCCTGTGCGGCATTGACCGCCTTGCGGATATCGTCAGCGGGAGGCTTGACCGGGCCGCCGCAAGGCAATAAAAAGAGCAGGCCGGCAAGCGGCCTGCATAAACAGGGTTGTGGGATAAAGATATGAGCCGCGGCCTTGCTTTGCAAGACCTATTGGATAAGCTGTGCTTAGATAATACATCGCCCGCGCGGCCTTGTAAAGAGCGAAAAAGCACTGCTTTTGTCGAATGGAAAAATTTTTGCAAATAATTCTTTTCCTATCGGGAATACTGAGTGGGAAAGGAGTGTTTGCAAGTGATAATCGACCGCATCGCACTTATTCTGACCATAATCGGCGGCATCAACTGGGGCAGCATCGGCCTGTTCAAATTCGATATCGTCGCATGGATCTGCGGCGGACAGACGGCGACAGTCAGCCGAGTGATATACACGCTTGTCGGCCTCGCCGCGCTTTGGTGCATTTCCCTGCTTTTCCGCAGCGACGCGCTTCCCGATGAGGCATAAATCCTATCAAAAAACACCTTGCGCATGACGCAAGGTGTTTTGCTTTTATGCAGCTTCGGCAGGAGGCTCCGTCGGCTCGACAGTCTCCGTTGGTTCCGGTTCTACAGGCTCGACCGGTTCAACAGGATCAACGGGCTTCTCGGCCTGATCCAGTGCTCGGTAAAGGAACGTTGCGACCTGGGCGCGGCTTACGACGCTGTTTGGCGAGAACGTATACTCGCCCGTTCCGGTGGTCACGCCGTTTTCGTATGCCCACAGCACCGAGCGATAGCAGAATGTGCCGGCATAGATATCGGCAAAGGGATTTTCGATGCCCGGCTCGGCCTGCCCGAGATAGCGCCACAGAAGAGTAACAAACTGCGCGCGCGTGACCTTGCCGTAGGGGTCAAAATACCCTGCGGAGACGCCCTTCGTTATGCCCTGCTCGACCGCCCACTGCACAGCCTTGGCACAATAGCTGCCGTCGGAAACATCGTAAAATGTGCAGGTTCCGCTCTTCGGCGCCGGGCGGCCTGCCGCGCGCCAGATAAAGGTCACGACCTGCGCACGGGTACACTGCTCATCGGGTAGGAATTTTGCGGCGCTCGTGCCGTTGGATATGCCCTCGTCGATTACCCACTGTATGCCCTCGGCATAGTCGGCATGCCTGCCGTCGGGGCAGATGTCCGTCGCCGAGACCTTGAAGGGATAGCTCTTTTGCATGTAGTTATAGTTTTCGTCGACCGCTTCGATGAACAGCTCATAGCTGCCGGGGCCGAGTGCGGAGAAGCTGAGCTTGCCGTTAAGAGCGTAGAGATCGGCAGTCTTGCTCTTGGGGGATGTCTGCACGCAGGAGAAATAGTCTCCGTCCAGGTTGCGGATATCGGCATACAGCCAGGTTATTGTGCTGCCGGAGCGGACAGTGCCGCTTATACTGAAATCCTCGCCGCTGAGGGTGCCGCTCGGAACGACGGCGCCGGATACCGATATCGTGCCCGATGGCGAGCCTATCGTGCCGTACTGAGGCGTAGCGTAGCCCAGAACGGAGTCGTCGCGCGGTCTTTCTCGGCGCTCGACCATGTCGTTTATGCTGTTGCCCTCGATGGTGTATATCGTCGTGTCGCTTGCGCGCTCGACGATGGCGACGTGCTCGGCAAGGCCGTCGCGCTTACCGTTATCTTCAAGCGCGTCGATAAACAGCAGGTCGCCTGCCTGCGGAGTGTACTCCTTCGTGCGCCACAGGCCGTGCTCCTTGAACCATTTCACGCCGCCGAAGCAGCCGGAAAAGTTCGGTATAATGCTTTCGGGCACGCCCGAATAGCGTGCGCACCAGCTTACGAACATTGCGCACCACGGCTGTCCGGGCAGACCGTACCACGAGCCGTACTTTGTGCCGTTCTGGAATTTTTCACGGTAGCCGAGCTGCGACTCGGCAACGCTCATGAAGCTTTCGCGCCGGCTGCGCCCGGAGTCGGCAAGCGCCGCCGGGGCAAGTCCGAGCAGCATCACCGCCGCAAGGACAAGGCTCATCACTCTCTTTCTCATATCTTCTCTCCCAGTTTCTAAAAAACCGCCGATCGGCATCGGCGGTTTTCATTTTTACTTCTCCAGATTGTTTGTGCGATAAAGGAAGGTCACGACCTGCGCACGGGTAGCCGTAGTGCCGGGTGCAAAGGTGGTGGCCGTAGTGCCGGAGGTCACGCCGTTTTCATATGCCCAGAGTATCGCCGGGGCAAAGACGCTGCTTGACGAAACGTCGGTAAACGGATTGAAGGTGCCGTAAACCGGCCTGTCGAGATAGCGCCAGAGGAAGGTCACAAACTGCGCGCGCGTGACGGTGGCATCGGGCGCAAAATGAGTGTCGTCAACGCCTGTTGTTATGCCGCGCTCTGCAGCCCATGTGACGGCCTTCGTGTAATATGCGTTATCCATGACGTCGGCAAAGCCGCTCTCGGAGTTCGTCGGCTCGGGCTGACCGGCAAGCCGCCAGAGGAAGGTGACTACCTGGCCGCGCGTACACTGCCCGTCGGGCAGGAAGCTCGTTGCCGTGTAGCCGCTCGTGATATTGTTTTCCGCCGCCCAGATGATGGCGTCGGTGTAGTAAACGTGTTTGCCCTGCGCGTCAATGTCGGTGAACGGGTTTTTTATGCCGCAGACCGAGCACACGCCGTTTACAAAGCTGTGGCCGAGCTGGCGCACATAGCTTGATTCAAACTTTTCGGTGCAGCTTTTGCACTCGTATATCGTGTAGCCGCGCTCGGAGCAGGTCGGCGCAACGACGGTGGTCTTATAATCGTGGACATGGTTATCGTAGCTTTCCCAAACAAGGGAGCCGCCGTAGCTTTCGCCCTTGTGCTCGCCCCACTTCGTGCCGTTTGCCGGGTAGACGAGGCTGGTCGAAACGCCCTGGAATGCGTTCGGCGCAACATAGCCGTATTCGCCGGAGATGTTTATGTAGTCGATCTGCGCGGCCGAGGGGAACGCGTTGTCGTCAAGGATAAGACTGCGGCAGTCGATGGACACGGACTTGAGGCCCTTGCAGCCGGAGAACGCGTTTTTTGCTATGCGCAGGCTGTCGGCGCGGCTGTATATGCCGACCTCGCGCAGGGCGGTGCAGCCGTAAAATGCGTTCGTTTCGATCGTCGTGCCGCTGCCGCCGTAGCTGGAGTCGTCCTTAACGAAGAACGCCTCGAGCGCCGTGCAGCCGGAAAACAGCGAGCCGGACACGGACGAAATGCCGGAGGGCAGCTCGGCATAGCTGAGCTTTTTGCAGCCGGAGAATGCGCCCTCGCCGATGTTCGAAACACTTTTGGGAACGGATATGCTCTTTATCGCCGTGCCTGCAAAGGCATAGCTTCCGACGCTTGTGCAGCCGGAGGGGATACCTATGGTCGAAAGAGCGGAGCAGCCGCGGAAGCAATCGTTGCCGATGATCCTGACGCCCTCGATGCCCTCAACATCGCTCAGTGCGGTGCAGCCGTAGAACGCACCGTCTCCAAGGCGCTTAAGCTCGGCGTTTATCTCAATGGAGCTAAGGTTTTTGAGGTTTGCAAAGGCATAGTTGCCGACGGTTTTAACGCCCGAGCCGATGACAACGGACTTTATCGACGCTGCATAGTCATGCCAGGGCGACTCAAGGCCGTCGGCCGAGTGATAATCGCTCATCTCGCCGCTGCCGCTGATGTGCAGAACTCCGGTGTCCTCGTTGAGGCTCCATTTGAGGTTGCTGCCGCATTCGCCGCGGATGGTAGTATCCTTCCACTGAGCGTAGAGCGTGATATCCTTCAAAACGGGAGTGCTCGTTGTTACCTTGTTGCCGCCCTCGGGAGCGTCATACCAGCCGAGGAAGCGGAAGCCGTCCATGGTCGGCGTGGGCAGGGAGCTTATCTTGCCGTCTATGGTCGCATAGACATACAGCGTGTCGCACTCGCCGCCGCAGGGGTCGAGCATTATGCACGGAACGCGCTGCCACTGAGCGTAGATGGTGGTGTCCTTTGTGAATTTATACGAGCTTGTGATCTTCGTTCCGCCGGAGGCGGCGTCGAACCAGCCGGTGAAGGCGTAGCCGTTGCGCGTGGGCGTCGGCAGCGATTTCACGGTGCCCTCGGCGGTGACATAGGCGTTTGCCTCGGAGCAGGCGCCGCCGTTGGGGTCGAGCTTGACCGTCAAAAGGCCGGGGCCGCCGCCGGATTTGTTGGTTATGTACCAGATCTGCGTAATGTTCGCAATGACGTTATCCTGCGAGCCGCGGTTTGTTGCGTTCCAGCTCTGCGAAAGCTTGATGCGCTTTGCGGCCGTGCCGGGGTCGGCGCAGTAGAAGGTGTCGGTATCGGCGTCGTAATCGGTCAAAAGCACCGCGTGGGGGATGCTGCCGTCATAGATCTCGATGCCCTCGGGGTGCTTGTCCAGCAGGGCGAGCAGCGCGGATCTTTTCTCCGCGGCGCTCATGCCGGAATAGCTTTTAACGTCAACGGACATGCCCATGTATGAGTAGTTATATCTCATGCCCGTGCCGCTTATCCACGCGACCGAGCCGAGCGTTGACTCTGTTATCGTTTCCCAGTCGGCGTTTCCGTCGATTATGGCGCGGCGGCGCAGCATCATGACCGCCGAGGTCAGCGTACATTTTCCGCTGCCGCTCTGCATGAGGAAAACGTTGTCGTCGTTTATGGTTTCGGCCAGTGCGCTTGCCGGTATCATCGTCAGCACCAGCGCAAGCACCAGCAGCATGCTAAGTATACGTTTTTTCATTCTTTCCTCCCGTGAATTTGCTGAGAATATTTTATAATTATATCTCACGGGAGCGGTTCAATCAAGGAATTTCAGAGATTGTTTACATTACAGCCGCCTACGCTTGGCATATTACAGCGCCGCTGCATCAGATCAGCAAAGGCGCAAGTGTCAAAATGCCCAAATTATCTTCGAAAATTTCGTCAAATTGCCCGATCGGCAGAGGATTGATCCCTCGCCCGGCCTCGATCGTGTAGCCGGGGCGGTCGAAATTTTGAATAAACCAGTCCTTGTATCCGGCAAAGCCCGAGGCAAAGGGCGTTTCCTCGGCGGCATAGCCCGAAACGGCGGAAAACGTGTCGGCGATTTCTCGCGCGCGCGGCGGCAGAAGGTCGAGATAGCGCCAGTAGATCACCTCGCCCTGGGTGTGGTAAGCCAGCGTCAGCTGCGGCGAGAGCGCGAGCGTGAAATCATACATCGCGCGGCTCTCCGGCGCGGACAGCGGAGACGAGCCGACATAGTCGGCAGGCGCCGGGCCGACAACGCCGAGAGCGAATTTGTTCTCCCGCGCCTGCTCCCACCCGGCCGGATATTGCAGATTTAGATCCGTGCCGCGGATATTCGCCTTCCAGCCCGACGGGAACGGCACGTTGGGGTAGTTTTGCGCGATGCGCACTGCTCCGTCGTAAAATTCGCCGCCCGTAAGCTCGCCGGTTACGAGGTCAACGCCGTCCGGGTCAACACAGGGCGCTATGTAGATTGCCGCGCTTTGGTATATCTCTTTCGCGCTGCGCCCGAAAATTTTTCCGCCTTCGGCATATGCACGAGCTAATTTTTCGGCAAATGAAAGCAGCAGCGGAACGGTTATCCACTCATTTGCGTGGTGCGCGGCGTTGTAGAAAACGCTTTTTTCGCCCTCGCCGATCGAAAGATACCACAGCGGCCGGCCCATGACCGACTTCCCGATCTGCCCGGTTTTCACAAACGGATACCGCGCCGCGATGCCGCGCACGCAATAGGAAACGAGCGCGGATGTAAAACTGATATTTGTGGGCACAATATCAAACGGGAGCGGAATGACGACCGAGCTTCCGACGGCGAGCTTTTCCGGAGCAATGCCGGGATTTGCCGTCAAGATCGCCGACAGAGGCACATTATAAAGCTGCGAAAGCGCAAACAGCGTATCGCCCCGATGGATGCGGTGCGAGGCAAAGCCCGTGTAATACGGCATGAGCGCGCGATGCGTCGCAGGGCCTGCAACGCCGTCGGCGGCAAGACCGTTATCGGACTGAAAGGTGCGCAGCGCGGCTTTTGTTGCGTTGCCGAAAATGCCGTCCGGCGCAAGCGAGCGAGCGCCTGCACGCCCCAGCGCAAGCTGCAAAAGCTCCACCGACGGCCCGACAGAGCCAAGCTTCAAAACCTTCATATTATAAAACCCCCTTTTTTAATAGCGCTTTTAGGCTGCTACGGATACGCATATCTCTGGTGTCACGGTATCGAGACATTGGTGTAAACCGTATTCGTCTCGCGCTACGTTAGTGCGGCATAGCGTTTTGTTGCCCGGTGTCGAAGTTACCGACAAAACCGGAAAAACTGCCGCCACACATTAGTGAAGTGTTAAATTCTGCACCGCACCCCATTGGCTCACCTGTCAAGGGGAGCAGGCAGCTTTGCTGCCGAGGGGTTGAATTAAAACCTATTAACTATCAGCTATTAGCTCTCCGCTGCGCCCACCGGTCGCTTGTAGGGAACGGATTTATCCGTTCCGCTCGCTATGGTTTTGCCAGTAGCTTCCGGTCGGGCTGACGCAAAAAATGTATTGGCAGGAGTGTAAAAGCGCCTCTAAAAAGGTAAAAGTTAAAGTGCGGTTCTGAAATATATTTTACGCTCAAGACCACATACTTTATGTGTGGAGGTGAGATATGACGATCAAAAAAATCATGGCGGCGGCGCTGTCGGCGGTGCTGTGCGTCGTGCTGAGCGCGGCGGCGTTTGCCGAATCGCTCGTGCCGGGCGGCGGCGCCGTCGGCATACGCATGACGACCGACGGCGTTGTGGTGGCAGGCGTTTCGGAGGTCGAAACGCCAAACGGCAAGCGCTCTCCGGCAGCGGAGGCAGGGCTTAAAAAGGGCGACGTCATAACGCGGCTTGGCGGAGCCGACATCGGCACGGCGCAGGACTTCAAAACGGCGCTGGCTCAGCTTGACGGCAGCAAAACGACCGTTACGATCGAGCGCGGCGGCAAGGCAAAGCAGCTGAACATCACGCCGGCGCAGGACGCCGACGGCGCGTGGAAGCTCGGGCTTTGGCTGCGCGACGGCGTGAGCGGCGTCGGCACGCTGACGTTTTACGACCCCGAGACCGGCGTTTACGGCGCGCTCGGCCACAGCATCAGCGACGAGGCTACCGGCGAGGCTCTGCCGCTCGGCGACGGCGGCATCTACAAGGCGCAGATAGTCGGCATCGTGCACGGCGAGGTCGGCGCGCCGGGGCAGCTTGACGGCAAAACCGACTGCACGAAATTCCTCGGCGATATCCGCATAAACTGCGGCTGCGGCATCTTCGGCAAGGCCGATTTTGACGGCCCGACGCTCGAGACCGGCGAGTTTGAGACCGGCAAGGCGACGATAAGATGCACGCTCAGCGGCGAGGAAACGCGCGAATACGGCATCGAGATCAAGAAGGTGTATTCCTCGGCGGAGGGCACGACCGTCATGCTGACGGTGACAGATCCCGAGCTTCTGGCGCAGACCGGCGGCATCGTTCAGGGCATGTCGGGAAGCCCCATCATCCAGAACGGAAAGCTCGTCGGCGCGGTGACGCACGTTTTCGTAAACGACCCGACCTCGGGCTACGGCGTCAGCATCCGGGACATGCTGAAAACGGCGGAATCGGCGGCGTAAGCGGCAGCAAAAAACCGGGAGTGCGGAAAAATCCGCGCTCCCGGCGATCATACTTATTTATTCATTGTTTTGCCCGGTACGCAGAGCGTAAACAGCAAAAACGCCGCGCTCACGCCGACTGCGAGGTAATACGGAAGTTTCACCGCTCCCGAGCTGGTTTGCCGCCGATGACAGGCCCATCAGCCCCTCGCGCTTTTCCGGCGCAAAGTAATAGGTCAAAAGCCCGGTTGACAGCGGCATGATCATGCCGACGCCAACGCCGACGAGCGCGCGCATGACAAGCACTGCCCAGATCGAATTGAATAAGCCTGCCGCAGCGCCGCCGACCGTGTAAAGCGCAAGGCCGACCATAGTCAGCGTGCGCGCGCCGAAGCGCGAGGCCAGGCGGCCGAAGAACATATTCGTTATCACGATAAACAGCGCCGGCATGCACACAACAAGCTGCACCTCGAGCTGGCTTGCGTCGGAAAAATGCCGGCGTATGACCTCAAGCGCCGGGGCGACCGCCGCACCGGCCATTACCGTTAAAAGCGAAAGCGACAGTATGCTTGCCGCCAGCGGCTTCAATTTAATTTCTCTGTTTCTCAAAAAACTTCCTCCTTTTTTAGAGGCGCATTGACGCACCTACGGATACATTTTTAGAGGCGCATTGACGCAGCTACCAATACATTTATCTCTGGTAGCCCGGTTCGAGACTGCCGACAAAACCGGGAAACTGCCGCGCTACATAAGTGCGCTGCTGAATTTTGCACCGCACCCTTGTAGGGAACGGATTTATCCGTTCCGTTTGCCACGGTTTTGCCTGCACTCAAATCTATAGCTGTAGCGACCAGTGGCCGCAGCGGAGAGCTAATAGCTGATAGTTAATAGCTATGGTGTTTGCTTAAATTCAACCCCTCGGCAGCAAAGCTGCCTGCTCCCCTTGACAGGTGAGCCAATGAGATGCGGCGCAAATTTTGCACTAATATAGCACAATATTATGGGGTGCGAAACGCCACGGTTTCCTCCGCAGTGCCAAACCGGGCAGCAAAACTCAGCAGCGCACTAACGTAGCGCGTGGCACATACGGTTTTGCACGCAGTCTCGACACCGTGCTACCGCAAAAACCGTATCGGTACGATGTGAATGCGCCTCTGAAAAAATAAAAAGAGCGTAAGTCCGGTTTGGACTTACGCTCTTTTTGCTACACAACATCAGTGATTATAGCAGGTTTTTTTTAAAAGTCAAACGTTTTTGCGCCTTATGCCATGGCCTCGTTCTGCTCTTTCTTAGCCATAATGAACTCATAAGCGGTGATGCCGCCAACGAGGATAAGGCCGATCGCGTCGGTCTTCCAGCCGGGGATGATGAGTGTCAGACCGCCGACGATAAACAGAACGCGGAACAGCCAGTTGAGCTTGCGCTTGACAAAGCCGTTGAGTCCGGCTGCGACGCCGTAAATGCCGAGCATAGCGCTCAGGCAGATGGTCACGATATCGACCCAGCTTTCGACGTCAACGAAGAGCATCGAGGGGCTGTAAGCGAAAACATAGGGAACGATGAATGCGGCAATAGCAAGCTTTGTTGCGTTGATGCCGGTTTTCATCGGGTTTGACTTTGCTATCGCGCTGCCTGCGTAGGCCGCGAGGGCGACGGGAGGTGTGATATCGGCAACGATGCCGAAGTAGAACACGAAGAAGTGAGCCGCGACCGTGGGTACGCCGAGCTTCTCGAGGATGGGAGCGCAGGTTGCCGCCATGATGCAGTAGTTAGCCGTGGTGGGAACACCCATGCCGAGGATGATGCAGCAGATCATGGTCAGGAACAGACCGATGATGAGGGTGTTGCCGGACAGGGCGACGATGGCGGTGATGAGCTTGGATGCAAGGCCCGTTACGGTGATGCAGCCTGCTATGATACCTGCCATTGCACAGGCAACGGCGACGGTGATGGTACCCTTGCCGCCTGCTTCCAGCGCTTCAAGGAACTTTTCCGGGGTAAGGCGGCTGTCCTTGTTGATAACGCCGACCGCGATAGCCGCGATGATGGACAGTGCGGCTGCCTTCTGCATGGTGTAAACGTTCAGGCTGACGAGAACGACCAGCAGAACGATGGGAATGAGCAGATAGCTCTTGACGGCAAGCTCCTTGCCGGGGACCATTTCGCTGCGCGAAAGGCCCTTGAGTCCGAGCTTCTTGGCCTCGAGGTGGACTGCGATGAATATGCCTGCAAAGTACAGGAACGCCGGGAGTATCGCCTTGAGCGCGATCTCGCCGTAAGTAACGCCGACATACTCGGCCATCAGGAACGCCGCCGCGCCCATGATGGGGGGCATGATCTGGCCGCCGGTGGATGCCGCGGCTTCAACTGCGCCCGCGAATTCGGGCTTGTAGCCGGTCTTTTTCATCATGGGGATGGTGACGGAGCCGGTGGTGACGGTGTTGCCGACCGAGGAGCCGGAAACCATGCCGCACAGAGCCGAGGATATGACCGCGACCTTTGCAGGGCCGCCGGAGGAAGCGCCGGCTACCTTATTTGCAAGGTCGATGAAGAACTTTGCGATGCCGGTGCGCTCAAGGAATGCGCCGAAGACGATGAACACGACGATGAACTTTGCGCAAACGTTTATCGGGGTGCCGATAACGCCGCCGGTGCCGTAAAACAGCGTGTAGATCACACGGCCGAGCACACGCTCGAGATCCATGCCCTTGGAGAGCATGCTCCAGAACGTGTACACGAGCAGTGCGCCGGCGACGCACAGGATGGGAATGCCGACGCATCTGCGGCACAGCTCGACAAGGGAGAGAATGCCGATTATGCCGATAACAGTAAGGGTCGGGGTCATCTTCGATGCGCTCGTGAGCACCTTGATGATAGCGTCAAAATTAAATGCGTAATAGAAGAAGCAGGCTGCACCGACGATCATGATGATCCAGTCAAACCACGGGATGTAGTTTTCCCTGGCGTGGTGCTTGCTCATGGGGTAGTACAAAAAACCCATGATGGTTACGCAGCCGAGGAAGATCATGAGGCGGACCTCAAGCGAGGCATTGCTCCACAGGGTGGAATAGATGCAGTAGAGCGAGAAAAGAGCCATGATGAACTGGATGACCCTCTTGGGAACTCCGGTCCAGATACGGGTGTTCGACTCGCGGTCGTATTTTTTCATGACCTCGTCAACTTCTGCCGCAGAAACGGTCTCAAACTCGCCGAATGCCGCCGAGCCGTCAACTTTTATCTCCTCTGCCGGAGCCTCTGTGTCCTTTTTCTTGAACAGGGACATATGAAAACAATCCTTTCGTCCCGATACTTTGCTGAACCCGGCAGCGCTGAGCTCAGCAAAGTATCGGGGTGTTTTTTAGCGCAATGACTACGGCGCACAAGACGCCGTAGTCATTAATTATACAATAGTTTGCCGTTAAGCTGCCGTTAAACTTATCAGGCGGTCTTTACGGTGATGTCCTTCTCTGCAAAGTACTTTGCAGCACCGGGATGGTACGGTACGTTGGTGATGGAAGAAGCAAAGTCAAGGCTCAGCTCTGCCTTCTTTGCGTGGCCGATGTCGTTGATGTTATTGAAGATAGCGGAAACAAAGTTGTAGATAGCTGCCTCGGAAACGTCGTTGCGAGCAATGACTACTGCTGCGACAGCAACTGTGGTGACGTCTTCGGGAGTATTGTAGACTTCCTTGGAGATGGTGTACTCCTTGTAGTAGGGGTTGGAAGCGATCAGGCTGTCGATGTGATCCTTGTCGAGGGAGACGAGGTAGACCTGCTTGCCGGTGCTCAGGTCCTGAACAGCGGGGGTGGGAGCGCCTGCTACGACGAATGCTGCGTCGATCTTGCCGTCCTTGAGGCTGTCGGTGGAGTCACCGAAGTTGAGGTACTCGGGCTTGATGTCGTTTTCGGTCAGGCCGTATGCGCCGAGGAGGTCAAGTGCGTTGAAGTAAACGCCGGAGCCCTTTGCGCCGATGGAAACGGTCTTGCCCTTGAGGTCGGCAACGGTCTTGATGTCGGGATTGAGAGTCACGATCTGGACCTGCTCCATGTAAAGAGCTGCGACTACGGAGAAGTCGGTCACTTTTTCGGTGAAGAGCTTCTCGCCGTTGTAAGCATAGCTCATAACGTCGGACTGTACGAAACCGAGCTGAGCATTGCCGCCTGCAATATCCTCAACGTTTGCCTGCGAGCCGTTGCCGGACAGAGCGGTGACGCTGGTCGAGGTCTTGTCGGAGACCTGCTGTGCCAGAACGGTGCCGAAGGCATAGTAGGTGCCCTGCTCGCCGCCGGTCACGAAGTCGAGGCTGACTTTGCCGTCATCCTTTGCGTCTGTGCCGCCGTTATCTCCGCCGTTCGAGCATGCGCACAGCGCAAATACCATCATAACAGCCAGAAGCATAGCTATTATTCTTTTCATGATTTTTTCCTCCTGTTGAATCTGAATTTTCTGTTTTGAATAATGTCATCTGTAAAAATTCATCACGAATGTATTATACACTCTCCGGAGCGGCATTTCAAGTCCGAAAATGAAATTCAGACTTTGGAAATTTGCAAAAAATTTCGCAAGCTAATGTATTTTTAATTAAATTTTCGCCGTTTTTTCAAGCGTTTTTGCAACATCTTCCCCTTGCTGAGGAATTTCAAACTACATGTAGTTGCAAAACCGCAGGATGCGATTCTGCAAGTTTTCTGCCCGTGAATTGCATTTTCGTCATTGTGCCCTATTTTGCGGTGGACTTATTGTTGCTTTTTTACATGGTTTTTGAAGAAAAGACTTGCATAATGCTGATATGCATGTTATATTGTTCTCAGCTCAAAAACATATGTTTTTGACTGAAAGACACATAAAGGCGGTAAAGATATGAACATTGCACTTTTGGGCTGCGGAGTTGTCGGCGGCGGCGTTCTGGAGATCGCGGATAAGCGCGCGGATATGGCGGTCAAATACGTTCTCGTACGCAGGGACAAGCCGGAGCTTGGCGAAAAGGCAGTTAAGGACATAAACATTATATTAAATGATAAAGAGGTCGATACGGTCGTCGAGGTCATGGGCGGTCTGTCGCCGGCGTTTGAATACGTCGCGGCGGCGATGAAGGCCGGCAAAAACGTCGTAACGGCAAACAAGCACCTTGTTGCACATTATTATAAAGAGCTTGTCTCGCTCGCGGCAGAATGCGGCGTTGCGTTCCGCTGCACACCGGCAGTCGGCGGCGGTATTCCGTGGCTGGTCAATCTCGAGCGCGTAAAGCGGCTCGACAGCGTGCAGTCGTTCTGCGGCATCATGAACGGAACGACGAACTTCATCCTCGACGCGATGCACACTGACGGCTCGGACTTTTCCGAGGTCCTCGCCGAGGCGCAGAAGCTCGGCTATGCCGAGGCAGACCCCTCCGCGGACATCGACGGACTGGATATCCAGCGCAAGGCCGTCATATCTGCAAACGTTGCGTTCGATGCCTGCCTCTCGGAAGCGGACGTTCCCGTGTTCGGCATCCGCAGCATTTTATCCTGCGACATTGCCGCGGCCGAGAGCAGATCGCGCATCTGCAAAATGCTCGCCTTCGGCGAAAAGAGCGCATCGGGCGCCGTGAGCTGCTATGTTGAGCCGTGCTTTGTGCCCTCGGGCGAGCTTGAGGCTGCGGTCTCGACAAATCGCAACGTCATTTCCTTCGTCACGGAGCTTACCGGCAAGGAGAGCTTCTACGGTCAGGGCGCCGGGCGCTATCCCACCGCGTACAACGCCGTGGCCGACTGCGCCGACATAATCGGCGGCGTGAAGGAGTTTTACACCTCGCTCGTGCGCGACGTTCCCGTTGACAACAACGCGGCTTCTCACCCCTACTATGTGCGTCTTTCCGGCAGCGACGAATTTTTAAGCTCGATCGAGGCCGAAAAATGCGGCGAGGGCGTCGTAACGATGCCCGTTCCCGTTGCGAAAATGCACGCATGGGCAGCAAAGGCAAAGGAGGCAGACCCCGGAGTGTTCATAGCCGGGCTGATATAATTATAATGTTAAAGGTTGCAAAATTCGGCGGCTCGTCAATGGCGGACGCCGGGCAGTTCAGAAAAGTCAAGTCCATCATCGAGGCGGACCCGGCGCGCAAGGTCATCGTCGTTTCCGCGGCCGGCAAGCGCTTTAAGGACGATCACAAGCTTACGGATCTTCTGTATCTGTGCCATGCGCACAAAAAGTACGGCGTCAGCTGCGATCCGGTGTTCGACATGATCGCCGACCGCTATCGCGAGATCTGCGCCGAGCTTGGGCTTTCGGTCGATATCGACTCCGAGCTTTCCGCGCTGCGCGAGGAGATCGAGGCCGGCATATCCAAGGATAAGCTCGTATCGCGCGGCGAATATTTCTCGGCAAAGCTCATGGCCGATTTCCTCGGCTACGACTTCCTCGACGCGGAGCTTTGGCTGCATTTTTCCTTCGACGGCACCATCGACAAGGAGCGCTCCTACGAGGAGCTTGAGCGCCTTGCCACCGGCCGCAGGATAGTCACCCCCGGCTTTTACGGCGCAATGCCCGACGGCAGCATACGAGTGCTCACGCGCGGCGGCAGCGACGTGACCGGCGCGCTGGCAGCGGCGGCGCTGGACGCCGACGTTTACGAAAACTGGACGGATGTTTCCGGCATACTCATGGCCGATCCGCGCATAGTTGACGATCCCGACACCATCGAGCGCATAACCTACAACGAGCTGCGCGAACTGAGCTACATGGGCGCGCAGGTGCTGCATGAGGGAGCGGTGTTCCCCGTGCGTGAGAAGAACATTCCGCTGAACATCCGCAACACGAACGAGCCGGATCACCCCGGCACGCTTATCATGGAGCGCTTTGCCGACGAGGAGATCAGCGACCGCTTCATCACCGGCATAGCCGGGCGCAAAAATTTCTCCATCATCACCGTTTCCAAGGCCGGGATGAGCTCGCAGATGGGCTCGCTGCGGCAGATGCTCGAGGTTTTTGAAAAGCACGGCGTGTGCGTTGAGTACACCCCCTCCGGCATCGACAGCGTATCATTCGTCGTTGCCGCAGATAAGGCAAAGGACCGCATCTATTCCATCGTCGGCGAGATCCGCGATGCGCTCAGCCCCGACAACATCCAGATAACCGGCGGAATTTCCGTCGTTGCAGCCGTCGGCCGTCAGATGGCCTTCAAGCCCGGCACATCCGGCCGCATCTTCGCCGCGCTCGGCAAGGCCGGCATCAACATCCGCATGATATCCCAGGGACCGGACGAGCTGAACATCATCGTCGGCGTAAATAACGATGATTTTGAAAGCTGCGTGCGCGTACTATATAATAGCTTTGTAAAATAAGGAGTAAGATCAAAATGAAAAAATACAATGTAGGTATTCTCGGCGCAACCGGCGCCGTCGGACAGGAAATGATGAGAATTCTCGCCGAGCGCAGCTTCCCCGTCGGCGAGCTGAGGCTGCTTGCAAGCCGAAACTCTGCGGGCAGGGAGATAAACGGCCACGTCGTTGTCGAGGCGTGCAGAGAAAACTTCGAGGGTCTGGACATCATCCTCGGCGCTGCCGAGAACGATATTGCCGAACGCTTCGTCGATGATATCAAGGCATCGGGCGCTGTGTTTATCGACAACTCCAGCGCGTTCCGCCTGTGTCCCGATGTGCCCCTCGTCGTTCCCGAGATAAACCCCGAGGACGTTAAAAAGCACAAGGGCGTTATCGCAAACCCCAACTGCACCACTGTCATCTCCTGCACCGCGGTCAACGCGCTCAACGCGGTCTCCCCGATAGAGAGCATGGTCGTTTCGTCCTATCAGGCCGTTTCCGGCGCAGGTGCTGCCGGTCCGAAGGAGCTTTTCGGCGAGGTCGAGGCGCTCGCCAAGGGCGAAAGCTACGAGCCGAAGGTTTTTGCGTACCAGATCGCCTACAACGTCATTCCGCAGATCGGCGGCGAGCAGTTTGCCGGCTATACCTCCGAGGAGATGAAGCTTCAGAACGAGGGCAGACGCATCATGCATCTCCCCGAGCTGAAGGTCAGCTGCACCTGCGTGCGCGTGCCTGTCGTGCGCAGCCACAGCGTTTCCATCTGCCTGAAAACCAAAGAAAAAATCTCCGTCGAGCGTGCGCGCGAGGTCATCGCAGCCGCTCCCGGCGTGAAGCTCGTTGACGATCTCAACGCGCTGCAGTACCCCATGCCGCTGGACACCCAGAACCAGGATCTCGTTTTCGTCGGACGCATCCGCGAGGATCTCACCGACGAGCGCGGCCTGAACATCTGGTGCTGCGGCGACCAGGTCCGCAAGGGTGCCGCCACCAACGCCGTCCAGATCGCCGAGCTTCTTTTAGAGGCGCTTTGAGGCTGCTGCGGATACGGTTATCTCTGGTAGCCCGGTGTCGAAAGTACCGACGAAACCGGGAAACTGCCGCCATACGTTAGTGCGGTGCTGAGTTTTGCGATATCCCGGTTCGGAACATTGGAATAAACCGTGACGTTTCGCGTAACGCAAGTGCAGCGCTGGATTTTTTGCCGCGCCCAATTGGCTCACCTGTCAAGGGGAGCAGGCAGCTTTGCTGCCAAGGGGTTGAATAAAAAACCTGTTAACTATCAGCTATTAGCTCTCCGCTGCGCCAACGGCCGCTCATAGGGAACGGGTTCGCCTGTTCCGTGTGTTGCGGTTAAGTCGGTACCAAAACATATAAACATATAATCGTAGGGGCGGCCATTGGCCGCCCGTTTTTTATAATGTAGCGGTTAACACCGCAGATTTAATAACACCTCATCCGTCACCAAAGGTGACACCTTCCCCTCAAGCTCCGCAAGGGGAAGGCAAAAAGGGACGGTCTATGACCGTCCCAATGAATAATGAATGATGAATAGTGAATAATTGCCAACGCATTTATTGCGTCGGCACCCACCGGTCGTGCTGTCTAAACCGCAGTGTGCGGAACGGATAAATCCGTTTTTTCAGTGGCGCTTTTTTATAGGCGCATTCACATTGTACAAATACATATATTGCGTCAGCCCGACCGGTGGGTGCCGGCAAAACTATAACGCGCGGAACGGATAAATCCGTTCCCTACAAGGGTGCGGTGCAAAATTCAGCAGCGCACTTATGTAGCGCGGCAGTCTCCCGGTTTTGTCGGCAGTCTCGAACCGGGCTACCAGAGATATGCGTATCCGTAGGTGCGGTAAATCGCAACTAAAAGAACGAAAAAAGCTCGCCGTTATGGCGAGCTTGTTTCGGGTAATATCAGGTTATTACACAGCGCGGGTGACCTTACCGCTGCGCAGGCAGCGAGTGCATGCATAAACATGCTTCGGACTTCCGTCCACGATCGCCTTGACGCGCTTCACATTGGGCTTCCAAGTACGGTTGGAACGCCTGTGGGAATGAGACACCTGAATGCCAAAGGCAACGCCCTTGTCGCAAAACTGACATTTTGCCATAAGTTGAAGCACCTCCTTGCTTGTGTTTAACTGCGTGCAATTTGCAGACAGCTTATTAATAATAACAGAATAAGCCTGTAATTGCAAGAAAAATTTTCGCCGTTGTAAAAATCGTTGCAAAATAATGCATTTGAGGTTAATATTAATAATGAAATAATATAGTTTAAAGGAGATCGGCAATGGCGAGTAAATATTCTGTTCTGCTGCGGACGATCGTGAAGGAAAACGGCCTTGAGCCGCTGCACACCTCCAGCGATTACGACACGCGGCTTCTGACGGTGGCGGACGTGAACCGCCCCGCGCTTCAGCTTGCCGGATTTTATAATTACTTTGACCCCAACAGACTCCAGATAATCGGCCGGGTCGAGAGCACATATCTTGAACTGAAAACCGAGGCCGAGCGCCGCAGCTGCTTCGAGGAGCTTATGCGCTATGACATATCGGCGCTTGTTATCTGCCACGGCGCGTCGGTGTTCCCAGAGTGCCTGGAGGTTGCGGAGAAATACGACCGCAATCTGTTCGTTACGCCCGAGGATACCTCCGACTTCATGGCCGATGTCATAAGCTCGCTGCACACGCACCTTGCGCCGCGCACGACTATGCACGGCGTGCTCGTTGAGGTACACGGCGAGGGCGTGCTTTTAACGGGCGACTCCGGCATAGGCAAAAGCGAAACGGCGCTTGAGCTTATAAAGCGCGGACACAAGCTCATTGCCGACGATGCGGTGGATATTCGCCGCATAGGGCGCGACAGGCTCGTCGGCACCGCGCCGGAGCTTATCCGGTATTACATGGAGCTGCGCGGTATCGGCGTTGTCGATGTCAGGCATCTTTACGGCGTTGGCGCCGTAAAGCCCGAGGGCGCGATCGACCTCGTTGTGAATCTTGAGGTCTGGGACGATCAGAAGGCGTACGACCGCCTCGGCCTTATAAGCGAGACGCAGGATATCCTCGGAGTGACGGTGCCGAGCGTGACGATTCCGGTGCGTCCGGGCAGGAACCTTGCCGTTATCCTCGAGCTTGCGGCAATGAACAACCGCCAGAAGAAGATGGGCTACAACGCCGCGGAGACACTTGCGTCAAACGTAGATCATGCCGTTGACAACGGCACGTTTTAATAGGAGATATTATGGAAGGTCTTGAAAAAGCAATTGAACAGATAAAAGAGAACATACCCAAGCTCGATCTGAGAGAAAACGAGCCGATGCGCAATCACTGCTCGTTCAAGGTCGGCGGCGCGGTGCGCGCGTTTGCCGTGCCGGGCGATCTTTTTGAGATGTCGAAGGTCATGTTCTATCTGCATATGAACGGCGTTTCGCCGCTGACGCTCGGCAAGTGCACCAACGTCATCTTCCCCGAGGAGGGGCTTGATATTATGGTCATCAGCACGGAGAACCTGCGCAAGCTGCGCCTCGGCGAAACGGAGAACACCATCTACGCCGAAGCCGGCGTATCGCTTGCAAAGCTCGCGCAGTTTGCGCGCGACAACGGCCTTTCCGGGCTTGAGTTTGCAAGCGGCATCCCCGGCTCGGTGGGCGGCGGCGTTCTGATGAATGCCGGAGCTTACGGCGGCGAGATGAAGGACGTCATCGAATCCGTCGTCGTGTACTACGTTCCGACGCAGGCGCTGACCGAGGTCAGAGGCTCCGACTGCGGCTTTGAGTATCGCCGCAGCGGCTTTGAGAAAATAAACTGTGCGATCATGGGCGCAGTGTTCAAGCTCACGCCCGACGATCCCGAGGCCATCGGCGCGCGCATGAAGGAAATGAACGAAAAGCGCACGGCAAGTCAGCCGCTGGATATGCCCTCGGCAGGCAGCGCGTTCAAGCGCCCCGTGGGCGGCTATGCCGTGGCGCTCATTGACCAGTGCGGCCTGAAGGGCTACACCGTCGGCGGCGCGCAGATAAGCCGAAAGCATGCCGGCTTTGCGGTCAATACGGGCAGCGCAACATACGACGATGTCGTTGAGCTGCTCGATCATGTCCGCCGCGAGGTCTATGCGCAGACACAGGTTACCCTCGAGCCGGAGATACGCATCTACCCCAAGGGCATGCTGCTTGTTGACGACTGGCGCGAGAGGAAGCAGACCATCATCGACGGTATGCTCGAGCAGGCAAAGCAGAATGCCGCAGACTCGGCAGCCGAAAGCAGCGACGTTCGGCCGAGCTGAGCGTTTTGGAGAGAAGATATATGGAGTTTCTTATCATAACCGGACTGTCCGGCGGCGGCAAGAGCCAGGCCGCGGACATAATTGAGGACCTGGATTACTACTGCGTGGATAATATGCCCGTTGCACTCATCCCGAAGTTTGCCGAGCTTTGCGCCGCAACAAAGGGACGCTACGAGAAGGTCGCACTGGTGACGGATATCCGCGAAAAAAACGGAATAAAGGACATCTTCAACGCCCTTGAAACGCTCAGGGAGATGGACTTCGGCTACAAGATCCTGTTCATGGAGGCAAAGCCGTCGGTCATCGTAAAGCGCTATAAGGAGTCGCGCCGTCCGCATCCGCTGGCGGCAAAGTCCGGCGGCTCGATCGAGGACGCGATACTCAAGGAGACCGAGCAGCTGCGCCCGATACGCGGCATTGCCGATTATATCATCGACACCTCGCACCTGACCCTCGGGCAGCTGCACAACGAGCTGTACACTTACTTTTCCGACTCCGCTACCGACCGCGCGATCATGGTAAACGTCATGTCCTTCGGCTTTAAATACGGCATGCCGCTGGACGCCGACCTCGTGTTCGACGTGAGATTTCTGCCCAATCCCTTTTACGTTGAGGAGCTTAAGCTTTTAAGCGGCCTTGATGCGCCGGTCAGGGACTATGTTTTCAGCTTTGAGCAGTCGAATGTTTTCATGGACAAGCTCACGGACATGATAGAGTATCTTCTGCCGCTGTACATAGAAGAGGGAAAGTACAGCCTCACGATCGCCATCGGCTGCACCGGCGGCCGGCACCGCAGCGTTGCCGTGGCCTCGGCGCTTGCCGGGCATCTTAAATGCTTCGGCGTGCCGACGGTGAGCATAAACCGCGATATAAACAAATAAGAATGGAAAAAACCTTCGCACAAAAAGTTAAAACAGAGCTGTGTCAGCCTCGGGTCGAGCGCAAATGCTGCGCCGTCGCCGAGGCCTATGGCGTTTTGCTGTATGCGCACAGCTTTTCGGCAAAGGAAATACGCATAACGACGGCAAGCGACGAGCTTGCCGCGCGCCTTCCGCACCTGATGCGCCGCGCCTTCGGTATCGACTTCGACGAGCCGGAGAAAAGCCGCGGTGTGAAGCATTCGTTCCGGGTAAACGACCCGGATAAGCTGCGCGCGGTGTTCGACGTTGTCGGAAACGACATGAACAGCCCCTCGCTGCACATAAACTTCGGCGTTATCGAGGAGCCGTGCTGCAAGGCCTCGTTTATCCGCGGCGCGTTTCTCGCCGGCGGCTCGGTGACGGATCCTGCAAAGCGCTATCACATGGAGCTTGCAACGACGCACTACAGCGTAAGCCGCGAAACATACTCGGTGCTGCTTGAGATGGGCTTTTCGCCCAAGGAGGCGCAGCGCAAGGGCGACTATCTGCTGTATTTCAAAAAAAGCGAGCACATCGAAGACCTGCTGACGACGATCGGCGCGCCGGTCTCGGCAATGGATATCATGTCCGCCAAGGTCGAAAAGGATATGAAAAACAGCATAAACCGCAAGGTAAACTGCGATTCTGCAAACGCCGACAAGGTCGTCGAGGCTGCGGCAAAGCAGATGGAGGCCATCCGCCGCATAGATAAGCTCTACGGGCTTGATTCGCTGCCGGATAAGCTTCAGGAGGCAGCGCTGCTGCGCTACGCAAACCCCGAGGCAAGCCTTGCCGACCTTGCCACGCTGTCGTATCCGCCGGTATCCAAAAGCTGCCTGAGCCACAGACTCAAGAAGCTGCTGACATACACACCTGAGGAAGACTGAATATGAGCTTTGTTCACCTGCATGTTCATACCGAATATTCGCTGCTCGACGGCGACTGCCGCATCGAGCCGCTCGTTGACCGCGCAAAGCAGCTCGGTCAGACCGCGCTTGCTATCACCGACCACGGCGTCATGTACGGCGCGGTCGCGTTTTACAAGGCCTGCTGCGCTGCCGGCATAAAGCCGATCATCGGCTGCGAGGTCTATGTTGCGCCGAGATCGCGCTTTGACAAGGAGCACGGCGTTGACTCGGAGTACACGCACCTTATCCTGCTGTGCAAAAACGAAACGGGCTACAAAAATCTGTGCTACCTCGTTTCCATGGCCTTCACCGAGGGCTTTTACAACAAGCCGCGCATAGACTGGGAGCTGCTGCACGAGTACGCCGAGGGACTTATCTGCCTTTCCGGCTGCGTCGCCGGAGCTATACCGCGCATGATAAACGCCGGAAACTACGAGGGCGCAAAGAAAAAGGCGCTGGAGCTGAGCGAGCTTTTCGGCAAGGACGGCTTTTATCTTGAGATCCAGGATCACGGCCTTGAGGCCGAAAAGCGCGCGGCCGAGGGGCTTTTGCGCATCCACCGCGAAACCGGCATTCCACTTGCCGTCACAAACGACGCGCACTATGTTGAAAAAGACGACGCATATTATCAGGACGTTCTGATGTGCGTGCAGATGCAGAAAACCATAACCGACCCTGCGCGCATGAAATTTGAGACCAACGAATTTTACCTCAAGGACGAGGCCGAGATGCGCGCGCTGTTTCCCGAATACCCCGAGGCTGCCGACAACACCGCAAAGATCGCGGACATGTGCGGCTACGACTTCGAGTTCGGAAAATACAAGCTGCCGCGCTTCAAGCTGCCCGAGGGCGAGAGCGACAGCTTTGATTATCTGCAAAAGCTCTGCCGCGCAGGACTTGCGCGCAGATACCCAAACGACGACGGAACCGTTGCAAAGCAGCTCGACTATGAGCTTGCCATGATAAAAAAGATGGGCTTTGTCGATTACTTTCTCATCGTTTCCGACTTCATCGCCTACGCGAAAAGCCAGAAGATCCCCGTCGGCCCGGGGCGCGGCTCGGCAGCCGGCAGCGTCGTTTCCTACACTCTGAACATAACCGACGTCGATCCCATAAAATACAGCCTTTATTTCGAGCGCTTCTTAAACCCCGAGCGTGTGAGCATGCCCGATATTGATATCGACTTCTGCGTCAACCGCCGCGGCGAGGTAATCGAC
This sequence comes from Firmicutes bacterium CAG:24053_14, assembly GCA_001916715.1. Taxonomy (GTDB): domain Bacteria; phylum Bacillota; class Clostridia; order Oscillospirales; family Oscillospiraceae; genus F23-B02. Next base: position 37,630 of record MNSZ01000049.1, read on the forward strand.
TACGTAAACCGCAAATACGGCCACGACCACGTTGCACAGATAGTCACCTTCGGCACGATGGCAGCGCGCGCTGCCGTGCGCGACGTTGCGCGCGTGCTCGACATAAGCTACGGCGATGCCGATGCCGTTGCAAAGGCCATACCCATGGGGCCGAACATGACCATAAAGGACGCACTGCGCGTATCAAAGCCCCTGCGCGACATGTACGAGGGCGATGAGATGCTGCACCGGCTCATCGACGTGGCCGAAGCGCTCGAGGGCATGCCGCGCCACGCGAGCATGCACGCAGCCGGCGTTGTCATAACCGACAGGCCCGTTTACGAATACGTTCCTCTATCGAAAAACGACGAATCGGTCGTCACGCAGTATCAGATGACAACGCTTGAGGAGCTTGGGCTTCTCAAGATGGACTTTCTCGGTCTGCGAAACCTCACGGTGCTCGAGGATGCGGCGAAAATGGTGCGTCGCACCGAGCCGGATTTCGAGGTCGAGAAGATCCCCGACGGCGACGCAGAGGTTTTCAAAATGCTCTCGGAGGGGCACACGAGCGGCGTTTTCCAGCTTGAGAGCACCGGCATGACCGGCGTTTGCACCGGCCTTAAGCCCAAGAGCATTGAAGATATCACCGCAGTCATAGCCCTGTACCGCCCCGGCCCGATGGACAGCATTCCGCGATTTATCGAGTGCTCGGCACATCCCGAGAAGATAAGCTACAAGCACGAGCTTCTGCGCCCGATACTCGAGGTCACCTACGGCTGCATCGTCTATCAGGAGCAGGTAATTGAAATTTTCCGCCGTCTTGCCGGGTTTTCGCTCGGCCAGGCGGACATGATCCGCCGCGCGATGAGCAAGAAAAAGCACAAGGTCATCGACGCCGAGCGCGTCGCCTTCGTCCACGGCGATGAAAGCCGCGGCATCGATGGCGCGGTAAAGCGCGGCATTACCGAGGATATAGCAAACAGCATCTATGACGAGATCCTTGACTTTGCGTCCTACGCCTTCAACAAGGCGCACGCGGTGAGCTACGCGATCGTATCCTACCGCACGGCGTACATGAAAAAACACTATCCGCGCCAGTATATGGCCGCGCTGCTCTCGTCGGTGCTCGATAACAGCACCAAGATCGCCGAGTACATCGCCGAATGCCGCGAGATGGGCATAAGGCTTCTGCCGCCGGACGTCAACGAGTCGTTTGCCGATTTCTCCGTCAGCGGAAACGATATCCGCTTCGGCCTTGTTGCGATAAAAAGCATCGGCCGCGGCTTCATAAACGAGCTTATTTCGCGCCGAGAGGAGGACGGGCCGTTCCGCAGCCTTGAGGATTTCTGCCGCCGCATGGCAGGCAGGGAGCTCAACCGCCGCGCGGTCGAAAACCTCATCCGCGCCGGAGCTTTCGACAGCATGGGCTTTAAGCGCAAGGCGCTGCTGCGTGTGGCCGGCGTTATGATCGACGGCATCCAGCAGGAAAGCCGCAACAACGTCGAGGGGCAGCTCAATCTCTTCGGCGAGCCGGATTTCGAGGATGCCGGAGCCATCAGGATCAAGATCCCGGAGGTCGAGGAGTACACACGCGCAGAGCTGCTTGCAATGGAAAAGGAGACGGCCGGTCTGTACCTGAGCGGCCACCCGATGGACGAGTACCGCGCCGCCGTGCGCAGAGCCGGGATAGTACCCATAGGCGCGATTTTGACAGACTCCGCCTCCGAGAGCGAGAAAAAGACCTATCCCGACGGCGCCGTCGTCACCGTTGCAGGCGTCGTGCAGTCAAGCCGCACGCGCACGACGAAGTCGAACACGCTCATGAGCTACATCAATCTCGAGGACGACACCGGCGCGATGGAGCTGATCGCGTTCCAGCGCGCGCTGGACACAGGCAGTGTGTATATCAAAGACAACGCGCCCATCATCGTGCGCGGCCGCATATCCATGCGCGACGAGAAGGAGCCGCAGCTCATGGCGGACAGCATCCGCCCGATAGCCGATCTCGGCAAGCTCAAGCCCGAGCCGCCGAGGACAAACGCCGACTCCAAGCTCTGGGTCAAGCTGCCCGGCGAGGACGATCCGCGCCTTGCGCGCATCGAGCTTATCCTCACCATGTTCCCCGGCCAGCAGCAGATGATAATTTACCTCGAGCGCGAAAAGCGGCGCATCGGCGCAAAGTGCCTGATCCACCCCTCGCTCATCGCCGAGCTGAAAGAGCTCTGCGGCGATGCCAATGTTTTCTTGGAGGCGAATTGACGCCGCTACGAATCCGCGCAATAAACGCGCAATAAACGTATAGGAGGAGCGCCAAAGCGCTACTGAAAAAATGAGTGTTAAAAATGCAGTACATAAGACATCCGGATATGCCGCGGCGGCCGCGCTGTCGGCACTTTTGGTGAAATACCCACTGCGGAAGCTGGGCATGCATAAGGCCAATGCCGCGCTGATGCAGGCGCATGAGGCGGCCAGCGGTGCGTACTTCCTCGCCGCGCTGCTGCACATGGCAACGTCACCGAAGACGAGCGGCTGCAAGGCCGCAAGCGGTGCTGCCGCATTTGCCGTCAGCGTCGTGCTCATCGCCGACTGCCACATGGCAAAGGATCAGACCTCGAAAATGCAGCGTCATCGTATCTATTCCGCGGCTCTGGCCACAGCCGCCGCCCTCCATGCTTTTTAGCAGCGCTTTACTGCGCCTCTAAAAAATGGAGAAGATATTTATTGCCCGAAAACGGGTCAAAAATCTGAATATACGCATCACGCGCGATGGCCAGGTGCATGTAACGGCGCCGCTGCGTATGTCGGACGCAGATATCGAGTCGATACTGGATAGAAAGCGCGGCTGGATCGAAAAGCACCGTGGCCAGATGCTCGAAAAAGCCCGGCTCAGACCGCAGAATTTTGAAAGCGGTGAGACTCTGCGCGTGCTCGGCAAACCGTTTCGGCTTCGCGTTGAGGAGGGCGGCACGCCCGGCGTCGCGATATCCGTCGGCGAGGTCGTGCTCACCATGCGCCCGGGCAGCTCGCGCGAGCAGCGCGAGGCCGCGATCATAGAGTTTTACCGTGCGATCCTCACGCCGATCGCGGAGGAGTATCTTGCGCTGTGGCAGGACAGGACCGGCTTGCGCTGCCGCGAATGGCACACAAAAAAGATGAAAACGCGCTGGGGCAGCTGCAACGTTGCCGAGCGCAGGATATGGCTGAGCGTGTACCTTGCCGCCGAACCGCGCGAGTTCATCTCAGAGGTCGTTCTGCACGAGCTGGCGCACCTCAAGTATCCCGGTCACGGCGTCGATTTCAAGGCCTTCATGGATTTTCAGAGGCGCATTGACGCACCTACCGATACGGTTATTGCGGTAGCCCGGTGTCGGAACTGCTGACAAAACCGTGACGTTTCGCGTAACGCAAGTACGGCGCTGAATCTTGCACCGCGCCATGTAGGGGCGAGCATTGCTCGCCCGTCACCACGGTTTTGTCGGCGCGAAAATCGACAGTCGTAGGGAACGGATTTATCCGTTCCGCATATGCCGGTTTCGTCGGCACCTACCGGTCGGGCAACCGCAAAAAACGTATCGGCACCAGCGTTAATGCGCCTCTAAAAAAATATAGCGCCTACGGCGCAGATATAATTACACCTCATCTGCCGCAAGCGGCATCTTCCCCTCAAGCTCCGCAAGGGGAAGACAATTGGGTGCAGCCTAATTTTGCACTAATATAGCACAATCTAATGTAGCGCGAAGCGCACACGGTTTTGCACGCACCCTCGAACCGGGCAAGCGCAATATATGTATCCGCAGCTGCGTCAATTCGCCGCTAAAAAACCGGGCACTAACATAAACGTATAGGAGAAGCCTTAATTCGCTATTAAAAAATGAAGAAGATCGGAAGTTTTAATTTGGGTCTGGCGTTTGCCGGATGTTTTTTGGGGGCAGGGTATGTCTCCGGGCAGGAGCTGTGGCAATTTTTCGGCTCGTTCGGCGCAAAGGGCGTCGCCGGGCTGTTGTTGGCCGTGGCGCTGCTGTTTTTCACCGGGATCATAATGATCCTGCTGGGCAGACTCACGAGGCTCAGCGAGATCGACAAGATAGTTGTGCGCCGTGACTGGCCGCTGCTGCGCGGCGCGGTGACGGTGCTGGAACTGCTGTTTCTGTTCGGTGTGGGCACGATAATGTCGGCCGGCGTCGGCGCGCTGCTCGAGCAGCTGTTCGGCCTTGCGCCGTTCATCGGCTCGGCGGTGTTCGCGGCGCTTGTCGCGGTCGTGTCGCTTGCCGGATTTTCGGGCATGGTCTCGGCGTTTTCGGCGACCGTGCCGGTGCTGTCGGTCGTGACGCTCATATTCGGCATCATGAGCGTCTGCACAAACGGCCTTGTTCTGCCGCAGTCGGGCGGCGGCAGCAATCCGCTCATGAGCTCGTGGCTCGTCGCGGCGGTGAGCTTCGCCTGCTATAACGTGTTCGGCAGCATTGCCATGATCGCGCCGCTCGGCCCGTATGTAAAAAGCAAAAAAGCCGCGGTAGGCGGCATTGCGATAGGTGCGTGCGTTCTGCTGCTGATAGCCGGAAGTGTGCTCGTTTCCGTCTCGGCCGCGCCCGAGACCGCCGATGCGCAGCTTCCGATGCTCGCCCTTGCTCAGAGCCGCGGCATCGTGTGGGGCTATGTTTACGGCGTTTTGCTTCTGCTTGCCATGTTCGGCACGGCGCTTTCGAGCCTCGTCGCCTTCGTTAGTATGCTGGCGGCAAAATCTGCGCGCATTTCCGGGCATAAAAATAAGTTCACCGCGCTGTGCGCTCTGTGCATGTTCCTCGGCAGCCTGTTCGGCTTCGGCGACCTCATCGGCGTTGTGTATCCCATATTCGGCTATTGCAGCAGCGTGTTCATCGTCCTCATGGCGGTGCACTATTTTAAAGTTAAAAAACAAAATGCACAAAAGGCGTGACCGTTCGGTCACGCCTCAGTCTGTCGAAAAACTATGCTGCAAAAGAAAGATAATAGAGCAGCAGGGGAGCTCGAGGGGGCAAAGGCCCCACTCGAAATTGGATTAATAGCCATCAAAAATTTTTCGTGAAAACCTGTTTTCACAAAAAATGTGGCGTTTTTGCAGCGTGCAAAAAAGTCAAAGACTTTTTTGACACGCTGAGGCGTGACCGTTCGGTCACGCCTTTTTTTCTATCTGTATCGGGCAGTCAGGACGATGCTTATCAGTGCTGTGATCATCTTTGCGAAAACTGTGCTCCACCAGATCATTATCTGGCCGCCGAGCAGAGGCGGCAGAGCGAGCATCAGAACAAGCATGAGCACGGGCTCGGCGAAGGTAAGGATATAGGACAGCACGTTCTTCTCGGTTGCGTAAAATGCCGCCGTTGAAACTCGTGTTATCGCGTCAAACGGGACCGAGACAAGAAAGATCGGCATGACCGCTATGACCCCTGCGTTCACCGCGGCGGACGAGCCGAACAGCAGCCCGATCTTCCCCCTGAGCAGATAGATAAGCAGCCCTCCGATAAGCGCCAGAGCCATGGCAAATTCATACGCCATCGTCTTTGTGTGCTTGAGCGATTTTTTGTTGCCTGCGCCGTAAAAACGGCTCATAAGCGGCTGGCTTCCGTCGCCGACGCCCTGCAGCAGCAGATAGACGATGCAGATGATGTACGATATACATGCATAGACCGCGATCGCCTCCTGTCCGCCGTAGGACACCGAAAAGCGGTTTATGATAACAAGCGATATGTTCGGCGCGAGGGTAAGGCCGAACGGTGCAAGGCCGATCTTCAATATCCGAAGTGCCGTTTTAGGAGCGCCGGCAGCTGCGACCTTCAAAGCGAGATTCTTTTTAGCCGCGCAGTAAACAAGAGCTATCGCCATTGTGATGCCCTGCCCGATGACCGTCGCCAGAGCCGCGCCGTACATGCCCTGTCCCATGACCCACACGAAGGCATAGTCGAGGACGATGTTCGCGGCAAAGCCGCAGATCATGGCAAGCATTGCCCACACCGAGCCTCCGTAATTGCGCATAAACGGAACAAGCCCTGTGCCGAATATCTGCAAAACGGCGCCGAGTGCGATCACCCTTATATACTCATCGCCGAGCGTGAGCAGATCGCCCGATGCGCCGAGCGCAGCGAGAATGCTTTTTGAGGCGAGGTACACCGCTCCGGTCAAAATCACGCTGAAAAGCAGCATCAGCCACGTCGCCGCGGCAATGTATTCCCGCGCCTTCTCCGCGTTTCCCTCGGCTTTCAGGATCGAATATTTAACAGCGCCGCCCATGCCAAGCCCCGTTCCAACGGCTTGAAGGACAGCAGTTACGGGATAGGCAATGTTTATCGTGGAAAGCCCGGCATCGCCGATGGAGTTGCCGACAAAAAAGCCGTCAACTATGGCATACACTCCGGACAGCGCAAACGACAGCACGGACGGTATGACATATTGGAAAAACGTCCGTCTGTTACTCATTGCCTAAGCCTCCGTGTGTAGTGATATGTTCCGATAATAGCATTTGCAGATCCAATAGTCAACGGCGCTCGGCGCGATGGCACTCCGGCAAAAAACAGCCGCGGCAGAGAAATCTGCCGCGGCTGCTTGCTGCTTAAATTATTTTGCTCACGCCTTGGTCTCGGGCGGAACAATGTCGAAGGTCGGAACGACCTCGATGCTCAGGTCGCCGTCGCCCACTTCGAAGTTCGTCAGAACGTCGCTGCCGGCGATGACAAAGGTGAAGGTCTCGATATCGTTAACTCTCATATTGATGCCCACCATGCGGTTGAGGTCGTACGCGACGAGCTGACCGTTGAGATAGACCTTTACGATGTATGAGCGGAGGAGTATCTCCGAATCAAGCTGGTTTGTGTACTTCGTCTGCACGATGAAATCGCTGCCGCGCGAGAATGCCTTGGTAACGGTGATCGGCAGATTGGAAACCGTGCTGACGCTCTCGGTCGTCGAGTAGAAGCCCTTGCCCTCCTCGGGAACGAAGCGCGCACCGGTGTAGTAAACGCTCTGGCCGAGCCAGTCGCCGTAAAGAGCACGGGCGGCAAGGCTCTTGGCGTTATACACCTTCAGCTCGTTCGGGTTGCTCGTTGTGAGCGTATTGGGAATGAGCACGAGCTTGTCGGCAGTGAAGTTCAGGCTGTCATAAACGCCGCCGCAGATAAGGGCAAGCCGGGTGCTGCCGGTCTTATCCATGCTGTACACATAGCGGTTGAAGGACGACAGGCAGTAGAACTTATCGCCGAATTTATACAGTGAGCGGTTGCGCACGCTTGGGGAACTCGCCGACGAGAGTTATCGCGCCGGGAGCCTCGACGGAAACGGCGTAAAGGTTCAGGTCATAGTTGCCCTCGGTGTCGTATGCCAGGAAGTACATGACATATCCGTCAAAAAAGCTTGTGTTGATCTTATAGTCACAGACCTTTGATATATTGCCGCTTGCGATGTCGTAGGCATAGAGCTTATCGACGTTCACGCTTGACTCCACGCCCTGCTCGTTTTTGAAAACCATAAGCTCGGCCATCTTGAAATAGATCTTGCCGTTCCAGCCGTAGGGCACGAAGTTCGGCACCTGGGAATAGGGGATATCCGAGCGTATCGCGTTGAACGCACCGTTTACGATCCTGCCGAATGCGTATGTGTAGCCGGAGGGCTTGTCGGCATATTTGGTGAACGCAAGCGCGTAAAGCTGTCCGTCATAGAAGCAGTAGGACTCGATGATATAGCCATCGTAGACAGTAGAGAATGTGCCGCTTGCCGGATCATAGCACATGAGCGCGCCCTTTTCGCTTCCGGTCGTGCTGCGGCAGAAATACACCTTGCCGTTATACACGCTTATGTTGTCAAGATACTGGCCGACCGCCGCGCTGTAAAGCTTGGTGCTGACTCCGGCGGAGCTGACCGCGTACAGGCCGTAGCTTACAGTGTCCACAGTGTCGTAGCCCTTATACAGGCAGTAGTTCGTTTTGCCGATCTGGACGGCGATGCTGTCGTTTTCGAGGTTTGCCTCGTATGCTGCCATGTCGGCGTTGACCTTGGAATCGTGGCCCTGGCGCAGCGCAGGCTCAACAAGGCGAGAGATGACCGTTGCTATCTGGCCGCGGCTGGTCGTGCTCGTTCCGCAGAAGCGATAGGACGAGTCAACGCCGATCATTACGCCGGCGGCATAGAGCTTTTCGACCGAGGCCTTGTAGTAGCCGGGGATGCTGCTCAGATCACCGATGGCGTAGTCGCAGATCTTCGGCATGTCCTGATCGTCGATCGTCTTGGCAAACAGATATGCAAGGTTATAGCGATTGATGCTCTGGCTGAGCTTTCCCACCGCCGGAGTTGCCGAGGGCAGCATGCCGCGTTCGGAGCAGTATCTGTAATAGGTCATGAACCAAGCCTCGTTCTGGCTCGGCTCGGCAATAAGATTGTCGTTATACGCGGCGTGGATGCGCGCGGCTATCGTTATGGCCTCGGCCCAGCTGACGTTGTTGTTCGGGCGGAAGGTCTTGTCCGTATAGCCGAGCATGATGCCCTTGTTATAGGCGGTCTTGACGCCGGAATAGCACCATGTTTTTGAGCTTACATCGGTGAACGTGCTGCTGTTCATCTGGCCGATATCGTCAAAAACAGCGAGCCTTTGTCCGGGGATCGCATCGGCCAGCACGCCGACAGACGCGACGGCGAGCAGGCTGCTTACAACAAGCACCAGCGCCAACACTCTGCGAATTTTTTTCATATGGGCAAACCTCCGGGGCGATAGATTCATGGTTACAAATTGGTATCATTTATTATATCAGGTTACATAATATTTTGCAATACTATTTTATAATTATTGTATAGCGAAAACGGCTGCAAGATGGTAAAATGAATGCAAATACAAAAAAACAAGGAGTGTGAGCTATGAAATACGGCTTCATCGGACTCGGCAACATGGCCGGAGCCATCATTGCAGGCATGGCCGCCTGCGGCAAGTTCAAAAACGACTATCTATACGGCTTTAATCGCAGTCAGGGCAAGACGCTTGCGCTGAAGGAAAAGCACGGGCTGATCCCCTGCGCATCGGCGGCCGAGGTCGCGGAAAAGGCAGACGTGATCATTCTCGCGGTCAAGCCGCAGGTGCTGCCCGAGGTCATGCCGGAGATAGCCAAGGGCATCACCAAGGATAAAACCGTTATCAGCATCGCCGCCGGCAAGAGCATCGGCTGGTATGAGGAGCGCCTTGCCAAGGGCGTGCCCGTTGTAAGGTGCATGCCGAACATAAACGCGAAGGTCAAGGCCTCGGTCACCGCGATCTGCGGCGGCAAGGGCGCGACGGCCGACGATATAAAAATCGCCGACGGCATTTTTGCGTCCGTCGGCAAGATATATCACATTGAGGAGAAAATGTTCCCGGCGTTCGGCGCGCTGGGCGGAGCCTCCGGTGCGTTTGTGCTGCTTTACATTGACGCGCTGGCCGAGGCCGGAGTGCGCGCGGGGTTTTCGCGGCCGATGGCCGAGGAGATCGCAACGGCTACCGTCATGGGCAGCGGCGCGCTGGCCATGGACAGCGACGAGCACCCCATCGCGCTCATGAATCGCGTGTGCTCGCCCGGCGGCACCACCGTCGAGGGTGTCTGCAAGCTCAAGGAGCTCGGCTTCGAGACCGCCGTCCAGCAAGCCCTCCGGGCCATAATCGACAAAGACTTGTTTTTAGAGGCGAATTGACGCACCTACCAATACATATATCTCTGGTAGCCCGGTATCGAAAGTACCGACGAAACCGGGAAACTGCCGCGCTACGCAAGGTTGTGCTATATTAGTGCAAAATTTACGCCGCACCCATTGGCTCCACTGTCAAGGGGAGCAGGCAGCTTGCTGCCGAGGGGTTGAATTAAAAAACTATTAACTATCAGCTATTAGCTCTCCGCTGCGGCCAACAGCCGCTCGTAGGGAACGGGCTTGCCCGTTTTTTTAGAGGCGCTTTGCTGCACCTACGGATACGGTTATTGCTGTTTCCCGGTTCGGAACTACCGACAAAACCATGGTTGCCTCGCGCAACGCAAGTGCGATGCTGAGTCTTGCGCCGCACCCCGTAGGGGCGAGCAATGCTCGCCCTTTCGTTATGGTTTCGTCAGCAGTTCCCGGTCGGGCAACCGCAATAACCGTATCCGTGACTGCGTAAATGCGCCTCAAAAAAAGGCGCTATTAAAAAAGTGCGGCACGAGCCGCACACCATAATTATTCACTATTAATTATTCATCATTCATTATTCATTGGGGCGATCGCAGGCCGCCCCTCTTTTGCCTTCCCCTGCGTAGCTTGAGGGGAAGGTGTCACCTTTGGTGACGGATGAGGTGTCATTAAATTATTGCCGTCAGGCAAAAACATTATTAAATAACGGGCGATCAATGCTCGCCCCAGTCTGTCGAGAAACCCGGCTGCGGAAACCGGGTTTCTAGTGCATTTAACGGGGGGAACTGGAAAAACCAAGGGATAAAACACTCCTTCCACTTCTGGGTTGCCAGCTTTTTCAGATTCATGGCAGCAAATTTAAGCTTCACCCAGTTCGTAACCTGGGCCAAGCCTCTGTATTGTGTATAACGCATAGCGTGTTTTTCTTTGGCGTCTGCAAAGACACGTTCAATGGTCTCTTTCCGTTGCTTGTAAAGGCTCTGGTACTTCGGTGTATAGCGTGCGTCATCTGCCAGCTCTTCGTAATGTTTCCAGATATGCCTCTGTACGGTTTTTACGCAGTCTTTGGAGTGGGTGCAAAGCTCTCTTGTCGGACACTTGGCACAAAGCCGTGCATCACTTTTGTATTCCCTGTAGCCGTCCCGGTTTGTGGTGGCATATATGGGGCGTCTTGTAGGCAGAATCGGCAACAATGGTCTCTGTTTCGGGAAATGTCTTCGTTACCTTGTCGTACACCTCGTCAAAGGCAACGCTGTCGGTATGGGCCTCATATGCAAACTGCCGCTTGTGGCTGCCCTTTACGAACAAGCCACAGTCCGGGTCGGTCACGCTTTTCGTGACTATATGCGCTTTATCTTTCTTTCGCCTCGCCAGTTTCTTCTTGGATGTGTTATCTCTGCATTTTTTCGGTGGCTTTGGAGGCTCATCGTCGTCTTCAAAAGGCTTCTTCCCATGAGCTTCCCGGTCTGCGTTGACTTCCTCCATCAGTTCCTTCGCATAGTGCTTGGACGCCACAGGCACCTGCTCTTTTATCTGCTTCTTTGTATTGGCATTTGCCTTAATATGGGTGCCGTCTATAAAAACTGCCTTGGGGGACAGATATCCCGCTTCCGCCACCTCTTCCAGTATCCACGCAAAGACCTGGTCCACGGTTTCTGCGGTAAACCGATGACGGAAATTATAACTCACCGTGGAGAAATGCGGTGTTTCCTCTTGCAGCGTATATCCCAGAAACCAGCGGTAGCAGATATTTGCGCTGATCTCATCCGCTGTCCTCCGCAGAGATGGCAGGCCGTACAGATGCTGGATCAGCACCATCTTGAACAGCACAACAGGGTCCACACTGGGCCGCCCGTTATCTTCGCTATACAATGGTTCCACCATTTCATAGAGCCGGTTAAAATCTACTGCTTCATCTATTTTTCGCAACAGATGGTCTCTCGGCACCAGACTTTCTGTATCTACAATCTCTACGATTCCGCGATCCAGTTTTCCGCGTTCCAGCATCTTTCATCACCCATATTTATTATACCATGAATTTCAATGCTCCGCAACGCTCCGAAGCGCCGAAATACTGAACATTTCAGCCCACGGAAACCCCGAAAAATCGGGGCCGATAGTAACAAACTAATAACACGGTATCACACCGGTTTTGCGTAGTCAAGGGAAATCCAACCGGCCCCGCTTTTCAGCTTGCCCCACTTGGTAGCGCCGGTGCCGGTGCTTTCCGCCACGATGGTATAAACACCCGGCTTGATGAAGCCATTCTTCCCATAGTTGGTGCCGGGGCCTTTCCTGATATACAGATCGGAAATTGTCACCCGCACCAAATACGGCTCCACCGTGGCCCCTGTGCCGCCCGTGGTGGCGTTTCCAGTGCTGGGGGAAGTAGTTGCATTACCGCCCCCGGAAACCCCGCCAGAAAGCCGCCTGTTGACCTCTGCGGCAATCTCGTCATGAAGGTTATAAAGATAATCACCGGGGCAAGACTTGTTCGCAAACCACCGGTGAACCGTCATAACCATTTCATTTGCCTTGGGGGTATAGGCAAGGGTCTTGTTTTTATCCCCAAACCACAGGATTTTTGTTTTCCCATTGCGCTTGCAAATATCGGTGACAAGATCAAGAAGGGCGTTGTATGCCTTATCCGTCACCTTGTAGGGGGCCACGGTTTCACTTGCCGTTTCGATGGTCACGGCCCTATGGTCATTGGCGCTGTTGGAACTGCACCAAGAACGATCCTTTTCTTCCACACACAGGCCAATGGAACCATCATAGCCCACAACATAGTTGCAAGACGCTTGCTTGCTGGTAGGCTGGAACACTTCACAACCCCGCTTTGCCGTAACCTGACCAACGAAACAGTGAATGGTGATCCGGTCAATGGCATGGTTCCGGGGGCTGTTCTTGTTCGGGGAAATTTGGGTGACGGTGACAAGGTTACTGTTGCTCATTTTCGGTTTCCTCCTTCACGGGTTCAAGGGCGGGGATTTCCTCATAGTTCACAATCTTGGTCATGTCACACAAGGAATCAATCAGGTCACCAAGGGCTTCAGTGTCCACGGGATAATTGATATACTCGGCGGAAGTCTGAACCATAGCCATTACCCATTCCTTGCGGGTTGCGCCATCTTCAAACTTCTGTTCCGCTTCCTCCATCAGCTTGATCACCAAGCCCAACAAAGCGGCCCAATTCTTTTCCTGCGTGGCTTTCTGGACATACTGCACCAGCTTATAGGCCAAGGGAATACAGGTGGACAGACCAGCAAGAATGGCAACGATCAGGGAAACAATCTGTTCAGCGTTCATGTTTTTCTTCCTTTCTGATTTTGTATTTTTGGCCGGGGGTTACAGTTCCTTGGTATCGTTGTAGATTTCCGGGCCATACTGCTTCCGCAACTTGATCCGGTTTTCAGCCTTGGCCTTGGAATAGTAAAAACCGGTTGCCGTTGCCAGTTCAGCGAATATGGCCGGGATCAGATACGCAAGGGGTGAAGTGTCCCCCGTTTTCCAAACGATAGCAAGAGTGAAGGCCGTCACAACCAGCGTGACGGCCCCCACACAACCTAACCAAACTTTGGAAAATTCCTTTTTCGGTTTCTTCTTTACACGGCTCATTCATCCGGGGCTTCCGTGGGCAACTCCAAGAATTTCTTGTGAAGATCGTCCATTACCCCGTTCACCCCCAACGAATGATATTGCTTCCAGCAGTTTTCAAAACTTTCTCTTGCGTAGATCGGGGCAAAGCCTTTTTCAGTGTACTTGTTAAAGTCACTGATCATTTGGCTTCTCAAAAGCGCCTGAATTCCAGCTTTCAGGGCTTTGGAATCCTCCATGTTGCGCTTGATCAGCCCGTGAAGGTATTTGAATACACCCGCAATCAGGGCCGGAACCCCGATCAGGCACAACCATTGGTAAACCGTCATTAAACCACCCCTTCCCGCCTTATGCGCTGATCAGGCGGAAGATATATTGCAAATCTTCCACTTGGGCATTGTAGAACTCATAGTTCCAAATCCAGTGATCTTCATGTTCCGGCCTTTTGAACCGCTGACAGAAGGGGTCATTCCAAATCCGGTTCCAGCGTTCTTGGTAGGTGGGATCAGGTTTGTTGGGGTTCTTTTCCAACCGCAACAGGATTGCGGAAACCAGTTCCCCACGCTCTTTCCCCCGGCCATCATCGTTTTGGCTGAAGTAGTCATAGGCAATTTGGCTGGTGTCTGCACACATCAGCTTGTTTTTCCACACAAGAAAACCGCCCTGAACAGTCAAGGCGGTTCCATAAGGGATATTGACATATTCGCCGCAACCGGCCTTAAATCTCGCCCGTTTCCGGGCAATATAGGTTTCATGTTTCATCGGTCACTTCCT
>MNSZ01000037.1:0-575 GCA_001916715.1 Firmicutes bacterium CAG:24053_14
CCGGAGCAGGCACAAATGACAAAGCGGGACATCGTGATTTGTGCCGGAGACTTTGGTGGTGTGTGGTTTGGAGACGGCCGTGACGAGGCTGCATTGGACTGGCTGGAAAGTCTTCCGTTCACGCTGGCCTTCGTCTGCGGGAATCATGAGAACTACGACGCACTGGAACGATATCCGGTGAAAGACTGGCACGGCGGCAAGGTACACCGCATTCGCTCTCATGTCCTGCACCTGATGCGTGGACAGGTCTTCGAGCTGGAAGGCTATCACTTCTTCACCATGGGCGGAGCAAAAAGCCATGATACGGAGGACGGCATTCTGGAACCGGGTGCTCCGGATTTTGAGCGAAAGCTCCTGATGCTGCAGAGAAAGCCCCGAGCGAGGTATCGCATCAATCACATTTCGTGGTGGGCGCAGGAGATGCCTTCTGAGGAGGAGTACGCTGAAGCACGGAAAAATCTGGCCAAGGTCGATTGGGCGGTGGACTATGTTATCACGCACTGCGCTCCCACCAGCATTGCTCTCATGGAAAACCGCCACAATGAGGCAGACCCGCTCACAGATTTCCTGCAGGA
>MNSZ01000037.1:674-2909 GCA_001916715.1 Firmicutes bacterium CAG:24053_14
TACAAGTTATCTGAAACAGGTCAAGGCAGAGAAAAACACGGCGATGTTACCGTGCTTTTCTCTGCTTTGAGCGTTGAATCAGGCGCTGTGCGCCGGAAAGGAGAAACTATGAATATCCGAAAGGCTGTGGACTACAGCACAATGTTTGCCACACTGGAATCTGTCATGAAAGCAGATCTGCCGCAGATGGAGCTGTACTGCGAAATCGGCAAGGCCGTCTGTGCCCACTCGGAAAAGGGTGCAGCGGTAGCTGCTGCGGAGTTCTTCTGGCAGTTGTACGGCGGCATGCCGGAACTGCTTTGCGAAGCGCTTCACTTGAATTGGACGCAGAACATGGTCATCATGGAGGCAGAGCTGGCCGCAGAGGAGCGCTACTGGTACATCCAGCAGGCCGCTGCACAGAATCTATCCAAGTCAGAGCTTCTGCAAATGATTACGGATTCTGCGTATTTGGAAAGTGCTCTCGACGAAAAGGTCGATGTGTGGTATAATGAGGGCAACGATGAAATTTCGGAGAGAACACAGTATGAAGAAGATCCTGTTTATCTGCCACGGCAATATTTGCCGCAGCCCCATGGCCGAGTTCGTGATGAAGGACTTGATACAAAAGGCCGGGTTGACGTCGCAGTTTCATATCGAATCAGCAGCTACCAGCCGGGAAGAGATTGGCAACCCGGTCTATCCTCCGGCACGGCGCAAACTGGCCGAGCACGGGATCTCCTGCAACGGCCATGCCGCACGACAGTTAACAAATCGGGATTACGACGAATACGATCTCCTGATCGGCATGGATCAGGACAATCTCCGGGATATGTACCGCATCTGCGGCGGCGACTATGCCGAAAAGATGTCCCTCCTGATGGATCACACCGCCCATCCCGGCAATGTGGCAGACCCATGGTACACCGAGGACTTCGAGGCGACCTGGCGGGATGTGCTGGATGGCTGCCAAGGACTTCTGAAAGAATTTACGACAGAATGAGGTGATTCGAATGGCACAAAACGATAAGATTCAACTATTTGAAGACAAGCGTATTCGCACCGCATGGGACGAGGAAAAGGAAGAATGGTACTTTTCTATCGTTGATGTCATCGCGGTTTTGACGGACAGTCCGAATCCCCAGACTTACTGGCGTGTTCTTAAAAAGCGCTTGAAGGACGAGGGAAATGAAACCGTTACAAGTTGTAACGCTTTGAAAATGACCGCCGCAGACGGGAAACGCCGTCTGACTGATGTAGCCGACACCGAGCAGCTTCTGCGTATCATCCAGTCCATTCCTTCACCGAAGGCAGAACCGTTCAAGCTGTGGCTGGCACAGGTCGGTCGGGAGCGCATCGAGGAGACTATCGACCCGGAGCTGACCATCGACCGGGCGTTGGAGACCTACCTCAAGAAGGGGTACAGTCGTGAGTGGATCAACCAGCGGCTGCAGGCTATTCAAGTCCGCAAGGAACTGACAGATGAATGGGATGCCCGTGGTGTGCAGAAGGGCGTCGAGTACGCCATCCTCACGGACGAGATCTCCCGTGCATGGTCCGGCATGTCCACCCGGCAGTACAAGAATCTGAAGGGCTTGAAAAAAGAAAACCTTCGTGATAACATGACGACGCTGGAGCTGGTACTGAACATGCTGGCGGAGGCGACCACCACTCAGTTTTCAAAAGATCGCAAGCCGACGACCTTCCAAGAGAATCTGGCAGTTGCCAAGGCGGGCGGCCAGGTCGCAGGACGAACCAGAAAAGACATTGAGTCTCAGTCAGACACGCCGGTCATCACACCCAAGAACGCTGCACAGCTCAATCAGGTCGTGACGGACCTGCTGGAAGGTGCAGTCTCTGACACAACTGAAGAATCAAAAGACAAGTGAACTCTGCGCATCAAGTTTTCTTGCTGTCATACACCGATTTTTTGAAAGCAATTTCAAAAAATCTATAGTGTTGAGTTATGACAAAAAAGTCCAGTAAACTCAAGGGTTTGCTGGACTTTCCTTTTTTGTCCGCCTCCTTGAATTTTCCGATTTTCGCGTTAGAACGGCGTTAGAATTGGCCGTTTTTGCGTTAGAACAGCGTGTTTTTTTAGTCGCAAACCGGGTTCAAATCCGGTTCTGTTATTTTGCCCTGCTCGGTTACATCTTCCCAGCGGCTCCCGAAATCATCTGACCTCGGAAGAAGCATTCCCTGCTCCATGGCCTGCGCCGAGGATATTTTGGATCTGTAGTCGAGATGGGCATAGAT
>MNSZ01000038.1 GCA_001916715.1 Firmicutes bacterium CAG:24053_14
CGTCAATACGATCCTGGCGGCAGATGCGTTCGATCCGTTCCCGTTTATCCTGCTGAATCTGGTTCTGTCCTGCGTCGCGGCGATCCAGGCGCCGCTCATCATGATGAGCCAGAACCGGCAGGAGGAAAAGGACCGCCGCCGCGCGGAAAATGATTACAAGGTCAATCTCAAAACCGAGATCATGATCGAGGATCTTTATGATAAGGTCAATGCCATTCTTGCAAAGCAGTCTGCGCTGGAGAAAAAACTGCAGGAGCAGGAAGAAACAAAATCGTAATCAGCCGAAACACGAAGTCCCGGTAAACCATCGTCTGATGGCTTGCCGGGACTTTTTCCGCACAGAATTTACTTGTATTTTATGCGGTGTTGGAAAAAATACTCAAGTAGGAGATAAGCAAAAGCGATGCGTCACAGCCTGTTGAGTTTTTCCTCCAGTTCAGCCGCAATGCGCTGCCGTTCTTCCTCGCTTTCTGCGCGTGCATACGGTTCCAGCGCGGCGTCCCGCTTTTGCTCCGCGTCGCGCGTCCATGCCTCAAACTCGGCCTTGGTCATATCCTTCCGCATCGTGCGCGCGTAGTATTTCTTGTATGCCCGCTGCTGCACCTGCCAGACTTCATTGTTCGCAACTTTGTCCTTAAAGCTGCTGGCCGCGCCGATCTCCCGGCAGGTTTTACCTGGGTCTTCCGGCGCAGGACCGGCGCAATAGGCAAAGGTCGCGCCCGGCGTCTGCAAAAACCATCGCCCGCAGTTGGCGCAGCGCTTCGGAACAAACCCGCGCTGCATGCCCTTCATGAACTCTGCATACACAAAATCCAGCAGCCGGTCAAAGTACATTTTTTCGACTATCTCCGCCTCGCGCCCAGTGCCACGGATGCAGAATTGCGCGTTTACCTTCGGCGCGTCCACCTTCGAATCTGCGCCAAGGCTGACGCCGCTGACGAACGGCTCCAAGCCTTTTTTCTCAATCTGCTGGGCCAGAGAAGTTTTTCTCTGACCCTTTTTCTTTTCAAACGGCTTGCCCGCAAAAATGCCGTCCAGGAACCACGCATAGCGCTCCTGAATCAATCGGATGGCGTCCAGCTGCTCCTGCATGAACCTCGGCAACGTATCGTCCTGCATCACATATTCGCGGAACGCTTCCTGCGCTTCTCCCACGAATAATTCACTCACATCCATGCTTGCAAACAGCTGAACGTCATTCCAATACAGGCGGTAAAGCGGTAAAGATGCAAATCCATTTGTCACAGCCTGAAACGCCCGCGCTGCCTGCTCTGCATCCCTTTCTGCAACGGTCTTCCGATATTGATCCAATAATTCTTGAAACGGCGCAGCGTCAAGATTCAGAATTTCCGTCAGCACAGCGCCGTAGGGCTGCATCGTCGGATGGGATTCGACCCAATAGCCGGAAGCGCCGAACTCCACCTTCGTATTGGTGCGCGGCCGATGAAAATCCAATAAATCTTTCCCCAAAACGCCCATGTGCGTGCGCCTCCTTTGTAGAGAATGTATTTTCGTTTGTGTAGTGTATGTGCTTAAATGATACATTACCTATTGTGAAATGTCAATGGTTGTGCTATCATTCGATTGTAGATTTGTAGAGAATGTATCTATAACAAATAAAATCGAAAGGAAGTGAAAAAATGACCAAACTGGAAACCATCAACGCAGAAGATCTGCAAAATCGGACGTATGAACCGACGCACTTTCTGGTGGACGAACTCATTCCAGAAGGCTTGCATATTCTCGCGGGCGCACCGAAGATCGGCAAGTCTTGGCTGGCTTTGTGGCTCTGCTTATGCGTTGCACAGGGGCAGCCGCTGTGGAATTTTGCAGTAACGCAGGGTGAAGTGCTGTATCTCAGTCTTGAAGATTCGTTCCAGCGTATCCAGACGCGGCTCTTTGATCTGACGGAAGATGCGCCGCCGACGCTACATTTTACAATCATGGCTGATACATTAAAACACGGTCTGGAGCAGCAGATCGAGCAGTTTTTGAACGAACACCCCAGTACAAAACTGGTTGTCATTGATACTTTGCAGCGCGTCCGCAGCGTAGGCGGTGACAGCAATCTGTACGCAAATGACTATCAGGACATCGGGCTTTTGAAACAGCT
>MNSZ01000039.1 GCA_001916715.1 Firmicutes bacterium CAG:24053_14
GACATCTGCAAGCACGAGGTTTTGGGCGGCTTTTTTACGGACAAATCGTTTAATTTAGAAAATCCACAAAAAGTATCTTGACAAACTCGACCCCGAAGGAACGGGATACAGAGCAAAAACTCGCTTTGCACGGTTTAATAACTTGCCGGAGCTGATGGCGCTGTTCAAGCTGGTTGCAGACATCAAGACCGCCGATATGCTCCATCTTCCGGTGCCGGAGGTGCAGTACCACAACATTGCCGTGAAACCGTCTGAAATCCAAAAACGGATGGTGGAGTCCCTCGGAGAACGAGCTGAGCGTATTCGTGGCGGCGGTGTTTCCGCCAGCGTAGACAATATGCTGAAGGTCACGAATGACGGCAGAAAGCTGGCGCTTGACCAGCGTATGATCGATCCGCTGCTCCCCGATGAGGACGGTAGCAAGGTCAATGCCTGCGTCGGAGAGGTCTACCGGATATGGAGCGAAACAGCGGAACAGAGGTCTGCCCAGCTCCTGTTTTGTGACCTCTCCACGCCGAAAAGTGACGGCTCCTTCAATGTCTACGACGACATCCGGAAAAAGCTGATTGCCCGTGGTATCCCCGCAGAAGAAATCAAGTTTATCCACGAAGCCGATACCGAAGCAAAAAAGCAGGAGCTTTTCAAAAAGGTTCGTCGTGGTGAGGTACGAGTGCTGATCGGCTCCACCGCTAAGATGGGTGCCGGAACCAATGTGCAAAATAAGCTCATTGCATCTCACGACCTTGACTGTCCGTGGCGACCCAGCGACCTTGAACAGCGAGCCGGCAGAACCGTCCGTCAGGGCAATGAAAACCCTGTTGTCGGGCTATATCGGTATGTGACGGAGGAAACCTTTGACGCCTATTTGTATCAGCTTGTCGAAGGCAAGCAAAAATTTGCGTCGCAGATTATGACCAGCAAATCGCCTGTCCGTAGTGCTGACGACATCGACGAAACGGCGCTGTCCTATGCCGAAATTAAGATGCTGGCGACCGGCAATCCCTATATCAAGGAGAAAATGGACTTGGACATTCAGGTGCAGAAGCTACGGCTATTGAAGTCCAGTTACCTCTCCGAGATTTATGCCTTGGAGGACAAAATCATTAAGTATTTTCCTCAGCAGATTGTCGTGAAAAAGGAACTTATCTCAGCACTGGAAAGCGATTTTGCCACCGCACGGGAGCACCCGAAACCCACAGATGACCGATTTGTCGGCATTGAGGTTAAGGGGACTTTTTGCTCGGAAAAGGCAGAAGGCGGGCAGAAAATTATTGACGCCTGCCAGCAGATGAACTCGCCTGACCCGATTACCCTCGGCACATACCGTGGCTTTGGATTGGAGCTTTCGTTTGATACGATGGAGCGAACCTACAAGGTCAAAATCCGAGGTACGGCTTCCCGTACCATCTCTTTGGGTACTGACCCTGCCGGAAACATCACCCGTATTGACAACGCAATCGAGAAGATCGGCGATAACCTCGAAGCTGTGAAAGCCGAGCTGGAAGGCTTGGAAAAACAGTTTGAGGTCGCCAAGGAGGAAGTCAAAAAGCCATTCTCCAAGGAGCAGGAGCTGAAAGAAAAGAACGACAGGCTGAATGTCCTGAACGGTCTATTGAATGTGGATAAGCGTGACAATGAGCTTGCCGACGACGCTCCCGATGAGGGTGAAGAACTTCCTGACCGCAGCCCGAAAGAATTGGAACGCTGACCGCAGATGCAGAGCCGCTTGGTTTTCAAACGAAATCAGGCGGCTATTTCTAATTTGAAGGAGGTGTTCGCTATGAGCGAAACAGATTACAATGCTCGCCTGTATGAGAAAATGAAAGCCGAGCAGGACAAATATCGGGACTGGCTTGTGCGTCAGGAGCCGTCCGAAATTCTTGAGCATACCTACGAGTATACGATGAGAGAGGACATCGTGATGTGTATGGAGGAGCTGGAGCTTGAGCCGGAAAAGGCAAGGGCTTTGCTTCGTTCTCCCTGCCCTCTGAGTGATGTGTATAAGGAGTTCCGGGACAGAGAAACCGAGCATATGGATACCATCCGGGACTCCATCGAAACGGAAGCGGATAAGAGCCTGCAA
>MNSZ01000050.1:0-22898 GCA_001916715.1 Firmicutes bacterium CAG:24053_14
GATGCCGCTCGGCGCAATGGTAATGGCGTTTGCCATCGGCTGGATCTGGAAGATCGACATGGTCGTTGAAGAGTGCGAAGCTTCCGGACACAAGTTCTGGGGTCGTGCATTCTTCAACATCTGCTACAAGTTCATCACCCCGATCGGCATGGCCTTCGTTCTGTACGCTCAGATCATCAGCTACTTCGGCTGATAAAGCTAAGCAACATAACATAACATTTAAGGAGCAGCGTTCGCTGCTCCTTTTTGTATCACATTGTTGAAAAATCCGCAGAGTGTGGTATAATCAGAACATATCGCATAAAGGAGAAATAACATGCGTGAATGTGAAAAATGCGGAAATTATATACCGGACGGAATGAAGATATGCCCCCACTGCGGCAAGCTGCCGCCTACGCTGTGGCCGCAGTTCGGCGTTTATGCCGTTCTGACGATAGTTGCGATAGTATGCGCCGTGTATTTCAGACCGTTTTTAAACGGACCGGCGATCGGGGAGGTATCGCAGGGTGTGCTGTGGGTCGCGGTGATCATTTTCATCGTTTTCGCCGTGATATTCCTCGGTGTCAGCGTGATCATTATGCGTGACTATAAAAACCGCACATATCGCGGTAAGCTCACTAAGCAGGAGAGAGAACGCTTTGTTAAAATGAAGCAGCATATTGAAGCAAAGCGCCATTTCTACGAAAAGGATATCGACTACTGCACTGTCTGCGGCAACAAAAAACCCGCATATATGAATAAAAGCAAGTAAAACAAGTGTATATGCAAAAAAACTCCCGATCAAACGATCGGGAGTTTTTTCGTGTATTTGTCAGTCGTAATATTGAGTATCTTCTTCGATGTCAATGCCGAGATTATCTTTGATCCAGGAGATGCACTCGGTGCAGCCTGTTGTTATTTCAACAACGATTTCCTGACTGTCATAATAACGGCTATTGTCGATTTCCTGCTCAAAGGTTATGTACATCGTTGCGATGATGTCGTCGTTGGTACGGCTGATGACCTTGTGCCCGGCTTTTATATCCGGCAAAAGAGCGTTACGATAAAAATCGATTGCCTGCGCCGGGGTAAGGTCTATTCTCTGATTGTCTCCGATGTACAGTATAGCTTGAGAACAGTGCTCTTCATCGGCGGGGATCGAAGGCGAAAAGCGCTCGAGCAGAATGGAGACTGAGTTTGAAAGCCCATAGTACCTTGCGGCGTTTTCGTCGTCGAACGGCAGCCTATATGCACGAGAAATTATTCGGTCGTCCTTGAGCGTGTAGTTAAATGTAACATACTCATAGCTATCTGCGTAGCTGATATTCTCGTACCTGTCTTTCTTACTGACTATATCCTTGTGAAGCTGGATGTAGTCTTCGATGACGCTTGGGTCAACTATCCTGCCGGCGTAGTTCACGTTTAGACTCTTGACACTGCTCACCTTGGGGACATAGCTTCCTATGCCTAAAACATCGAGATCGCAGCAGAGCGTGAACACTGCGCACAGGCAGCATACGACTATAAATCCAACCCAGCTGCCGCGGAAAACGTGGAAGCTTTTTTCAAGCAGCATTTTTGCGCCGAAATAGCCGATGAAGGCGAATATTATCATGCTCAGTATCATGATAAACACGCTCGCCGAGCGGCTTTCGAACAGGGCAAACAGAACCGTGTACAGCAGCAGACCACCGCACAGCGCGGAGCATACGGTCACTCCGTATTTGAAAACAGGGCGCATGCAGCGCACCGCGACAACGTCGCCTGCCGATTCCATTCTGCGCCTTCTGAATATCATGAGTGCCGCAGCGGAGAAAACGAGCCCGACAACGAAGTAGATAGCGGACGGCAGCCAGTGATCGAAGGTGAACGAAATGCACTCGTTTGTCTGGAGAGCAAGACCATAGATATCGTAGGCATAAGGCGTATTATACTTTAACACCGGTGTGAAATTCTCGAGCATATACACCAGCGGCGACAGGAAGTCGAGCACACAGTCAAACGAAACGTTCGACATACCCCAGATGAGGCAGGAAAAGTCGAGGCGGATTATAGTCTCCATGCCGACTGCAAGGAAATTGAATATGATGTAAAGTATCGGGAGCACGGCGATGCTTCCGGTCATGACGGCCGTAAGCGAAGCGATGCCGTAGAAGAGGATAAACTGCATTGAATAAACGCCCAGCCATGTGAATGCCGCCTTGAACGCAAGGGCTGTGTTTATGGTCGCGCCGAGAGAGAACAGAAATGTCAACAGCGCAATGACGAGGTTTGACGCCAGCACAGCAAACACGCCGCCGAGCCACGCAGAGCCGAATATCGCCTCGCGGCGAACCGGCAGAGAGGCGATAAGCCCTGTGCTGCGGCTGCTATACATGAAGCTGAACACCGCCATAGCGGCGAGTATCGCCATTATGAACGCAACGACCGACGAGGCGAAAACCGCGCTTTCGCATATGGCGAAGATAAAGTTCGTGGATTTGTTCGGGCCTAAGTTGTTCATAAGCGTGAGAACCGGCAGAAACAGCAGCCAGCCTGCAAAATGAATTGTCCACAGCGGCCAGAAGCGACGGAGCGTGCTCCTGAAAAGACCTGCGTTAAAGAACGATATCTTTGACTTCATAGTCTGCACCTCCCAGCTCATAAATAAATATCTCCTCAAGGGTCAGCGGAACAAAATCCATAAACAGAGGATTGCGCTGAGCAAACCTCTCTTCAAGCTCTGCCGATGTGCCGTGCAGGATAAGTGTTTGCAGTCTGCCGGTCGATGAAGCGTGCAGAATGTCAAGTCCGTCGGGCAGAGTCTCACCGTCGGGCAGAGCAAGCTGCATCTTGACGATACCCTCCTGCAGATCGCTGAGCGTGCGTTCTATCATGATCTTGCCCCTGTTCATTATACCGACGTGATCGCACACGTCCTCAAGCTCGCGCAGATTGTGCGACGAGATGAGCACGCTTGTTCCGTTTTCCGCAACGTCGGACATAACAATGCTCCAGATCTGGCGGCGCATCACGGGGTCAAGTCCGTCAACCGGCTCATCGAGTACGAGTATATCGGGCCGCAGCGACATCATCATCCAAAACGCGGCCTGCTTCTGCATGCCCTTGGACAGCTTGCGCATCTGCCGCTTCGGATCAAGGTCAAATACCTCGCCGAGCTTTTTAAAGCGCCCGGAGTCAAACTGCGGATAGATGCTGCGGTAAAAGCTGGCCATTTCGCCGATTCTTGCGTTGGAAAAATAAAATATGTCATCGGGGATATACGCTATGCGGTTTTTCACCGCCGGGTTTTCAAACACCTGTTCACCGTCGACGAGCACATCGCCGGAATCCTGACTGTATATTCCGGTCAGATGACGGATGATCGTGCTTTTGCCGGCTCCGTTCGGGCCGACAAGGCCGTAAACCGCTCCGTCGGGCACGGTCATGTTCAGCCCGTCGAGCGCGCGGAAGCCGTCAAACTCCTTGATGACGTTTCTTATCTCAATCATTTTTCAGCTCTCCTTTCAGGCGCTGCGAAAGCATCTGCTTTGTAACTCCGATGTAGTCAAGCTCCGTAACAAGCTCGTCGAATTTTCCGAGAAGCTCGGAACGGCGCAGAGCCTCGGCCTCGTCATTCGAGCAGACAAAGCTTCCTTTTCCGGGGACGGAACAGATGTATCCCTCGGCTTCAAGCTCGCGATACGCGCGCTGGATCGTGCTCGGGTTTATGGCAAGTCCTGTCGCCATCTCGCGCACAGAGATTATCTTACTGCCTGCCGGCAAAGCTCCGGAAACGATCAGGCGACGCATCCCGTCCTTGATCTGTTCGTATATAGGGCGCGGATCACGGAAGTTTATGCTGATCACTTTTGATCCCTCCATGCAACTGTGTGGTTTGTTCTCATACACTTAGGATACACACTAAATAAACACTTGTCAAGAAAATTTTAATTATCCACTTAAAAATGCCTAAAAAATGGACTGAATGCAGACTTTAAATTGTGAACGTATTATTCTTGCGTATGCAGCGGAAAAATGCTAAAATATTATGCTATATTATATATAATAGGTAAGGTATGCATATGTGGATATCTGATAAATGGCAGGACTTTGAGCTTATTGACTGCTCGAAAGGCGAAAAGCTTGAGCGTTGGGGCAGGTTTTATCTTGTTCGTCCCGATCCGCAGGCGATATGGGATACGCCGCGCAGCGACGCGCGCTGGAACATGCGCGACGCGCGCTACCGCAGAAGCCAGACCGGCGGCGGAGCGTGGGATAAGGGCGGCCTTCCGTCAAGCTGGAAGATAAATTACGGCGAGCTTACCTTCAATGTAAAGCCCATGAATTTTAAACACACCGGGCTTTTTCCGGAGCAGGCGTGCAACTGGGATTACGCAATGCGCAAGATCCGCTCGGCAGGTCGGCCTATAAACGTGCTCAACCTTTTTGCGTACACGGGCGCTGCCACCGTCGCCTGCGCGAAGGCCGGCGCGAGCGTGTGCCATGTTGACGCTGCAAAGGGCATGGTCGCGTGGGGCAGGGAAAACGCAGCCGCCTCCGGCCTCGGCGATGCGCCGATACGATGGATAGTCGATGACTGCGCAAAATTCGTCGAGCGCGAGATACGCCGCGGCCGCCGATATGATGCGATCATCATGGATCCGCCGTCATACGGCAGAGGTCCCGGCGGCGAGGTCTGGAAGCTTGAGCAGAACCTGTGGCCGTTTGTGTCGCTGTGCGCGGGCGTCCTGTCGGATGATCCGCTGTTTGTGATAATAAATTCCTACACCACGGGTCTGTCGCCCTCGGTGCTGTCGTATGTGACCGAGAGCATATTCACCAAAAAATTCGGAGGCCGCTCGGAAAGCCGAGAGCTTGGCCTGCCTGTTACCGATTCCGGCCTTGTGCTGCCCTGCGGCGCAACCTGCCGGTGGGAAAGGGACTGACGATGAGCAGCATAATCAGCATTAAAAACTTGCACTATACCTACCCAGGAGATGAAGCGGAAAGCCTTTGCGGAGTTAGTCTTGAAATTGAAAAGGGCAGCTTTGTTGCGGTGCTCGGCCATAACGGCTCGGGCAAAAGCACGCTTGCAAAGCATTTAAACGCCATCCTTACCCCGACGGAGGGCGAGGTGCTTGTTGACGGAATAAGGACCTCCGACGAGGACAGGCTCCTTGATATCCGCCGTACCGTCGGCATGGTTTTTCAAAATCCCGATAACCAGATCGTCGCAAACGTCGTTGAGGACGATGTGGCGTTCGCCCCGGAAAACCTCGGCGTCGAGCCTAAGGAGATACGCCGCCGCGTGGACAATGCGCTCAAGCAGGTGGATATGTACGAGTTCCGGCAGCATGCGCCGCACCTGCTCTCCGGCGGTCAGAAGCAGCGCGTTGCAATAGCCGGCGTTATCGCAATGGAGCCGGAGGTCATCGTGCTCGATGAGCCCACTGCGATGCTCGACCCGAAGGGCAGGGCAGAGGTCATAAGCACAGTAACAAAGCTTTGCCGCGAAAAGGGCATAACGGTCGTCCTCATAACGCATCATATGTCCGAGTGTATCGGAGCCGACAGAGTTATAGTCATGTCAAACGGCAATGTGATCGCCGACGACAGCCCTGAGAACGTTTTTTCGCAGGTCGAGCTTATGAAGAGCGAGGGGCTGACCGTTCCGGCAACAACGGAGCTTATGTTTGAGCTTAACAAAAACGGCTGGGATCTGCCGCTGACCGCGCTCGGAGTTTCCGAATGCGCAAAGGAAATCGCAAAGGAATTAAAGTAATATGTCAGAGATAAAAGTAAGCGGCCTGAGCCATGTTTACAGCGCGGACACGCCCTTTGAAAAAATAGCGATAGACAATGTCAATGTCGAAATACCGCACGGGCAGCTCGTCGGACTTATCGGCCACACCGGCTCGGGCAAGAGTACGTTTATTCAGCATTTAAACGGCCTGCTCGTTCCAAGCTCGGGCACGGTGCTCGTCGACAGCGTGAATATAAACGGCGATAAAGCAGCCGCGCGCGATGTGCGCTTCAAGGTCGGCCTTGTTTTCCAATACCCGGAGTATCAGCTTTTTGAGGAGACAGTGTATGCCGATATCGCCTTCGGCCCGAAGAATATGAAGCTCACGGAGAGAGAGATCGATGAGCGCGTGCGCGAAGCTGCGGCGCTTGTCGGCGTTGGCGAGGAGCTTTTCGAGCGCTCACCGCTGGAGCTGTCGGGCGGTCAGAAGCGCAGAGTTGCCATAGCCGGCGTTATCGCCATGCGTCCGGGCGTGCTCATCCTCGATGAGCCGACGGCCGGACTTGACCCTGCCGGCTGCCAAAGAATACTTGAAACGATCTGCGACTACAGAGAAAAGACAGGCTCGACCGTTGTCATCGTCAGCCACAGCATGGATGACGTTGCACGCATAGCCGACAGGCTCATTGTCTTTAACCACGGCAGCATCCGCTTTGACGGAACGCTGGAAGAGGTGTTTTCAAACCCGAAGGAGCTTTCGGATATCGGACTTTCCGTCCCGGCGCCGACGCAGATAGCGTCCGCGCTGCGCGAGCAGGGCGTTGAGATAGAAGGCTCTGTCTACACCACCGAGCAGCTGCTTGCCGCACTCCTGAAGCTGAAAAAGGAGGTCGGACGCAATGCTTAAAGACATAACCCTCGGCCAGTATTTCCCCGGCGACACCGTTGCTCACAGACTCGACCCGCGCACGAAGCTCCTGCTCGTTATAATATATATAGTAGGGCTTTTTAACGCGAACGGCTGGGCAAGCTATGCGTTTGTCATTCTGATAACGGCGCTTAGCATGGCGATATCGAAGATAAAGCCAAAGTCCGCGCTCAAGGGCTTAAAGCCGCTTGTCATAATAATCATCCTCACCGCGGTGCTGAATATTTTCTACACCGGCGGAACGCCTATAATTGAGGGCTGGATCATAACCTGGGAGGGCATCGCGCGCGCCGTTATGATGTCGCTGCGCATTATCCTCCTGATCGTCGGAACGTTTATGCTGACGTACACTACAAGCCCCATCGCGCTCACCGACGGACTTGAGATAATGCTCAATCCGCTCAAGAAGATCAAGATCCCGGTTCATGAGATGAGCATGATGATGAGCATGGCGCTCAGATTTATCCCGACGCTTATTGAGGAAACGGACAAGATAATGTCCGCGCAGAAAGCGCGCGGCGCGGATTTTGACAGCGGCAATCTGTTTCAGCGCGCAAAGGCGCTGCTGCCTATCCTCGTGCCGCTGTTCGTTTCGGCATTCCGCCGCGCAGACGAGCTTGCCGTCGCCATGGAAAGCCGCTGCTATCACGGCGGCGAGGGCAGAACACGCATGAAGCAGCTCAGAATGCAGGGAATAGACGCATGGGCGCTGCTGCTTGGCGCTGCGTTCCTCGCGGTGATCTTCGTCATGAAGCGCTTCGGACTTTGAGGAAAGGATATGAGAAACATAGCCTTGCGCCTGCGCTATGACGGCAGCCGCTATCACGGCTGGCAGGTGCAGAAAAACGACATTTCCGTGTGCAGCACGGTGCAGGATGCGCTCGCCAAGATCTGCGAGCACCCCGTGAAGCTAACAGGCTGCGGCCGCACCGACGCCGGAGTTCATGCGCTGCGATACTGTGCAAACTTCCGCACCGACTGCCGCATCCCGATCGACAGATTTGCGCTGGCCGCAAACTCGCGCCTGCCGGACGATATCGCGGTCGTTGACGCGGTCGAGGTCGATGAGAGGTTCAACTCGATATCCTCCTGCATAAAAAAAGAGTATATTTATAAAATACACAACTCCAACATCCGCGACCCCTTCCTTGAAAAGCGCGCCTGCTTTTATCCGCAGGAGCTTGACATGGAAAGAATGCAGGCGGCATCCGCCGCATTTGAGGGAACGCATGATTTTGCCGCCGTGCGCTCGCTCGGGACGCAGACAAAGACGACCGTCAGAACGGTGTACAGCTGCACGGCGGAAAAAACGGATGACCTTATAACCGTGTCCGTCTGCGCAAACGGCTTTTTGTACAACATGTGCCGCGCAATAGTCGGAACGCTTGTGTATGCGTCCTACGGGAAGATAGAACCCGAGGATATCCCCAAGCTCCTGGAACTTGGCGACCGAAGGCTCACAGGGCCGACGATGCCGCCGCAGGGCTTGTATCTTAACAGAGTGTGGTATGAAGGTCCGGCCGGTATCATGATGCTGAAGGACTGATTGCTAAATGAAAAGAACCCTGAGCTTAGTGCTTATCCTGTGCGCTTTTCTGTGCGCCTGCACAGGGAAAACGGAGTTTTCCGAGTCGTTTCTCTGCGGCGAGGCCGAGGCCTACGCCGTGTGTGAAGAATGCCTGCTGACGGCAAGTGCCGGCAGCGTGAAATGCTTTGACTGCGCAGGAGAGCAGACGCTTGATTGCGAGCTTGAGGTAAAACCGGCGCGCATTGCAAAAAACGGCCTGAGCGCCGTGGCGTATGCCTATGGCGGCATGAGCATAGTTTTTCCCGACGGCGGCGTTATCGAAACGGATAACGGCATAAGGGATGTGCAGCTCTCTGCCGGCGGATACCTTGCCGTGTGCACGGAGCAGCCCGGCTATATGGGCAGCGTGACGGTTTATTCACCCGAGCGTGAGCGCATGTACAAATGGTATTGCGCAAGCCAAAGACTTGTTTCCGCCGCTGTCTCGCCGGACGGAAAGTATCTTGCAGCGCTCACCGATGAGGGGATACGCCTGTTCTCGCTTGACAGCGAAAAAGAGCAAGCATCATTTTCAGCGCAGGGGCTGCGCGCGATAACCTGGCTTGGCGACCGAGTGTGCGGCATAGGCGAAAATGCGGCGTATGTATGCACTGACAAGGGAAAGAGCCGGGGCAAGCTTGAATTTGACGGCAAAACGATCGGCAAATTTGGGGTACTTGACAAAAAGCTCATAATAGAGGTGAGGGAACACGCTTCCGGAGGAGCGGGAGAGGTGTATATCCTCGATGACGACCTGAAGGTCAAGGACAGAATATCCGTCGGAGGCGAGGTATGGAGCCTCGACTGCCGAAACGGAAAAACAGCCGTGCTCACGCAAAACGGCGTGAGCGTGTACGACGGGGCAAAGCTTTTGTCCTGCCGAAAAGCTCAGGGAGCCGAAGAAGCCCTGCTGACCGACAGCGGCGAGATCATTGCCGTGGGCGGCGGCAGAGCATGGGTGACAGAGAAATGAAGAACGGATGAGATTTGTAATTGAACTGAGTCTGCTGCTAATAATATTTTATTGTACATGGCGCGGATACAGGCGCGGAGCGGTCAATGCCGCGATAAGCCTGCTTGCCGTGATAATTGCCGTGACGGGCGGACTTGCGATATCCTCGTCGGCAGCGCCGTCGGCTGCGTATCCGCTTCGGCCGCTTCTTGCCGGGTACTTGGATTCGCAGCTCGAGGCCGAGGCCGCGCGCAGCGCCGGGATCGACGAAACGCGTATCGAGGATACGATAAAGGAAAAGCCTGAGTTGCTTACGCCGTATGCCGAAAGCTGCCTTGAAAGCCTCGGCTTTAATGAAAAGCGCGCGGAAAGCTATTGCGCAAACGCACAGAAGGTGTATTCGGCATACGAGATAGATGCGACTACCGCCGCGGCTCACGCCGGGAGCGAGGCCGTTGCCTACGCGATATGCTCGGTGATATTCTTTTTGCTGATAATGCTTTTCATATCGCTTATAAAACAGATATTCGGTCTGCGCTTCCGGATAACGGACAACGTGGACGCTGACCTCTACGGAGGCGCCGCATTCGGCTTTGCGCGCGGCTGCATATATTGCATATGCCTGTGCTGGCTGCTGAGCTTTTGCGAAAATATGATAGGTAAAACAACATTGGACGATGGCCTGTTCAGCAGATTCTTCCTCATGCTGAGCAATGCGGCCGACAAACTATTTTGATGATTGGAGGATAAAAAATGCAGGCAAAAATGTGCTCACGCTGCGGCAAAAACGTCGCGGTGGTGTTTATTACGAAGCTTGAGGGCGGAGTTCAGAAAAACGAGGGACTGTGCCTTAAATGCGCAAGGGAGCTTCATATAAAGCCCGTTGACGATATGATCGAAAAAATGGGCATATCCGATGAGGATCTTGACAATCTCAGCGGCGAGATGATGAACGCTCTCAACGGAGTCGAAAGCCTTATGGATATGAGCATCGACCCCGATAATGATGCAAACGACGATTCCGATGATGACGGTAAGACCGCAACATTCCCGTTTCTCAACAGACTGTTCGGGAACGGCAATAACACGCCTGCCGAGAGCAATAATTCCGCTGCGCAGCAGCCGCCCAAGGAGGGCGGAAAGCCGCCGAAGCGCAAGTTCTTGGACAATTACTGCATAAATCTTACCGACAGAGCAAGAGCCGGAAAGTTAGATAACATGATAGGCCGCGAGGAGGAGCTTGAGCGCGTTATCCAGATCCTCAACCGCCGCCAGAAGAATAACCCCTGCCTTATCGGCGAGCCGGGCGTCGGCAAAACCGCCGTTGCGGAGGGGCTTGCCCAGCGCATAGCGCTCGATCAGGTGCCATATAAGCTTCGCGGTAAGGAGGTCTATCTTCTTGACCTGACGGCGCTGGTCGCCGGAACGCAGTTCAGAGGCCAGTTTGAAAGCCGCATGAAGGGACTTATCGAGGAGATCCGCAAGCAGGGCAATATAATCCTCGTTATTGACGAGGTGCATAACATCGTCGGCGCAGGCGACGCCGAGGGCAGCATGAACGCTGCGAACATCCTCAAGCCGGCGCTCTCAAGAGGCGAGATTCAGGTCATCGGTGCAACTACCTTCACCGAGTACCGCAAGCATATCGAAAAGGACTCCGCGCTCGAGCGCAGGTTCCAGCCTGTCACCATAAACGAGCCGTCCGTTGCCGACAGCATTGAGATACTCAAGGGCATCCGCCGCTATTATGAGGACTATCACGGCGTTAAAATATCCGACGAAATGTGCGCCGAGGCCGTCAAAATGTCCGAGCGCTATATTACCGACCGTTTTCTGCCGGATAAGGCAATTGACCTTATAGACGAGGCGTGCTCGGATGTAAACCTCAAGGATAAGAATATCATTCGCCGTGCCGAGCTTCGGAAGGATCTTGACGATCTGAAGTTTGAGCGTGAAACGCTCATGAGCGCAGATGCCCCCAAAGGTGAGGAGCTTACGGATGAAGCACTTGATAAACGCTACGAGCGCATAGCAGAGCTTCGCAGCAAGGAGATGCAGCGCGAGCAGGAGCTTGCGTCGCTTGAGCTTGAGGGAGTTCCGGAGCTTACGATAGATAATCTTGCGCGTATAATCGAGCTGTGGACCAAGATCCCGGCATCATCCATCCGCAAGGATGAGTTCGAGCGCCTTGCGGAGCTTGATAAGCGCCTGAAAGCGCATATCGTCGGTCAGGACGAGGCGGTAAATGCCGTGTGCGCGGCAATAAAGCGCTCGCGCGTAGGCCTCAAGGCAAAGCGCAAGCCGACAAGCTTTATCTTTGTCGGCGGAACCGGCGTCGGCAAAACCGAGCTTGTAAAGCGCCTTGCAGCCGACCTTTTTGATTCGCCCGAGTCGCTTATAAGGCTCGATATGTCCGAGTTTATGGAAAAATTCAGCGTATCGCGCATTATCGGTTCGCCTCCGGGCTATGTCGGCTATGACGAGGCAGGCCAGCTCACCGAGAAGATCCGCCGCAAGCCGTATTCTGTCGTGCTGTTTGACGAGATAGAAAAGGCGCATCCCGACGTTCTGAATATTCTTCTCCAGATCCTTGACGACGGCAGGATAACCGACGCTCAGGGCAGGACCGTAAACTTTGAAAACACCGTCATCGTCATGACCACGAATGCAGGCTCCAACAGAAAGGGCGGCGCGATGGGCTTTGGCGGTACGGTAAACGATATGGGGCGTGAGCGTGCGCTCAAGGCTCTGGGCGAGTTCCTGCGGCCGGAGTTTATAAACCGCGTTGACGAGATCGTGTATTTCAACAGCCTTACGGAGGAAAACTTCCGCAGCATAGCCGAGCTTATGCTCGAGGAAACGCGCGACGCCATTGCAGAGCGCGGCATAAGCATGACATGGAACACTGCGCTTATCGATTATCTTGTTCGCAAGAGCTATTCCGTCACCTACGGTGCGCGTAATCTGCGCCGCACGATCCAGAAGGACGTCGAGGATGCGATAGCGCAGAAGATAATCGACTGCCGCGGCGAGAATGCGGGGCATATCTCCGTTTCGGCCGATGATAACGGCGTTATTGTGGAGGTCGGCGAATGATAAGGTTTGAAAGCGACTATCTCGAGGGCGCGGTGCCGGAGATAATGAGCCGGCTTATCGAAACAAATTATGAGCAGACCGCAGGCTACGGTGTTGACCCGTATTGCCGCGCGGCGCGCGAAAAGATAAAGCTCGAGTGCAATGCGTTCGACGCGGATATACATTTCCTCGTCGGCGGAACTCAGGCAAATCTTACGGTCATTGCAGCTGCGCTGCGTCCTCATCAGGGCGTCATGGCGGCCGAAACCGCGCATATCGAGGCACACGAGACCGGTGCAATAGAAGCGACCGGTCACAAGGTCATAACCCTGCCGACAACAGACGGTAAGATAAACGCTGCCGACGTGAAGAATTATGTCCTGCGCCACAGAGCAGATGAATCGTTTGAGCATATCGTCCAGCCGGCGATGGTGTATATCTCTCAGCCGACCGAGACCGGCACGGTGTATTCGCTGCCGGAGCTTGAGGAGCTTAGCTCCGTGTGCCGCGAGCTGGGGCTTATCCTGTTTGCAGACGGTGCGCGCCTATCCTGCGCGCTTGCCTGCGAGGGAACGCCCACGCTGCGCGATCTTGCGCGGCTGTGCGACGTGTTCTACATCGGCGGAACAAAGCACGGCGCGCTCTTCGGCGAGGCAGTCGTCATAAAAAACGATGCGATAAAAAAGGACTTTCGCTATATCATAAAGCAGCACGGCGGCATGTTCGCCAAGGGCAGGCTATTGGGTCTGCAATTTGACACGCTGTTTACGGACGGACTGTATTATAAAATCGGCAGGCGCGAGGTCGCGCAGACTGCGAAGCTGCGCGCCGCATTCGAGGCAAAGGGCATTGAGTTTGCCTACCCCTCGCCGACAAATCAGCTGTTTCCGATACTGAGCAAGCCGCAGCTTGACGCTCTGCGCAAAAAATACAGCTTTTCCGTGCAGTCAGTGCTGCCCGACGGCGGCGCGGTAGTTCGCTTCTGCACGAGCTGGGCAAGCAAGGAGAGCGACGTTGATGCGCTCATTGCCGATATTAAGAACTTCTGAGGTGTGCTATGGGTAAAATAGAGATAATCCAAGGCGATATCACAAAGCAGACGGTCGATGCCATCGTCAACGCGGCAAACTGCTCGCTGCTCGGCGGCGGCGGAGTGGACGGCGCGATACACAGAGCGGCAGGTCCGGAGCTTCTTTCCGAGTGCAGGACCCTCGGCGGCTGCAAAACGGGCGAGGCGAAAATCACAAAGGGCTATAAGCTGCCGGCAAGGTTCGTTATCCATACGCCCGGCCCGGTGTGGCACGGCGGAAATAACGGCGAGGCGGACAAGCTGCGCTCGTGCTATCGCAGCTGCCTTGTGCTGGCATCGGAAAACGGCTGCAAAACGGTCGATTTTCCGTCCATATCCACGGGCGTTTATCATTTCCCGCTTGAAAAGGCATCCGAGATAGCGATAAAAACGATCTCCGAATACCTCTTTGAGCACCCGGAGATCGAGCGCGTGCGCATGGTGTGCTTTGATGAGCGCACTAAGGGCTTTTACGAAAAGGCGCTGGAGAAGCTTAAATGAAGAGACTGTTCAGACTTCAATATAACGCTCCCGTCACTCTGACCTTTGCGCTCGTGTCTCTCGCGGCGCTGCTGCTCGGAAAGCTCACAAACGGCTGGACCGATACATATCTTTTCAGCGTCTGGCACTCGTCGCTGTCGGATATACTCACATATCCGCGCTTTTTCCTGCATGTTCTCGGCCATGTTGACTACGACCATTACATAGGCAATATGATGATGATCCTTGTCGTCGGCCCGGGGCTTGAGGAAAAGTACGGCAGCCGCAATCTTTTGAGCGCTATCGTCATAACGGCGCTGGTGTCGGGGCTTGTGTACTGGTTCCTGTTTCCCGGCTCGATGCTAATGGGCGCGTCGGGCATAGTTTTTATGATGATAGTCATGGCCTCGCTTGCCGGCATGCGCGACGGATGCATCCCGATAACGCTTATCCTCGTGCTCATCCTCTACCTCGGCAGCGAGATAGTGGACGGCGTGATGCTTAAAGACAATGTTTCGCAGCTTACGCATATAATCGGCGGCGTCTGCGGTGCGGTTCTGGGGCTTAGAAGACGATGAAAGAAAAAATTCTTATATCCGCATGCCTGCTGGGCTTTGACTGCAAGTATGACGGCGGCAATAACCGCATGGCGGATACCGATATAGAGGCGCTGTGCGAAAGGTTCGAGCTTATTCCCGTGTGTCCCGAGTGCTGCGGCGGACTTCCAACGCCGCGCACACCGTCTGAGCGCCTTGGAGACAGGGTCGTTTCAAAAACCGGAGCGGATGTGTCCGAGCAGTTTAAAAAAGGCGCTCGGGCAGCGCTCGGTCTTGCGCGGCACTTCGGCATAAAAACTGCCATACTCAAGGCGAACAGCCCATCCTGCGGCAGCGGGACGATATACGACGGCTCGTTTACCGGCACACTCGTTCCCGGCGACGGAGTCACGGCCGAGCTTCTGAAAAAGCACGGCGTCAGAGTTACAGACGAAAATGCACTTCTTTGAAAGAGGTGCATTTTTCATATTTTCGGCTCATATGCTTGTACAAAAAAAGGAGGCAGGCATATGTCATACGAGGAAAAACAGCAGCCGTCGGCAAAGACGCACAGCATAAGCATGGAAAACCGAACGAAGCTCAACGTCACCGGCGTCGAGGATGTAGAGAGCTTTGACGAAAACGCGATCATCATGAACACAAGCCAGGGCGACCTCATCGTGCGCGGCACCGGGCTGCATATAGGCAGGATAAGCCTTGACGTCGGACAGCTTAGCGTCGAGGGCAGCATAAGCGAGTTGAGCTACGAGGACAAAGCGCCCTCGGGCGGCTTCTGGCAGAAGCTTTTTGGATGAATGCACGTTGACGTTTCGCTCCAGCTCGCGCAGCTGGCAGTGTCGGTGCTGACGGGCTTTGCGCTCGGCGTTTTGTATGACGTTCTGCGCGCCATGCGAAGGGTGTTTAAAATCAATGCCGCGCTCGATGCGCTGTATTGTGCGGTGCTGCTGCTTGCGCTGTTCACGCTCGGCATGGATATCGGGCAGGGAGGGGTGCATGTGTTCATGTTCTGCGCCGCGGCTGCCGGATGCGCAGCCTATATGGCGCTTCTGAGCGGCGCTCTGCTGCCGCTTTTTGAAAAAGTCACCGCCTTTGCCGCCAAAGCCGCGTCTCCGATATGCAAGTTAATAAATAAATTTGCAAACTGCGCCAAAAAATGCTTTTCAAAAGCCTTAAACTGGTATACAATAAGAAAACAAAGTAGGAAAAGGAGAACCGGAGAGCAGAATGAAAAAATCGACGACGATCGTCGGTCTGGCATTGACGATGCTTGCCGTATATGCTATTCTGAACCTGGTAAGCCTCAAGCGCGATCTTGCCGACGCAATGGAGCAGACAAGCGCACTTCAGGCGGAGATACAGCAGGCTCAGGCAGAAGGCGCGGAGCTTGAGGAGAAAATGCAGGCCCTCGATACCGACGAGGGAATAGAAAGTCTGGCAAAATACCGGCTGAGATTGATCGGCTCGGACGAAAAGATATTTAGAGATATAAGGGGATAAAATATGCAGCCTGAAGTGGGAGCGGTGCTCGAAGGCAAGGTAAGCGGCGTAACGAAATTCGGCGCTTTTGTAAATCTGCCCGGAGGCAAGAGCGGTCTCGTGCATATTTCGGAGATCGCAAACACTTTTGTAAGCGACGTTGCGCAGTATGTCAGCGTCGGTCAGACTGTCAAGGTCAAGGTCATCGGCATAAACGGAGATAAAATAAATCTCTCGATCAAGCGCGCCGAGGAATCGGAGGAGGCTCCGCGCCGCCGCGTGCCGCAGCAGCGCTCCGAGCAGCAAAGCAGGCCGCCCAAGCAGCCGCAGCAGCCGTCCGGGCAGGTCGCAGCGCCCACGGAGGATCAGGCGTTTGAGGATAAGCTTAAGCAGTTTATGAAGGATTCCGACAGCCGCATTGCGGATAACCGCATGTATGCCGACCGTGGACGTTCCCGAAGAAGAAAGTAACTAATCAGCCGCATTTGCGGCTGATTTTTCTTAAGCTGACGAGAGCCGAACCCATATCGCCTGTCAGCGCGCCCTTCCGGCTATTTTCGCCTTTTTTGTCTTTATGGGCGTCAGCCCACCTGCACCAAAGAAAACCGAAAATATCTCGAAAAGCACAGTCGGCAGGTGCTCGCAGTTTTGCCGGAGCGGATTTTTGCTCAGGCAAGGCAAAGCGCGAAGAGAATACTGTTGTATCGTCAAGGGCTTTAACGCAGCATGGGCGAAAATCTGCCCGTCAAACCGTGTGAAATGTGGCGCTTGCGCCAAAATGCAGAATCGTGCGGCGAGTCGTGCAGGACTTGAAATCGGGCATGCTCGTTTCTGCACTGATTTCTGCGCAGATATCTCCGGCGGCTGTGCTGTTTTAATGAAATTCTTAACACAACTTAATGGACGCGGCGGTTTTCACCGCCGCGTTTTTGAATGCGCAGCTTGCAGGCTGAAGCAAAAATGCATGTTTTGCAGGCCAAAATCGCAGCAAAATGCAAGCCGATTTTCTTCTTGCAGTGTTATTTTGCATAGCACTCACACAAAAACTTGCAAAAACAGGGCGTTTACACACCGCCGCAGGGCCAAAACGAATAATGAAGCCTTGCATTATGCAAACTGCAAAATGCCTGCAAAAGTAATTCTGCAAGTTTTCAAAATGCGGTTGCAAAACGAGAAAAACTGTGCAACATGCACAAAAAGTGAAACTCGTTTTTGTGGAAAACAGTTGATTTTCTCGGAGAAATAGCTATAATAAAACATGCAAAGAGAAATTAACTCAAGGCCTAAAATTTGAAAGGAGCGCACAACAATGGTAGCAGGTATCGGTATTTTCGGAGCAGCATATCTCGCAGGCATGGTTTGGATGACCGTCAGAGGCATGCAGAAGGCTTAATGAGTATAAAATATAAGTGATCAAGTCCTCGGATGCTCCGGGGGCTTGATTTTTTTCGCCTTCGGCGTGTATAATAGCGCGTATGAAAGAACTGACCGTAAGGCGAAACGACGCAGGTCAGCGGCTTGACCGCTTTGTCGGCAAGGCTGTGCCGCTGCTGCCGGAAACGCTGCTGCAAAAGTACATAAGAATTAAGCGCATAAAATTAAACGGCAAGGGCGCAAAGCGCGATACGCGCCTATCTGAGGGCGACGTTCTGAGCCTTTACATAAACGATGAGTTTTTTGAAAAGCCGCGCGAGGATAATGCTTATCTCAAGGTCGGAAAACCGCGGATAAACATCGTCTATGAGGATGAGAACATCATTCTTGCCGATAAAAAGCCGGGCGTTTTGTGCCACAGCGCGGGAGCGTGGGACTATAACACGCTTATTGCGAACATTCAGGCGTATCTTGCGCAGAAGGGCGAGTGGGACCCGAGAGGTGAGAACTCCTTTGCGCCGGCCTTGTGCAACCGCATTGACCGCAACACCGGCGGCATAGTCATTGCGGCGAAAAATGCCGAGGCGCTGAGAATATTAAACGACAAGATCCGCGACAGGGAGATAGAAAAATACTATCTCTGCGCCGTGCAGGGAAAGCCGAAGCAGCCGCGCGGCAGGCTTGAGAACTATCTGTTCAAGGACGCCGCGAAAAATCAGGTCTATGTGAAAAACCGCCCCGAGCCGGGAGCCAAGACTGCCGTTACGGAATACAGGCTCATCAAAACTTCGGGCGCGCTCTCGCTCGTGGAGTGCCGCCTGCTGACAGGACGCACTCACCAGATACGCGCGCAGATGGCTCATGCCGGCATGCCGCTTCTGGGCGACGGAAAGTACGGCAGCGAGCGGTTCAATAAAAATTTAGGCGAAAAAGGTCAGGCGCTTTACTCGTATAAGCTCGAGTTTGCTTTCCCGACCGACGCCGGAATACTCGAGTATTTAAGGGGCAAATGCTTCACCGTCGAAAGCGTTGAATTTGCAGAAAAATACTTTGGTATCGCAAGCCTTGACAGTATTTGAAAAATTCTCGAAAAATATCGGGAAAGTTGTTGACTTTCAGGGATTTATTATGTATATTGTTCACGATGCAATGGGCACTCCGGACGCAGGTCCGCAGTGTCCTTTCTCGTATTTTTTATGAAATGGGGGAGGATAAATGTCCAAAGAACTCATTCGCCTTGTGAATTGTCAAATGGCGTTTGACGACGAGATCGTTTTAGACGATATTAACCTGTATTTTAATGATAAGGAATTCCTTACGCTGCTCGGCCCCTCCGGCTGCGGAAAAACCACCACGCTCAGAATAATCGGCGGTTTTATTAAGCCCACAGGCGGCGACGTGCTTTTTGACGGCGTGAGGATAAATGATGTCCCGCCTCACAAACGTAAGGTCAACACGGTGTTTCAGAAGTATGCGCTGTTTCCGCATCTTGATGTTTATGAAAACGTCGCGTTCGGCCTTCGCCTTGCGAAGCTGCCCGAGGAAGAGATCGACGAGCGCGTTACCGAAATGCTCGAGATCGTAAGCCTCAAGGGCTTTGAAAACCGCAAGGTATCGCAGCTTTCCGGCGGTCAGCAGCAGCGTGTTGCCATTGCGCGCGCTCTTGTGAACCGGCCAAAGGTTCTGCTTCTTGACGAACCGCTCGGCGCGCTTGATTTGCGCCTGCGCAAGGATATGCAGAACGAGCTAAAGCGCATTCAGCAGGCGATGGGCATTACTTTTATATATGTGACCCACGATCAGGAGGAGGCGCTCTCCATGTCCGACACCGTTGTTGTCATGGATAAGGGTCGCATCCAGCAGATCGGCACGCCCGAGGATATATATAACGAGCCGAAGAACGCGTTCGTTGCCGACTTTATCGGCGAGAGTAATATCCTCGACGGTATTATGCTTGAGGACAGACTGGTCAAATTCTTCGGCCGCAAATTCAAATGCGTGGACTTCGGCTTTGAAAAGAACGAGCCTGTTGATGTTGTTATCCGCCCTGAGGATATTGACATTGTCGCACCGGACGACGGACATCTTTGCGGAACCGTCACCTCGGTAACGTTCAAGGGCGTGCATTATGATACGATAGTTGATTTCAAGGGCTTCAAGTGGCTTATCCAGACGACCGATTTCTACGAGGTCGGCTCGTACATCGGTATCCGCCTTGAGCCTGAGGATATCCACATTATGCACAAGAGCGAGTACTCCGGCATGTTCGGAGACTACAGCTCCTATTCCGCCGAGTACGATGAGATGGACGACCCCGACCTCTATCCGGAAGACGCCGAAGAGAGCGAGGAGGCCTCGGAGGGCGGCAAAGATGAAGAATAAAGCTCTTGCCGCACCCTATCTTGTCTGGATGGCACTGTTTACGATAGTGCCGCTTGCCATTGTCGCCTACTATGCGTTCACCGACGCAGCCACAGGCAAATTTACCTTTGCAAACATCGCAAACCTCGGCAATTACATGCCTATACTCATAAAGAGCATATGGCTTGCGCTCATCTCCTCGCTTATATGCATCGTCATCGGCTACCCCGTTGCGTATTTTATCGCAAACTGCAAGGAGACGACTCAGCGCTTTCTGTACATGCTCGTTATGCTGCCGATGTGCATAAGCTTCCTTCTGCGCACCCTCGCGTGGGTAGCGCTCACGGAGGATACCGGCATTATCAATAATTTCATAACCGCTATCGGCCTTCAGCCGCTGCCGCTTATCCGCAATAACGGCGCTGTTGTGCTCGGCATGGTATATAACTATCTGCCGTATATGATTATGCCGCTGTACACCGTTATCATGAAGATCGACCGCCGCCTTATCGAGGCCGCGCAGGATCTCGGCTGCAACAGCGTGAACGTCTTTAAACGCGTGATACTTCCGCTTTCGGTGCCCGGAATAATCTCGGGCTTTACGATGGTGTTCGTTCCGGCAGTATCGACGTTTTACATTTCCCAGAAGCTCGGCTCCTCCGGAACGACGCTCATCGGCGACGTTATCGAGAGCCAGTTCAAGACCGCTTACAACCCGAACCTCGGCGCTGCTCTGAGCCTTATACTCATGGTGATGATATTCATCTGCATCGGGGTCATGAACCGCTTCGGCGATGAGGAAGAGGAGGTCGTGACGCTGTGAAGAATTTCAACAAGGTCTTTACTGTCATCGTCCTGCTGTTCCTGTACATCCCGATGATAGTCCTCGCCGTCGGCTCGTTTAACAGCGGCATGGATATTGCTGTTTTCAAGAGCTTCACCTTTGATAACTACAAGGAGCTTTTCCGCGACAGCGTTCTTTTGCCGCTGCTGTTAAACTCCGTTATCGTTGCGCTTTTGTCCTCGATATTCGCAACCATCCTCGGCACCTGCGCAGCCCTCGGCATTCACTCGATGGGGCCGCGCCTTCGCCGCTTCACGATGGGCGTTACGAATATTCCGCTGACTAACCCCGAGATCGTCACCGGCGTATCGCTTGCGCTGCTGTTTGCCTTCGTCGGAACGATGATGAAGATAAACAACATCCTCGGCTTTGCAACGCTGCTTATTGCGCACATAACCTTCAATCTGCCGTATGTCATACTTTCGGTCATGCCGAAGCTCAAGCAGATGGATCCGAACCTGCGCGAGGCGGCGCTCGACCTCGGCTGCACGCCGTGGCAGGCGTTTTACAAGGTCGTTATCCACGAGATAACGCCGGGCATCGTTTCCGGCGCTCTCATGGCCTTCACCATGAGCCTTGACGATTTTGTCATCAGCTATTTTGTTTACGGTCCGCGATTTGTCACGCTGCCGGTGGAGATATATAACTACACCAAAAAGCCGCTCCAGCCGAAGATATATGCGCTGTTTACGCTGCTGTTTGCCGCGATACTCATAGTCATGGTGCTCATGAATCTCCTGCAGGAGCGCGACGCAAAGCGCTCGCGCGAAAATCGCCGTGCGTTCCGCCGCGGAAAGAAGGTGGGCGCATGAAAAGAATAGTACCGCTGCTGCTGTGCGCGATCATGATATTCACAATGCTGCCCGTTCAGGCGAAGGCCGATGACGTGACGATAAACGTCTATAACTGGGGGCAGTACATATCCG
The DNA here is from genome assembly GCA_001916715.1 of Firmicutes bacterium CAG:24053_14. GTDB lineage: Bacteria > Bacillota > Clostridia > Oscillospirales > Oscillospiraceae > F23-B02. The sequence continues at coordinate 21,314 of MNSZ01000050.1, forward strand.
ACGGGACCGACGGATATATTGACGTCAACAAGGCCTTCACCGAAAAAACCGGCATAAAGGTAAACTACATGACCTTCGATTCAAACGAGACCATGTACACCAAGCTCAAGACCGGCGGCAGTACCTACGACGTTATCATCCCCTCGGACTATATGATAGCGCGCCTTATCGCCGAGGATATGCTCGAAGAGCTTGACTATTCGAATATCCCGAACTACGCACTCGTTGACGAGGCGTATAAAAACACGTCCTACGATCCGGAGAATAAATACTCCGTGCCGTACACTTGGGGTACAGTCGGCGTTATCTACAACAAAAAGTACGTTTCCGAGAGCGATATCGGCTCATGGGATCTGCTGTGGAACGAAAAGTATTCCGGCAAGATACTCATGTTCGATAATCCGCGCGACGCGTTTGCGATAGCCGAGCTGCTGCTGGGCATTGATATAAACAGCGAGGATCAGGATGAGCTACGCTCGGCGACATATAAGCTCATCGAGCAGAAGCCGCTCGTGCAGGACTATGTCATGGATCAGATCTTCAGCAAGATGGAGCGTGAGGAGGCGTGGATAGCGCCATATTACGCGGGTGACTATCTGCTCATGCAGCAGGAAAATCCCGACCTCGGCTTCTATTTCCCGAAGGAGGGCTTTAACCTCTTTATCGACGCTGCCTGCATCCCCAAGGGCTGCCAGAACAAGGCCGCAGCCGAGGCATATATAAACTTCCTGTGCGACCCCGAGATATCGGGCGAGAACCTCGATTATCTCGGCTACTCAACGCCGATATCCGAAGCAAAGCAGTATATGGATCCGGAGACCGCCTCAAGCGAGATCGCGTACCCTACGGAGGAAACGCTTGCAAACGGCCGCGCGTTCATTAATCTTTCCGAGGATACCAGCCGCTTTACCGACTCGCTGTGGCTCCAGGCCAAAACGCAGGGCAGCGTTGATACATATGCGATCGTCTGCATGTGTGCCGTTGTCGTGCTGCTGGCCGCGTACTTTATCATACATAACGCGCGACGGAAAAAGCGCATAGCAAACCGCTGCAAAAGGTGGAAGCAGTAAAGCAAATATATTTTTGCTTTCCGCGCAGAATATAAATTGAATAGATCGTATTTTTGCGGTGCAGTCCATACGGGCTGCACCGTTTTCATGTTTTTTGATCGTACCATCGGTTGACAAGGACAGACACGGTTTTGACGGGCAGAAATACGCCCATACCGCGTCAAGCCCCTTGACAATACGGCAAGTATTCTCTTCGGGTCTTTTTGAGGTGCAGGCGGGCTGACGCCCGTCAAGGCGAAAAGGACAAAAAGCGCCGAAAAGGCACGCTGTCAGGCGTATTTGCCCTTGTTAACCGATGGTACTGTTGACATATACCCCTATAGGGTATATAATACCCCCACGGGGTATAGAAGGAGGCTTAACAATGCCTGACAAAGAAATGTGTGCATGCTGCGGCAAAACGACAAAGCGCTCGGAGGAAGAGCGAAAAAAACTGATACACAGACTTAACCGTATCGAGGGGCAGATCCGCGGGATTCGCGGAATGCTCGAAAAGGACGCTTACTGCGCGGATA
>MNSZ01000050.1:22940-74448 GCA_001916715.1 Firmicutes bacterium CAG:24053_14
CAATGCCTTTAACAAGGAGCTGCTGGCCAGCCATATCCGGGGCTGCGTCGCAAGAGATATCCGCGAGGGCAAGGATGAGGTCATAGACGAGCTTGTTGCGACATTGCAGAAGCTTATGAAATAAAAGAAGGTGTTATAAAAACAATGGAGCAATACACAGTTACCGGCATGAGCTGCGCCGCCTGCTCGGCGAGAGTCGAAAAGGCGGTGTCGGGCGTTAAGGGCGTAAGCTCCTGCTCGGTCAGCCTGCTGACAAATTCAATGGGAGTCGAAGGAACAGCCACTGCCGAAGATATAATAGCGGCAGTCCGCGCGGCGGGATACGATGCCTCGCCTAAGGGCAGGCAGGAGCCGATCGCAAGAAAGTCTGCCGATGAGGATGCGCTCAGAGACAGAGAAACGCCGGTTCTGAAAAAGCGGCTTATAGCGTCGCTCGGCTTTTTGATCGTGCTCATGTATGTTTCCATGGGGCACATGATGTGGGGCTGGCCTCTGCCGGGCTTTTTTGACGGAAACCATGTGGCTATGGGCCTTTTGCAGATGCTGCTTACGATCGTAATAATGGTCATAAACCAGAAGTTTTTCATCAGCGGCTTCAAAAGCCTGTGGCACCGCGCGCCTAATATGGATGCGCTTGTCGCGCTGGGCGCAACGGCGGCCTTCGGCTACAGCACGTTTGCGCTGTTTGCCATGACCGATGCTCAGGTAAAGGGCGATGCGGCGGCAGTTATGAGCTATATGCACGAGTTTTACTTTGAGTCGGCGGCCATGATACTTGCTCTCATCACGCTCGGAAAAATGCTTGAAGCGCGCTCAAAGGGCAAGACCACCGATGCGCTCAAAAGCTTAATGAAGCTTGCGCCCAAAACCGCAACGGTCGAAAGAAACGGCGCGGAAATGACCGTGCCGATCGAGCAGGTCGCAAAGGACGACGTGTTCCTCGTGCGCCCCGGCGAGAGCATCCCGGTTGACGGTATGGTGATCGACGGCAGCAGTGCCGTCGATGAATCGACGCTCACCGGCGAGAGCATCCCCGTTGACAAAGCGACCGGAAGTCAGGTCTCGGCCGGAACGATGAATCGCTCGGGCTTTATCCGCTGCAAGGCGACGCGCGTCGGCGAGGATACGACGCTTTCTCAGATCATCCGCATGGTGAGCGACGCTGCCGCAACTAAAGCGCCGATCGCAAAGGTCGCTGACAAGGTCTCGGGCGTATTTGTGCCGGCGGTCATTACGATAGCTGCGATAACCGTTGCCGCATGGCTCATAGCCGGTCAAACGGTTGGCTTTGCACTGGCGCGCGGCATTTCGGTGCTCGTTATAAGCTGTCCCTGTGCCCTCGGCCTTGCAACGCCTGTTGCCATCATGGTCGGCAACGGAATGGGTGCAAAAAACGGCGTTCTGTTCAAAACTGCGGTATCGCTCGAGGAAACGGGAAAGGCGCAGATCGTTGCGCTTGATAAGACAGGAACCATAACCCGCGGCGAGCCGCGCGTTACGGATCTTATCCCGGCAGGCGGCATAAGCGAAACCGAGCTTTTGTCCGCAGCCTACGCGCTCGAGAAAAAAAGCGAGCATCCCTTAGCTCGCGCGATAACTCAAAGGGCAGAGCAGGAGTGTCTCACGGCTTTTGAGGTCGAGCGCTTTGAAGCCTTGCCCGGAAACGGACTTACCGCGTCGCTTGACGGAGCGGAGCTTCTCGGCGGCAGCTTCAAATTCATAAGCGGACAGATAGCCGTGCCCGATGAAACGGCAAAAAGAGCCGAGCGCCTGTCCGAGGAAGGGAAAACTCCGCTGCTTTTTGCACGCGGCGGAGCGCTTATCGGCATAATCGCCGTTGCCGATGTCATAAAGGACGACAGTCCGCAGGCCATAGAGCAGATGCGAAACATGGGCATACACGTTGTTATGCTCACCGGCGATAACGAGCGCACGGCAAAGGCTATCGGCGCAAAAGCCGGCGTGGACGAGGTGATTGCCGGCGTACTTCCCGACGGTAAGGAGAGCGTCATCCGCAGACTCAAGGAAAAGGGAAAAGTCATCATGGTCGGCGACGGCGTGAACGACGCTCCGGCGCTCACGAGCGCGGATATAGGCATCGCGATCGGAGCGGGAGCCGACGTTGCGATCGACGCTGCGGACGTGGTGCTGATGAAAAGCCGCCTGTCCGATGTTCCGGCCGCTATCCGCCTCAGCCGCGCAACGCTGCGGAACATTCACGAAAATCTGTTCTGGGCGTTTATCTATAACATCATCGGCATTCCGCTGGCCGCCGGCGTGTTTATAAGTGTGCTCGGCTGGCAGCTCAACCCGATGTTTGCCGCGGCAGCAATGAGTCTTTCAAGCTTCAGCGTAGTGACAAACGCTCTGCGCCTGAATCTTTTCAAAATGCACGACCCGAGCAGAGATCACAAGCTCCGCAAAAAATTAAAAACACCAATCAAAAAGGAGACAAAACAAATGGAAAAGACCATTAAGATCGAAGGCATGATGTGTAATCATTGCGAGATGCACGTTAAAAAGGCTCTTGAAGCGCTCGACGGCGTAAAGTCTGCCGAGGTCAGCCACACCGCAGGAACCGCAGTGGTAACTCTGGAAAAAGCAGTTGCCGACAGTGCCTTGAAGCAGGCCGTTGTCGATCAGGGCTATACCGTGACCGGCATAGAATAATTTTAGGTATGAAAAATCCGCCCCACGGGGCGGATTTTTTATGCCTTATCATTCTTGTGAAATATCGGGTGGTCATAGGGATAATCCTCGTAATTTATAAGTATAACGCGGCATTTCGGGCAGTTTAACGCCGTGACCTCTTTTCCGATGTGCCCATCGGGAAGATACAGTTCATCCTTTGCAAGCCCCGGCAGAGCGGACACAAGCTTTTTCTTTTCGCTCCAGCAAACGCCGTCGCGGCTTTGAATGTATCCTGTCAGCAGCTCACCGCCGCAGTACGGGCATATTTTACTCATGGCGTTACCTCCTTGTTTTCTTGTATTATATCAAACCGTACATGCCGCTGCAACGCCGTCAGCTGTAATACTTCACGTCGCTTTGATGCTCCTTCAAAAGCTGCGCGCGGTGGTCGTTATAGTATTGGTCAAACTCATCGGTCATCAGCGCATCGTCAACGCTGCCGTTATAGCCGGTTTCGCTGCAAAAATCCTTTCCGAGCTGAATGCGGAGATTTGTTCTTGATATCTGATCATACGACTGGTCATAAACCTGCGTCCAGTATTCGTCTATGCTAAGCCCTGCGCCGGAGCAATACTCATCGACCTGCTTTTTGACCTCGGGATAATCGTTGTAGCTTGCCTTGAGCGAGCCGAGGTTTTCTTCCATCTCGGCCTTGGTTGCTGCAACGCCGCGGCTTTCCGCCTCCTCGACGAGCATCCGCCCTATAAGCAGACGGTCTATTATGGCGTCCTTTGTGTAATCGCTTGCCTTAACGTTCGGGCTGCCCCCGGCAAGATTTGCGGCTCTCTTTTGGAAATTTACCATGCCCTGCGTGACCTTGAAGTCCTTGTACTCGGCAAGCACCGTGTCGTCGCTCTGCTTTGAGCTTATGCCCAGTGACTTAAGGAACGATATCTCGTCGCCGAACGAAACAACGCATATCGAGCAGACTATTATAACCGCCAAAACGGAACATAATATTATTGCGGTTTTCTTTTTCATTGATAATCACCTCTTAAAAAGTATATGTTAATTTTACGGAAACGCTGCGTGGAGGAATAAGACCTTCTGCGTATCCAGTTGCTCCAGCTAAAGAGTAACTTGGAATGGGAGACTTTGAAAATTTTCCGCCAGTGCGACTTGCAGGCATGGGGTTTGAAGCCGGTGCAGATAGCGTATTTGTGTATAACTTTGAATTCGAACTGTTGTAGTAATCTACTTGTGCAGTTGCGAAAAGGTGTAGTCGGCTTTTTGCTTCGGGTGGAACAGAGTTTTGATTGAAAACGCAAGTAATTTTTGATGAATATGATGTGAAGTTTGAACCGCTCTTAGAATACTTGCTTTGAAATGTCATTTTTACGGGTACAGGGAACGTCGTAGAAATTGCGGCACCGGAATCTCCATCTAAATAAGAAAGATATAATACGCTGTTGCCGGTGGCTGACTTGCTTTTGATGTTATATGTACTTATGCAAGAAGAACAGTCAGGATTGATTTGTGGGTCAGTATATTTTACACTGCCGCACTTGCATTTTACGCCAACTATGTGGGGGTGCTGTTTAAGAGAAGCGTTTATCTGATCGACGGTAGGGATTGGATAAGAATGAGATCCACATTGCGGACAAGTTCCACTACCCCATGAACCGTCACCATGATTCTTAGTGGCATGACCACCAACGTAGACCTTAGTATTACAACTCTTACAGGTTCTAAAATATTTGTGCGGGTGTGCTACTTCAGAATACTGTACTCCAAGAGCAGTATGAGAACATGTTGCGGTTGTGGTATAGTCAGCAAAAGACGTAGAGATTAATGTAATAGATAAATAAATTGAAAAAAGAACTATTATGCATGTTAATAATAGTTTATCATAAGAAACATACTTCTTCAAAAGCTATTACTCCTTTCTTGAACCTTAATATTCTGCGAACTTGATGAGCGTGATTGGTTCGCTTGTTTTTGCGTATAGCGTGAATGTGGTTATGCAGCGGTAAGAGCCCGAACCGGTGAGCGAAACGGGATGACTTGCTATGAGAGTTGATGAATTTGCCGTGAGATACAGGTAATTGTCCGATGTGCCGACGTTTACTCTGACCCATTTTGTGCCGACTTTTTTATCAATGCATGTTTTTGACGTAATCTTGGTTACGTCACGGTTTCCCATACACTTTAGCTTAACAGAAGCTTTGCCATTTTCACTGATTAAAAAAACAACAGTCGGCTTTGACGAATATAAGCTCTGCGGCTCGGCCTCATCGGTCGGCTGTGCGGCGTATGCCGAAACAGACGCACCGATCATGATGATAAAACTCAGCATAAGACATGCTATTCTTTTCATGCTTTATCCCTCCTTTCTTTCTTGTTTTTTGCCCTCTGCTTATATAGACAGGAAAAAACGAAAATACAGGACACATTTTTCGAAAAAATTTTAAAATTTTTTCGGGGGTTGAAAAAAGAGGAAGAATCATATACACTGAAATTGACAGGGGGGAGCAGCCTTGCTTATGCTTTATGCCGCCGTTATTGACGATGCGGAGGATATAAAGAAGTTCGAAAAGATATATTACGAATATCGCGAGCAGATGTTTTTTGTCGCAAATAAAATACTGCGCGATTCATACGAGGCAGAGGATGCGGTGCAGAATGCACTGCTGGGGATAGCGCGCAGCATAAGGACGCTGCCGGATGACGACGCTTGCCTTGTGCGCGCGTATACGCTCACAGCGGCAAAAAATGCGGCGCTGAACATGCTGCCCGAAAAGCAGCGGCGAGATAAAATGCTGCATATTGACACCGTTGACGAGCACAATGCGTCGTATGACGAAAGTGCGTTCGACCGCATCGCGGCGTCGGAGGATGTTGAAATGCTCTCGCGCGCGATGAGCCGCATGCCGGATATATACAGGGATGTTCTGCTCCTGCACTGCGTATGCGGCCTTAAGGTCGGGCAGACGGCGGATATTCTCGGCCGGAAAAAGACTACGGTCGATAAGCAGCTTGGCCGGGCGCGCAAGCTGCTCGTGAGGTTCTGCGCGGAAGATGGGGTGGTGTTTGAACATGGAAAAAACAAGGCCGGCGTTTGAAAATGCTATTTTGGACAGCGTCTTGAGCGACTTTGACGATGTTCCGCCCTCGGAGAGCATAGGGCATGAGTTTTCGCCGGAGTTTGAGCTGAAAGCACAAAAGCTGATCAAAAAAAGCGGCTCGAATGCGTGGCACTGCGTGAACACGGCGGCCAAAAGGCTGCTGATAGCGGCAATAATCGCGGCTCTGCTCACAGGAACGGTTCTCGCCGTCCCGGCGCTGAGAGAGGGGCTTATTAAATTCTTTATCCATGATAACGGCAGCATGTATTTCTTCACGGTTGACCGGGATGTGATCCAAAACGCGCCGGAGGAAATAGAAACCGTATATACTCTTGGGTATCTGCCGGATGGGTACGACGCAATTGCCGAATGCGTTTGCAATAAATATGTTTCTTTCAACTACATGAACGAAAACAGCGATATTATTTGGCTTGATCAGGAGCTTGTAACGGGCGATCCGCGCAACACGCTCGGCGGCCTGTCGGATTCGGAGCGCTCAACGCTTGAGCATATCGAGCTTAACGGATATAAGGTCGTCAGGATAAGCCACGAGGACGGCGAGATCGAGTTTTTGTGGACGGATAACGAGTATTTTTTCAATCTGTTTTGCAGCAATGTAAGCCCCGATGAGGCGGAAAAAATATTCTTCGGCATTATCCCCGACGCCGAATTGACCGATACGGTCAAAAACGGGGGAGAGATCAACACGGGAAAATTTGCCGACGATCAAAACTGAATTTTGCGCCCTTTTTCCTCGGCGAAAAAGGGCGTTTTCTGTTGTGCGGAAACGATAATGCTGATATAATTAATCTGAATGTGCCTTGCGGTGCCGCTCGACGCGGCCTAACAAGGAATTCGGTGCAAATCCGAAGCAGTCCCGCTGCCGTGAATGGCGACGAGGGCGCAGATGCCACTGTTTTTATGGGAAGGCGCGCCCGAGATTGACCCATGAGCCGGAAGACTTGCCGCAAAAGCGCATTTGAAATCCAAAGGAGGTGGGATATATGCGCGAGGACGCATGGACGCTCAACATTACCTACGAGTAGGGCGGCTGCGAAAGACGATAAACTAAACTTACTTGGAGGATAACTATGAAGAAAAGATCACTGAGCCTGCTTCTGGCTCTTTTAATGGTGCTGAGCCTCGTTATGCCCGGCACTGCCGCGTTTGCCGACACCGTGTCCGCAGAGACACCGGCAGATGCGTCGTACACCGAGCTCAAGTGGGCAAATAAGCTTGGCACGGACTGGATGAACGCTCCCAGCGTTCCGACTGTTGCCGACGACGGCGTTATCGTCATGGTCGGAACGACCATAAATAAGCTCAGCTTTGAAAACGGCGAGATCGTTGCAAGCGGAAAGATGAGCTCCTCTCCCAGCTACGGCTATACTCCTGCCGTCGTTACCGGCGACGAGATAATCGCGCCGCTCGGCAAGGGTACGCTCGAAGCCTTCGACGCAAAAACGCTTGAGAGTAAGTGGAGCGTTAGCGACGAGCTGGCCGGTCAGGCTCTTTCACCCATTCTCTGCGCCGACGGCAAGGCATACACCGGCTTCTGGAACGGTGAGGCAAAGGACGCAAACTTCGTCTGCGTCGATACCGCAACCGGAAAGCTCATGTGGAGCTACACCGTTAAGGGCGGCTTCTACTGGGCAGGCGCAGCCGAGGTCGGAAGCTATGTCGTGGTAGCCACCGACGACGGCGAAAACAGAACCAAGGGCACAAGCTCACTGCTCGTGTTCAAAAAAACCTATGCGGAAAACGAGGAGGTTAAGCCCGTTTCCTCCGTCGAGCTTGCAGGCTGCGGCGATGCGCGCAGCAGCATCACCGTTGACGGCGGCAAGGTGTATTTCACCACCAAGGGCGGCTATCTGTGCAGTGCGTCGGTAAGTGCCGAAAGCGGCGCGATCAGCGACCTTAAAACCGTTTCGTTCAACGCTCAGAGCACGTCTACTCCCGTTGTATTTGGCAACTATGTCTACTTCGGCGCGGGCAGCGGCATATCCGACAGCGGCTCCACGGGCAGCTTCGTCATTGCCGATAAGAACACCCTTGAGGTCGTAAACCACGTTGACATGCTCGGCTATCCCCAGTGCGAGATGCTCCTGTCAACGGCATATCTCAAGAGCACCGGCTATCTGTATTTCTACAGCACCTACAATATGAATCCCGGCGGCGTTTCGCTCATTAAGGTCAAGGCCGACGATGTCAGCAAGACCGAGCTTACAGAGCTTTACGACGCAAAAGGCTATGAGCAGTACTGCGTTGCAAGCCTCGTTGCCGACGATAACGGCAACCTCTATTATAAAAACGACAGCGGCAATATCTTCTGCCTTTCTTCAACCGTGAGCGCGGATGTGCTCGTCAGCATCGCCGACAAGGGCAGCGTTGAGCTTAGCTACGCTTCCGTGACCGCATACGATCGCAATAATGACGGCTCGATCGACATCGACGAGGTCATGTACGCCACGCACGAGCAGTATTATGAAGGCGGCGCAGCGGCCGGCTATGCATCCGCAACCGGCGACTACGGCGCATACATAACCAAGCTCTGGGGCGACGAGAGCGGCAACTTCGGCTATTTTGTCGATGACAAGATGGCAATGGGCCTCGGCGACAAGGTCGGCAGGGGCCAGCACGTCTATGCATACATAAATGCAAACTCCTATCCCAACAACGACGCATACTCCTATTTTGAAACACCGGCCTTCGATTGCGAGACCTATGCCGCAGCTTCCGTAAAGCTCATAGCTCAGAACGGCTATGACGAAAACTGGAGCCCGAAGTTTGAAGGCTATGATAAAGCTCAGCTCAAGGCATACACGGCCGATCTCAAGACCGAGGCAGAGGGCTTCAAGGCCGTATCCAAAGGAAACGGCGAGTACAGCATCAGCTTTGCAAAGGCAGGGGATTACTGCGTTGTCGCTACGGCAGAGAATAACGCAATAATTCCTGCCGTATGCAAGGTAAGCGTAAGGGCTGCAAATGGCTTTGCCGACGTGAAAGAAACGGACTATTACTACGAAGCGACCCTGTGGGGCAGCGCAAATAATATCGTGCGCGGCTTCAGTGCGGACGAGTTTGCGCCCAATGTGCCCTGCACCCGCGCGCAGATAGTAACCTTCCTTTACCGACTTGCCGGAAGTCCCGAGGTAAGCGGCAGCTGCAAGTTTGCGGACGTCACCGATAAGAATTATATCGATGCTATCACTTGGGCTGCCGAAGAGGGCGTAACAAAGGGTACGACCGAAACCACGTTCTCTCCGAATGCGACCTGCACTCGCGCACAGGCAGTTACCTTCCTGCACCGCTATATGGACACTCCGAAGGCCGATCAGGCACACGGCTTCACAGACGTCACCAACACCGGCGCATTCTATTACGATGCAGTCATGTGGGCTGCCGATAACGGCGTTACGCTTGGCTTTGACGACGGAAGCTTCCGTCCCGGCGCAGTGTGCACCCGTGCCGAGATCGTAACGTTTATCTACCGTGCGGCAGCATTGAAATGAAAAAAAGATCAATTGCACTTATCCTTCTCGTTCTTATGATATGCAGCCTGCTTGCAGGCTGCATGAAGAACGCGGAAGCCGTAAACTTCGCCGGGGACATTGACCTCGGCGAAGACGGCGTTATAACAAAAGATGTTTTTTCGCAGCTGCGTGACAGCGGCGAGATCGCTTCAATATGCGGAAAAAGCGGCGAGATAAGCTATAAATGGACGGTTCCCGGCACTGAGGTAACGAATCCGCAGGATCTGTGCATGGCTGTGGCGATAACGGAAAAAACCGACGGCAGCGTTGAGATCACGCTAAAAAGCGACAAAAGCTTCGGCTTTCTGCCGACGCTTTCGGTCACGCTCAAAAATAAATGGGATGCTATTTCCGCGAGCGTTTATGACGCAGACGGCAAAAAGCTGTGCGCTGCGTCCGTTACCGGCGGCGATAAAACCACGCTGAGCTTCAAGATCAGCGCGGACGTTTTTTCGTACGTTATCCGCGCCGATGAGGTCGAGCCGACACCCGAACCGAGCAATACCGCAAATCTCTCCGACGGAAGCCGAACCGAGAAGGACAAATACGGCACAGACCCCGTGCCTGCAGGCAAGCCCGAGCCGGTCGAGCCCGACAAATCGAATGTTGATACGACTAAAAAGCTGCACTGCACGATATCGATCGACTGCGCAACGATACTTAACAATCTCTCCGACCTTGACCCGGCAAAGCTTGATGTGCTTCCGACGGACGGAGTTGTGCTCGGCGCCGTCACAGTTGAGTTTTCCGAGGGCGAGTCGGTGTTCGACGTTTTGCAGCGCGTCTGCCGAGAAAATAATATCCACCTTGAAGCAACGTTCACTCCGGGTTATAACAGCGCCTATGTCGAGGGCATACACAATCTGTATGAGTTTGACTGCGGCGAGCTTTCCGGGTGGATGTACAGCGTCAACGGATGGTTTCCAAACTACGGATGCAGCCGCTATGCGCTGCAGGACGGCGACGTGATCAGGTGGCGCTATACCTGCGACCTCGGCGCGGACGTCGGCGGAAGCATGGTGGCCTGAGCATGAACGACGCATTTTCGCATCTCCACCCGGCGGCAAGCTTTGTCTTTTTCGCCGCCGTGATCACACTGACGATGCTTTACATGCATCCGGTGCTGCTTATAATAAGCCTTACTGCCGCGGCAGGCTATGTCTGCATTCTCAAAGGCGCGCGGCATTTTGGAAAAACGCTTATCTATCTTGTGCCGTTTCTCCTTTTCATGTCGGCGCTCAATGCGCTTTTTAATCACGCCGGAGTAACGCCGCTTTTTTATCTTTCAAACGGCAACGCCGTAACGAAAGAGTCTCTGACCTTCGGCTTTTACGCCTCGGTGATGTTCAGCGCGGTGATACTGTGGTTTGAGTGCTTTAACGTTGTTATGACGTCGGATAAGCTCCTGTGCCTGTTCGGCAGACTCAGCCCGTCGGTTTCGCTGCTGCTGTCAATGGCGCTGCGGTTCGTGCCGAAGTTCGGACGAAAAATACGCAGCATCGATGCTGCCCGTGCGCAGATAGGGCAGGGCAGCGCTCAGGGCGGATTTATCCGCCGCGTAAAAAACAGCATGAAGGTTTTGTCGGTCACGCTGACATGGGCGCTTGAAAGCTCGCTTACCGCGGCAAACTCAATGAAAAGCCGCGGCTACGGCGCTGCCCGGCGCACGAGCTTTTCGCTGTACAGATTCACGGCGCGCGACGCTGTGACGATGGTTTTGTGCGCTTTCGCCGTCGGTGTGACGGCAGCGTGCGTCGTCAGCGGCGGCATATACGCGCGCTATTTCCCGTCGGTAATAATAAGTGGCTTCGGCGGCATACCGGCGCTCGGTATGGCGGCGTTTGCGCTTCTGTGCTTTTTGCCGCAGCTTTTTGATGCAAAGGAGGCCCTGGTATGGCGGCGTTTGAGATCCGCGATCTGAGCTTTACATATCCAAACGAGAATAAGCCTGCGCTCGACAATATAACGCTGTCGATACCCGAGGGCAGGATCACGCTTATCTGCGGAGCCAGCGGCAGCGGAAAGAGTACGCTCCTGCGCAGGCTCAAGACATGCCTTGCCGACCATGGCAAGGCCGAGGGCGAGGTGCTGTTTTTCGGCAAAGCGCTCGACGCTGTCGGCCAGGCCGAGCAGGCGCGGAGAATAGGCTTTGTCTTTCAGCACCCGGATGATCAGATAGTCACCGACAAGGTGTTCCACGAGCTTGCCTTCGGCCCCGAAAGTCTCGGCTGGGATCAGGCAAGAATGCGCCTTGCGGTTGCCGAAATGGCAAGCTATTTCGGATTGGACGAGCTGTTTGAAAAAAACGTCGCGGAGCTATCCGGAGGTCAGAAGCAGCTGATAAACCTTGCGTCCGCTGCCGTGCTGCGGCCGGATGTGCTCATCCTCGATGAGCCGACAAGTCAGCTCGACCCCATTGCGGCGGCCGATTTTCTCGGCACTCTGCGCAAAATGAGCGAGGATCTCGGCCTGACCGTTATTTTGACCGAGCATCGCCTTGAGGAAGCGCTGCCGATGGCGGACATGCTCGCCGTGCTCGACGAGGGACGGCTCATAGCCTTCGGCGAACCGAAAAAAACGGTAATGCAGGTGAAAAACAGCGCTGTTTTCGAGTCTATGCCGGCTGCTGTGCAGATATTTGCGGCCGTTGACGGCGAGGGCGACGCACCGCTCACCGTGAGCGATGCAAGGGCGTTTATCGCATCGCGCACGCACGCTTCCGTAAAAGCGGCTCAGCCGTCTGCCGAGCCTAACCCGGAGTTGGCGGCGGAGCTGAAAAATTGCTGGTTCAGATATGAAAAAAACGCACCGGATATTCTGCGCGGACTTAGCCTCACACTTAATAAGGGCGAAATTTTCGCGCTCCTCGGCGGCAACGGCTCGGGCAAAAGTACAACTGCCGGTCTGCTGTCGGGAAGGCTAAAACCATATCGCGGCAAGGTAAAGACCTATGGTGCGCGTGTGGCGGCGCTGCCGCAGGATCCGCGCGAGCTTTTCGTTAAGGACACGGTGCTCGACGAGCTAAAAGAGCTTGATCCGGAAGAGGCGCTGCTTTTGCATATCACGGAGCTTTTGGAGCTTGAAGGCGTGCTTTCGCGCCACCCGTTTGATATATCCGGCGGCGAGCAGCAGCGCCTTGCACTCGGAAAAGTGCTGCTTACCGCACCCGACGTGCTGCTTCTTGACGAGCCGACAAAGGGAATGGACGGTGAGTTTAAGCGCCGCTTCGGCGAGCTTCTGTCCCGTCTGAAGGCCGAGGGCAAAACCATATTCCTCGTAAGCCACGACATCGAGTTCTGCGCGCAATGCGCCGATCGCTGCGCCCTGCTGTTTCGCGGTGAAATTGTCTGCCGGAGCGCACCGCGCAAGTTTTTCTCCGGCAATTTCTTTTACACTACGGCGGCTGCCAGGCTCAGCCGCGGCATGATTGAAAACGCGGTCCTCACCGGGGAGGTGATCGAATGCCTCAGACAGTGAAAAAAAGCCGCGTGACCGTGACGCTTGCGGTGATCGTGCTTTCGGCCGCCGCAATCGCGGTCGAAACATGGCTGTGGAGCAGCCGAAAATACTACCTAACGTCGGTTATCATCATACTGCTTGCAATGCTGCCGTTTTTTGCCCGGTTTGAAGTACGCAGGCCGCAGGTGCGTGAGATAGTGCTGCTTGCGGTCATGACGGCGTTTGCTGTGGCAGGAAGAGTGGCTTTCTATTGGGCGCCGCAGTTTAAGCCCGTGTGCGCCATTGTCATACTCACGGCCGTTGCGTTCAATGCCGAGGCCGGATTTATCACCGGCGCCGCGGCAGGGCTTATATCAAATATGTTTTTCGGCCAGGGGCCGTGGACGCCGTGGCAGATGTTCGGCTTCGGGCTCGTCGGCTTTTTTGCCGGAATTTTGTTCCGCGACAGGGAAGTGAAAACGGCTCCGATGCTGGTATACGGTTTCTTCTCCGTGCTTATTATCTACGGTGTTTTGCTTGACACAGGCTCGCTTCTTATGTACTCGCAGGAGATGAGCTGGAAGGCGCTGCTTGCAATGTATGCCTCCGGATTTACGTTCAATCTTATCCATGCATCGGGAACCGTTGTGTTCCTGCTTTTGCTGCAAAAGCCCGTGCTTTCCAAACTCAGGCGCATTAAAATTAAATACGGAATGCTTCAATAGTGCATTCGACGATAAAATGTGCAGATACAGACAAAACTGTGTCTGCACATTTTAAGCATCAAAATATCTGAAAGCATGCCAAAATTGCATTTTCGCGCTTGCCGATGCAAAATAGCAAACTGGAAGCAAAAAATGCACTGATTTCAGCTCAAAACTTTTAAGAAAATATTTCATTTGACTAAATCCACAAAAAATATGCAGAATTTTTGTGAATTATTAAGTACGATTATCTTGAAATTAACAAGCAGAATTGTTGACGGAAAAATTGCAGGATGCTACAATATAAACAATTGAATGCGTTCATATATTGAACGGAGGTTACCGGCGATGAAAAACGTTAAAGTCCTCATCGGCAACTACGGCAGCGGCAAAAGCGAGCTTGCTTTGAACTTCGCAATGCAGGCCGCCGCACGCGGAGACAGGACAGAACTTATAGACCTTGATATGGTCAACACATATTTCAGACTTACCGAGCGCGGCAAGATGGTCGAGCAGAAGGAGATAAGGCTTGTCTCTCCTAACTATGCATGCTCCGGTATCGAAACGCTCTCGCTTCCGGCGGAGGTCGCTTCGGCATTCGTCCTTGAATGGGACACGGTAGTGTTCGACGTCGGCGGAGATGATGTCGGCGCAACGGCGCTCGGCAGATATCATCAGGATTTCGTCGATCTTGAGCCGGGCTCGCTCGAGGTGCTCAACGTCGTCAATATCCGCAGACCGCTTTCCGGCACGGTAGAGAAGCTCATAAGACTTCAGGAGGGAATGCAGGCACATTCAAGACTCCAGATAACAGGCATGATCAACAACGCAAACCTTGCAACGGAAACAAGCGTCGAGGAGCTGCGCGACGGATACAAGATGCTCAAGGAAGTCTCCGACAGGACGGGTATCCCCGTGGCATATACGACAGGCAAAAAGGATCTGCTTGAACAGTTCCTTTCCGAAGGGCACGATCCGAAGTATATCGGCAAGCCCATTCCCATAGATGTGTACATGCACCGTGATTGGGATTCGTATATTAAATACGGACTGCACACGGTCGATCCGCAGAAAAATTTCAAGCATTGATTTGCGCGACCCCGCTTTATGCGGATTTAAATAAATTAGCAAAAAGCAAAAATAAAGAAAAGAGGTAGCAAAATGGTAAAGGTAACCATCAATGAGAACCTGTGCAAGGGCTGCGGTCTCTGTGCAAGAGCTTGCCCCAAGGGTTGCATTGAACTTTCCAAGGCAAAAATCAACGCAAAAGGCTATCACCCGGCAGAGGTTGTAAAACCTGAAGAGTGCATCGGCTGCGCATCCTGCGCACGCACTTGCCCCGACGTGGTAATCCACATCGAGAAGGATTAAGGAGGAAATTATAATGGCAAAAACTCTTATGAAGGGTAGCGAAGCTATTGCAGAGGCAGCCATCAGAGCTGGCGCTCGTTATTTCTTCGGCTATCCCATCACCCCGCAGACTGAGATTCCTGAATACATGTCCGCTCGTATGTTTGATCCCGACGTAAACGGCTGCTTCCTGCAGGCAGAGTCCGAAGTCGCGGCGATCAACATGATCTACGGCGCAGCCGGCACCGGCGCCCGTGCGATCACTTCCTCCTCCAGCCCCGGTATATCCCTGAAGCAGGAAGGCATTTCCTACTGCGCAGGCGCAATGCTTCCCTGCGTTATCCTGAACGTAATGCGCGGCGGCCCCGGCCTCGGCAACATTCAGGCTTCCCAGGGCGACTACTTCCAGGCCGTCAAGGGCGGCGGCAACGGTGACTACCACCTGCTGACCTACGCACCCTCCTCCGTACAGGAAGCAGTTGACATCATGATGTTCGCTTACGACAAGGCAGAGCAGTACCGTATCCCCGTACTGTTCATCGCAGACGGCATCATCGCTCAGATGATGGAGCCTGTTGAGATGCCCGAGATGGTCGAGTTCAAGATCGATCCCGAGAAGAAGCCTTGGGCCTGCACCGGCTGGAAGCCCGGCGACGATCCCGAGAAGCGCGGCGTCATCAACTCCATCTACATAGACACCGAGTCCCTTTCCGAGCACAACGCAGTCCTGCAGGCAATGTACGCTGAGGTCGCCAAGAACGAGAAGATGTGGGAAAACTACAACTGCGAAGGCGCAGAGTACATTATCACCGCATTCGGCACTGTTGCTCGTATCGCAAAGTCTGCTATTGATCAGCTCAAGGCCGAAGGCATCAACGTCGGTCTGGTACGTCCCATCACCGTATGGCCGTTCCCGTACGAGGCTGTTGCAGAAGCAGCCAATGCTGACGGCGTAAAGGCAGTTCTCGACGTAGAGCTGAACGAAGGCCAGATGATCGAAGACGTTAAGATCGCTGTCAACGGCGCAAAGCCCATTGATTTCTTCGGCCATTGCGGCTCCCAGATGCCCACCACCGACGAGATCGTTGCAAAGATCAAGAGCATGAAGGAGGGTAAATAAATGTCCGTAGTATTTGAGAGAACTAAACTCCTTACCGATAAGACTTTCCATTACTGCCCCGGCTGCAACCACGGCATTATCCACCGCCTGGTAGCAGAGTCCATTGAGGAGCTCGAAAAGGAAGGCGTTATCGAAGAAGGTAAGGTCATCGGCGTAGCACCTGTCGGCTGCTCCGTATTTGCATATGATTACTTTAACTGCGATATGTACGAAGCCGCACACGGCCGCGCACCCGCAGTTGCAACCGGCGCAAAGCGCGTTGTCGGCAAGGATACCCTCGTATTCACCTACCAGGGCGACGGCGACCTCGCTTCCATCGGTACTGCTGAGATCGTCCACGCTGCACACCGCGGCGAGCACATCTGCACCATTTTCGTCAACAATGCCATTTACGGCATGACCGGCGGCCAGATGGCTCCTACCACCCTCGTTGGCCAGAAGACCACCACTTCCCCCAAAGGTCGTGACGAGGCATGGTGCGGCGCACCTATCCGCGTTGCAGAGATGCTCTCGACCATCCCCGGCGCTTACTACATCGAGCGCTGCGCTGTCAACAACAACGCAAACATCATGAAGACCAAGAAGGCCATCAAAAAGGCATTCACCTATCAGATGCAGGGCAAGGGCTTCTGCCTGATAGAGGTTCTTTCCACCTGCCCCACCAACTGGGGTCTCAGCCCGATCGAGGCTATGAAGTGGCTCGAAGAGAATATGATTCCTTACTATCCTCTCGGTGTTAAGAAAGACAAGGAGGCCGAATAATATGAAAAAAGAGTTTATATTCGCCGGTTTCGGCGGTCAGGGCATGCTCCTGATCGGTAAGTTCCTTGCAATGGCTTGCATGCTCGACGGCAAGCATGTCTCCTGGCTGCCTTCCTACGGCCCTGAGATGCGCGGTGGTACCGCAAACTGCTCGGTTATCGTTTCCGATGATCCCGTTGCTTCTCCTCTGGTTGACATGGCAGACGTCGTTGTCGCCATGAACCGTCCTTCTCTGGACAAGTTCGAGGCTCACGTTAAGCCCGGCGGCGTTCTGGTTATCAACAGCTCTCTGATCGACCGCAAGGCAGAGCGCACCGACATCAAGGTCGTCTACTGCGACGCAAACCGCATTGCTGAAAGCGTTGGCAACCCCAAGGGTGCAAACGTTGCTATCCTCGGCGCACTGCTTCAGAAGGCTCCCGTCGTTGACGACGAGAAGATGAGCGAAGCAATCCGCATCGAGCTCGGCGAGCGCAAGGCAAAGTTCCTGCCCGGCAACATGAAGGCTCTTCAGGCCGGCAAGGAAGACGCTGCAAAGCAGTGATCCAAGCTTAGTATCCAAAACAGGTACGATCGAAAGACCGTACCTGTTTTTTCTTTGCCGAAATTATTTTCGCGCATTTCCCATGCGCAAATAACATTTCTCAACAGCACCGAGTGACACACTTCGGAGAATTACATAAGTATAATTATTATTACTTTATGTAAACTGCGGAGGAAAAAATGGACATGAAAGGATCAATCGCGGCTATCAAGGACGCGATAACGAAAAGCACGGCCGAGCGCACCTCGCCGGAGGTGATAAGCGCGGCATACGCCGTTGTGTATCTTATCGGAGGCGTACTGCTTGCGTCGGCGCGCCTTCTCGGCGCGGCCGGGCCGTTCGGCATGGCGGCGGTGGCGGCGTCGGGTGCAGGGCTGAACGGCGTTGCAGCCCTCATCGGCGCAGCGATCGGCTACATAATCAGCTGCGGCCTTGCAGGCAGCATACGCTATCTTGCCGCCATCGTACTTGTTTACACGATAAGCTTTGCGTTTCAGGACACAAAGCTTGCGTCAAAAAGTGTGTTCGCGCCTGCAACGGCGGCCGTTTCCGCGCTGTCAACCGGCATACTTTCAAGCTTTACCTCGGTGTTCACTCAGGCGCCGGCGGCTGCTGTCGTGCTCATCGAAACCGTGTTTTCGTTCGGCGGCTGCTGGTTCTTCCGTGAGGCGATGAGCGGCAGGGAGCGCACGACCGAGTCCGAGGAGCTGCGCTATGCCGGAAGCGTGCTTATAACCGCTGCGGTTTTGCTCATGGCTGTGTCGCAGATCGAGATATTCGGTGCAATATCACTTGGGAGGCTTGTCGCGGTCCTTATCGTCATGACCTGCACTCTGCGCTGCGGCATAATGACGGGCTGCACAATCGGAACGGCGTTCGGCATAGCTATGGATCTCACGGCCGGCGGAATGCCGTTTTACACAATGGCCTATGCCTTTGCCGGGCTGCTGTCGGGCATGTTCAACCGCCACGGCAGACTGCTGTTTTTACTATCGTTTATCATTGCCAATGCCGCCGCGGTCGCATGTGCGTGGGCGTTCAGGCAGGAGACAGGCGCGCTGTTCGAGGTGTTCGCGGCATCTGTCATATTCCTTCTGCTGCCCTCTGGATTTTTAAGCCGGGCAGGCTCCATGGTGCAGCCGGTCATAGGAGGCAGCGGGGAATCGGGCTTGCGCCGATACGTTGCGCGCAAGGTGATGAGCCTGAGCGACGCTTACGGCAGCCTTTACGATATCGTCCGACGCAATGTTGAGGAGCAGTATAACGACGCAGACCCTGCAAAGGTGTTCGACCGCGCGGCAGACAGCGTGTGCCTTAAATGTAAGGAGAAAAACCGCTGCTGGAACCGGGATTACATCGACACCCTGTCAGCCCTCAATGACGCAACTCCGAAGATGCTCGAACGCGGCACGCTGGAGATAGGCGATATTCCGCGCCGCTTCACGGAAAAGTGCAAAACGCCGGAAGCCTTTGTAACGGCGGTCAACGCGGAGCTGCGTGCGGCCGCATATCGCCGCCAGTTTGCCGAAACTCTGCGCGAGAGCCGCAATACCGCGTGGGGGCAGTATTCGGACATGGCGGAGATCCTCGGCTCGGTGTCAAAGGAGCTTGCCGGAACAAACGGCGCAGACCACCTTGCCGAGAGACGGCTCATCCGCTATCTGCTGTCGCTGGATATTGATGCGGACGCGGCGGTATACCGAGATGCGCGCGGCAGGCTGCGCGCCGTTATCGAAAGCGGAGCACTCGCGCGCCTCACAAAGCAGGACGATTACCTCGAACGCCTGTCGGGTGTGCTCGGCGTTCGTCTGTGCAGGCTCAAAAGTCAAAACGACAGCGAGGCAAAGCTCGTGCTCATGGAAGCCGAGCCGCTTGCCGTGTCGGTCGGCATTGCGGCGCTCAAGAAAAAAGGCGAGAAGGTCAGCGGCGACAGGGGAACCTATTTCAAGACCGACGCAGGGGTTTTGTGCGTTATTCTCTCCGACGGAATGGGCTGCGGAGAGGCCGCGGCAAGTGAAAGCCGCCGAGTGATAGAGATACTCGAAAGCTTCCTGCGTGCAGGCGTTGACCCTGCCGTAGCTATGAAAACGCTCAACTCGGTCATGCTGCTCAAATGCGGCGATAACTGGGGCTTTGCAACTGTTGATCTGATGTGTGTAGACCTTTTCTCCGGCGAAACATGCTTTTATAAATACGGTGCTGCGCCAAGCTACGTCAGTGCAAGCCGCGGCATACGCAGGATAAAGTGCGAAAGCTTCGCTCCGGGCCTAAGCGGAACGGCCGGCGCCGAGCCGGATATCGTGCGCATGCGGCTCAAGCCCGGAAACACTGCCATAATAGCCTCGGACGGCGTCGTCGGAGATGACGACGATGCATGGCTGCGCGATATACTGACCTCCTGCGGCGACGATATGAAGCAGCTTGCGCGCGATGCGCTCAAGGCAGCTGAGCACAGCAGCACATATTCCGACGACATGACAGTCCTTGCCGTGCGCGTCGAAGAGCGCGCTTAGGGTATAAAATAATGCTCAGACGGTTAAACTACAAACAGAAAACCGACAACAGGGAGGCGACAGAGGTGGTAAAGGGAGTCGCAAAGCGCGTGATCGTCGTAAAATCGCCGGATCCGAAGGTGTTCGAGGAGGCAATATTCATCGTCCGCGAGGACTATATGAAAACCGCCGGAGTGACGCGCTCGCAGCTCCTGAGCGAGGCGCGCAGGGCAGCCGGTAGCTACACCGGATCGATGCAGCGCAGTGAAAAAATGCCGACAGCGCTTGTCGCGGCACTGTCAACGCTCATCGGCAGCGGTGCGGCGGCAGCAATAATGTATTTCATAATGTAAAGTGATTCCCACAGCATATTACTGAAATTCCACAGCATATTATTGCTGCGGAATTACAGTCTGTCGAAAAAGTCCAGCAACGGCTGGGCTTTTTCGACACGCTGGAACTGTCCGGAAATTTTTCCGGACAGTTTTTTGCTGCACAGCGAACCGCAGCGATTATTTATGTTTATACTCCGTATGAGACGACTTCAAGAAGCTCGCCCGTGTACGCATCGACGACCATGACCGAATCTGCAAGGAGCGAACCTGCTCCGCCCTGTGAATCGAGCCGGACGTCGCGGAACGTGACTACCCATGACGGAACATCCTGCATCGTTCTGCCGGTCTCGGGAACGGAGACCAGCTCGGAGTCCGTAAAACCTGCCAGAACGGCGTTCACGGAGCTTGGCACAGATGATGTCATGTTTTCAAGATGCTTTGCGGCCGTTTCGATAGCCGTATCACGGGCTATCATCTGCGCATCGGCTGCTTGTATGCCGACGGGTGAAAGCTCGGAAACGGAAAAACCGTAGGCATCGGTGCTTGCGCGGCTTGAAGCTTCGATAGCTTCGGTGAGAGGCACGGACTCATCGTTGACCGAAACGACATCCTTGACCTGCTCTTTGCCGGAGATTGCTGCTTCATTTGCCGTATCCGACAGCGCATATGCAACGGATGCAGATAATAAAAGTACCGCAGCTAAAACTCCGACGAAAATTTTCGTGTTCTTTTTCAAAGTGCTACCTCCTTAATACATTTTCCCTGTGTTTTAACTATGAGACGCGCCGAAAGCAAAATTTGAAAAAAGATGCCTGCGAAGCCTGACGGTACGGACTGCCGATATTGTTGACATTGCCTTGGCCAAGCGATAAAATAAACGAAACGATTACTCAGGAGAGACTGTTATGGCTGATTTTACTCATTTTAACGAAAACGGCAGAGCCAAAATGGTGGACGTGTCCGAAAAGGCGGACACCGTGCGCACGGCTGTTGCGGCAGGCAGAGTGCTTGTCAATGCCGAGACCTTCGAGCTTATAAAAACCGGCGGCATGAAAAAGGGCGATGTGCTCAATGTCGCGCAGGTCGGCGGGATCATGGGCGCAAAGCGCACGTCGGACATTATTCCGATGTGCCACCCGATCATGATATCCGGCGTGGATATCGACATATCGCTGTGCGAGGAAAGGCACAGCGTTGAGATAGTTGCAACAACAAAATGCACCGGCGCAACGGGCGTTGAGATGGAAGCGCTCACCGCGGTGAGCGTTGCGGCGCTTACGGTGTATGACATGTGCAAGGCCGTGCAGCGCGATATTGAGATAACGGATATCCGCCTTCTTAAAAAGACCGGCGGCAAGAGTGGGGTGTTCGAGCGCAAATGAAAAGAATACTCATGATCGGAACCGGCGGCACGATAGCGTCGCAGATAAGCGGCAACGCGCTTTCGCCGCAGCTGCGGCCCGATGAGCTTCTGGCGCTCGTTCCTGCCATATCAAAGCTCTGCGAGGTCGAGTGCGTCTCGCTTTTTAATGTGGACAGCACGAGCATGACTCCGGCGCATTGGGTGCAGATAACAAAGTGCGTGCGCGACAATTATGATAAATACGACGGCTTTGTAATAAGCCACGGAACAGACACCATGGCGTACACGGCTGCGGCACTCAGCTACATGATCCGCGGCTCTAAAAAGCCCGTTATCCTCACCGGCGCGCAGAAACCTATAAATTTTGAATCCACGGACTCAAAGGTGAACCTGCTCGACGCTTTCACCTGCGCCTGCTCTGACGATATGTGCGGCGTGAACATTGTTTTTAACGGCCGCGTTATACTCGGCACCCGTGCGCGAAAAACAAGGTCGAAGTCCTACGCCGCATTCTCGAGCATAAACTACCCCTATATAGCGACGCTTCAGGATGGGGTGCTCATGCAGTATATAAAACCCGAAGGCCTTGAAAAGCCGCAGTTCTGCACCGAGCTTAACACCAATGTCGGACTTATAAAAATGATCCCCGGCATTGATTTTGAGCTTTTTGAGTTCCTTGCAGAGCGCAAGGATGCGGTTATTATCGAGTCCTTCGGCGTCGGCGGCCTGCCAAGCTACGGCGACGATAAGTTTCTGGATGTGGTAATAAACGCCATCGGCCACGGCAAGGTCATGATCATGACCACCCAGGTGCAGAATGAAGGCTCGGATCTTGCGGTGTACAACGTCGGCCACAGACTCAAGGGCTGGCGGAACGTGCTCGAAGCGTATGACATGACGACGGAATCCGCGCTTGCGAAGATAATGTGCATCCTCGGCTCGACAAAGGACTCCGACGAGATACGCCGCGCGTTTTACGAGCCTGTTGCGCACGATATACTCTACCACTGCGGTGAATGATATGAATACGGTTGTGATCATAGGCGGCGGCGCGTCCGGAATGGCGGCCGCGATAACGGCCTCGAATGATAAGAATAATAATGTAATACTGCTCGAGCGCCAGCAGCGCGTCGGCAAAAAGCTCCTCAGCACCGGAAACGGCAGATGCAATCTCACAAACACGGGCGCTGTGCCCGAGCACTACCACGGCGCGCAGCCGGGCTTTCCCGACGAGGTGCTCTCGCGCTTTACGCCTGAGGACACGCTGCGGTTTTTCGATTCTCTCGGCCTTGCCGTGAGCTGCGAGTACGGCGGCAGAGTGTATCCGCAGTCAAACTCGGCAAACAGCGTGGTGGATGTTCTGCGCTTTGCGCTCATGCGCGATAACATAACGGTCAAAACCTCGTGCCCTGCGCGTAAGATAGAAAGACGCGGCGAGGGCTTTTCGGTCCTGACCGATGAGGGGAAAATTAACGCTGATTTCGTCATAGTTTCCTGCGGCGGAGCTGCCGGCGCGAAGGTCGGCGGAGTGCCCCTCGCTCGTGCAGCTTGTGACCGATCCGAATTATCCGCGCGCGCTCAAGGGCGTGAGGGTAATGGCAAGGCTGCGCCTTGAAAAGGACGGAGAGATAATTGCCGAAAGCTCCGGCGAGCTGCAATTTACCGAAACCGGACTGTCCGGCCCGGCGGCGTTTGATATCTCTCGCGCCGCGGCTCAGACCGGCAAAGGAAAGGTGCACATAGACCTGTCGGGGAATGAGGATATAGAGGCTAAGCTGCGCGCGAGGATAAAGGCAAATCCAAGCTTATGCGCAGACGATGCGCTCACCGGAGTTTTGCACAACCGACTCGGCAGAATGGTGGTTAAATACGCCGGTGTTCCGGGGCAGACTCCGCTCGAGAGGCTCGAACAGCCGCAGATCGCCGCGATAGCCGCTGCCTGCCGCGATTTTTGCATCGAGCTGCGCGGCGTTGAGGATTTTGACCATGCTCAGGTCACGGCCGGCGGTATCAAGACAACCGGCGTAAACCCCAAAACGCTTGAGAGCTGGTTCGTTCCGCATCTTTTCATAACGGGCGAGCTTCTGGACGTTGACGCCGACTGCGGAGGCTATAACCTCCAGTGGGCGTGGGCAAGCGGCGTGACCGCAGGGAGGCTCGGCAAATGATACTGGTGAGAAATCTGCGTCTGGATATCGGGCAGAGCAGCGACCGGCTGAAAACCAAAGCCGCGCGCGAGCTGAAGCTCCCGACTTGGGCGATAAAGGATGTTAAGATAACAAAGCGCTCGCTCGACGCGCGCAGAAAAAACGATATACACTGGCTGTATTCCGTCGCCGTTTCGGTCGATAACGAGGAAAAGCTGCTGGCAAAATGCAAAAGCAAAAACGTTGCCGCGTATGAAGCGCCGGAGTACACCGTGCCGCAGGCAAGCGCCGAAATTCGTCCCGTCGTTGCCGGCTTCGGGCCGGGCGGAATGTTCGCGGCGCTTGTTCTGAGCATGGCAGGGCTAAAGCCTGTTGTGCTCGAGCGCGGCGCCGATGCCGAAGCACGCAGAAAAAAGGTCGAAGCCTTCCGTGCAGGCGGTGAGCTTGACCCCGAGTGCAACGTCCAGTTCGGCGAGGGCGGAGCCGGAACGTTTTCCGACGGCAAGCTCGGTACAGGCATACGCGATATGCGCATCCGCTGGATACTGCGCACGTTCTACGAGCACGGCGCGCCCGAGAGCATACTCTATGACGCAAAGCCGCATATAGGAACGGATATACTTATTAATGTAGTGCAGAGCATACGAAAAGCCGTCATCGCTCACGGCGGCGAGGTGCGCTTTAACTCAAAGCTCACGGGGCTTGTTACGGAAAATAACACGCTGCGCGCAGTTCGGGTGACGGACGAAACGGGTGAGTACGAGCTGCCCTGTGAAAGGCTCGTTCTCGCCGTAGGCCACTCGGCGCGCGATACGTTCGAGATGCTCGAAAAAACGGGCGTTCCCATGGAGGCAAAGCCGTTTTCGATGGGCGCGCGCATAGAGCATAAGCAGAAAATGATAAACATCTCGCAGTACGGCGAGGATAATGAGTCCCTGCCGGCAGCCGACTATTCGCTCAATGTTCATTTGCCAGACGGAACGAGCGCGTACACCTTCTGCATGTGCCCCGGAGGGGAGGTCATTGCCGCAGCATCTGAACCCGGCGGCGTGTGTACAAACGGCATGAGCAACTCTCGCCGCAACGGAGAGAACGCAAACAGTGCACTGCTCGTGACTCTTTCTCCCGAGGATTTCCCGTATGACGGGCCGCTCGGAGGTATGTACTGGCAGCGTGATATCGAGCGTGCAGCGTTCAAAGCATCGGGAAGCTACCATGCACCGGCACAGACCGTCGGCGACTTTATCGCACACATGAAAAGCGAGGGGGAGGGCGGCGTACTGCCGAGCTACCGCCCCGGAGTTCTTTGGTGCGACCTGCACGATGTTCTGCCGGAGAGGATAACGTCGGTGCTTGAAAACGCATTGCCCGAGTTGGGAAGAAAGCTTAACGGCTTTGACGCGCCGGACGCCGTGCTCACGGCGCCGGAAACGCGCTCGTCATCGCCGGTGCGCATATTGCGGGATGAGCGCCGCCAATCGCAGATACGCGGCCTTTACCCCTGCGGCGAGGGCGCAGGCTATGCCGGAGGCATAACCTCTGCCGCCGTTGACGGCATGAAATGCGCCGAAGCGGTCATTCAGTCGCTGTAAAAATTAAAGCTCAAATGCTGAAACGGATTTTTTCTCCGTTTCGGCATTTTTGCGGCCTGCGCCACAACATTGGTGACATAACTTGTGTTAACATAAGAACACAAGCACAAAATCTTGTGTTGCAGCAAAACTTGCAATTACATTTTGATTATGAGATTCAAAGCAAGCAAAAACGGCGCTAAGCATTGCATAATCAGCATTTTTGGCGTGGTGAAAAAGTTTCAAAGCCATAAAATGCCGCGAAAAAATAACTCTCCGTAAAGATGCGCACCACAATATTTTGTAGTGAATAGGGTTACAAAGCGGTAAAAATAACTACATTTTGTGTTTTTCTATTGACATGGCAACTCGCTTATGCTATTGTTTAGACTGCTGAATTAAGGAGACAGACATGAAGGTTACAGGTATTCAGAAATTAACGCTTCTTGACTATCCCGGAGTTGTCGCGTGCACGGTGTTCACGGCGGGCTGCAATTTCAGATGCCCGTTCTGTCACAATGCGATGCTCGTTCTTCCCGAGCAGATAGATGATGAGTGCCTCACAGATGACGAGGTGTTCGGCTTTCTGAAAAAGCGCAGGGGAGTGCTCGACGGTGTTGCCGTTACGGGCGGCGAGCCGCTGCTGCATGCGGACATGCCCGAGTTTTTGGCTCGTGTGAAGGAGCTGGGGTATAAGATAAAGCTCGACACCAACGGCTCAAACCCGGAGCTTCTCTCCGAGATAGTGAAAAATAAGCTCGTTGACCGTGTCGCTATGGACATTAAAAACGCGCCTGAGGAGTATGCTCGAACGATAGGACTTAAGTCTTTTGACATTGCCCCTGTCGAAAGATCGAAGGAAATGCTCCTGAGAGGCGATATCGACTATGAGTTCAGAACGACGGTCGTAAAGGGGATCCACACGAAGGAAAGCCTCATAGGCGCAGCCAAGTGGATAGAAGGCGCAAAGGAATATTATTTGCAGCAGTTTAAAGACTCCGGCAATCTCATCCTGCCGGACGGACTTTCAGCATACGACGAAAAGCAGATGCACGCACTGGCCGATGCCGTCAGGGACTATGTTCCGACGGTCGAGGTAAGAGGCGTTTGAGAGAAATATGGAGGAAACAAATGTACAAGATCATTAAGAGAGACGGAAAAATCGTAGATTTTGACATCACCAAGATCGCAAACGCCATTAAAAAGGCGTTTGAGGCCACCGACACCGAGTACACCGATGATATCATTGATTTCATCGCGCTCAAGGTCTCGGCTGACTTCCTGCCGAAGATAAAAGACGGCTATGTTGCGGTCGAGGATATTCAGGACAGCGTCGAGGCGGTCCTGTCGCGCGGCGGCTATGAGGGCGTTGCAAAGGCATATATACTTTATCGTAAGCAGCGCGAGAAGCTGCGCAATATGAAAAACACCTACCTTGACTATAAAGAGACCGTCAACAGCTATGTAAACGTTCTTGACTGGCGCGTCAAGGAAAACTCTACCGTCACCTATTCAGTCGGCGGCCTTATCCTTTCTAACTCCGGAGCCATCACCGCAAACTACTGGCTCAGCGAGATTTACGACGAGGAGATCGGCAATGCCCACCGCAACTGCGACCTGCACCTGCACGATCTGAGCATGCTCACCGGCTACTGTGCCGGCTGGAGCCTCAAGCAGCTGATCCAGCAGGGCCTCGGTATTCCTGGCAAGATCAATTCCTCCCCGGCAAGCCACCTGAGCACTCTGTGCAATCAGATGGTAAACTTCCTCGGCATCATGCAGAACGAGTGGGCCGGTGCTCAGGCGTTTTCGAGCTTCGATACCTACCTTGCGCCGTTTGTCAAGATAGACCACCTCACCTACAAAGAGGTCAAGCAGTGCATCCAGTCGTTCATCTTCGGCGTAAACACTCCGTCGCGCTGGGGCACACAGGCTCCGTTTTCAAACATCACCCTTGACTGGACGGTTCCCGCCGACCTCAAGGACATGCCTGCCATAGTCGGCGGCAAGGAGCAGGACTTCACCTATGGCGACTGCGTCGAGGAAATGGCAATGGTAAATAAAGCGTTTATCGACATCATGATCGAGGGCGACGCAAACGGCCGCGGCTTCCAGTATCCGATCCCGACCTACTCCATCACCCGTGACTTCGACTGGTCTCCCACCGAGAACAACAAGCTCCTGTTTGAAATGACCGCAAAGTACGGTACTCCGTACTTCTCCAACTACATAAACTCCGATATGGAGCCTTCAGACGTCCGCAGCATGTGCTGCCGCCTGCGCCTTGACCTGCGCGAGCTTCGCAAGAAGTCCGGCGGCTACTTCGGCTCCGGCGAGAGCACGGGTTCTATCGGCGTTGTCACCATCAATATGCCGCGCATTGCGTATCTTGCGACCGACGAGGCCGACTTCTTCAAGCGCCTTGATAAGATGATGGACATAGCCGCGCGCTCTTTGAAGGTAAAGCGCAATGTTATAACAAAGCTCCTCAACGAGGGACTTTACCCCTACACCAAGTATTACCTCGGAAATTTCGATAACCACTTTTCGACCATCGGCCTTGTCGGCATGAACGAGGCCGGACTCAACGCAAACTGGATCCGCGCCGATATGACCACCGAAAAGTGCCAGGAGTTCACAAAGAAGGTACTCAACCACATGCGCGAGCGCCTGTCGGACTATCAGGAGCAGTACGGCGATCTGTATAATCTCGAGGCCACCCCGGCAGAGAGCACATCCTACCGCCTTGCAAAGCACGATGTCGAGCAGTATCCCGATATCATCACCGCCTCTCAGGGCGACACTCCGTACTACACAAACTCCAGCCACCTGCCCGTAAGCTACACCGACGATATCTTCTCAGCCCTCGATATTCAGGACGAGCTCCAGACGCTTTACACATCCGGCACTGTATTCCACGCATTTCTCGGCGAGAAGCTGCCCGATTGGGAAGCAGCCGCAAACCTTGTCCGCAAGATAGCCGAGAATTACAAGCTGCCTTACTACACCATAAGCCCGACCTACTCCGTCTGCAAGAATCACGGCTACCTCACCGGCGAGCAGTTTACCTGTCCCGAGTGCGGTGAGAGCGCCGAAGTTTACAGCCGTATAACCGGCTACTACCGTCCGGTGCAGAACTGGAACGCAGGCAAAACTCAGGAGTATAAGGAGCGCAAGGAGTATAACATCGGAACCTCCGTCCTGAAGCACAAAGGCCCCCTGCACCCCGAGGCAAAGCCCGAGCAGGAGCCTGCCGTTGAGGAGGAGCTCTGCAAGAACTCTACCGGCAAGCGCAAGATCCTCTTCACGCGCGAAAACTGCCCCAACTGCCGCATCGTCTACAGCTATCTGGACAAGGCAGGCTTTGACTGCGAGAAGATCATGGCAGAAGAAAATGTTGACCTTGCACTGTCCTATGGCGTAAAGCAGGCTCCGACGCTTGTCATCGTTGACGGCGAGCATGTCGAGAAATTTGCCGGTGCCGGTGCGATAAAGAACTATCTTTTCAAGTAAACGAAGGCAAAATAATGCATGATATTATAGTCATCGGCGGAGGGCCGGCAGGATTAACTGCCGCCCTCTACGCCTTGAGAGCGGGAAAAAGCGTTCTCGTAATAGAAAAAAGCACCTTCGGCGGTCAGATCACATGGTCGCCCAAGGTCGAAAATTTTCCCGGCATACCGTCGGTATCTGGTGCCGAGCTTGGTGATAAGTTCACCGCGCAGGCGCTCGATCAGGGCGCTGAGCTTGAGCTTGACGAAGTTACCTCGGTCGAGCTTGACGGGGATATAAAGCGCGTTAAGACCGATTTTGGCGGCACGTTTGAGGCAAAAGCGCTCATCATTGCCTCCGGCGCAAGACCGCGCACCCTCGGCATTCCCGGCGAGGAAGAACTCATGGGCGCCGGAGTTTGCTTCTGCGCGGTGTGCGACGGCGCGTTTTACAAGGGCAGGGAGGTCGCCGTAAACGGCGGCGGAAACTCTGCCCTGCAGGACGCAATGCTTCTTAGTGATACCTGCTCAAAGGTATATCTTATCCATCGCAGAGATACATTCCGCGGCGAAGCAAAGCTTGTCGAAGCACTGCGAGCGAGGGATAACGTCGAGTTTGTGCTCGGCAGCAGCATAACCGCGCTGCTCGGGCAGGACGAGCTGTGCGGCATAAGAGTTGCCGATGCCGAAGGCAACGAGCGAGAGATCGCCGTTGACGGACTTTTCGTCGCGATAGGCCACGCGCCCGATAACGGCATATTCTCGCAGCTTATAGATCTGGATGACGGCGGCTATGCCGACTCCGACGAGAGCTGCTGCACCAAAACGCCGGGCGTGTTCGTCGCCGGAGACTGCCGCAAAAAGACCGTCCGCCAGCTCACAACGGCGGCTGCCGACGGCTCTGCCGCAGCGCTTGCCGCGTGCCGTTATATCGACGCGCTTGAAAATTGAAGACGATATATAATGTTTTATAGGGTTCCGGCATTTATGCGACTGGACCGAGATAAAACGGCGCATAAAGCGCTGCACGGAGGGATAAAAGCCCGGGAGAAGTATTGGCAAAGCAATACCTCTCCCGGTTTTTTTGTTGTTTTAATTATAAGGAGGAACTATGAAAGAAAAAAACACGGCATGGATACTGCTCGTTGTCTCCGGGCTTATGGAGATAGTTTGGGCATATACGATGAAGCTCAGCCATGGGTTTACGGTGCTCTTGCCGAGCGTGATAACCATAGCGATACTAATAATAAGCTTTTTCCTGCTTGCCAAGGCGGTAAATACGCTCGGCATAGGTCTCAGCTACGCAGTATTCACCGGCATCGGCGTCGTCGGAACGACGCTGATAAGCATATTTGTCCTCAAAGAAGGCGCGAGCCTGCTTAAGATGCTTTCGCTTGGCGTTCTGATCATCGGTATACTCGGCCTCAAGCTCTGCGATAAGGAGGGAGAAGAAAAATGATGTGGCTCGTTCTTATCTGTGCAAGCTTTTTTGAGCTGGCGTTCACTGTGTGCATGAAGCTCTCAAACGGTCTGAAAAACGTGAAATTTACCGTGCTGACGGTCATATGCTCCTGTGCGAGCATCGGCTTGCTGTCTGTTGCGACAAAAACTCTGCCGCTCGGCGTGTCCTATGCCGTGTGGACAGGATTGGGAACGCTGTTCAATGTTCTGTTCGGCATAATCGTTTTTAAAGAGAGCAAAAGCCCCAAGAAGCTCTTCTTCATGGCCATGGTCCTCCTCGGCGTCATCGGCCTCAGATTGGCATAAAAAACGTTCTCTCATCAGGCTGGCCTGATGAGAGAACGTTTTTTATCACCCGAAGATGCCGCGGATGAAATCTACGACCTTATTTACAAACTCAGTTACAGTGTCGGCAACGTTTGAGAGAAACTGCTTTATCTCGCCCTGCTTACTGACGATATCCTTCAGATACTTCTGCACCTGCTCGACCTTTTCCTTGAGCGCGGCGGTGTCGAGCTTTTCCATCGAACGGCACAGGGAAACGAGGCTGTCTATCTGGCTGTCGGTGAGGCTTACGTCGTATTCGGCCGCGATCTTTTTTATCTCCTCGCGGAGCTGATCGTCGGTCATGTCCTTGGCCTGGTCGAGGATAAGCTTGAGCTGATTGACGATAGCGGTGGAGTCTGCGCTGCCGATCTCGTCGGCAAGTTCTGCCGTAACGGTGAGCTCCTGAGTGCCGACAAGCTTTGCGTCGTTATCGAGCTTCTTGCCTGTTATATCCTCGTATGCTTTGTATATTCCGGTGAGAGCTGCCGTACCCGAGACGTTGAAGGGGGCGACGATTTTGACATTTGCGTCGGTTATGCCGGCGGTCACCATTGCGTTCATGTACATGTCCGGAGTGCACCAGGTAATGTTCTTGACCGTTACGTCAAGTCCCTTGCCTTCGCCGAGCGCCTCAATGTATACGCAGGAGATGGACTTTGTGCCGATGAGGCTTTCATCGACAAGACCCTTGAGGTATTCGCGCTCTTCAGCGTTTGTAACCGTAAGCTCCTTGACGTCGCCCTGAGAAATGCCGAATTCTTTATAAACAGATGCCACTTCGTCTGCGTCAAGATCCGCTCCGATAACGGTGCGGCTGCCCTCAATGGTGTCGGCAAAGGCAAAGCAGCTGCCGAGCATAAGCACGCAGAGAATAAGAGAAATTACTTTTTTCATGTTCAATTTGTCCTTTCACGGAAGTCAATCTATTGTAGTATATGTAAACTTCGTTTGTGTTAACGATCTATTAATTGTGCAGGACGATAAAATTTTATTTAACGATTTAAAGTTGTTGACATACTGTGAACAGTGTGTTAACATACATGCATAAATCCTGTGAAACCTCAAGAATCGCAAGAGACTGGAGGCGGAGGATGCTCTGGAGAATCCCGAAAGGGTGCCGAAGGTGTAAGGCTCATTTAGCCGAATCTCTCAGGCCAAAGGACAGAGGAAAGCATAAATTTTATTTTTATATGTTTTCTAATATGTCTCCGGAGCTGCTGAATTTTCAGCAGTTTTTTTGTTGCTCAACAAGGAGGAAAAAAGAAAATGGATGCAGTATTAAAAATCGTTCAGACCGTGAACATGTACCTGTCGGATTATATCCTTATAATCATGCTGATCGGCTGCGGCCTGTATTTCAGCTTCAAGACCAAGTTCGTTCAGGTTCGCTGCTTCGGCGAAGGCTGGCGCAAGGTTTTCGGCAACTTTTCGCTTCACGGCGGCAAGCATGAGGGCGGTATGAGCTCGTTTCAGGCCCTTGCAACGGCAATAGCCGCGCAGGTCGGCACCGGCAACATCGTCGGCGCATGCGGCGCGATCCTCGTTGGTGGCCCGGGCGCTATCTTCTGGATGTGGATAATCGCCTTCTTCGGCATGAGCACGATCTACGCCGAGGCTGTCCTTGCTCAGAAAACACGCGTTGTCAATCCCGACGGAACCGTCGCCGGCGGCCCTGTTTACTATATTAAGAAAGCCTTCAATAACGCCTTCGGCAAATTCATGGCAGGCTTCTTCGCAGTCGCTATCATCCTCGCGCTCGGCTTCATGGGCGCAATGGTTCAGTCCAACTCCATCGGCGAGAGCTGCCAGAACGCATTCGGCATCCCGTCATGGGTCATGGGTGCAATAATTGCTGTTATCTGCGCGTTTATCTTCATTGGCGGTGCTCACCGCGTTGCGGCAGTTGCCGAGAAGCTCGTGCCCATCATGGCGATCCTGTATGTACTCGGCGGACTTGTTGTTATTATCTGCCGCATTCAATATGTTCCCGAGACCTTCGCGCTCATCTTCAAGTGCGCGTTCAACCCCACCGCAGTCATCGGCGGCTCGATCGGCTTTGCCATCAAACAGGCAATCTCCCAGGGCGTTAAGCGCGGCCTGTTCTCCAACGAAGCCGGTATGGGCTCGACTCCTCACGCACACGCTCAGGCAAAGGTCAAGTGCCCCCACGAGCAGGGCGTTGTTGCAATGATCGGCGTGTTTATCGATACTTTCGTTGTTCTCACCATGACCGCACTTGTCGTTATCTCAACTCTGTACACCGGTGACGGCATACTCTCCGGCGTCATGACAAGCTCCGAGAATCTTGACGCACTGGGCGTTGCAAAGACGAATCTTGCTCAGCTCGCGTTCGGCAGTGTGTTTGGCGAAAGCTTTGGCAGCGCATTCGTCGCGATATGCCTGCTGTTCTTCGCATTCACGACCATCATCGGCTGGAATCTCTTCGGCCGTATCAACATTGAGTATCTGTTCGGCAAGAAGGCTGTTCTGCCGTATTCGATCATAGCTATAGTCTTCATCTTCCTCGGCTCGATCCTGTCCAACGACCTCGTGTGGGAGCTTACGGATATGTTCAACCAGCTCATGGTCATCCCGAACGTTATCGCACTGCTCGCCCTCGGCGGTCTGGTCGCGGCAAGCGCCAAAGCCGGAAACAGCGAAACGCTCGAAAACGTAAAGAAATAAGATATAAACTTCAAGAGTCCGTCTTGGGTCAACCGGCCTAAGGCGGATTCTTTTTTTTGTTGACAATAAGTTGACAATAAAAAGATATAAAAAACCATGCCGAGAATTAGTTTTTTCACAAGTGCTACTTCAGTAAAACAAATTGAGAATATTGTAAATGGAGTATATTGACATAGACGAAAAAGTATGGTATTTTTGAAGCAGGGTAACTGAGGTTGAGTGAGATTTAAAAACTTGGCGAAAGGAGATTCCGCTATGGACAGTGTTGTCAGTGCATTCATCTCTTTTTGGGGCTTTCTTTCAAACGTCATGACCTTTGCAGGCATTATCGTCATTCCGGCCACGTTTTACGGCGTGCTTGAATGCATAAAAAATGCCGCTCAGGGCAAGAAGCCGGGCGAATATAAGAAAGCCTTTATCTGGACGGCAATCGGCCTTGTTTTGACGCTTGCGCCGACGGTAATGGCCGTATTAGCCTCCATAAATTTTTAATGCAAAATACGCTAAATTGTCAAAAAAGGCAGGATCAAACGATCCTGTCTTTTTCAGTATTCTCTTTTCATGACGGCGAGGAACGAGCCGGCGCTCGTTACGACAAAATAGCCCAGCGCCGTGAGCAGCGCCTTTTTCATGTCGGCGCTTTTAACGTCAAATGACGAAAGAGTTCCGGAAATGCGCTCGAGCCAGTAGGCAGACAGCGAGATGTCCTTTTCGGCCAGAGCGGTGTCTGTAAGAGTGAGGACAATGGTCAGCACCATCGGAAGAACTAGGCACACGGCGATGGAGCCGCCGGTTTTCTGCAAAACGGTGCTTATGGCATAAAACAGCGCGCCCTCGGCCAGCATTACGGCAAGCTGGCACAGAAGTATATTCACCGTGTTTGCGTCGAAAGGCTCAACGCCTGAGCCGGAGAATATAAGGCCGATCAGGTACCCTGCGGCCATGCACGCTATCGTCATTACGGTGGTCGCAAGCATTACGGCTATAAGCTTTGCCGAAAAGATACCGAGGCGCGAGTAGCCGCGCGTTACGATGTTTCGTATCGTGCCGGAAACGTAGTCCTCGCAGGCGAAAAGGGGAATGAACACGCCGATGACCATGCTCAGAACGCCGCCGGATGCAGAGCCGATCATGACGTTCATTGCGTCTATGCCCATTTCGGCCGTGTCCATAACGTCTTTGTTAATGAGATAAGTCGTGCAGGTCGAAACAACGAGCATCGCAACGGCAACTGCCAGGCAGATATAAAAGCTCTTTTGGCGGATGAGCTTATGAAATTCAAAGTGCAGAAGCTTAGCCATATCACTTGCCCATCCTTTCAAGAAAGTATTCCTCAAGGCTTGCCGTCTGCACCGACAGCTCGCTGACCTTTATCCCGTGGCGCACGAGAAGGCGGTTTACCTTGTCGCTTTTATCGAGCAGCTCGAATAAGTAAATGCAGTCGTCCTGAATTTTGACGGCCTTGGGGTCTGCAATGCATTCCAAAAGCGCCTGCGCCTTGGGAATGTTATCTGCCCTGAGCTTCAGATGATGGCGGCAGCGCCCCTCAAGCTCCTTCGCCGTTATCTGCTCGATAAGAACGCCGTCTTTTATTATGCCGTAGGTCGTTACGATCTTCGACAGCTCGTCGAGCAGGTGGCTCGATACCAAAAACGTAACGCCCTTTTTCTGATTAAGCGCAAGTATAACGTCTCGTATCTCCTTTATTCCGGCAGGGTCGAGGCCGTTTATCGGCTCGTCGAGCACGAGAAACTCCGGATGACCGAGCAGGGCGATGCCTATGGCAAGACGCTGCTTCATGCCGAGCGAAAACTGCCCGGCTTTTTTTCTGCCCACGCCTTTCAGGCCTACAAGGTCGAGAATATCCTCAAGCTCGTCGGTGTCGGCGCCGGTGAGTATCGCGAAGCGGCGCAGGTTTTCAAGCGCCGTACAGTTTTTATATATGCACGGATACTCCAGCAGCGCGCCGATGCGGTGACGGGTCTCATTCACGCTCTCTTCGCCGCCGAACAGCTCAATGCTGCCGCCCGTCGGCATTGCCGCGCCCAGAACAAGGCGCATGAGCGTTGTTTTGCCGGCGCCGTTTTTGCCGATGAAGCCGTAGATCTCGCCCTTTTTTATCTGCATGCTTACATTTTTGACGGCCGTTTTTTCGCCAAACTGCTTGGTCAGATTTTGTGTACGCAA
Organism: Firmicutes bacterium CAG:24053_14; assembly: GCA_001916715.1. GTDB lineage: Bacteria > Bacillota > Clostridia > Oscillospirales > Oscillospiraceae > F23-B02. Next base: position 58,207 of record MNSZ01000050.1, read on the forward strand.
AACATATTCCAAATAATTCGCCTCCGGGTGAATTGACATTTAGTTTATAAACTATATAATCTATACTATATAATATAATAACAGACGGAAAAAATCAACAAGTGCAGGTGAAACATATGCCGGAAATGAAAATAATAGCACGAATACACACGCCTTTTAATACTAAGTTCGGTATACCGCGCCAGAGCGGAGTTGCAGCCGAGGTAAAAGGGGAGATAGTGTTCGAGCCGGAATACCGCGAGCCGGAGGCCGTGCGCGGACTCGAGGGCTTTTCGCACATATGGCTTATATGGTGCTTTTCAGAATCCGTGACGGATAAATGGTCGCCTACGGTGCGTCCGCCGCGTCTCGGCGGAAACGTGCGCATGGGCGTTTTTGCAACGCGCTCGCCGTTCAGGCCGAACCCGATAGGACTTTCGTCGGTAGAGCTTGAAAAGATCGAGTTTACGTCCGATCGCGGACCTGTGCTTCATGTACGAGGTGCCGACCTCATGGACGGAACGCCCATATTCGATATTAAGCCCTACGTCGCCTATGCCGACTCTCACCCGGATGCACTGAGCGGCTTCTTAGGGGCAGCCACGTTTAAAAAGCTGCGCGTAACGCTGCCTGACGGCGTTTCGGAGCCGTTGCCCGAGGGCCTTATTGATGTTCTGTCAAACGATCCGCGCCCGAGATACCACGACGACCCCGAGCGCGTCTACGGAATGCAGTACGCCGGGTACGAGGTGAAATTCCGTGTTTCCGGAGATGAGCTGACCGTGCTTTCAATACAGTAAATTTATAGAATGTCAACAAAATGCACAGTATAAAACTGTGCATTTTTGATATTGAAACACTTCAAAATTTTGATATAATATACTTAAAAATTCTGAAACATTGAGGCTTCAACCATGACATATATAATAATTGTGCTCATTGCGTATCTGCTCGGCTCATTCTGTGCGTCGATCCCGCTGTCAAAGCGTGTTTACGGCGGAGATGTACGCGAAAAGGGCAGCGGCAATGCCGGCGCGACAAATATGGCGCGCGTTTACGGCATGAAGGCCGGAATTGCAACATTTATGCTCGACGCGGTGAAAACCGCAGCCGCAATGCTGATCGGTGCGGCCATAGGCGGTGAGGCCGGCAAGGCGCTTGCCGGCGCGGCGTGCATAGTCGGCCATTGCTGGCCGGTATACTTCTCGTTCCGAGGAGGAAAGGGAGTGTCCGTCGGGGCGGCGCTCGGCTTGATGACGGGGCTTCCCGTTTTCGCCGCAATAATTGCCGTGTTTTTCGCGGTGAGTCTTTCAACGCATAAGGTATCGCTCGGTTCGATCTGCGCTGCGGCAGCACTTCCTATCTCCGCATGGCTCGCAAACGTTGATGCGCCAATGCTTTCGATGTGCGTTTTCTCGGCTCTGCTGGTCATTTTTATGCACCGCAGTAACATCCGCCGCCTCATAAGCGGAACCGAAGGCGACTTCCATGCAAAAAAATAGTTGAGAAATTTTAAGCCCCAATTTGTCTAATATGTCGAAAATGTCCAATGCACACGTCAAGGTCTTGACAAAACGCACATAGATGTTGTAACATGAGCATATCATCAAAGCGGACACAGGGAAGGTTCGCGTATAAAAGCTAAAGGAGAATTATTATGCCTAATTTCAATGAAGTCACAGGTAAGCAGTTTCTGGATGATTACAACGGCAAGCAGCTCTTCAAGGAGTTCGCTCCTGTCATCGGCAAGATGCCCAACATAGCATACATCCCCTTCCACAAGAAGATGGCGAAGGACGTTATTGGATACGTCGTCGGCAAGGGCTACTGCACTCAGGAAGCGGCAGATGCACTCGTCGCGAAGTTCAACGAGCTTTACGATAAATAATAGGAACATTCTTTGAGAGTCCTGCCGTTCGGCGGGGCTCTTTTGCCAAAACACAGATTTTTAAAGGAGGAGCGAAATGGACTTTAAAAGCATGACGGTTAGAGACTTTTTTGAAGTCAACGGCGGCAAAGAGCTGTGCGAGAAGTACGCCCCGAATCTTCTCAAGTATCCCATCAAGCTCTTTTATAAAAAAAACTGCGGCGAGATATTTGATCTCGTGACCAGCAAAGGCCTTATCCCGGCGGATAAGGCAGCAGCAATTGAGGCGGCAATAAAGGCAAAGTAATAAATAATAAAGTCTAAAGCATGAAAAAACTCCGACCGCGGTCGGAGTTTTTTGTTTGTAGCCTTACATGCCGTAGTCCCAGTCAACAGCCTTCTTGGAATCGATAAGGCTCTGGTATACGCCAAGGTGAGCGACTGCTGCAAGCAGGTTGCCCTTGAGCTTGAATTTGCCCTTTACGAGGGGAGTCTTGGAGTCCCACTCGCCGGTGATGACCTTTGCGAAGTTCTCGTAAGGTCCGATAACGGTGAAGCTTGCGTCGGGAGCAGTGTCCTCGCCGAAGCCGCACTTGTGGTCAACGCATACGTTGTCCTGAACATCAACGTAGAACCAGAAGGTGCTGCCGTCGGTATTGTCGGTCCAGATCTCGGTGTAGGTGAAGGTGTTGAGCTTGCCGGCTTTCTTCTCGGAGAACTTGGGCAGAACATCTGCGCACAGTTTCTCGAACCATTCCTGGTTAACAGCTTTTGCCATAATTATTCCTCCTTAAATGTTGCGCCGTTTTTTGCGCACTGCTAAAAAAGCTTCTACATTATAACTGCGCAAAATGTGAAAATCAAGGCAATATAAGGCAAAAACGGCCATTCAACCAAAAAAGTCCAAAATACTGACATAAATACGAACGTGTATAAAATCAGAAGCAAAAATGCCGTTACATGCAGGGGAAATGCTCCGTATTTAATCGCAATTTTGTCGCGTCATGATCAAAAAACGCGCCGGCGGAATTTTCCGCCGGCGCGTTCTGTCCGTAAATCAATCGCCGCCGAGATAATTTGTCAGCAGCTCGTGCATAAGCTCGTCTCTGTCTATCCTGCATATAAGGCTTCTTGCGTTATTGTAGTTCGTGATGTACGTCGGATCCTCGGAGAGGATATATCCGACAAGCTGGTTAATAGGATCGTAGCCTTTAACCTTAAGCGAATTGTATACGGATGACAGGATCTCGCGCATTTCGGTCTTGCTGTCAACGATAGCAAATTTTCTCGTGATGTCTTCCATAATTATCACTCCTCGGTCAAAAAATTTCTTGCTGCTATTATAACCAGTTTATTCTCAATTGTAAAGCAAATATGCGGAAAATATTGCGGTCAAAGCCCGAAAAGCGGCGAATTATCGCATCGATGCGCCGAAATCGCGCTCCAGAGCGTCGAGAACGGCCTTCATGGTCTCCTCGGCATGGTCGTCGGTGAGGGTCTGATCGTCGGCTCTGAGCGTCAGCGAGAAGGCAACGGACTTCTTGCCGTCGGCAATGTGCGAGCCTGTGTAGATATCAAACAGCGAGCAGCCCTTGAGGTACTTGCCGCCTGCCTTGCTTATGCAGTCAATGAGCTTAGCAACGGGAATAGACTTATCGCAAACAACTGCGATATCACGCGTGACGGCGGGGAACTTCGGCAGAGGCGTGTATATCGGATCGGGGCCGCAGGCATTCAGCAGCTTTTCCAGCGAAAGCTCGGCGCAGTAAAGCTCGGTGTCAACGCCGTAGTTTGCGGCGACCAGCGGATGGATCTGGCCGAATACGCCGATGCACTCATCGCCTGCCCAAACGCTTGCGCAGCGGCCGGGGTGGTACGAGGGATTGTCTGTGCATGCCTCAAAGCGGACGTTTTCGGCGCGCAGATCCTTCATTATCGCCTCAACAAGACCCTTTACGGTGAAGAAATTTACCTTTGCGCCGTAGGTGCCGAGGGTGAGGTACTTTTTCTCGATCGCAAGGCCGTCCTTACCGCCGAGGTGGTAGGTTCTGCCCAGCTCATAGAGCCTGACTTCCTTGTTGCGGAAGTTGTAGTTGCGTGTGAGTATTTCGAGCATGGACGGCAGTGTGGTCGTGCGCATGATGGAGGTATCCTCGCCGAGAGGATTGAGTATCTTGAAGCTCTCGCGCTCTGGCGAATCGACCGGCATGCGGATCTTGTCGTAATATGTCGGAGAGATGAACGAGTAGGTGATTATCTCGTCATAGCCTGCCGCGCGGCACAGCGAGCCGAGGCGCTGCTCAAGAAGCTGCTCTTCCGAGTAGCCGCCGAGGGTGCTTTCGCCGGAAACCAGCGTGCAGGGAATGTTATTGTAGCCGTAAAAGCGCGCGACCTCTTCGGCAAGGTCGGAATAGTGGCCGACGTCGCCTCTCCACGAGGGAACGCTTATCGTCTCGCCGTCAACGCCAAATTGGAGATTGCGCAGTATATCCTGCATCGTCTCGGTGGAAACGTCGGTGCCGAGCAGAGCGTTTATCTTGTCCGGGCGCAGTGCAAGCACCGTCGGTTCGGGAATGCTGTTTACTATATCGATAACGCCGTCAACTACCTCGCCTGCGCCGAGCATCTCGACCAGCTCGCAGGCTCTGTTTACTGCCGGCAGAGTGTTCAGGGGGTCAAGACCCTTTTCAAATTTCGCCGAAGCCTCGGTGCGCATGCCGAGCGACAGAGCGCCCTTGCGGATGCAGGTCCCGTCAAAGTTTGCAGACTCGAAAACAACGTCAACCGTGTCGGCAACGATCTCGCTGTTCTCGCCGCCCATGATGCCTGCAAGGCCGACAGCGCGCGTATCGTCCGCGATAACGAGAATGTTGGGGTTGAGCTTTCTGACGTTTCCGTCGAGCGTTGTAAGCTCCTCGCCCTCGGCGGCGCGGCGCACGATGATCCTGCCGCCCTTGACGTAGCGATAGTCGAATGCGTGCATCGGCTGGCCGTATTCCATCATGACGTAGTTTGTGATATCAACGATGTTGTTTATCGGCCTTACGCCCATTGCGCGCAGTCTCTCGCGCATCCACTTCGGGGAGGGAGCGATCTTAACGTTGCGCACCATGCGCGCGGTGTATCTCGGGCAGAGATCGGCGGCCGGAGTTTCAACAGAAAGAAGCTCGGTGAGAACGCCTTCTGCGCCGCCCTTGACGACCGGCTCGTGTGTTTTAAGCTCTTTGCCGAAGGTCGCGGCGGCCTCGCGTGCAAGACCGATGACCGACAGGCAGTCGGGGCGGTTGGGGGTGATCTCAAACTCAACGACGTGATCGTCCGCGCCGATGATGGGCTTGATGTCGTCACCGGGCTTTATGCCATCCTCGTGCAGGACGAATATACCGTCGGGGATGCAGTGGGGGAATTCGGTCTGCTGTGCGTGAAGGTCATCGAGAGTGCAGATGCTTTCGCTTTTCGTGTTGTACGCGACCATGTCGCCGACGTGGATATTCTGGCAAGAAGTCACGACAACAGCGCTGCTGTCGCCGGTGTTCAGGGTGCAGCTCCAGAGGTTTGCTCCGGCGTTCTCAACGGCGGTCACGGCTGCTGCTACGACCGGTCCGAAAACCTTGTCGCCGGCCTTGATGTCGGCAGGGATCGAGGGCTTATCCTTGTCCAGCGGATGATAGTCGTTCAAAAGCGCGGCGGCGCTTATAACGCCGTAGGGGAAGTCGCGCTCGTCAAGATCAAGCTCCTTGAGCGAGCAGAGCATGCCGTTTGACAGCACGCCTCTGAGCTTGCCCTTTGTTATCTTCTTGCCGCCGGGCAGCAGCGAATTGTGCAGCGCGGCCGGAACAAGATCGCCGGCATGGATGTTCCATGCGCCGGTAACTATCTGCACAGGCTCTGCCTGACCGACGTCGATCAGGCAGACCCACATATGGTCGGAGTCGGGGTGCTTTTCCATGGAGAGGATCTTGCCGACGAGAACGTTATTTATTTCTGCTCCAAGATCCTCATAGGTCTCGACCTTAGAGCCGGAGAGGGTCATAGCCTCGGAAAACTCGCGGTCGTCTATATCGCTGACGGAAACGCCGTCAACAAACTCAGTGAGCCATTTTCTGCTTAAATTCATATCATTTCTCCTCCCATCAGAACTGTTCCAGGAAGCGGACGTCGTTTTCGAATATCAGACGCAGGTCGGATATCTTGAATCTGCGCATTGCAAGGCGCTCAAGACCCATGCCGAACGCCCAGCCGGTGTATTCCTCGCTGTCAATGCCGCTCATCTCAAGAACCTTCGGGTGGATCATGCCTGCGCCGAGAACCTCGATCCAGCCCTCGCCCTTGCAGGTGGGGCAGCCCTTGCCGCCGCACTTGTGGCACTGAACGTCCATCTCGCAGCTCGGCTCGGTGAACGGGAAGTGGTGCGGTCTGAATCTCGTGACGGTGCCTTCGCCGAACAGCTCCTGCATGACGAGGTTCAGCGTGCCCTTGAGGTCTGCCATGGTAACGTTCTTGTCGATGACCATGCCCTCGATCTGGTGGAACATCGGGGAGTGAGTCGCATCGACCTCGTCCTTGCGGTAAACTCTGCCGGGAGCAACGATACGGATGGGCAGCTTCATTGTTTCCATTGCACGCACCTGCATGGGGCTGGTCTGCGAGCGGAGCATAACGCGGCTGTCTTTATCAAAATAAAACGTATCCGACCAGTCGCGGGAGGGGTGGCCTTCCTCGGCGTTGAGCTTATCGAAGTTATATGTTGCAAGCTCGACCTCGGGGCCGTCGAGCACGGTAAAGCCCATGCCGACGAATATCTCCTTAATTTCGTCAAGCGCCTTGTACATCGGGTGCTTGTGGCCGAACCTGATATCCTCGCCGGGAACGGTGACATCAACCGTTTCAAGCTCAAGGCGCGCCTCAAGAGCGGCGGCTTCGAGCTTTTTGCGCGTTTCGTCTATTGCGCTTTCAAGCTCTGCGCGGATCTGGTTTGCAAGCTGACCCATAACGGGGCGCTCCTCTGCCGAGAGCTTGCCCATCTGCTTGAGTATGGCGGTAAGCTCGCCCTTTTTGCCGAGATACTTAACTCTCAGCGCTTCAAGATTTTCGGGACTGTCAGCGTTGAGAATTGCCTTTACGGCGCTTTCTCTGAGCTGATTCATCAATGCTTTCATCGTGTCTCTCCTTATCTTTAGAACTAAAAATAAACAAAAAAATAGCCTTACGTCCTCATTGGGACGAAAGACTTAACCTCCGCGGTACCACCCTTATTCGATGTTCATCGCACTCAAGTGGCTTTAACGGAGCCGCCGCCGGGGATTAGCCGGAGCTCACGGGCGAACCGAATATCCGCATCACGGGCGGCTTGCAGCCGGTGACCGCCGTTCTCTGAGTAATGCCGCGATATTATCTTCCCGATCAAAGCAATAACATTATTATTACTATAGTATTAAAGCCCACATTTAAATAAATGTCAAGAAAAATTTGAATAATGTTTGCCGCAGGTGGTTAATAGAATTAATTGAGAAAAGCTTTCGGAGGATGAAACATGAAAAGAGTATTGCCGTTTGTGCTGTGCCTTATCCTGCTGTGCGGCTGTGCCGACGACGGAAAGTCACAGTTTTTGGAGTTTGTAAATGTTGTCTCGTCGGCGGAGAATATCTCGTTTTCGGCAAAGGTATCGGCGCAGTACAGCGACAAAACGGCGCAGTTTACCCTCGGCTATGAGCAGACTGCCGACGGAGCGAGCGTATCGGTCATAGAGCCTGAGATGCTGCGCGGCATAAAGGCAAATGTCGCCGGAAAAAACCTCAGCCTCGAGTATGACGGCGCGATGCTCGATATTGGAACGCTCGACGATGCCGAGCTTAGCCCCATGTCCTCGCTGCCGCTTATCGTGCAGGCGATGCGAAACGGCCATCTCGAAATAAGCTGGGTCGAGGACGATATGCTCGCAGCGCGCATCATTCCTGCCGACGATTATGTTGTGACGCTGTGGATCGACTCATCCCTCACGCCGAGGAGCGCCGAGATAAGCTATAAGGAGAACACGGTCGTGCTAGTCGAGATATCGGACTGGACCGTTTCGCCGTAAGGTAAGCTGACAGGCGATATGGGTTCGGCGCTTTAAGTTAAGTATAAAATTCACGCTGCCGTGGGAGAATATAGTCAGCACCCTACATAAGATGTAGCGGGCGACTATAATTCGGAGTGTGAATTAAATTGAGTATAGTCAAACGTGGAGATATTTTTTACGCAGACCTAAGCCCCGTCGTCGGCTCGGAGCAGGGCGGCATGCGCCCGGTGCTCATCGTCCAGAACGACACCGGCAATAAGCACAGCCCAACGGTCATAGCGGCGGCGATCACCAGCCAGACAGGCAAGGCGCGTCTGCCGACGCATATTGAGCTTAACGCCCAAAGCGTGGGGCTTTCGCGCGACAGCGTGATACTGCTCGAGCAGGTACGCACCATTGACAAATCGCGTCTGCGCGAGCGCATGGGCAAGCTCGACGATACGACCATGACCAAGGTCGATAACGCCATAGCGGTGAGCTTCGGTCTGTAATAATATATCTTGCTCCCCGGGCAGAAACCCGGGGAGCACTCACAGGGGAGGACGGGGACATGCACAGCCTGCCTGTTTACATAGACGGAGAAAAATGCGGAAGCATAAGCAAACGCACCGACGGACTCATGACCGTGCTGAGCGCCCGATGCAGCGCCCGGCCGGGCAGGATCGTGCGTCTTTATGTATTCGGCGGCGGAAAAAGCGCGCTTTTGGGAACCATGCAGCCGGACGGCGACTGCCTTGTCATAACGCGGCGCTTTTCGCGTGCAGAGCTTAAAAAGCTTCCGGAGAATATCGAATACGCAGCCGACAGACCGGTAGGCGAGCAAAGCACCTCCGATACCTTATGGCGCAGAGGCAAAATGGGGTGCCTTGTTTCGGATGAGCTTATCGCGATACCGGCGCAGCCTGACAGGCTCGGCCGGGTTTCGGATAAGCTGCGCAGCATAGAAGGACGGATGTATTTAATTTTCGAAAGAAATCTGTGATATATGTGGAAAAAGCGCGCCGTTTGTGTTAACATGATAGCATAATACACAAAACTATGGAGGTGTCAGCTATGCTGATGACTGATGTTATCGTAAAAAAGCGCGAGGGCGAAAAGCTCAGCGCGGAGGAGATAAAATTCGTAGTTGACGGCTATACGAAGGGCGAGATACCGGATTATCAGATGTCGGCGCTCTTGATGGCTATACTGCTTCGGGGCATGGACAGGGAGGAGACGCTGGAGCTTACCATGGCCATGCGCGACTCGGGCGAAACGCTTGACCTCAGCGCGATTAAAGGCGTTAAGGCCGATAAGCACTCGACCGGCGGCGTCGGCGACAAGACCTCGCTCATACTCTGCCCGATGGTGGCCGCTCAGGGCGTGAAGATCGCAAAAATGTCCGGCCGCGGCCTTGGGCATACGGGCGGCACGATAGACAAGCTGGAAAGCTTCCCCGGCTTCAACACCGGTATTTCCGAGGAAAAGTTTATTGAAAACGTAAACAGCTTCGGTATCGCCATTGCCGGCCAGACCGCCGACCTCGACCCTGCCGACAAGAAAATGTACGCTCTGCGCGACGTTACGGGCACCGTGCCGAGCATACCGCTTATCGTAAGCTCCATCATGAGCAAAAAGCTTGCCGCAGGCGCGGATGTGATCGTCCTCGACGTTAAGTCCGGCAGCGGCTCGTTTATGAAAACGGCCGACGATGCGCGCGAGCTTGCCGAAAACCTCACGGCGGTAGGTAAGCTTGCCGGAAAAAAGACCGTTGCCGTTATAACGGATATGGACGAGCCTCTGGGCAACGCCGTCGGCAATGCGCTTGAGGTGAAAGAGGCGATCGAGGTGCTGCACGGTGAGAAAAAGGGCGAGCTTCTGGAGTTGTGCCTCACGCTCGGAGCCTGCATCCTCACCGAGGCCGGCATTGCCGAAAACGATGCTGCGGCGCGCAAGATGCTCGAAAAGGGCATTGAGGACGGCTCCGCGCTCGAAAAGCTTGCCGAGCTTGTCGAGGGACAGGAGGGTGACAGACGCGCGGTGTTCGATACCTCGCTTCTGCCCATGGCGCCTGTTCAGCTTGAGGCCGTGTGCGACCGCACAGGCTATGTAAAGCACATCTGTGCCGACGAGGTCGGCCTTGTCTCCATGCATCTCGGCGGCGGCAGAGCCACGAAGGAGAGCGTAATCGACCTTTCCGTCGGCCTTATCCTCAAGAAGAAGGTCGGCGATGCGGTCACGGCAGGGGAGAGCCTCGGAACCATCCACGCGCAGAGCGTTGACGCGGCAAAGAAAGCCGCTGAAATGCTCAACGCCTGCTATACCATCGTACCCGACCCCGTTGAAAAACCTGCATTTATAAAGGGCATAGTCAGATAACAAAAAAACTCAGGTCTCAGACCTGAGTTTTTTAACTTGCGATCGCAATAAGCACCGAAGCGAGAACTATAAGCAGCGAAAATCCGATCTCGCCTGCCCAAACCATGCGCAGCTGATCCTCGGATATCACCATGCCGTAGCTTTTGGGCTTATTTTGCGGCTGCGGCTCTGCGGCCGGAGCTTCCTCTGGAGCCTCGGCGGAGTCAAGCTCGTCGAACACTTCGTTATCGGCAGCGTTGCTGTCGTCAATGCCTTCGCCGTTCTGCTCGGGATCGACTTCCTCGTAAGAGATCTGCTCGTCATCCTCAGCCTTGCGGTGCAGCTTCGGAATGCTGACCTTCGGTATTTTTATTTCGGGTATCTTGAACTTCATAGCGTTACCTGAAAAACGGTGGGCGTTGCGCCCACCGTTTTGTTTTGTCGATTACTCAGCCTCGGCCAGAGCCTTAGCCTCTTCGATGACCTTCTGCTGAACATTGCCGGGAGCTTCCTCATAGCGAATGAACTTGCAGGTGAACGAACCGCGGCCCTGAGTCATGGAGCGCAGGTCGATGGTGTAAGAGCTCATCTCTGCCATGGGAACCTCAGCCTCGACGGTCTGCATGCCGTCCTCGGCGTTCATGCCCAGAACGGTGCCGCGGCGCTTGGAGGAGATATCGGACATGATATCGCCGAGGTTCGCGTCGGGGATGGTTACCTGGAGCAGGCCGATAGGCTCAAGGATGGTGGGCTTTGCCTTGGGGATGCCGTCCTGATATGCAAGACGTGCAGCGGTCTGGAAAGCCATATCGTTGGAGTCAACGGGGTGGTAGGAGCCGTCGTACAGAGTTGCCTTCAGGCCGACCAGCGGGTAACCGGCGAGAACACCCTTCTGAACTGCGTTGCGCAGACCCTTTTCAACGGAGGGGAAGAAGTTCTTGGGGACGGAGCCGCCGAATACTTCCTCAGCGAAGATCATGTCGTCCTGCTCATCCTGCGGCTCGAAGCGGATCCAAACGTCACCGAACTGGCCGGAACCGCCGGACTGCTTCTTGTGACGGCCGTGAGCCTCTACCTTGCCCTTGATCTTCTCGCGATAAGCAACGCGAGCGGGCTTAAGCTCGGTCTCGACGCCGAAGCGGCTCTTGAGCTTTGCGCACAGAACGTCAACCTGAATGTCGCCTGCACCGGAGATGACCATCTGATGGGTCTCTGCGTTGTTGACGAGGGTAAAGGAGACGTCTTCTTCGTTAAGTCTTGCAAGACCGCCGGCGACCTTGTCGTCCTGACCCTTGGTCTTGGGGGAGATAGCCATGGAGTAGCAGGGATCGGGCATCTCAAGTGCAGGAAGCTCGACTTCGTTCTTGGGATCGCATACGGTATCGCCGGTCTTCCACTCCATCTTGCCGACGGCAACGATATCGCCGCAGCAGGCTTCCTTGACCTCGGTGGTCTTCTTGCCGCAGATGGTGTAGAGTCTGCCGAGCTTGTCGGTGCTGGAAGCACGGACGTTGCGCAGCGAGAGGTCGGCGGTGATCTTGCCGGAAACGACCTTTACAAAGCTGTATTTGCCGAACTGATCGGAAACGGTCTTGAAAACAAAGCCGCAAACGGGCTCTGCGGACTTATCCTCCGGAGCCGGAACGTAATCGCAGACTGCCTGCAGGACAGCCTCGGTGCCGACGTTTGCCATTGCTGCGCCGCAGACAACGGGAACTACGCTGCGCTCTGCAAGGCCGGCCTTAAGACCGACAACGATCTCTTCGTCGGTAAGCTCCATGGTGTCGAGGAACTTTTCCATAAGCTCTTCGGTAACGGCAGCTGCCTCCATAAGCTCCATGCGCATCTCTTCGACCTTGTCTGCGTCGGCAGCAGGGATAGCGACCTTTGCGGTCTTGCCGCCCTTGGTCTGGTAAGCGGTGCTGTGAACGAGATCTATAACGCCGGTGCCGTCGGACAAGGGGATCATGACCGGGCAGATGGCTGCGCCGTATTTCTCTTTAAGTGCCGAAAGGACAGCGTAGAAGTCGCCGTGCTCTTCGTCGATCTTGGAGATGTAGAACATTGCGGGAACGCCTGCAGCCTTGAGGTATTTCCAGCTTCTTTCCGCTCCAACGGTGATGCCGTCCTTAGCCGAGCAGAAGATGATGCCGGTCTCAACAACGCGGATAGCGGCGAGAACGTCGCCGACGAAGTCAAAGTAACCCGGGCAGTCGAGAACATTGATCTTGCAGCCGCCGAAGTTTACGGGAGCGACGGAAGTTGCAATTGTGATCTGACGCTTGATTTCTTCGGCGTCATAGTCGCAGACGGTGTTGCCGTCGGTGACCTTGCCCATACGGTCGATAGCGCCGGTCGTGAACAGCATGCTCTCAGCAAGGCTGGTCTTACCGCTGTTGCCGTGACCCATGAAGCAGATGTTGCGGATGTTTTTGGTTTCGTAGCTCATGTGTTGCTTCCTCTCTTGAAAGATATATTAAAAATTTAATTTCGTATAAAACGCAATCGATTTATTATACACTATTAAATATTTAATGGCAATATTTTTTTATGGAGTGCCTATCGAAAAGCCGAGTATGACCGTGATAAGCAGCCATGCCAGCAGATAGCTGAGCGCCGTTACGACACTCGGCAGAGCGCTGAGGCTGAGGATAAACATGACGAGCATGCCGATAACGGCACTGACGACGCTGAGCATAACGCTGAGCCTTATGCGACTAAACAGCATTTTGCCGTGATCTGCAAGGCTGACAAGTGCGCTCAGGCCCTCGCGCGAAATAAGTGCGGCAGGCTTGCTGGCCTCGGAGGGCTCTGCGCCGGATATCGCATAACGTTCGGGATACGGTGGAAAGTCAAAGCCGTCGGTAGGCATGTCGAACTTCACCGAGAGCATCGAGGGCGTGATGTTGAAATCGCGCACTGCGAATATGGCATGTCTGTCCGAGCCGACAAGCTCCTCAAGTGCGCTCTTTACGGCATCCGAGGCTATGTACTCCATTTCGAACACGCCGCAGATTACGCCGGCAACGGCTATGTAAACGCCGTTGTTCAGAACGTACTTTTCCGGAAGAATAACTCCCATAAGGCGCATGAACGCGGCATTTCCGCAGTAAACGTCCTCGCCGTCGATCATTGCGGTAAGGCCGCCGCTTTCGTGAACGGAGAAGGCCTCGACAGGCATAAGACCGCCGCCCGCCTTGCGCATAAGCTCTGTAAACGGATGCACCATGGCGCTTCCCGAGGCGGAGATTATGCTGCCGGCAAAGGAAATGATCCTTTCTGGCTCCATTCCGGCGAAAACGCGCGTGCGGCTTATTTTTACGCAGCCCTTGGGGAACAGGTCGCTGTCGGTGACGATAAGGTGCTTTGCCTTGCCGATGTCATAAAGCCCAGACCAGCCGGCTATTGTCGAGCCGCTTCGAATAAGGCTTTTTATCGAAATGAAAAACGGCAGTGGGAAGGTTAAGAGCATGGCTATGGGCGCTGCGCACACGAAAATACCGGAGAGAATATGCGCAAACGATGAAAAGCTCTTGCTTATTACGGCTGCAATGATGCTCAAAACGAGCGCTGCAACGACGAAATACGGAGTGAGCACGCCGAAAACCGACTCGTCCGGCCCGTCCTCCTCCGTGCGGCGAACAATGCCGTCAATGGGCTTTCTGCCCTTGACGAGCGTGATGTCTCCGCCGGAAAGCTCCGATTCGGCTGTCACGACATAAGGGTGCTTTGAAGCGGCAGCGGTGTTTAGGATTATTTTGTTGCTGCGCGCGTTCATGACGCTTCCGAGCAGCGTAAAAGCTATCGTCAGCGCAGGAATGACGCAGAAGGGAACGACCTTTTCGCTCACGCTTGCCGCCGAAAGAAAAGCGTCGATCATGCAAAGCAGGCACGAGACGACGATCAGCGCGCTGGCGTGCAGCTTGAACCGGACTATGCTCATGATGCCGGTCGTTATTATATCAAGTCCGCAGAACATTACGGATATCATCATGATAAGGCACACGGCGCTTTTTACGCCCACATCTGCAAGCGCACCGGGAACGGGAAGCCCATAGGATATGTAAGCCATCAAAACGCAAAGCACAAATGCTATCCGCGTTCTGAGCCGCAGCCCGGCAATGTGCTTGTCGTAAAATCTGGCGGCCTTGTCCGGCTGCATCTCCTCGCCGAGATCTTCCGATTCGTAGCTCGTCTCGCCGAGGGTGACCTGGCTCTGCTTTATCTTCATTGCGATAAACGCAAGCGCGCTTATCACGGGAACGGCGACGGATTCGCGGAATGATTTAGGCTCTCTGCGCGCCTTCTCCTTTTTCGGAGTTTCGGGTTCGATGACGGTGTAATCTGCGTCGGCGGCGTATTTGTCGCCGGTATCCTCGTTTATGCCCGAGCCTTCGTAAAGCTCTTGCTCCGCTTCCTGCTCCGGCTCGGCAGAAGCCTCGTCGCGCAGCTTTGTCTGCTCCGCGGCGGATGCGGGGGGCTCGAAGGTCTTGGCGGAAAGCGAAGCTTCTTGCTCGCGCAGCTTTGTCGGCTCCGGCTCGGACTGCGCCGGTTCCCGTACAGGCTCCGGCTCTATAATGCGACCCTGCGGCTGGGGAAAATGCTTAAACTCGGCAATTATGCGCTCGACCTCATCAAGCTCTGAGCCGCCGTCCGGCATTGCGGAGCCGGCAGGCTCGACAGACTCGGGCTTTGCCGCGTTTATTTCAACAGGCGCGTCGTCGGACTCAAACTCGCGCCGTATCCGCTCGGGATCGAGCTTTGCCGTGTCCTCCGTGGCGCCGTCTTCCGCTTCAAACTCCTCGACGATCTGCGTTGCGTCAAAGTCAAGCTCGTCCTGCGGTGCCGCAGTTTTGAAGCCGTCGTTTACGACTGCCGAAAACACCGGGTCGGACTTTTTCGAGGTGTCCGCGACCGGCGCGCCCGGCTCAAAAAAGGGCTTTTCGGATATCGGCTCCTCGTCAAGCGCTCCGAACTCACTCAATATACTGTCAAGATCAAAATCGAAATTGACAGAGCTTTTGTCATTTGAAGATGAACTCATAAATTAACCTCGGTCAGCCTCTGCGCTGGCGCAGGACTTCGTACATGATTATTGAGGCGGCGGCGGAAGCGTTCAGAGAGTTTATCTTGCCTGCCATGGGGATGCTCACGATAAAGTCGCAGCTTTCGCGCACGAGCCTGCCCATACCGTCGCCCTCGGAGCCTATAACGATCGCGCAGGAGCCAGTAAAATCCGTGCTCCAAAGCTCGCTGCTGCCGCCGGCTGCCGCGCCGTAGACCCAAACGCCCTCGTTTTTAAGCTCTTTAAGAACGGAAGGAATGTTCGGCACGCGTGCTATCTTCATGTGCTCGGCAGCACCTGCCGAAGCCTTGCCTACGATGGCGGTAAGCCCTGCGCTGCGGCGCTTGGGGATTATTACGCCGTGCGCGCCGGCGCATTCCGCGCTGCGGATTATCGCGCCCAGGTTTCGCGGATCGCTCACCTCGTCGCATACGATGATAAAAGGCTGCTCGCCTTTTTCCCGTGCAAGAGCAAGGATGTCAGACACCTCGCAGTATTCGTTAACGCCTACAAGGGCGATAACGCCCTGATGCGCCTTCGTGACCGACATGTTGTCAAGCTTCCGGCGGTCGGCATCGACAACGACGATGCCGGCCTCGCGCGCTTTCGACGCGATGTGGCCGAGGGTCTTGTCCGTCTCGCCCTTGGCAATGAAAATCTTATCTATGCTGCGGCCTACGCGCAGAGCCTCGACAACGGCATTTCTGCCCTCGATTATATCGTTTTTGATCTCAAAATTGTTTTCCTTGTTTTGCATTTCTTCACCTGTGCTCATATTTGCAGATAATAATACAAAATACATATTAACATATGCTTGCAAAAGTTTAAAGGGAAAAGTTTTTCCCTGCGAGCCATTTGTCAAGAGTAAATGCACAAAAAAGCAAAAATATTTTTTATGAGGCCAGAATGAGGGCGATTTCTTCCCGGAAAAGC
>MNSZ01000051.1:0-38691 GCA_001916715.1 Firmicutes bacterium CAG:24053_14
GGTAGATGGCCGCAACCTCGGTGAACGCATAGCTTACATGCGCCGCCGCCTCGTTGCCGTCCATCGTCTTGTACCTTCTTGTCATATCTTTTCCTCCCATAGGTTAATGGTTTTGAAGAATTATCGTACAATTTTAAGCCGTTATGATTGCTTTGAGTTTATCACTAAAAAAATGAACTGTAAACATCAAAATTATTGCTTGTACTTTTTGAAATGGTGTATTATACTATTGTAGCAATTTTATAATTGCCGCATATTTGATGAAAGGAGCCTTTCAATATGGTGAATATCAGCACCGAGCTTGGAAGCATAAGCATCACCAGTGAGGTCTTTACGAATATTGCCGGCGCAGCGGCCACAAGCTGCTTCGGCGTAAAAGGCATGGCAGGACGCAATAAAGAAGGCGGTCCGCTCCAGCTTCTGAGAAGAGAGTCAATGTCCAAGGGCGTCATGACGCACCTTAACGATGACGGTACTCTTTCGCTTGAGCTGCATATCGGCGTTGATAACGGCGTGAACATAAGCGCCGTATGCCGCAGCATTATTAAGGAAGTGCGCTATAAGGTCGCAAAGGCGACAGGCGTTCCTGTGAAGAGCGTCGATGTTTACGTCGATACCGTTATAGTCGGTTAATTACAGATAAAATCCCTCCCGGAGGTGCTTTTGCTTTGAGAGAATATTTAGACGCTGCGGTGTTCAAGGACATGATCCTGTGCGCCGATGCCGCGCTTGCTGAGAACACTCAGCAGATAAACGAACTTAACGTATTCCCCGTACCTGACGGCGATACGGGAACCAATATGGGCCTTACTATGAACGAGGCCGCAGCCCAGCTTAGAAAAAAAGAGTTTTACGCTGTCGATGCCGTTGCCGACTGCGTTGCCGGCGCGCTTCTGCGCGGTGCGCGCGGAAACTCCGGCGTTATCCTGTCGCTTCTGTTCCGCGGAATTTCGCGCAGACTCAAGGGCATGGAGACCGTCGGCGCAAAGGAATTTGCCGCCGCTATGGAAGACGGCGTTGACGCAGCCTATAAGGCCGTCATGAAGCCTGCCGAGGGCACTATACTTACAGTTGCCCGTATGGCGTCGGCAGCTGCTGTCGAATATGCCAAAAAGGGCGACGATATCGAAGATCTTCTTGATACAGCTATCAGGATCGGCAAGGAAGCGCTCGATAACACCGTTAACCAGAACCCCGTTCTCCAGAAGGCCGGCGTTGTAGATGCCGGCGGCATGGGATATATCGTCATTTTCTCCGCTATGCTCGCATGCCTGCGCGGCGAAGTGACCGCTCCGACGGCGGCGGTTCAGGCAGGCGTTATAGCAAATGAGAACAATGCGTTCGATATGTTTGGAACAGACGAGATAACCTATGCATTCGATACGGTCTACATCGTGCGCAAGCATGAGCCGAACGTTGACCTCACGCCGCTGCGCGCCTACCTTTCGAGCATAGGTGACTGCCTTGTTATCGGCGAGGACGACGAGGCGTTCAAGGTGCATGTCCATACGAATATTCCCGGTGAGGCGCTCACGAAGAGCCAGCAGTACGGCACCTTGGAGCTTGCCAAGATCGAGAATATGCGCACGCAGTATGATGATATAATGGCAGGCCGCAAGGCTCAGACGACCGACGATCTGGAAAAGGTCGAGCAGGAGCTTGAGGCTGCCGAGGATCTGCATGCAGCGCCCACAAAGCGCTACGGCATAGTTGCCGTCTGCGCAGGCGAGGGAATTGCAAACCTGTTCAAGGAGCTTGGCGCCGACACCATCGTGACAGGCGGCCAGACCATGAACCCCTCAACGGCGGATATAATAAAAGAGATAAACCGCACTCCGGCGGAGATCGTGTTTGTTCTGCCCAACAACAAGAACATCATCATGGCCGCCGAGCAGAGCATCCCTCTGTGCGAGGATAAGACCGTTGTGGTCGTTCCCACAAAGACCATTCCCCAGGGAATAACCGCAATGCTCAATTTCGATCCCGAGGGCGAGGTTTCGGACATAGTCGAAGCTATGAATGAATCTCTCGGCGATGTTCACACGGCGCAGGTCACCTATGCCGCGCGTGACTCGGACTTCGACGGCTACGCCATCCACGCAGGCGAGTATCTTGCGCTGCTTGACGGCAAGCTCATCGGCAGCTTTACCGAGATGCCGTCAATGCTCGGCAAAATGTCCGAGGCTTTCGGCGATCTTAATCCCGAGATCATCACCGTTTACTATGGCGAGGATGTAACTCAGGACGATGCCGAGACTACGGCCGCAACGCTTGAGGAGGCCTTCCCCGACGCTGAGGTCACGGTCGTAAACGGCGGACAGCCGGTTTACTACTATATGATATCGGTCGAGTAATTTAATATAATAAGCTCTCGTCAGCTTAAGCTCACGGCAGTGCGGTAAGCGCTGCCGTGATTTTTTTGTTTTCAGACACTTTACAAAATAGCTGTTGACAATTTTGCAATCGCACTGTATGCTAACTGTGTTAGAACAAGCCACACAGTTACATAAGGAGAGTGCCATGGAAACAATAAAGCTTATTAACTTTATTATTGCAACGGTGTTTTTCGTTTGCTACTCATATCAGTTTGCATATATCCTCGTGCCGTATCTGAAAAAGGAGAAACCGCACAAGCCTGCGGAGCTGCACAGATATGCGGTTTTGATATCCGCCCGCAACGAGGAGCTTGTGATAGGCAATCTGCTCGACAGCATATCGGCGCAGGATTATCCCTCGAGCCTTGTGCGAGTGTTTGTCGTCGCCGATAACTGCACGGACAAAACCGCAAAGGTCGCCCGTGCACACGGAGCCATAGTGTACGAGCGCTTTAACGATAAGCTCGTCGGCAAGGGCTATGCTCTTGAATATCTGCTTGACAGAATAGGCGAGGAATACGGCGACGTGTTCGACGCATACATGGTGTTCGATGCGGATAATCTTCTCAGCGAGGACTACATAAGCCGCATGAACGAGACCTTCTCCGACGGCTACAGGATAATCACAAGCTACCGAAACTCGAAAAACTACGGCGATAACTGGATATCCGCAGGCTACGCGCTGTGGTTCCTGCGCGAGGCAAAATACCTCAACAACGCCCGTTATCTGCTCGGAACGAGCTGCGCAGTTTCGGGAACGGGATTTATGTTCAGCCGGGAGATACTGAAAAGCTGCGGCGGCTGGCCGTTCCATCTGCTCGTTGAGGACATTGAGTTCACGATACACAACATTGTGTCCGGCGAAAAGGTCGGCTACTGTCCGAGGGCTGTTTTGTATGACGAGCAGCCGACGAAGTTTTCTCAGTCGTGGAAGCAGCGCATGCGCTGGGCGCGCGGATATATTCAGATCCTGCGCAAATACGGCGGCCGGCTGCTGCACGGCATATTCGCAAAGCGCAGCTTTTCCTGCTTTGATATGACGATGAATATCGCTCCGGCGGTCATCCTATCGTTCCTCGGTATAATTATAAATGTTGGAGCGGCTGTTTACAGCGTGCTCAACGGCGGCGGAACGGACGTTCTGCTTCAGTCGTTTGGGCAGCTTATACTCAACACCTGTCTTATGATGTTTATTATCGGAGCGATAACCACGATAAGCGAGTGGAAAAACATCTATTGCAGCACGCCGAAAAAGATATTGTACGCATTCACTTTTCCGCTGTTCATGCTCACATATCTGCCGATCTGCATTGTAGCGCTGTTTCGCCCCGTCAAGTGGGAGCCCATCGTTCATGACCGTGTGCGCACCCTCAGAGAGGTCAGGGGAGAGGGAAACGCGGCGTAAAATCCTCATTATAAGAAAACTGTCCGGAAATTTTTCCGGACAGTCCAGCGTGGCGAAAAAAAACAGCAACCGCCGGGCGTTTTTGACACGCTGTGCGCCCCCCGTCAAAGCAAATTGCTCCGGTGTAGTGATTTGCATAATAGCTTGAGCTGAGCGAGGTTATAACGACGCAGCCCTTGCCGGAGGAGGCGTGGATGAACTGATTGTTGCCGATATACATGCCGACATGGCCGATGGGATCGACGCTGTCGGAGAAGAACACGAGGTCGCCCGGCTGCAGGTCACTTTTATCGACCTTGGTGCCGTTGTGGTTCCACTGTCCGCCTGCGCCGCGCCAGAGCGAGTAGCCGTACTGGCCGTAGAGGTAATACATGAAGCCCGAGCAGTCGAAGCCGCGCGGCGAGGAGCCGCCGTAAACATAGGGCGTTCCGAGATACTGCTTTGCGGTGGCAACGATCTTGTCGGCAACGGCGTTGCCGGTGCTGAGCTTGACATAGTCTGCGCTCATATAGCCGCTGAGACCGTTGTAGCTCACGGCATACCATGAGCCGGTCTTGCCGGTGACCTTGACCTGAATGCCCTTGTTGTAGTAGCCGATGGTAGAGTAGCTTGTGCCGGCTCCGCTTCTCATGCGCACTCCGTCGCCGGTGACGATGCCGATCTTGTCCATCTTCTCGACCGTTGCGGAAGATGCGGTGGAGACGATCTTTATGTAGTCCTTGCTCATGTAGCCGTACTGGCCGTTTGCGCTGACCTCGTACCACGAGCCGGTCTCTCCGGTGATTTTAACGCTTGTGTTCTTATTGAGCGTTGCAATGGCTGCAAAATCCGTGCTCGGACCCATTCTCAGGCGGACGCTGTCGCCGGAAACGCTGCCGCTTTTTGCGGCGCTGTAGCTCTCCGACGGGGTTATGCGCACATACTGCGCGGCCATGTAGCCGGTTTTGCCGTTGTATGATACCTTGTACCAATCCTTGACCGAGCCGAGCGCCGTGAGGCTTACTCCGTTGGAGTAGTAGCCGAGAGTGTCGCAATGGGTGTTTGGCTGGCTTCTGAGCCTTACGCTCGTTCCGATGACCGAAGCCTTGAAGCCGCTGCCTGTCGAGGTGCTCGTTGTGGTCGATGCAGACGTGGAAGGCTTGGTAGTTGCTGCCGACGATGAAGCATTGCCGACCGAAAGCTTCATATAATCTGCGCTGACATAGCCGGTCTTGCCGTTGTAGCTGACCTCATACCAGTTGCCAGATGCGCCGATGACGCTCATTTTCGTGCCCTTGTCCAGTGTGGTTATGATCGAGCTGTTAGTTCCGGCGCCGCTTCTCATGCGGACATCGCTGCCGGATACGGTACCTGTGCCGAAATTGCCGCTGACCTTGCTGACGGTTTTGAGGTAGTCTGCCGAAGCGTAGCCTACGGTGTTGTTGTAAACAACCTTGCACCAGCCGTTCTGCGTCATGCCTACTATGACCTCTGCACCTGACGGCATGGTCATGATTATTGACTTGCTCGTGCTTGCGCCGCTTCTGAGATTCAGAGCCGACGTCGTTTTCGCGCCGCTTATGCAGGCAGCCGAGGCCGGAACGGCGAGCAGCGAAACGCACATTATCACTGCAAGAAGTAAACTTAAAAGCCGTTTTTTCATTTTTAACTCTCCGTGGAATATTTCAAAGTGTAATCAAATTGTAACACAGAAGTCGTATTATGTCAACATTGGCGGCTCGCGAGGGGCAAAATTCGGCGTAAACAATCTGTAAATAGCGCATTTTAGCATATATTGTGTTTGTTGCCGATTTCAACAAATAGTTATTGTGTAGCGACGTTTCGCAGAACGCAAATTTTCGGTTTTCAATTGGTTTTATATATGGTATAATTACAAAATAAATAAAAAATCCCGAGGATAAGATATGAGTCGATTTTTTACCAAAAGAATGATCGCCGCGGTGCTCTGCGTCTGCATGGTGCTGCCGCTTTGCGCCTGCTCAAGCGACAAGCCCGAGCAGAAGCAGATATTCGCAATGGATACGGTGATGACACTGACAGCTTACGGCAAATATGCCGGCGACGGAATAAACGCGGCCGTCGGCGTGATAAACGCCATGGACGATATGCTCGATCCCGATAATGAGGGCAGCTACACGTCGCTTATTAACAATGCCGAGGGCAAGGACGTTATAGTCACACCGCAGGTAAACGAGATGCTGTCTACTGCACTGAACGTCTATAATCTCTCGGGCGGCGCGCTCGATCTTTCGGTGTATCCGCTGTATGAAGCCTGGGGCGAGTTCAAGGACGAAACCGGCCGCATCCCGTCCGATGACGAGATAAAGGAGCTTCGCAAAAACCTCGGCTTCGGCAGCACAGAGATCACAAACTTTGAGGGCGAGGCCAACTACTCCGTGCGCATGCCTGCCGGAACGCAGATAAGCTTCGGCGCCGTCGCCAAGGGTTGCGCGTCAAAGTACGCGATCGACGCAATGCGCAAAAGCGGCGTTACAAGCGGCATAGTTTCCCTCGGCGGAAATGTGCAGACTTTGGGTACAAAGCCCGACGGCTCGAACTGGATCGTCGCCGTCGAGGATCCTAACGACACGAGCAGCTATGTCGGAACGCTCTCAGTCGGCGAGACAGCAATAATAACAAGCGGCAGCTATCAGCGCTATTTCATCGGCTCGGACGGCATGAAGTATCACCACATCATCGACCCGAGCACCGGCAGACCTGCGGATAACGACCTTGTTTCGGTCACGATAGTCTGCCCCGACGGTACGCTGGCCGACGCGCTGTCAACGGCGATGTTCGTCCTCGGCGAAAATGCCGCGCTCAAATACTGGCGCGAAAACGGCGGCTTTGAGATGATAATGATAAATAAGGATAACGAGATAATGTGTACTACCGGTCTGATCGAGGTGTTCACGCTCACTAACCGCACAGATTACACGCTCAAAATGGTAGAGTGATGCCGGACAGAGAATTTTTTCGCCAAGACGCATTGACGCTTGCTCAGGCTCTGGTCGGAAAGCTCATTGTGCGCAGCTTTCCCGACGGCAGCGAAAAGCGGCTGAGGATAACCGAGACCGAAGCTTACTGCGGCGCTGAGGACACGGCATGCCATGCGCATAAGGGTAAAACAAAGCGCGCCGAGATACTCTGGCGTGACGGCGGCACGATATATGTCTATCTTTGCTACGGCATGCATAATCTTATGAACATAGTCTCCGGCAGGAAAGGCGAGCCGCAGGCGGTGCTCATCCGCTGCTGCGAGGGCTTTGAAGGTCCGGGAAAGCTGACAAAGGAGCTTTCCGTTGACCGCAGCTTCAACGGACTGGATATTCTCGATTGCGGTGGGCTGTGCATCGAGGACGACGGCATGCAGGTTGACATAATACAGCTTCCGCGCGTCGGCATTGCGTATGCAGAGCCTGCCGACAGGGAAGCATTGTGGAGATTCAAACTCAAAAAATGAATTATCTTGATACTGATATACGATACTGCAAGGGCATAGGCGAAAAAAAGGCGCAGCTTTTCAATAAGCTCGGCGTCATTAACGTCCGTGACCTTGTTTCGTATTTTCCGAGAAAATATGAGGATCGCAGCAGCTTTAAGCCGATCGCGCTGACCTGCGACGGGGAAACTGTTTGCATAAACGCCCTCGCGGCGGAGGATGCTCGCCTTGTGCGCATACGCAGGGGACTTGAGCTTGTCAAGTTCCGCGTCGTTGACGAGAGTGGTTCGGTTGACATAACGTTTTTCAACCAGCCGTATATCAAAAACAATATCCATCGCGGCGACAGCCTGAATATATATGGCAAGATTATCGGCGTTGGCGGAAAGCGCACGATGACAAACCCGGTGATCGAGCGTGAGGGCACAGTCGGCGGCGTCACGGGGCGCATAGTTCCGGTGTACAGGCTCACGACTGGGCTTTCGCAGAAGCTTGTTATGTCCGCGGTGCGTCAGGCTCTTGACGCAAGCGCGGCCGATCTGCCGGAGGTGCTGCCCGAGAGCCTGAGGAAAAAGTACCGGCTTGCACAGACGGGATACGCGTATGAAAATATTCATTTTCCGGCGAGCTTCGAGAATCTTGAGCTTGCGCGGCGCAGACTTGTTTTTGAGGAGCTGTTCCTGCTGGCCTGCGCGCTGGGCAAAATGAAGGGCAGCCACTCAAAGCAGAGCGGCATACCCATGCGCGAGCAGAATATAGATGAGTTTTTCTCAAGTTTGCCGTTTGTGCCGACGGGCGCGCAAAAACGCGCGGTGTCGGACGCTGTGCGCGATATGCAGTCGGGAACAGCGATGAACAGGCTTGTGCAGGGCGATGTTGGCAGCGGCAAAACGCTTGTGGCCGCCGCGCTTGTGTGGTATGCGTGGAAAAACGGCTACGCCTCGGCGTTCATGGCGCCGACTGAGATACTTGCAAATCAGCATTTTGAAACACTCGGAGGCTTTCTTGCACCCTTTGGCCTGCGCATAGGAAAGCTAACAGGCTCAATGACAGCAAAGCAAAAGCGCGAGGTCAAGGCCGTGCTTGCTGCCGGGGAGCTTGACCTTATCATCGGAACCCACGCGCTGTTTTCCGATGATGTCGAGTATTCAAATCTCGCCCTTGTCATAACCGACGAGCAGCACCGCTTTGGCGTAAATCAGCGCTCGAGCCTGATATCCAAGGGCGAAAAGCCGCATGTTCTCGTCATGTCCGCAACGCCGATCCCGCGCACGCTTGCGCTTATAATTTACGGTGATCTTGATATATCCGTAATTGACGAGATGCCGCCGGGCAGACAGAAGGTCGACACCTTTGCCGTGACAGAAAGCTATCGCACGCGCTTAAACGGCTTTATACGCAAGCTCGTATCCGAAGGCCGGCAGGTGTTCGTCGTATGCCCGATGATCGAGGAAAACGAGGAGCTTCCGCCGAATGTTAAATCCGCGCAGGAGCATGCAGCCGAGCTTCAGAAGTATTTCCCCAATCTCAAAGTCGCCTGCGTCCACGGCAAGCTCAAGGCCAAAGAGAAAAATGAAATTATGCAGAGCTTCGTTGCAGGGGATATCGATATCCTTGTTTCCACCACGGTCATCGAGGTCGGCGTGGACGTGCCGAACGCGGCGCTTATGATAGTCGAAAATGCCGACCGCTTCGGCCTGAGCCAGCTGCACCAGCTGCGCGGCCGTGTCGGCCGCGGCGAGCATAAGAGCTATTGCGTGCTCGTCTCCGATAACGATAACGAGGCAACTCAAGCGCGCCTGAAGGTCATGACCAAGACTAACGACGGCTTCAAGATATCCGAGGAGGATCTGAAGCTGCGCGGCCCGGGCGATTTCTTCGGCTCGCGCCAGCACGGACTTCCGGCGATGCACGTTGCCGATCTTGGCTCGGATATGAACGTGCTGCAGGAGGCGCAGGACGCCGCGCGCGAAACTCTTGCCTCCGACCCCGAGCTGTCGCGCCCGGAGCATGCTCAGCTCAAAGCCGCCGTCGCTCGGCTGTTTACCCTCAACGCAGATACGCTCAATTGAAAAAGACCGCCGGGAGGCGGTCTTTTTTTGCTGTGCAGCTGAAATATACTATGGCAGAAGAAAATCAGGCAGACGAAGTCCGATTAGATCATCCGTCGGTATTTGAACGGAGATATCCCTTATTGAGCCAATATCCAGAGTTATTGGTGAGTGATCCCGGATCAAACACTTTCGGACAAGACCGAATTCGTCGGTGACAGTGTCATCACCATCCAGCAGAGCAACTCTGAAACGCAGCTCGTTTTGCCATGAAAAGCTTGAAGATTTGCAAAATTCGTCCAAATCGCCGTAATAGTCCGGCGGATAATAGCGAACTTCATCACACCTGAAATTAACATTGTCACCGTATTTGCCGCGCAGTGCGTTCAGAACGCGGCTCAAAAACTCGTTTGGATTGTAGATTATGACTGCGGTATCTCCAAAATCGAGCAGCCGCTCATCGGGCTGCTCAAATCTTTTTTCGTGAATGAGATATGTAAGCCCGTACATGCAGTAGATTTTTGAATACTGATAAAAGTTTTCGTCTATATAATACATGCCTTTCATGACGGCTCTGATCTCCGGGTCAAAACAGTTGAAGAATTCGTCGCCTACTTTGGGGTCTACAGTCTTGACTATCCCTTCGCCAATATCGCCCTGAACTCCGTCCTTCATCTGACTGTCGGCGCGATTATGTCGTTCTATTGCACTCCACGAGCCGAAGTCATACAGAGAACGCATGAAAACAGAACCATCCTGTAGCTTGTCGGCCCACTTCTTCGCCGTTATTTTTACCGGCAGACATGGCAGCTTATCCATACATAACCTCCAATACATATAAATTACATGCTCCGGGTCCAGTATAGCACGATGTTGCACAAAATGGAAATAAAAAAGCAGCACGGAAATTCCGTGCTGCTTTGAAATTTTGCCTTACTTAAAGTATCTTGCCAGCAGGCCTTCGAATGCCTTGCCGTGGCGGGCTTCGTCGCGAGCCATCTCATGGACGGTGTCGTGGATAGCGTCGAGATTGTACTGCTTTGCGAGCTTTGCAAGCTCGAACTTGCCTGCGGTTGCGCCGTTTTCCGCGTCAACGCGCATCTCGAGGTTCTTCTTGGTGGAGTCGGTCACGACCTCACCGAGGAGCTCTGCGAATTTTGCGGCGTGCTCAGCCTCTTCGTAAGCTGCCTTCTCCCAGTAAAGGCCGATCTCGGGATAGCCTTCACGGTGTGCAACGCGAGCCATTGCCAGGTACATACCGACCTCGGAGCACTCGCCCTCGAAGTTTGCGCGCAGGCCGCTAATGATCTCTTCGCGGACGTTTTCGGGAACGCCTTCACCGAAAACCTTGCCGACGCCGACTATATGTTCTGCTGCCCAGGTCTTTTCCTCGGCCTGCAGGGTGAACTTCTCACCGGGGACATTGCAGATGGGGCACTTCTCGGGGGGAGTGTCTCCTTCGTGAACGTAACCGCATACGGGGCATACCCATTTTGCCATAATAATTTACCTCCTAAAATAATAAATACACTTTTGCACTTGAAATCTTTTTTTGATTGACGTTTTTCGTCTTTCTGAGCTTATTATAATAGGATTTGCGCGCAATGACTGTGGTATATGCTACACTCTGCGGATGTTTTTAGAAATTTCACATAAAGCTTCCGCAGCTTCCGTGTCGCAGTCGGTGTTTCGCGCAAGATCGGCCAGCGACAGCATGCCCACAAGGCGCCCGTCGCGGCACACGGGCAGCCGCCGTATCTGCGCATCGGCCATGAGCCGCGCCGCGTCGCCGACATAGGCGTTGTCGTTTATCGTTATAACGCCGCGTGTCATAACGTCGCCGGTCTTGGTCTCCATGGGAGACAGGCCGTTTGCCGCGCACCTCACGGCAATGTCGCGGTCGGTTATCATGCCGCGCAGATTACCTCGCTCGTCGCAAACGGGTACGGCGCCGATGTTATATTGCTTCAACAGCCGCGCCGCCGCAGCGACCGGCTCTCCGAGTCCGACCGTCACTATATGCTCGCTCATGATATCAAACACTTTCATAGTAAAAAACCTCCTGTGGTATATGATAAGATCATAGCCGCAGGAGGCGTGTTCTATACATTATAATAATACCGTCACTCGATAAGCTCGGCAAGCGCCGGACCTGCCGTCTTGCCGAACAGCCGTATTGCGGCGAGCGCTTCCTGCAAGGTGTTCCCGTTGCTGCCGACCTCGATTATCATCGAGCCGGGCGTAAGATGCTGATTATAGCGGTATTTTGTCAGTGTTATCGGACGCATGAGGCTCGGGTAGCTTTGGCATACGGTGTTTTGAAGATATATTGCGAGGCTCAGATTCTGCCGCCAGTTCGGATGCTCAAGGCCGCTTGCGTCGCTGCCGACAAACAGCATTATCTGACTTGCGCACACGCCCTGTTCGGTCGCTGTCGTCTTATATGTCACGGTATCGGAGCACAGCGCGTCACGGTGCAGGTCAATTACGATTTTTATGCTCGGATACTCGGCGAGGTATTTCTCGACGGCCTCGCAGCTCCGGTTGTACGAGCCTGTATAACTCGGGTAGTCGAACACCTGCGTATCGTGAATGACGTTCAGGCCGCAGTCCTGAAGTATCTGCGCAAGCTCGGTGCCGATGCGGATAACATTAAGGTTTTGATCGAGCGTTCGATTTGTGCCGAGGTCATCGTATTTGTCAAGCCCGGCAGGGGAGTAGGCTTCGCTCGAATGCGTGTGCAGAATGAGAATCTGCGGCTTATCCGCTTCGAGCCGTATTGGGCATCCGGCGCTGAGGATCGAGTCGATGTCGATATCATAGCCGGAGGTGTTTTTTATCGACATGCCTCCGGATATGGTCGTTGGTATGATCGTCGGCGTCACCGGAGCGGCGCTCTGCACAGGGGTTTCCGTTGCAGCAGCGGCTTCGGTCGGACAGGCGGTTTCCTGCGCGTCATCGGCAAGGGAGACGGTGTTCTTTATAAGCTCGCCGCCGTCTGTGCGCAGGTATAAGGCAAACAGATACAGGCAGCACAGGGCAAGTCCGCCCACGATGATCGCTCTTAGTTTTTTCAGCATTTCCTAACCTCCCTTCGTGCAAGTATATTGCGCTTCGCGGCAAATTATGCTGTACTTGCAGCCGGTGCTGTGGTATGATTTATTTGCAGGTGGTTACTGCGTTATGTTAACCATGAATATTCAAAAAATGAGGTGTGATTATGCATATTACTTACCGTCCGAAAGGAGTATGTTCGCAGCTTTTTGAGATCGATGTCGAAAACGGGATCATCGAAAAAGTGGAGGTAAAAGGCGGATGCAGCGGCAATCTGCAAGGCATTTCGCGGCTGCTTGTGGGGATGAAGGCCGAGGATGCCGCCGCAAATTGGAGGGTATACGCTGCGGATTCAAGGCAACATCGTGCCCCGATCAGTTATCCAAAGCACTGAAAAATTGCATATAAAAACAGCGATTTAGTTTACATAATATTATTTCATAACGCGCTTGATTTACATAACGTTATACATGTGATTAATATTTGTAATAATTTTTACGAATTTTTAAGGAATTGTTGTCGAATTTCGGCTTTTGTGCAAGATGACTAAGGCACAAAATCATGTGCTTTGTATAGTAAAATCCCCTAAATCTTGCGGTTTTTGAAGCACCTATGTGAAATATGCACAATTCGACACGGCCTCGCTTGTGCAAAATTACTATTTACTCGCTCGTAAATGTTCCGCTATAATTAATATGCCCGAGAGTTATAGGGCGCTGTTCGGTGTTTTGCCGAATATATTTTTTATGACAGGAGCGTTATATGAGTAAACTGAAAAAAAACAGTCTTGCACTCGTGTTCGTTATCTGTCTGCTGTGCGTTTTCCTCTGCGGCTCTGCGCTGGCCGAGGAAACTGACAACGGTGTCGGGTATACCGAAACTCCGGTATACGTAGACGGACTGCTTTCCTGCCGCGGCTATATGATAGGCGACGATTCCTATGTCTCGCTTGAGGCTGCATGCGCGGTCCTCGGCTACGACGCCGATGTTAATTATGACAAAGAGATAAATAAATTGACCGTCGAGGTCGCCGGCATAACGATCGAAGCCGGCTTTGGTGATAAATATCTGTGCGCAAACGGCAGATACTTTTATCTCCCCGACGGCTATATGGAGGTTGACGGCTCTTTCATAATCCCGACGGAGGCACTGGCGAAAATATTTACGCTTGGCGTTTCGCAGGATGATGAGCAGGGAGCTATCAATTTCAGCACGGCAGACGAACAGATCCTCCAAAGTGGGGATGAGTTTTACAACGAGGATGATCTCTACTGGATGAGCAGGATCATCACATGGGAGTCCGGCAACCAGCCCGTAGAAGGACAGATAGGTGTCGGAAACGTTATCCTCAATCGAGCGGGCGACCCACGATTCGGAGAGACGATAAAGGACGTCATCTTCCAGCCGGGCCAGTTCACGCCGGCATCGACGGGCGCAGTGTACGGCGAGCCTTATGCGATAAGCGTAATTTGCGCAAAGCTTGCATTCGAAGGCTATAACACCGTCGGCGATGCGCTGTTTTTCCAGGTCGGACGATACTGGGGCAGCGGAATGATCGAAACGACGTGGCTCGGAAAGATCGGCGACCACAATTTCTTTATGTGATTGCTAAAAGAAAGCGAATATGCTAAAATGAGTTGGGTCATACCCAACTCATTTTTTTCGGAGAACGTATGGAAAAGATTTTAAATGACGGCTTTGCCGCGCTCGGGATCGCGCCGGATACCGAGGCAGTCGGCAGACTGCAAACATATTACGAATATCTCGAAGAGCGCAACAAGGTCATGAATCTTACTGCGATAAACGGACTTGAGGATGTTGCACGCCTGCATTTTCTCGACTGTGCGGCGCTGCTGACCGTGTGCGATTTTGCGGATAAAAAGGTCATCGATGTCGGCACCGGCGCAGGCTTTCCCGGTCTTGTTCTGAAGATCGTGCAGCCGAGCATGGACATAACATTGCTGGACAGCCTGAATAAGCGCATCGACTTTCTCGGCGAGGTGGGTGAAAAGCTGAAGCTTGAAGGGGTCTGCTGCGTCCACGCGCGCGCGGAGGAAATTCCCGAGGAGTGCCGCGGTGCATATGACATTGCCGTATCACGTGCCGTGGCGCGCCTTGGAACGCTCTGCGAGCTGTGCCTGCCGTATCTGCGTGTCGGCGGCAGATTTATCGCCATGAAAGGCCCCGACTGCGATGACGAGGTCGCAGAGGCCGAAAACGCCATGCATCTGCTCGGCGCACGCCTTGAGAAGATAGAACACTACACGATCCCCGGGACGGATATAACCCATGCCGCGGTGGTCATCGAAAAGATCAAGCCCACGCATCCCAAATATCCGCGCAAATGGGCACAGATAAAGAAAAATATGCTCTAGACAGTGAAAAAGCTCAGGCCAAACGGCCTGAGCTTTAAACTTTATGCTGATTTATACTGCATAGAAAAATCCGAGCATCGGATCAAGATTGTCCTCGAGTGGGGAAGACAGAGTGACAACTGCTACATATTTGCCGACCTTTACATAGGTCTGAAGCTGATACACATCGCCGCCGTTCACGGTGCTGTGCGTGAGTATTCCGTCGTGATCTGCGCCGGCAAACTCAACCGTGACGTGTTCGCAGGACTGAACGTCCATTGAAGCTGCCGCAAGCTGGTCGGGAAGAACCTTTATCGTTTCATCGACCATTGTCTCCTCGTCAAGCAGTGCGCCGTATGCAGCGCCGATGTTCTGGACAACAACATTCATGCTCGTTACGCCGTCGTAGTAAACGGCCATCATGTCATAGAACATGTCGGCATCAAGGATATCGTCCTTGAAGTTTTCGTCGTCGATAAGATCGGCGGTCGCCTGGATCATGCTCAGAAGCTGATCCTCATCTGCGTATGTCCACTGATCATCCAGCTCACAGCCGAAGCCGAAGTAGTCGTTTGCGTATTTTCCGCCGCTGAGTGTGCCAAGCTCAAGCGTTTTCTCAGGCTCTGCGGACGGAGCGCCGGTTTCAACTGTTCCCGGCTCGACCTTACCCTTGGCGTCGTCATCGTCCGAGCAAGCGCACAGAGCGAAAACCATGATAAGCGCCATGATAAGAGCGGTGATTTTCTTTAAGTTCTTCATTTCTCCTCCAAAACAAAAATGATATCACCGACAGCATAACTTAAATAAATTTAACTGTCAACAGGTATTAAATGTCAGTCGAAATCGCCGCCGCCGATGAACTCGCGAATAAGCGCGTCGGACGCAACGAGCTTCTCGTCGATAACGCCGAAAAGCTGGAGCGCGGGAAGCACGGTGCGAAGCTCGTCATAGCGTTCGATGCCCTCGGGGATGGAGGAGAAGAGGTTTGTGGCCGTTTCGTTCATGACGGCCATTTCATAGGGGAATGCCGAGTCGAACAGGAAGTTGGCTTTGTTTTTAAACGGCGAGATATATGACTTTTCGCCGCGGCGTACATTTGCCCACATTTTGAGGGTCTGTGCAGGATCCGCGCCGCGGAAGTTGAAGTCGCGCACCGTGCGGCGGACGAGTCTGAACCATGTGCCCTTAAAGCATACCTCACCGTTGAACTCAACGTTGCTGCGTGCGGAAATATAGAGCTTGAAGGCGTTGGGGTGCTGCTCGGTTATTATATCGTTAAGTGCGTGTATGCCTTCGAATACAACGATCTCGTCCTTTTTGAGCTTTATGGACTTTGACGGTTCGAGTACACGCATCTGACGAGAAAATTCGTATTTGGGAATGTATATCCGCTCGCCGGCGGCAAGCATTGTAAAGTGCTCGTTTAAAAGCTCCATGTCAAGGCACAGCGGTGACTCAAGGTCAATGTCGCCCTCCGGAGTTCTCGGCGCGGTGGCAGGATCGACGGACTTGAAGTAATCGTCCATGCCTACATAGTATGCATGCACGCCGCGGCGCTCAAGCTCCTCACTTATCTTGCGCGCTGTCGTGGTCTTACCCGAGCCGGAGGGCCCGGACATCAGAACGATGGGGCTTATGCGGCTGTTTTCAATGATTTTCTCCGCCGCGTCCTTCACGCGGCTTGCGTACACATCGTCGCACTCCTCGATGAAGCCCTTGGGGTCGGCGACTGTGCGGAAATTGATTTCTTTAAGATCAAATGCCATTACTTTTTGCTCTCCTTACTGTAGAAGTCTATTATACCCTGCTTATCCGAGCAGGTCTTTTGTATACCGGATATGTATTCCGCCGGGTACTTGGGCGCGAAAAAACGAATGTTGCGTCCGCCGGCAGGGGAAATGAGCTTTGTCGATCCGCCTCCGCCGAGGGCGACGATGGAGCACAGCTCCTCCATGATGCACACATTGTAGATATTTTCGCTTCCCGGCTTTGACCAGCCGACGTTTTCAAAGCCGCCGGACATAAATTTTTATCCTGCGCAATATCGAGCATTTTGCCTACCTCGGCATCCGACGGTATTGCACTGCCCTCAAGCGTTATGCGCGAGCCTTTTTTCAGCGACAGTGTGTGGACGGTTATGTTCTCCGGATCAAGGGCAATGACCGTGTCGAGTGTTTTCTCAAAGCCCTCGGCGCTGTCGACCGGAAGCCCGGCTATGAGATCCATGTTGACTTCCATGCCGCCGACCTTGCGCACCTTTTCCAGTGCCTGAATTATATCGTCTGCCGTGTGCCTGCGCCCGATAACGTTCAGCACCTCGTCGCTCATCGTCTGGGGGTTTACGCTTATCCTGTCAACACCGTGAGCGCGCAGAGTGCGCAGTTTATCGTCCGTTATGGTGTCCGGCCGGCCGGCCTCGACGGTGTATTCGCGCAGTGCGGAAAGATCAAACCGCTCGGCAATTCTGGAGCAAAGCCTGTCAAGCTGCTGAAAAGTGAGCGTTGTCGGCGTTCCGCCGCCCATGTAAATTGATATGACCGAAAGCCCTAGCTTATTTACGGCTGCTGCCGCCGCGTCGATCTCCTGCATGAGCGCATCCATAAACGGAGGAATGAGCTTCATGCTCTTTTCAACGGACTGGCTCACAAAGCTGCAGTATGAGCACCTTGTCGGGCAAAACGGTATGCCGACATAAAGGCATACGTCGCGTTCGCCGAGGCTGTTTATTACGCTTTCGGTAACAAGCGCCGTATCGCGGCACAAAATTGCGCGCGGCTCGGTCACGTCGTAGTCGGAGATGAATTTTTTCAGCGCGGCATCCGGCGTTTTGCCCTCAAGCTCCTCGCGGAAGAGCTTTCCGGGGCGAACTCCGGTGAGCATTCCCCATGCCGGCTGCTTATGTCCCGAGCGGAGGGCTGCGCGGTAAAACGCCGTCTTTATTATGCGGCTGCACAGCCTGTCGCGCGAGATATCATCGGTCATAAGGCCTGTTTTTACAGAGCTTTTTGCGTTATACTCAACTGAGTTTAAAACAAGGCGGCAGCTTGCCGTCGTATATATGTTTCCGTTACTGAGCCGCAGCTCGACCCGGTCTCCTTCCGGCTTGCCCTCGGGATATTCCGGGCGCTCGGACGGATAGAGCGAGAGCATCATCTGCTCGGCTGCGTATTTATAATCATGTCCGTAAAGATAAAGTTTCACGGCGCGGTCTCCTTGATAATGATATTTAACCAGTATAGCACAACGAGGTGATTATTACAACGAAATGAAAGAATTCCTGCAAAAACAATTTTTCGGATAATTACAGTTGTAATCGGACTGATACTTTGTTATAATTTAATATCTATAAGTCTAAGGAACGGAAGCGAAAAATGAAGAACTCACAGAGATTGTTTGAACCGAATACACGGCCGTTTGTGTTTTTCCTGATCGCGTTCGCGGTGGCGACGCTTATCACGAAAAACTTTTATCTTGCCGCGGCCGAGGGCGTTATTATCCTTGCACTTATAATTTACTCTCTGATCATGCGCTCGCGCCGCAGAAAGGCGCTGCTTGCGTATATCGAGTCTGTGACGTATGACGCGGAAACGGCCAAGAACAATACGCTGCTTAATTTTCCGCTGCCGATAGTCGTTTTCAGGCTCGATGATTCGCGCATTATCTGGGGAAACGAGATGTTTTTCTCCATAAGCGGTTTGTCCGGAACGAGAACGGATATAAGCCTTGCCGAGCTTATACCGGAATTTTCGGGCAAATGGCTCATGGAGGGCAAGACTCAAAGCCCGGATCTTTTTGAACTCAACGGCAAAAAGTATCAGATCTGCGGCAACATTGTTCGCTCCGGCGGAGATGATGCGAGCGATCAGCATTTCATGGCAATAGCCTATTGGATCGATGTTACAGAATATGAAAATATCCGCGATGAGCATGAGCTTTCAAAGCCCGTTGCCGCGATACTGACTATCGATAACTATGAAGAGCTTATGAAAAACCAGCCCGAGCGTGTGCGCAATGATCTGCGCGACGCTGTAGGCGATAAGCTCGATCAGTGGGGAGCAAATACAAACGGTATCATTATCCGCTTTGATCGCGACAGGTATCTTTTCCTGTTTGAGGACAGATATATGCAGGGCATTTTGAGTAAAAAATGCGATATCCTCAATGAAGTGCATCAGGTCGTAAGTCCCAGCGGTATCCACGCAACGCTGTCGATCGGCATCGGCAGAGACGGGGCAAATCTCAGCGAAGCGCTCCAGTTCGCGTCCCTTGCGGTCGAAATGGCGCTCTCTCGCGGCGGCGACCAGGCGGTAATAAAAAACAAATTCAGCTTCGACTTCATCGGCGGCAAGTCCGGAGAGGTCGAGTCGAGCAACAAGGTCCGCTCGCGTGTTATGGCAAATGCGCTTGAATCGCTGATAAAGGATGCCTCGCGCGTCCTCGTTATGGGACATAAGTTCAGCGATATGGACAGCATCGGCGGCGCGGTCGGCATATGCAGCCTTGCACGCAAAAACGGAAAGAGTGCGCTCATAGTTGCCGATACCGAGAAAAGCTCGGCAAAGCCGCTTATTAGGCTCCTGCGTGAAAGCCCGGAGTATAAAGAGACGTTTATAAGCGCTCAGGAGGCTATTATGATAGCCGACGGAAAGACGCTGCTTGTTGTTGTCGATACCAACCGTCCCGAGCAGGTCGAGGATCTGCGGCTTTTGCAGTCGTGCAACCATGTTGCCGTCATCGACCATCACCGCCGCGCAGCAACGTACATAGACAGGGCAGACCTCAGCTTCATCGAGCCGTACGCCTCGTCCGTGTGCGAGCTTATGACCGAGATACTCGAAATGTGCAGCGACGAGCCGAAGCTCCTGCGCTGCGAGGCCGAGGCGATACTGGCCGGC
This sequence comes from Firmicutes bacterium CAG:24053_14, assembly GCA_001916715.1. Classification (GTDB taxonomy): domain Bacteria; phylum Bacillota; class Clostridia; order Oscillospirales; family Oscillospiraceae; genus F23-B02. The sequence continues at coordinate 19,577 of MNSZ01000051.1, forward strand.
ATAGTGCTCGATACAAAAAGCTTCACCCTAAGAACCGGCGACCGCACGTTCGATGCAGCGGCATATCTCCGCCGAGCCGGAGCGGACACAGTAGCGGTCAAAAAGCTTATGCAAAACGGCATGGAGCAGACGGTTGCAAAGTATAAAATCCTTCAGCGCGCACAGCTTTACCGCAGCATGGCCGTTGCCGTGCCGGAAACGCCGCAGAACAGAATAGTTGCCGCGCAGGCGGCAGACGAGCTTCTCAACGTTGCCGGAGTTGACGCATCCATGGTAATGTATCCGACCGAGGACGGCGGCGTGTTTGTCTCGGCGCGCTCGATAGGCGATGTTAACGTCCAGCTTATAATGGAAAAGCTCGGCGGCGGCGGAAACCGCGCGGCTGCCGCGGCTCAGATAAACGGGCTGACGCTAAAGCAGGCGGTGGAAAAGCTGTACGCCGCCATAGATGAGTATATTGATTCGTGATCATTCACGGGAAAGGAATAAGTTATGAAAGTCATATTCAACGTTGATGTCAGAGGTCAGGGCAAGAAGGGCGAGCTGAAGGAAGTTTCCGACGGCTATGCACGCAACTACCTTCTGCCGCGCAAGCTCGCAAGCGAGGCAACGACCGACAATATAAATGCACTAAAGCTCAAGGAAAAGGCAAGAGCGGCACAGATGGCGCGCGAAAAGGCCGAGGCCGAAGCTAACGCCAAGAAGCTCGGCGAGATAACCGTCACCGTGCGCGCAAAGGCCGGCGATAAGGGCAAGCTCTTCGGCTCTGTCACCTCGCAGGAAATAAGTGACGCTCTCAAGGCTCAGCACGGCATTGAGATAGAGAAAAACAAGATCGTTCAGCCGGAACCTATCAAGACCTTCGGCTCGTTCCAGGTCAAGGCAAAGCTCGGCTATGAAATTTCCGGCACGATAAACGTGCTTGTTATCGAGGCATAAGAAACAGTAAACGGCAGGAGATAAAGCATGGAAGAATTATTGGGCAGACAAGCGCCTCATTCGGCAACGGCCGAGCAGGCGGTCATAGGCTCGATGCTTATAGACACGCGGTGCATACCCGACGTTATCGAGCGGCTGCGCGGCGCGGAGTTCTATGTCAAGCAGAACAGAGATATATTTGAAACGATCTATGCCATGTTCTCCTACGGGCAGACCATCGACCCCGTCACGGTCCTTGACCAGATGAAGGTGCGCGGCGTTTACACGGATGCAAGCACCGAGTATATCGCCGAGCTTATGCGCATAACGCCGACGGCGGCAAACGTGCTTGAGTATGCCACCATCGTGCGCGACAGGGCGCTGCTGCGAAACCTTGCCACGGCGGCCGACGAGATAAATAACCTCGTCTACGAAGGCTCGGGCGAGGCGGAAAACATCCTCGAAGCGGCAGAGAGCAAAATATACGCTCTCCGTCAGGGCCGCAATATCGGCGGTCTGCTTCCGATATCGACCGTTGTTCAGAACGTTTATGAGAGTATATCCGAGGCCGCATCCAGCGGAAAAACCATCCCCGGACTTTCCACGGGGCTCAAGGATCTTGACAAATTCATCCTAGGCCTGAACAAGGGCGAGCTTATACTTATTGCAGCGCGTCCTGCAATGGGCAAGACGAGTATCGCGCTGAATATAGCAATGGACGTTGCGAAAAATTCGGACAAGACCGTCGCCGTGTTCTCGCTGGAGATGAGCCGCGAGCAGCTTGTAAGCAGGCTTCTTGCGCGCGAGGCGTCCGTTCCGTCGCAGAATATGCTGACAGGGCAGCTCAGCCCCGATGAGTGGCGCCGCCTTGCGTCTGCCGCGCAGATGGTCAGCGCAACGGATATGCGCATTGACGATAACTCCATGCTGACCGTTGCGGATATGAACGCGCAGTGCCGCAGACTTTCAAACCTCGGCCTTGTGGTCATCGACTATTTGCAGCTCATGCAGTCGGCCGGCGGTAAGAGCAGCTATAACGAAAACCGCCAGCAGGCGGTCAGCGATATAAGCCGTATGCTCAAGATCATGGCAAAGGAGCTTAATGTTCCGGTCATTTGCCTCAGCCAGCTCAACCGTGCGGCCGTCGGCAGAAGCGATAAGCGCCCGATGCTCAACGACCTGCGCGATTCCGGCGCTATCGAGCAGGACGCCGACGTTGTTATCGGTCTGCACCGCGAGGGATACTACGATCAGGAAAGCTCGGATCCGTATCTGGCCGAAGCCATAGTCCTTAAAAACCGCAAGGGTCAGACAGGCACCGTGTATCTGCAATGGCTGCCCGAGTTCACCAGCTTTGGCAACCGTTCGGCAAAAACCGATGACGATTATTGATTTTATCAAAGAAAACCGGCTCATTTCTCCGGGGCAGCGCGTGCTGTGCGCAGTCTCCGGCGGCGCGGACTCAATGTGCCTGCTGCACTATTTGAGCGAAAATGCGCATAGGCTTGGAATAAGCGTGTGCGCTGCAAGCTTTGACCATATGCTAAGAGGCGCGGAGTCGGCATCCGACTGCCGCTTTGTTGCCGATTGGTGCTCGCAGCACGGCATCGAATGCCTGACCGGCAGCGGAGATGTCCGCCGCCGTGCGGAGCTTGATGGCATGGGCGAGGAGGAAGCCGCGCGCGCAAGCCGCTATGAGTTCCTCGAAAGTGCGGCCGAAAAGCTTGGCTGCAACGTTATAGCGACGGCGCATAACGCAAACGACAACGCCGAAACGATGCTGTTTAACCTCACTCGCGGCGGCGGATTAAAGGGGCTTTGCGGCATTCCGCCAAAGCGCGGCAACATCGTGCGCCCACTTTTGGGAACGACCCGGCAGGAGATAGAGGCGTATAACGCCGCAAACGCGATCGAATATGTAAGCGATAAGACAAACGCGAGCGATGACTACACGCGCAATGTTCTGCGCCACCATGTCACGCCTGTGCTCGAGGGCATAAATCCTGCGTTTTTCGAGGCCTGCACGCGAACGGCGCAGCTCCTGCGCGAGGATGAAGCCTGCCTCGACGATATGGCGCGTAAAGCGTATGACGAGCACTACAGCTCCGGCGCTTTTCCGGCTTCTAAGCTCCTTGAGCTTCCAAAGCCTGTTGCAATGCGCGTTCTGCGCATGATCTGCGGAAGAGCGATGAGCTTTACCCATGCGCAGGCTGTCTACTCCATAGCATCGTCGAGCGAGTATAGATCCGCCGATATAAGCGGCATGCGCGTTGTCTGCGACAGGGGAGTGCTCTATTTCGGCAGGGAATATTCAGTCCCGGAGTCTTTTGAACTCAAGATCGGCGCACAGCAGATCATTCCCGAAAGCGGATTTGAGGTGAAAAGCGAGATAATTGCGCATTGCGGCAAAAAAAACGAATCATTTAATATTTTATACTTTAATTACGACAGTATTTGTGGTAGCATATCCCTTACGTCGCGAAAGCCCGGCGATAAGATAAGGCTTTGCGGCAGAGGGTGTACCAAAAGCCTCAAGGATCTGTTTTCCGAGGCAAAGCTCAGCCGCATGGAGCGTGAAACCACTCCGGTGCTGAGGGATGAAAGGGGCGTCATAGCCGTTTACGGCTTCGGCGTTGCGGAAAGATGTATTGCACGGCCCGGAGATAAGGTCATCCGGGTAACAATAAATAAAACCAAGCTTACGGGGGACAATTGAAAGATGAGAAACGATATTGAAAGAGTGTTCTTCACGGCAGACGAGATCGAAGCAAAGGTTGCTGCTCTCGGCGAGCAGATATCCAAAGATTTCGAGGGCAAGGATCCCTTGTTTGTCGGCGTTTTGAAGGGCTGCTTTGTTTTTATGGCCGACCTTATGCGCCATGTAAGTATCCCGTGCTCTATGGATCTCGTCCTATAAGGGCGGAACGAGCTCGACCGGTGCGGTGGAAATCCAGAAGGATCTCGGTCAGAATATCGAAGGTCGTCACATTATAATCATCGAGGATATCCTCGACAGCGGCAACACGCTCAACTATCTGCAAAGCTATCTGATGACGAGAAAGCCTGCATCCATAACCATAGCAACTCTTATGGATAAGCCCTCGCGCAGGACAGCCCCCGTTTACGCAAAATATTCTTGTTTTGAAGTGCCCGATGAATTCGTTGTCGGCTACGGTCTCGATTACGACGAGCTTTACCGTAACCTTCCCTTTATCGGCGTGCTCAAGCCCGAGATATATACGAAATAATTCAGGCACGGATGAAATGCTTCCTGTCTAAAAGGACGTGATTAATTGAAACCTCAGCGCAACAGAGCGAGAGATATAGGCTTTTATGTTCTGATACTGGTGCTGCTTGCATGCACTCTGTTCACTCTGCTCAACCAGGAACCTGAGAATGAGCTCAGCTATGCTCAGGTCAAGGATTTTTTCAAGGATGAAAAGGTTCAGGAATTCACTTATAACGGCTCGAAGAATCTTCTTGAGATGAAGGTCAAGGACTCGAGCGCAAAGGACGGCTATAAGACCGTATACTATAAGATGTACAGCTTCTCGCTGTTCTATGAAGAGTTCGGCGACCTTATCGACGAGCAGTACGACAAGGGCATAATCAAGGATTACCAGATCGAGCCCGTTCAGTCAACATGGTGGCTGCAGCTTATCCCGTATGTCCTGTTTATCGGCTTCATGGTGTTCTGGATCGTCATGATGCAGCGAGCACAGGGCGGCGGAGGCGCAGGCGGCGCAATGAAATTCGGCAAGGCCAGGACGCGACTCGGCAGCGAAGAGAAAAACCGAAAGACGTTTAACGACGTTGCAGGCGCCGATGAGGAAAAGGCAGAGCTTCAGGAGCTTGTCGAATTCCTCAAGGATCCGAAATCGTTTACCAAGATGGGCGCAAGAATACCCAAGGGCGTTCTGCTTGTAGGCCCCCCGGGAACAGGTAAGACCCTGCTCGCAAAAGCGGTTGCAGGCGAAGCGGGCGTGCAGTTTTTGTCCATTTCCGGTTCCGACTTTGTTGAGCTTTATGTCGGCGTCGGCGCATCTCGTGTGCGCGACCTGTTCGACCAGGCAAAGAAGGTCGCCCCGGCTATCATATTCATCGACGAGATCGACGCCGTCGGCCGCCAGCGCGGCTCCGGCCTCGGCGGCGGACACGATGAGCGCGAGCAGACACTCAACCAGCTGCTTGTTGAGATGGACGGCTTCGGCAATAACGAGGGCGTCATAGTCATGGCGGCAACAAACCGCGCGGATATTCTCGATAACGCGCTGTTGCGCCCGGGTCGTTTTGACCGTCAGGTCTATGTCGGCATGCCCGATATAAAGGGCAGGGAGGCCATACTCAAGATCCATGCACGCGGTAAGCCGCTGGCGGACGACGTTGACCTCAAGTCCATTGCAAAGGGTACTCCCGGCTTCTCCGGTGCAGACCTTGAAAACCTGATGAACGAGGCCGCTCTGCTGGCAGTGCGACGTAAACATCGCTTTATCACGATGGAGGATTGCGACGAGGCAATACTCAAGGTCGAGATGGGCCCCGAAAAGAAGAGCCGCAAGATGTCGGACAAGGCAAAGCGCCTTACAGCTTACCACGAGTCAGGTCATGCCATAACTTCGAAGTTCTTGCAGCACACCGACCCCGTGCACTATATCACCATCATTCCGCGCGGAATGGCCGGCGGCTTTACGCTCTATCGCCCGGATGAGGACACGGAGGACTTTACCTCCAAGGCACAGATGTTCGAGCGCATCGTGTCCTGTCTTGGCGGCAGAATTGCCGAAAAGCTCTTCCTTGACGATATTTCCACCGGCGCATCCGGCGATATCCAGCAGGCGACGAGCATTGCGCGCAATATGGTGACGCGCTACGGTATGAGCGAAAAGCTTGGCCCCATCCAGTACGACAGCTCGGATCACAGCATCTTCATCGGCCGCGATTTCGGCCAGACTAAGAGCTACTCCGAGGAGACAGCCGCACTCATCGACGAAGAGGTGAAGCGTATTTTCGACGAGGCATCCGTCCTGTGCGAAAAGATACTCACCGAGCACCGTGATACACTCATCGGTGTTGCCGAATATCTGCTTGAAAACGAGTCGATGGATCGCGATACCTTCGATTATTACTGCGAGCACGGCACGTTCCCCGAGCCGAAGCCGGCTCCTGCAATGCAGGATGATACGATCGAACGCCCGGCGCGAAAGATCGCCCGTTTTGACGATCCTCCCACGGAGGATGCCTCAGCCGGTATGGCCGACGAGCCGGATGACGGCGATAAACACTAAACAGGTAAAAAAATCTCTCCCGTCGGGAGAGATTTTTTGATTCATAGCAATTTACAGCAATTATTTTTTACCGAGCTTTGCGAAGAATTTGAAGGTCATCGGCCATACGATCCCGGCAAAGAGGATAACGATGAAATACCTCACGCCGTGCGCTACGCTGTGTCCGCCGAACAGAGCAAGCAGCGGAGCCTTGAGCACCGACTTTAATGCAAGCAGTATAGCCAGGCCGACAACGACCTTGATTATCTGCGCCCACCACACAGCCTGCGTGTGGAAGTGGACATACTTTGTATCGATAAAGAATGTCAGCATAAGTCCGATCGCACAAAACAGGATCATATATGCGTTTTTAAGCCCCGAGGCATAGTTTTCAGCGTCTATATCGGCAGGAAAGTCGTACAGCTCGACGAAAGCGACAAATGCCGCAGCAAGAACAATGAATATACCGAATANNNCTTTTGTCCATATCGCGGAAGAACGGATATATGACGAAAACCAGGATAGTTCCGACGATGAGCGAGACGCCGACATCCAGCGGAGTATGAACTCCGACGTACATACGGGAAAATGCCGTGAGCGCAATGAGAAGGATAAAAACGATCCTCAGCGCGGTGTTTTTAAAAAACCTCGCCGGTGAGCCGAAAACGGCAAAGGCATTCTGCGTGTGGCCGCTGGGGAAGGAATAGCCCGTAGCCTCGGCGCGTGCGCTTTCGACTATCGTGAAGTTCGGATCCTTGACCCACGGGCGCGGAATGCGGAACCACAGCTTCAGAAACTGATTGATGATCGTTCCGGCAAAGCCGACTGTCATCATGTAGTAGCCGCAGCTTTTGTTAAGGCACCAAAAAACGACGATGGCAGCCACGATAAACACAGCCTCGCCTCCGAGATTTGTGACAAGTCCCATGAGCTTGTCGAGAAAAGGAGTACGTATGCTTTCAAGTGCGTAGAGCAGTTCCATGTGTCACCTCGATATTATACTTTATGCGGTGGATGACCTTGGTGAAGCGCTTCTCGTTGTAGATAACGGGGACGGGGTAGACGGGGTTAGCCTCTTCCATTGCCCACCGGCACATCTGGTGAATATCCTCTTCCTTTATAAAGTCAAAGCCGGAGGGGATGTTCATGCGCTTGTTCATTGCGCGTATCTCGGCGATGAAGGCCTTGGCTTTTTCCTCGTCGCTGCCGGTTGTTTTAACGCCGGTAAGCTCGGCAAGATGCGCAAGCTTTGCGTAAACCGCCTCGCCGTAGTCCTCAAGGACGATGGGAAGAATGACGGCGTTTGCAAGGCCGTGCGGCGTATTGTACAGGCCGCCGAGCGTGTGCGCAATTGCGTGGACGTTGCCGACACCGGCACGGGTGAAGGCAAAGCCGGCCTTGAACGCGGCCGTGAGCATCTGCTGACGTGCTTCCATGTCGTTTCCGTCATTGTAAGCGCGCTCGAGATACTTGAATATCGCAACCGTTGCCTCCTCGGCAAGACGGATGGATTCCTTTGTGTTGTATGTCCAGCAGACATAGGCCTCAACTGCGTGGGTCAAAGCGTCCATACCCGTTGTGGAGGTCGTTTTCTGCGGAAGATCGCGCGTAAGCTCAGGGTCGAGTATCGCGTACTTGGGAACAAGGCACAGATCCATTATCGCATACTTGTGATGTGTTTCGGGGTCCGTGATGACTGCGGCTATCGTAGTCTCGGAGCCTGTGCCGGCAGTCGTGGGAACGGCGACGAAGGTCGGGATCTTGTGGCGGACCTTCAGCAGTCCTGCCATTTTGTTCACAGGAGTGTTAGAATGCACGACTCTTGCCGCGGCACCCTTGGCCGCGTCCATCGGAGAACCGCCGCCGATTGCAAGGAAGCCCTCGCATCCGGTCTCAAGGTATTTTTTCTGAATTTCATTCACGACGGTCACTGTCGGGTTTGCGGAAACCTCGGAGTAATGCTCGTATGCGATGCCGGCCTTGTCCAGAGCGGCCTTCGCAATGGGGGCTATCGTCTTGCCGACGGTGCGGCCCGTGACGATCATGACCTTCTTGACGTGATTTTTCTTGAAAAGCTTGGGAGCCTTGCTCAGCGCGCCCTCGCCCTCAACGGTGATGGGCTTGCGCCAGTAGAGGCAGCGGGCGGCAACGTTGAAAACGGCCTGGAACGAGCGGTAATATGCGTTTTTTATGGCATCCATATGTAATTCCCCCCTACATTTAGATACTTTATTTTAATATAGATACAGTGTTTAGTCAAGCAAAATACGGAGTTGACAAATATCGAATATCGATATATAATACAGTAAACATCGATAATCGATATATGGAGGTGAGCCGATGGCGAGAAAAAAGTTTTCAACGCTGACAGAGCCGATGTTTTATCTATTAATGTCGCTGCGCGGCGGCAAAAAGTGCGGCATCGACATAAGCGAATATATCTCCCGCCGCAGCTCGGAGCGCGTTAAGCTCGGACCCGGCACGCTGTATGCGCTGCTTTCGGAGTTTGAGCAGGAGGGACTTATAAAATATGTCGGCGTTGACGGAAAGCGCAAGCTCTATGAGCTGACGCCGACAGGGGAGAAGGCATATAATGATGAGCTTATGCGGCTGAGGCAATGCCTTGCCGACGCGAAGGAGGCGGAGAATGATGAGTAAATTTGTAAAACGTGTAATACCGTTTGAATCGTGCGATATCCCGGCGATACAGAGCTGGCTTGAGGATATGGCCGAAAAAGGACTGTTTTTCAAGGAATGCGGTGTGTTTTTTGCGAAGTTTGAAAAAGGCGAGCCTAAGGATATGCGTTACAGACTCGATTTCTGCGATGTCGTTGCATGCGATATCCCGGAAGAGAAAAAGGAGCTGTATGAACGGTCGGGCTGGAACGTTGTAGGAGACTTCAAAAACGACTGCGTTGTCATCTGCACGGAAAACCCCGACGCGCCGGAGATATACACAGACTGCGAGCTGCTGGTTAAGCCTTTAAAGAACATAATGTTAAAGTACAGAATATATGTTGCGGCGCTGTGTGTTATGCTGCTGACGGCGCTTGTGCACTGCGGCCTGCCGGATTCTGTCGGCGTGATACGTTTTCTCTGCAACATCACAACACCGTATCTTGCTGCGGCGCTCGTTCTTATCGTGTTGCTTGCTGCCGAGATCATATTCGGCGCAGCACGGCTGATCAAACTGAAAGCAATAGCAAAACGCATTAAAAACGGTGCGGATATACCAAACGGAGAGAAAGGCGGTTTTAGCCGCGCAGTCGGCAAGGTGCTCATTCCTCTGGCAATACCGATCACCGTGGCATGGGCGGCGTTTATGCTGCTGCCTGACAGTGCGGCCGATTCGGATGCGGAGATCACGGACTTCTCGGCTCTGCCGTTTCCGACATGCGAGGATCTCGGCTGGAAATGCGATGAACAGCGCTCGTCGGCTTATGGTAGCGATAGTGTAGATTCGCCGATAGTAAACAAAAGATACTTTCTTGGCCAAAACGGAGATGTCAACTTCCAAACCGAGTATGTCGATATGAACAGCGAGCATGCAGCCAAGCTGCTGAGTGAAGATAAGATCGAGCGGCTTAAACAATACGATGAGGCTTCGTATAACACGGCAATGCAGCGCAGATATGAGCTTGAGCGCGACGGATACGAGATAAATGACGCGCCCGAAGAGCGCATGCTATATGAATACGACGCCGACGGCGCACATGTGTTCTATTTAAGAGCCGACCACAGAGGCATGGACTTCCACAGGCAGTATATTATTGTGCGGTATAAAAGCATATATATTGAAGTCAGCTGCGAGAGCACGGACAGATACTTGGGCGATCTCATACCCGAGTATATCGACTTTCTAAAAAGTGCAAAATAGACAAAGCAGGGAGCTCACAGCCTGAGCTCCTGTTTTGATTTCGGTATTATTCACGATTGACTTTTGCTTATATTGCTTTAAAATATTATTGTAAGAACTTATGACTAAAAGAGGGATCAAATTTGAAGAAGATAACCAGAGTTGCCCTTATAACCTCCGGCGGCGACTGTCAGGGACTAAACGCGGCCATGCGCGGCATCGGCAAGGCTCTGCACAATAAAGTCGAAAATCTTGAGATATTCGGCATGTATGACGGCTACCGCGGACTTGTTGACGGCGACTATAAATTTATGGAGCCGAAGGATTTCGCAGGCATACTCACTCAGGGCGGAACCATTCTCGGCACCTCGCGCCAGCGCTATATCCCGGGAAAGGACATCGTTGACGAAAACGGAAACAGCCTAATCCCGGCTATGAAGGATACCTATAACAGGCTCAATCTCGACTGCCTTGTTATCATGGGCGGCAACGGCACGCAGAAAAGCGCAAAGCTCCTTATGGATGCCGGCATGAACGTCGTGACCCTGCCCAAGACCATTGATAACGATATCTGGGGCACGGATACGACGTTCGGCTTCCAGAGCGCCGTCGATGTTGCAACTAATGTCATTGACTACATCCATTCCACCGCTTCATCGCACAGCCGCGTGTTCGTCGTTGAGCTTATGGGCCGCGACGCAGGCTGGCTTACGCTGCACGCAGGCATCGGCTCGGGCGCGGATATAATCCTCATACCCGAGATACCGTATGATATAAACGCAATTTTGAAGGCAGTCGATCACCGCCGCCGCCACGGCAGAAGCTTTTCCATCCTCGCCGTTGCCGAGGGCGCAAAGAGCATCCACGATCAGATACTCACCGAAGAGGAAAGCCGCAGACGCCGCGAGCAGTCCAAGCACTCGACCATATCCTACGAGATCGCGGCTCAGATTGAAGCAGAGCTCGGACAGGAGGCGCGTGTCACCGTTCCCGGCCACTATCAGCGCGGCGGCCCTCCGTGCCCGTATGACCGCGTCCTGGCTACGCAATTCGGCACCGCTGCCGCCGACCTCATCGTCAACAAGCAGTACGGACGAATGGTCGCCATCCAGAACGGACACATTGTGTCCATTCCGCTTGAGGAGGCCGCGAGCAAGACAAAATTCCTGCCCACCGACCATCCGCTAATACAGGTCGCGCGCGACATCGGAATTTGCTTCGGCGACTGATAACGCTAAAAAAACCGCCCATCGGGCGGTTTTTTTCATATCTATAACTGATTTAGTATTTAAACGGCTTTTTCTGCTGCTTGCACCAGGTTTTCAGAACAAAACGCGTCGGCAGGAGCTTAACGCCGAGAACCTGCAATCTCTCCGGCAGACCGAGGATAGAAACCGGTTTGTTGCGGTGCATGTCCTTCACGGCCTTTTCTATAACTTCCTTCGGGCCGTAGTAACGGTTAAAATAGCTGACGGTGTTGTCGTGTATCGCGTGGCTGAAAAACTCTGTTTTTATCCAGCCGGGGCAGACCGCCATGACGCGGATATTGCGCTCGGCAAGCTCAACGCGCAGCGCCTTTGAAAAGCTCAGAACATATGCTTTCGACGCACCGTAAACGTTAATATACGGAACAGGCTGGAACGACGACATCGAGCCCATGTTGTATATCTGCGCACCGTTCGGCATGTATGGAAGCGTGATGTAGGTCATCTCCGTCAGCGCGCGGTCATTGAGGTCTATTATCTCAAGCTGCTTTTCCATATCCATCTCGGTGTAGGTTCCGAAAAGACCGAAGCCGGCCGCGTTTACGAGGACTCTTACCTCGGGCTTTTCGATATCGAGCAGCGCCTTGAACTGGCTGAGGCTGTTGCGGTCGAGAAGATCGAGGACTACGGGGCGTATCTTTGCCCTGACCTGCGGCTGAAGCTCAAGCAGCCTGTCCTCGCGCCGGGCAATGACCCACAGCTCGTCAAGCTCAATATCCTTATCTATTGCGTAAACAAATTCTCTGCCCATGCCGGAGGAGGCTCCGGTGATGACTGCTATTGTTTTCATAACTGACTCCCTTCGTGATTAAAGGCACAGTTTTAGCTGTGCCTTTTGCTGTTATTCCTTGACTTCGAATGCTTTAAGGCCGTTGACGAGGATGTTGCACAAGGCTTTTGCCAGAACCTCGGCCGTAACGTCAAAATCCTCAAGTATCCACAGATTGTATGCGTGCATGACACCGCCGGAGATAAAGCGCGCGTATATTGTTGCAGCCTCCTCGCCGCCCCAGCGCTCAACAAGCTCCTTGTCCGAAAGAATATACTTCGTGAGCCATGTCTTCAGGTTAATGCCGAGATCATAGACGTTTACGAACTTAAAAAGTCTCTTTGCCGGGTCTCGGCTTGCAATCATCATATCCGCGGCCATAAGCATGATCGGATACGGATCTTTTTCAAGCTCACTGGCTGTGTAATCTCCGAAAAGATAGTCGGCATGCTCAAAAAGATCATTGATAAGCTGCTGGCGCACATCCTCCAGATTTGAAAAATGTGCATAGAAAGTGCCGCGGCTGACATTGGCGCGCTTTAGCAGCTCATTAACGGTGATCTGCTTGAAGTCTTTCTCGTACATTATGTCCAACAGGGCATCTTTTATCGCCTTCTTGGACTTCTCGACCATTCGATTGTTTGTGCTCATAAATAATTTCCACCCCTGAAAATCGTTTATTTGTTCAATATTATATTGATGGTCTAATTGTAACCGAAGAGTACAATAATTTCAATAGCTAAAGCGAAAAATGTTTAAAAATATATTTTAACATAATATCGTATAGCTATATACAAAATACCGAAAATTGTACAAACTGCAAAAGAGAAACGGAGTAAATTTGTTAAAACGTACAAAATTGAACTTATTGGTTAGAAAAGTATAAAAATTTGATTGACAAAATGGCGAGATAAGTTTATTGTTAGACAAAACAAAGCGAAAAGTTTATTTTGATTTGCATAATGTGAGGAGGAAGGACAATGTGCAAACTGTTAAAACCATCGGTCGAGAAATCGTGGCTGAAGTATTTTTCGGAAGAGGCAAGGGAGGCTTCCGTTCCGCAGAACACCATCTATCGTCACCTGCGCGAGAATAACGAAAACGGACGCGGCGACACGGCACTCAACTACTTCGGCAGAAAGATCAGCTACGGCATGCTCCTCGACGAAGTTGACAAAGCGGCCGGAGCTTTTGCGGCAGCCGGCATTAAAAAGGGCGATATAGTCGCCGCGGCGACCGTAACGATTCCCGAGATGGTATATGCGCTGTACGGCCTTAATAAGATCGGCGCAGCTCCGCTGATGATCGACCCGAGGACGACCGCCTCCGGCGTGTGCGGCTTTATTAAAGAAACCGGCGCGAAGATATTCATCGTGATCGACCTCTACTATGAAGTCCTCAAGGATGCGCTGTTCGAGTCCGGCGTTGAGAAGATCGTGGTCATTTCCGCCGACACCTCGCTGCCCAAGTCGATCAGGTTCTTAAAGCAGCTCAAAATGCCGGCTCCGAAGATCGCGACGAGCGATAAGGTGCTGACATGGCCGCAGTTTTCCGCTACCGGCGTTGGCGTTGAGACCGAGACCGTGGAATACGGCGAGAATGATCTTGCCGCAATTACGCTCACCGGCGGAACGACCGGCGCACCCAAGGGCGTTATGCTCTCGAACGACGGCTTCAATGCGATCGCGTTTGATTTCAGGCACTGCGGCGTTTCCTACAAGCGCGGCCAGCGCTTTATGAACATCATCCCGATGTTTGCGTCCTACGGCATCGTTTCGAGCCTGCACATGCCGCTGTCTCTCGGCCTTGAGGTCATAATCATTCCCAAGTTCGATGCCGAGAAGGTCGGCTACTATGTTAAGAAATACAGACCCGAGCACACGCTGCTCGTTCCTGCGCACTATGAAAAGCTCATGAACAGCAAGGAAATGGCCGGCGGCTTTGACCTCAGTTTTTTCCGCACCGCCGGAAGCGGCGGCGACACGATGAATGCCGGTCTCGAGGCAAAGCTAAACAGCTTTCTCGAAAGCCGAGGCTGCCGCTATCCTCTTTCTCAGGGCTACGGTATGAGCGAGGTTTCATCAGCCGCATCCTGCTGCTGCAACGGAAACTTCAAGAGCCTGTCGGTCGGCTATCCGCTGCTGACAACGACTATCGGCATATTTGAGCCGGGCACTGATAATGAGCTTGACTACGGCGAAGAAGGCGAGATCTGCATAAGCGGCCCGTCGATCATGCTCGGCTACCTTAACAATAAGGCCGAGACCGAAAATGTCATTCGCCGCCACACCGACGGCGCTCTGTGGGTCCACAGCGGCGATATCGGCCACATGGATTCCGACGGATTTGTCTACATAAAGGGCAGAATAAAGCGCATGATCACACGCTTTGACGGACACAAGGTGTTTCCTACCCATGTTGAGAGCGTGCTCGGCCGCCATCCTTCTGTTATAAGCTGCGCCGTTGTCGGCGTGGACGATAAGGACCATGCGCAGGGCAAGCTGCCGGTAGCGTTTGTTGAAGCAAAGCATACCGAGCAGGAGAAGCGCTTTGCACTTAAAGCGGAGCTGCTTGATATGTGCCGCAGGGAAATTGAGTCACGCGCACTGCCCGATGATGTGGTTTTTGTTGACGCCATGCCCCACATGGGAATGGGCAAGATCGACTACAACAAACTCGCGGACGATTACAATAGCACGAATAAAAACGAAACTGAAGCTGTCTGAACGACAGACCGGAGGGTAAACAGATGAAATATACAAAAAGAATACTGAGCTTCGTGCTCGTTCTGATAATGGTTTTTGCACTCTGCGCGCCGGCACTGGCCGACAGAAGCTACGAGCCGTATAAATACTACATGTGCGTCGGAGACAGTATCGCCGCAGGCTGCGCGCTCACCAAAGACGGCAGCGAGACCTACTTCGATCAGGAGACCGACGACTATACCACGGTTTATAACCTTGACTACATTTATATAGGCTATGACTACGAAACGGTTCCGACAGCATATCACAGTCTTGTTGCCGATTCGCTGGATGCAAAGCTTTTGCAATATGCTCGCAGCGGACTGCGCGCCGTGGAATTCAGATACTTCCTCGAAGGCGTTTACAACGACTATGACAAGGATCGCGTTTGGGACAATACCTATTTTGATAACGACGGCAACGGCTTTACCCTCGCAGACCTCGACGCAATGAACGCAAAGATGAACTATCCCGAGGCTGTTAAGAAAACGAACGTCATCAGCGTAAACGTCGGCTCAAACGATGTGTTCTCGTTCACCCTGAACGTTGTCCTTCGTGAGATGACCGAGGATGCAAACAACGATGCCCTCAAGGATATTAAGGACTTCCTCAATAACGGCGGCGCGCTCGGAACGGCTTTCGGCAAGCTCATTGAATACTGCCAGAGCGTCGGCCAGATGGCAAAGCTCACAACTCTTATAACTACGACCTTTGCAAGGGCTTATGAGCAGTTTGAGGAAAACTACGATGCAGTGGTCAAGAAAATATATGAACTTAACCCGGATATCACATTTGTCGCCGTCGGCGTTTTCAACCCCTTCAAGCACTTCCGCCTTTCCGACGGCAGCAATCTCGACCTGAGCGGTCTTGCTCTGCCTATAGTCACGGCGATAAATAACCATCTCAGGCAGCTTTCTTATAAATACGATAACTTCTATTATTCCAACGTCGTCGGTACCGAGACCTACGACATGAATTACAACGATAAGTATTTCTGGGAGTACTTCGCGCTGAAGGTTCACCCGACTCTGGGCGGCCATCAGTACATGGCTCAGCAGATCCTCAGTGTGCTTCCCGAGCGCGGAACTCTGCCCTTTGTGGATGTTCCGGCAGACGCATGGTACTATGACGAGCTTTACTACGCATGGTTTAACGGCCTTATAAAGGGCACAACGGAAACCACGTTTGATCCTGCCGCAACAACTACTCGCGCCCAGCTCGTGACCGTGCTCTACCGCATGGCAGGCTCACCGAACGTGAGTGGTCTGACAGAGCCGTTCACCGACGTTTCCGACACTCACTGGGCAAGAGACGCGATAATCTGGGCGTATGAAAGCGCGTTTATAAAGGGCTATGACGCAACCACATTCGGACCCGAGGACGGACTTACTCGCGCTCAGCTCGTAACGATCCTGCATAGATACGCAGGCTCGCCTGCGGCAAGCGGAGACCTCGGTGTGTTCTCCGACTCTGCCGATATTGCCTCGAGTTACCGCAATGCTGTCCGCTGGGCAGTGGCAAACGGCGTAGTCAACGGGTATAACGACGGCTCTTTCCGCCCGGACACGGTTATAACGCGCGCCCAGCTTGCGGCCATCCTCGCAAGATTTGACCGTATGTGATGCAGCGAAAAGCTGATAATCATAATCCCCCCCGATCCGCGGTTCTTCCTGCCATAAAGACTTCCTTTTCTTCCTCACAACGCCGCGGATAAGGCCGGCCACTCATGTGGCCGGTCTTTTCAGCGTATCAAAAAAGTCTGTGACTTTTTTGCACGCTTCAAAAACGCCACATTTTTTGCGAAAACAAGTTTTCACGAAAAATCTCGCTGCGCTCGTCAAAAAGTCCGTACCGGACATTTTTGATGGCTATAATCTGATTACGAGCGGGGCCTTTTTCTCGCTGAGGCTCGGTCACGCCGCGGCTCTGACATGCCCCCGGCATGTCATTCACTACCGCGCCGCCGCTTCGCTACCCCTCGAGCTCCCCTGCTGCTCTATTATCTTTCATTTGCAGTATAGTTTTTCAACGGCCATTTTTATGTGTATTTTACCGCTCGTCGGCATCATATACAGTGCGAGCAAGCCGGGATAATCACAAATCACGCAAAATGCTTCGCATAAGACGCTCGTTGATGCACAAAAGTAGCGAAAATGTCTATCAGCCGGAATTTATCCGGCTGATTTTTGTTTGTTTTTCATATATGGCTTGTTAAATGTGCTTTTTTCTGTTAAAATAAAAAAAGTCATGTTATGGGAGGCAGACCAATGCCTGCAAAAAAGCGAAGCAGAAGCAACTCAAAACAGGTTTACATAATATGCGCAGTAGTGACGATTGCAGTGCTTGCCGTGATATTCGGAATACACGAATATAAGATCGCACAGATAGCGCCGGTGTATCAGATCCGCGTTGACGGGCTTGATGCGACAACGCCTGCCGAGGCGCAGGCCGCCTGCCGCGCGGCATATACGCGCTTTGCCGAGCAGAGCGAGAAACACTCGGGCTGCGCTTGGGTGTGGGCAGGAAAAAAGACGCTTTACCTCGTCAAACCCGAAACGTTGGAGATCGACGCTTCCGCCGAAGAGACCGGGTTTACGGCCGTGAGCTTTCTCAACGCAAGCGGAAAGCGCCTGCACGGATTTATCATCGACCCTGCGACCGAGCCTGTTGAGCTTGGCAGGATAAAGATAAGCGACGCAAAGGAATATAACTATGATAATGTCAGCATGACAGTTCGCGTCGGTCTGCGCAGCGGCGATATTAAATACGAAAACGCCGTGTACCTTTGGGAAAAGGACACGGATATTGTCCTTGCCGTAAGGCCGGATACATATAAAAAGGTTGAGGGCAGCATAGTAAGCTTCACCGATGACGGAAACGTGACCCACACATGCTACGTCCTTGATACTGAGATCTGAAGGTTGGAAAATAGATGGCAAATGCCGTGATGGAAACGGGCGCGGACGCAAAGCGCCTGTTTGAAATTGTAAAGGTAATATCAAAATATAAGGTAACGCAGGGCATAAGCCCGGAAAAGCTGTGCGATATGTTCAAGGAGCTTGGGCCGACCTTCGTTAAGCTCGGGCAGCTTCTCTCCATGCATCCGGAGATCATCCCCATGGAGCACTGCAAAAAGTTAGAGAGCCTGCGCACGGATGCCTCGCGCCTTGTGACGGCGCAGATACGCGAGATAATCACCGAGGAATACGGTCGCCCGTGGAGTCAGGTTTTCAAGCAGATCATGCCGTATCCCTTGGGCGCGGCGTCGATCGCGCAGGTGCATGAGGCAGTTCTGCTTGACGGGACGCATGTCGCCGTCAAGATCCAGCGCCCGGAGATATACTCGGTCATGGAGCGCGACGTTCGACTTTTGAAAAGCGCACTGAATGTCATTAAGCTCAAAAAGATCAATAATGTCATGGATCTCGGCGAGACTATCGACGAAGTGTGGGCTGTCGCGCAGGAGGAAATGGACTTCGAGCGCGAGGCTGCGAATATCCGCCGCGTGCGCGAGAATATCGAGGGCATAAAATATGTCTATTGCCCGAAGGTATATGACGAGCTTTCAACAAAGCATATCCTCGTCATGGAATACATCGGCGGCTTTGAGCTGACAGATAAGGCTGCGATGGAGCAGCAGGGCTACGATGTGCAGGAGGTCTGCACGAAGTTCATAAATAACTATATAAAGCAGTTTGCAGAGGATAGATTTTTCCACGCCGATCCGCACCCCGGCAATGTCCGCGTGTGGGATGGGCGCATAGTCTGGCTTGATCTCGGTATGATGGGCACGCTGACCAAGGCCGATGCGGAGCTTATCAAGGTGTGCATGAAGGCAATATTCAGCAACGACTATGTAAGCTTTGCCGACGCCGTCCTGAACATCTGCGAGCACGATCCCGAGCTTGACCGCGAGGCGTACTATGCGCGTATGCAGGCGTATCTGGACAAATACAGGGTCATATCCATGGCGCAGATGAGCAGCACGGTAGATATTTTTGCCGACCTTTACCGCATCGCGCGTGACTTTGGCATCAAGGTGCCGAAATCATTCACGATGTTCTGGCGCAGCCTGTCGATCATGGAGGGAACGGTTTCAGACCTGTCGCCGAAAACCGACCTTGCCGCGATAATCGGCAGGCACATGGCGGCTCAGGCTATGGTCAAGGGTGTGGCCGGTAGCATAACGCGCAAAATATCCCACCGCAGACTCGTATCCGGCAGTGCGCTGCATTATAACGGAAACGACCTCGAGCCGGACGAGGAATTTGAAGAAGGTATTAACGAGCCCGAAGAGTG
>MNSZ01000051.1:38714-103920 GCA_001916715.1 Firmicutes bacterium CAG:24053_14
CGAGCCCGAAGAGTGGCTCGATGGAGATACGGAAGAATAGTAGATGGAATGGGGGAGTCCTCCGGTCGCGGACCGGGGGACTTTCTCTGTCCGCCGAAAAAACACACAAATGCAGGCCTGCAAATTTGTCGAGTATCACTATTTATAAAACGGGTAAAAGGTGGTATACTGTCTTTACAGAGGGCAATGCAGAGGTCATTATCCCACCCGGCTGGCATAATGCAGGGCCGCGGCCTCGCTTTCGGGAGAATATGCCCCACAAAATACAAACGCACCGCACGGTTATCCCCCGTGCGGTGCAACTTTTTTGCCCTTTTTAACTCTCAAAACTATCAAAAAGTGTACTTTTTGATAGTTGCTGTCATTACATGCTATGATAACAGAATGTTCACAAAAATGCAATACGTTACCGCCTGTTTTGTCTAAAAATACTTGCATTTTTGCCAGTAGTTAGCAGTTACGAACTCGTTTTTCGTGCAAGAGGTTTACTATCAAAAAGTACACCTTTTGATATCTGCTCTTATAAAAATTGAATTTTTGGGAGGAAAAGATGAAAAAACGAGTATTAAGTCTGCTGCTCGTGCTGCTCATGGTCGTGAGCTTGGTGCCTATAAGCGCACTGGCGGCAACAACCTATTACATCAATGGTGTAGCAGTCAGGTATGATGATTTCAGTTCTTCACCGAATGAATGCTGGGTTTATGCAAACAACATTTACAACAAAATTTGGGGACACAATTTCACAAATTCTTTTAGCGATGGTGAAAATTCACTCCGAAACCTTTCGGATTCAGAACTAACATTGACAGCGGCGCATCTTAAAGCCTATGTAAGCAATGCAGCAATAGGCTCTTGTTTGCGTATATGCAATGGTGAGTACTTACATGGCTCGGATGGATGGGGGCACAGCCAAATTATTGTGCAGAAAGATGATAGTGGATTTACGGTGTTTGAGGGTGGCCTAAGTAGCTATCCTTATTGCAGGGAAAAATACTATACGTGGAACGAATACGTTAACACCGGCTGGCTGGGTGGAACCTATTCTTACATAAAGTATGTGAAATGGCCGGGTGCACCTGCTATTAATGTTGGTGAACCAGAGGCTGTCCTTTCTAATTTCTCATTTCAAAACCTGCTAAAAAGAGGATCGACACCGAATTCATCTGGAACGATTACGGCAAATCGCCCCCTAAACTGGGTTTGGATTGGTGTTGATACGAAAGACAATCAGAGCGTAATTAGCGCTGAAGCAAACCCCTTCACATACTCTTTTGACATTTCAAGTTTAATGACAACGATGCAATTCTCTAAACTTCCCATTGGGGAATACGTTTTCAAAATTCATGCTGTCGTAGACGGGAAGTATTTCGGGCTTTGCGAACAATCACTTTGTGTAGTCGAAAGTGGAGAGGTACTTGCAAAGGATGTCTCTTTTCCAAGTAATATAACCGTCTGGGAAAAGGTGACTCTGTCTGGTCAGGTGCTTTCATCTGCATCTATGAATTGGGTGTGGATTGGAATTGACACACTTGATAATCAGAACGTTCAAAGTTTTGAATGTAACCCATATACAACAAAATTTGATGTAAGTGATGCGAATGAAACAATAAATACGGCCAGACTAGCTCAAGGAACATATGCCTTTAAGATTCATGTAGTATTAAGCGGAGAATACTATGGTGCTTATTATAAAGAGTTCACCGTAGGGAACCCAGAAATTACGGTCACATTTGACCCAAATGGTGGTAGTGTATCGCCTACAAGCAAGACAATAACAAAAGGTATAGCATATGGTATCTTACCGATTCCCACAAAAACGAATTATACCTTTAAAGGCTGGTATACCGAAGCCTCCGGTGGCTCAAAAGTGACATCTTCAACAACTGTAACCGCGATAGCTAACCACACATTGTATGCTCATTGGACATCCGCACACACCCACGACTACAAAGCAACAGTGACAAAGCCGACCTGTACCGAGCGCGGCTACACGACCTATACCTGCTCGGTTTGCGGCGACAGCTACAAGGGCAGCTATGTTGATCCTCTCGGCCATAACTACAAAAACGGCACATGCACTCGCTGCGGCGTGAAAGACCCCAACTACAAGCCGCAGGCAAACTTCACCGACGTGGCGGCCGGATCGTACTGCTATGACGCGGTGCAGTGGGCAGTCGCAAACGGTATAACCAACGGTACGGATGCAACGCACTTCTCTCCGAACGCAGGCTGCACTCGCGGCCAGGTCGTGACTTTCCTCTGGCGCGCAGCAGGCGAGCCTACCGTCGGCGGAAACGTCGGATTTGTTGATGTGACGCCCGGCTCGTACTGCTACGAGGCCGTAAAATGGGCAGTCGCAAACGGCATAACCAAGGGAACCGACGCAACGCACTTCTCGCCGAACGCGACCTGTACTCGCGGCCAGGTGGTAACGTTCATGTACCGCGCCGCCGGTGAGCCTACAGTCGGCGGAAGCAACGGCTTTGTTGACGTAGCGGCAGGTTCGTATTGCTACAACGCCGTGCAGTGGGCAGTGGCAAACGGTATAACCAAGGGCACGGACACGACGCACTTCTCCCCGAACGCAACCTGCACACGCGGCCAGGTCGTAACATTCCTGTACAGAGCACAGTAAGCGCAAAATACAAACACACCGCACGAATTTCGTGCGGTGCGTTTTTTTGCAATCTATCTCTTGACAAAGGTACGAAATCGTACTATACTTTGCAAGTATGATTTCGGACTAAAGCGAGGTAAACATGACACAGCAATCAAAACAGCTGCGCCGCTTCAACCGCCTTGTCGGCGAAACGGACGCGGTGTACCACGAGCTTGCAAATCGGCTCGGACTTTCCGACAGCGCTTTTCAGATACTTTATACGCTCCAATCTGAGGACGGGGCTTGCCCGCTGCGCGATATATGCGCCTTTTCCGGGCTTACGAAGCAGACGGTCAACTCTGCCCTGCGCAAGCTTGAAGCCGAGGGCAGAGTTACAACCGAAAGCAGCGGCGCGCGCCATAAGACGGTCACGCTCACCCCGAGGGGTGCGGAGCTTGCGGAAAAAACGGTGGCAAAGGTTATAGAGATAGAAAACGAGATCCTTGGCTCATGGCCGGCCGAGGATCTTGAAAAATACATTCGGCTCACGGAGGAATTTCTTGTTTCCGTGCGCGCAAGGGCAGAGGAGGTGCATTCATGAACATAAAGCTTTCGGATCATTTTGACTATAAGCGACTGCTCAGGTTTGCGCTGCCGTCGATAATTATGATGATCTTCACGTCGATCTACGGCATAGTAGACGGATTTTTCGTGTCGAATTTTGCCGGCAAAACATCATTTGCGGCGGTCAACCTGATAATGCCGCTGCTGCTTGTGCTCGGCTGCGTTGGCTTCATGTTCGGAACCGGCGGCGGAGCACTTATCGCCAAAACCATGGGCGAGCGCAAGGCCGACAAGGCAAACGAGATATTCACGCTTATAATCACCGTTTCCGCGCTGTGCGGCGTTGTGCTTGCGGTGCTGGGATTTTTCCTGCTGCGCCCGGTTGCAAAATTCATGGGCGCGGAGGGTGAGCTTTTAGAGCAGAGCATAATTTACGGCCGCATCATCCTGCTTGCGCTGCCGTTTTATATTTTGCAGTTTGAGTTTCAGTGCCTGTTCGCAATGGCCGAAAAGCCCAAGCTCGGCCTGTACGTCACCGTTGCGTCCGGCGTAGCGAACATGATACTTGATGCGCTGCTCGTCGGCGTGATACCGCTCGGCGTGACCGGTGCTGCGGCGGCCACCGCGATAAGCGAATTCATCGGCGGAGTCATTCCACTGCTATATTTTGCACGCAAAAACGACAGCCGTCTGCGCCTTGTGAAATTCAAATTCGACGTCAAGGCGCTGCTCAAAACCTGCACGAACGGCTCGTCGGAGTTTATGAGCAACGTTTCCATGTCGATCGTGAGCATGCTGTATAATATGCAGCTTATGAAATACGCCGGGGCCGACGGCATTGCGGTATACGGCGTGCTTATGTATGTAAGCATGATATTCCAGGCTATTTTTATTGGCTTTGCGGTCGGAACGGCGCCGATAATCGGCTTTAACTTCGGGGCGCAGAACACAAGCGAGCTGAAAGGCCTGCTGTCAAAAAGCCTGCGCATAATCGGCGTGTGCGCCGTATTCATGTTCGCTGCCGGCGAGCTTTTCGCAAGGCCGCTTGGCAAATTGTTCGTCGGGTATGACGAGGAGCTTCTTGCGATGACGGTCCATGCATTCTCCATATTCTCATTCTCGTTCCTGTTCTCGGGCTTTTCGATCTTCGGCTCGTCGTTTTTCACCGCGCTCAACGACGGCTTGACCAGCGCGATGATATCGTTCCTGCGAACTTTGGTGTTCCAGCTTGCGGCGGTGTTGCTGTTTCCGATCATCTGGGAGCTGGACGGAATATGGCTGTCCATCGTCGGAGCGGAGGTTATGTCGATAACGGCAACGGTGCTTTTTCTTATCGGAAAGCGCAAGCGCTACGGCTATTAATTTTAACTTTTTTTGCCCTGAACACGCAGTTCAGGGCAATTTTTTGTAAATAAGCTTGCAAATATGCAAAGTTTGTGTTATTATTGGTATACATACCAATAATAACACAAAGAAGGAAGGGATCAGTATCACTATCACACATACGAGCATGGCTGCAAAAAAGCGAATACTCACGGCATGTGTTCGCCTGTTTATCGAGCGCGGCTATAACGGCACGACGGTTGCCGAGATAATCAAGGAAGCTGACGTATCCGCCAGCTCGTTCCAGAATATTTTCCGTTCCAAGGACGGAGTGCTCAGCGAGCTTGCGGCGTTCATGTTTGCCGGTCAGTTCAAGGCTGCGCGCACGGTGGCTGATCCCGGCGATTCTCCCGCAATGCTATATGCGATCGAGACCGCGCTTCAGCTTACGATAACCGAGCTTAACGACAATCTGCGCGATATTTATGTCGAGGCATATTCGCACGAGGCGACGATGGAGTATATCTATCAAAGCACGACGGCGGAGCTTTACCGCATCTTCGGATCGTATCTGCCCGATTATACCGAGAGCGATTTTTACGAGTTGGAGATCGGCTCGGCCGGCATAATGCGCGGCTATATGTCGCGCGGCTGCGACATGTATTTCACGCTGGAAAGGAAGCTCGAGCGGTTCCTTAGCATGAGCCTCGGCGTTTATAACGTGCCCGAGGACGAGCGGCGGCGGATAATCGACCGCATTCTTGAGCTTGACATGCGCGCAATAGCGACAAGCGTTCTGCACGAGCTTGTGCAGATGCTCGCCGACCACTTCGATTTCGCGCTCGACGACGAGATCGAATCGGCTCTTGTGCAGTGAAAAAATAATTATTTAATAGTATATGAAAGCCGGGCGTTTTTGTTGAACGCCCGGTTTTTCGCGCTGTTTCAAGCAAAAATCGGGCAAAGCCGCATGCTCATAACGGAGGCTTGTATCTTGACATGTCGGGCAAATATGTTATAATCTAACTACCGATTGCCGTTACAGGAAAGTGCGGCATAAAAATCCAACATAATGAATTGTTACAGGAGGAAACATGAAAAAGAGACTTATCAGCATGCTGATGGCAGTCCTCATGATCGCATCCCTGCTGCCTGCTGCCGCTCTGGCAGAGGCTACGGCAACGGATACTCATGAGCATAAGTATACCACCGTTAGCATCAAGAAGGACGCTGAGAAGAAAACTCCCGGCGTAGAGTACAAAGTCTGCAAGGAATGCGGCAAGATAGACCCTGCTTCTATCTCTATCAAAATCAAAGCATTTGCTCTGCTATGGAACCAGTGCGGGAAGTGCGAGACCGGCAAGACCATGGTCGTTAAGGCTGCAAGCTGCCGCAACGAAGGTCTTACCATAAGCTACTGCGAGAAGTGCGGCAAGGCTTTTCCGATCAAAGAATTTGCTGATAAGGCATATAAAGTAGATGCTGCTCTTGACCACGTTTATGATAACTTCAGTGTTGAAGTTAAGCCCATCTGCACCGAAGACGGTTGGGGATATGTTACCTGCAAGCTCTGCGGCGATCCGCAGTTTGTTGCAGGCGCAGAAGCAGCCGTTAAATTTGTCAAGGCTGATAATTTTAACAGCGTTAAAGACTTTGAAGCTCGCGTCCGCGAAGTAAATGCAATGTTTGCCGCAGTAAACCCCGAACACAAGTATAAGACCATGTTCGTAGCTGTTACAGAGCCTATGAAAGCAGCGGACGGCAAGATGCTCAAGCCTGCTGAAAAAGCTTCCCATATATCCACTGTAAATAGCAAAGCATATGTGTTTAATACGACAACCGGCGAATATGTAACAGATGATAACGCGGCGAACTTCCATGCTGGATACACAGGCGATCAAGTCTGCCCCTACTGCAAAAATGCGTATATAATAGGTAAACCTATTACTCACAATTGGGGTGTTGCCGAAAAAGGTAACGGTGGATTCCCCGAAGATAACAGCTATGGTAAGGCTGATATTATCGAGTGCAAAGATTGCAACTACACAGGCGGTGCTTATATTTACAGTGTAAATAGCTGGTACGATGAGAGCACGGCAAAAGATCCAACTTGCACAGAGCCGGGTAATTATGCTACCTATTACTGGAGAGACAGCAACGGCGAGATCCAGCATAAGGATGGCGATGTAAGGCCTGCAACCGGACATAATTTTGTTGCTGCACCTGGTAAGCCTGTTAATGGCCACGAGGACGGCTATATCTATGTTGACTATGAGGTCTGCACAAAATGTGGAGATCATAGAGGCGATGAAAGCAAAAAGGTCGAGCTTAAAGCTCCCAGTGCTACATGCAAGTATGAACCCGAAGTTCTCGTTCCTGCAACATGCAACAGCTACGGTCTGAGTATCAGCAAGTGCCCTGTTTGCGGCGCATACGAGAAAACCGAAGCTGGCGCATATGTTACGGCAACTATTGCTAAGGAGAAGAAGCACGTTGCATCTGACAAGCTTGCCAATGTCAAGGAAGCGACCTGCACCGAAGTCGGCTACACCGGCGATAAGGTCTGCAAGTTCTGCGGCATCGTCATGGAGAAAGGCAAAGAGATCCCCATGATCGATCACACCCCCATGGACGTTGATGCAAAGGCTCCCACCTGCACCGAGCCCGGCGTTACCAAGGGCACTGTCTGCAAGGTCTGCGGCACCGTCCTGAGCGCTCAGGAGACCGTTCCCGCACTCGGCCACAAGACCGAGCTTGTGAACGCTAAGGAAGCGACCTGCCTCGAGGCCGGCTACACCGGCGATAAGGTCTGCACCCGCTGCAATGTGACCCTCGAAAAGGGCAAGGATATCAAGGCTCTCGGCCACAACTATGTTAAGGGCGTCTGCACCCGCTGCGACGCAAAGCAGCCCGGCTACAACCCGTTCACCGATGTCAAGAAGGGTCCCTACTTTGATGCGATCCTGTGGGCATACTGCAACGGCGTTACCAACGGCATTTCCGACACTGTATTCGGCGTTGACAACGGCTGCACTCGCGCTCAGATAGTCACCTTCCTGTATCGCGCGGCAGGCCAGCCGAAGGTCGAGAACGTTAAGAACCCGTTCACCGACGTGAGCAAAAACAGCACCTACTACAACGCGATCATGTGGGCTGTCGAAAACGGCATCACCACCGGCAAGACCGCTACCAGCTTCGACCCGAATGCAGTTTGCACTCGCGGCCAGATAGTCACCTTCCTGTGGCGCTATGAGAAGGCCCCCATCGTAAGCAGCCTTGCAAAGTTTGACGATGTTGCTGCAGGCTCCTACTGCTACAATGCAGTTATGTGGGCTGTTGAAAACGGCATCACCAACGGCAAGACCACGACCACCTTTGCGCCCAATGATACCTGCACCCGCGCACAGGCAGTCACCTTCATTTACCGCGAGTTCGCAAAGTAAATAAAGAATAATCACGATAATAACTCCACGTCCTCGGACGTGGAGTTATTTTTTTCTTGCAATGCGTTTATTTGTATAATATACTTTATAAGGAAATTTCGCAAATGGGAGGTCATTATGAAAAACAGACTTATCGGGACGATATGCGCAGCGGTGATGCTGCTTGCGCTTTTTGCTCCCATGGCGATGGCGGACGGTGTGTGCGGCGAGTCTGTCAGCTGGACGCTGACGGATGCCGGCGTGCTCACGGTGTTCGGTGAAGGCAAAATGACGGACTTTGCCGCCGGTGAAGCGCCGTGGTATGCCGAGCGCGGCGCTGTGCGGAAGCTTGTTGTCGAAAACGGCGTGACCTCCGTCGGAAGCGGCGCATTTTCCGGCTGTGGACTGATCGAGAGCGTGACATTGCCGCTCACGCTCGGGCGCATCGGCGACGGTGCGTTTGACGATGTGTACGCGCTGAAAAGCATCTATTACGCAGGCTCTATCGCGCAGTGGAAGGCGATAGATATCGGCCTTGGCAACAGCTTCGGCAGCGCAAAGCTCGTCTGCGCCGATAAGACCGAGCCGTTTTCGGATATCTCCGGATGGTATCACGACTATATCATCACCTGCTACATAGCCGACATCGTAAACGGCCGCCCTAACGGGACCTTTTGCCCGGAGCAGAACGTGACCCGTGCGCAGTTTGTCATGATGCTGTATAATATGGGCGGCCGCCCCGAAGCTTCGGACACGTCCCTCGGCTTTTCCGATGCCAATGCCGTTTCCGCGGTGTATGCCGCGGCCGTTAAATGGGGAGTGAGGGCCGGCATAGTAACCGGCTTTACGGATAATACGTTCAGACCGAACGCCGAGATCAGCCGTGCGCAGATGGCAACGTTTGCGTATCGCTTTTTGAAGCTCGGCGTGAGCGCGGATGTGCTCGGCGAGCTTTCCGGCTGCAATGACTTCCGCGATTACGGCTCGATCGCCGAATGCTACCGCGAGTCGGTTGACGTTATGGCGAACATCGGCGTCATTCAGGGCTACCCGAATGGCAGCTTCGTCCCGAACGCAACGGCCACGCGAGGCCAGTCCGCCGCTGTGCTGTCGCGCCTTTTAGCGGCGCTTACGGAACTGAGAACATGAAAAAAAGACCGCCTCGGCGGTCTTTTTTTGTTAGCGTTTTTCCTGCGCGCGGATGAGATTTTTGTAAAAGCTCACAGCGCCGGGCAGGCAGTTGTATTCGATGTTTTCGTTCAGCCCGTGCATGCCCTTCATCTGCTCCGGCCCATAAATAACGGGTGCAAAGCGGATGCAGCTTTTGCATACCGGCTGATAAAACTGCGCGTCGGTAGCGCCGGTCATGACGTATGGGCTGACCGGAAGTCCGGGGAAGGTCTCGTTTATGACGGCCTCGACCTGGCGGAACGCAGCTCCGTTTATATCGACCGCCGGGGTGTAGTCGTTCGAGTGGATGACCTCAGTCTCAAGCCCGTGCTTTTCCGCGATTTTGCGGATGATCTCAAGGCTTTCCTTTTCGCCCTGATGCGGAATGAAGCGCATGTTAGCGCTGACCGTTGCCTCCTGAGGCAGAACGTTGCATGCGTCCGAGCCTGACTGCATCGTGAACGCGACAGTCGTTTGCAGCATTGCGCCGGCCTGAGCGCTTATCTTGCCGAGAACGGGCTTGAGCACCGGCGCAAACAGCCACAGGTTGCCCATGACGAGCTTCAGCGGAAACGCTGCATACGGTGCGAGGCTTTTGAACATTGCGGCGACCTCGGGCGGAAATTCGCGGCGGAAATAGTTGTGCGTCTCAACGTCGTTAACAAATGCGGCAAGCCGCGCTATCGGCGTATTCTTCGTCGGAGCGCTTGCGTGGCCGCCGGATGAGCGCGCGGTGAACTTGACGTCGCCCTTGCCTTTTTCAAAAACGCCGACCATGGCGAAGTTGCCCTTAACGCCGCCGATCGGCTCGGAGATTATGCCGCCGCCCTCGTCACAGACGAGGAACAGCTCAACGCCGCGGTGCTGAAGCTCTTTTACGATTTTCGGTGCGCCGTCGCCGGCCCACTCCTCCGTGCAGGACGAGGCGAGGTATACGTCGCACTTGGGCGTATAGCCCTCACTCAGCAGCTCCTCTACCGCCTGGAAAAACGCCATGACCGAGGCCTTGGTGTCGGAAGTTCCGCGCCCCCAGACCTTGCCGTCGGCGATATCGCCGGAAAACGGCTCGTGCTCCCATTTTCCCTCGGCAGGGACTACGTCCTGATGGCTCATGAGCAGTATCGGCATGCCGTCGCCCGTGCCCTTCCATTTGAACAGCAGATTGCCGTCAATGACGGTTTTTTCAAGCTTTTCATGCACAAGCGGAAACAGCCTTTCGAGAACCTTGTGGAAGCCGAGAAATTTCTCAACCTCGGCAACGTTCGCGTGCGATACCGTCTCGTACCGCACCATCTCCGACAGCTTGCGCGCAAGCTCAAGGGCGTAGTCGCCGGCTTCGGGCGCTGCGTAGTCCGAGCACTTGTTCGGCGTCAAAACCGTGCGCACAACTGCTGCGGCAGGCAGCGAAAGCGCCGCCGCGGCCGGGATCAAAAACAGTGATTTTTTCATTATCAAGCACCGGCTTTCCTGTAAAATTTATATGCTATGCCGATGGCGAGCGCACCGGCAGGGATTATCATGAAACTTGTCGAGCCCGTGAGCGAGGGCACGAGGATAAACAGAATGCTCATAACGATAAGCGGCGCCGCGGCGATCTTCATGTTGCCGCGGAAATATTTATACGCCATTGCGCCGAACAGCGCGGGCACTACATTTTCAAACGCCGGCTGAAGGGTCGGGCTTTGCAGCACCGGCTGAAGCGGAACGAGCAGCGCAACGCCGAGCGCCAGCACGATTATCGTAACCAGCGACGAGGTGGCGATAGACAGGGTGGACACGATCTCGTTTTCGGGCGTGCCGGTCTTTGCGCCGACGATGTCGCGCGCGTTCACCGCGCAGGGGATCTTCATGTTGATGAGGTTGCCCGTTATGAATGCAAGATAGCCGCCGCCTGCGCCGAGCATCGGGGTGTAAACAAGAAATTCGACCACGCTGCTGACCGTCCACACAAGGCCGACGGACAAAAACGCCTTTCCGGCAGCGCCGATATCGGGCATCGCACCGAGCACCTTGCCGATGAGAAACGGAGCACCTACAAGCATGACGAGCACTATTGCCGAGCTTATGCGGCCGATAACATAGCTTTCAAAGTAATTGTTGTTCATTGCGCGCCTCCTTACATAAATAGCTTGACCACGACCGCCGCGGCCATGCCGATAAGCATGCTTCCGGCGATCGAGAAGCTTTCGACCCAGGCAAGCTTCTTTTTCTCGGCAAGGTATATAAATCCTGCCATCACAAGGCCGGATACGACCACCACTATCAGCGGCATAAAGCTGCCCGAGAACGAAAACAGACCGCCGCCGGAGACAAAGCCGCCTATGTAGCTGCCGATGTATGCCGACACAAGACCGATAAACATCGCGGTCATTGCGGTGTCGCCAAAGCCTGTGCCGCCCGAGCCTTTTCTGCCGCCGCCGAGCTTGCCGAGATAGCGTTTGTTGAAGAAAATCGAAAGCACCATACCCCACATGATGCACACGCTCATCAGCAGCGCGATCGTAGCAAAGCCCGAGGGAGTCATTTCCGCAGCGGAGAGGGAGGACATGCCGACCTGCTCGGCCGCGGCCTGCGCCACCTGTGTTTCATAGTGCAGCGCGCCGATGACCGAAAGCCTCAGCCACGGCCATGGAGTGCCGAGGCTGCCCGACAGGGCGATAACGCCCAGAAGAATGCCCACGCTGGGCAGAAGCGAAAATGTTGCGCTCGAGGTGATCGCACGCTTGAGTTTAACGCGGTCGATGCCCATGGCAAGTCCGGCGCGGTAGGCGCGAACCATAAACACGGCGCACACAACGGCTACGAATGCGATAATGCCGCCGCATATGGCGTACATCGGTGCACTGTTGAGCAGCGATAGAATGTTCATAGTGTCTTCTCCTTTTTGTTGTTTAATTAACATTATATTTCCTGCCGGCAAATAAGTCAATCGGAGGAGAAAAAAGAACAATCCCCGATTGAGACAGCAGCCTCTTCGAGGATTGTTTAAAACTGGATATAAATGCGCGGCGAGCTTAGCAATAAAATGTCAGTTGCATTTTATGCCTGCCTGCAATTTCTACGCATTCTCGCCCTTGTATTTTCTGCGTGTAGCCATGCCGCCGCGGATATGCCGCTCGGCCTTATTGATATCAAGCAGCTCGCGCACCTGATGATACAGTGCCGGGCTAACCGTTTTCAGCCTCTCGGTGAGATCCTTGTGTACGGTGCTTTTTGAAATGTTAAATTGCTTTGCGGCGGCTCTCACCGTTGCCTTGTTTTCGATTATGTACTCGGCAAGATCGCAGGCGCGCTCTTCAATATTAGTGTACACATGCACCACTCCCCAAACTCACATAGTCAATATATATGACGGGGGCGCGGAGCTTATGCAGCGGTCAAACTATACCAAATCGGCCGTGCATTACTGTTTAAAATAACGGAAATGAATTACTTGCCATTAAACTGACAAAATAGTATAATTACTGTGTATACAGCCGCGAAAGCGGCACGGTGGAGAAATCAAAACTTAGGAGGAACATAATGAAAAAACGTATTATCAGTCTGCTGATGGTAGCGCTGATGCTCGTTTCGCTCGTACCTATGGGCGCGTTTGCGGTGGATAATGGAGATATTATCGGCGGCGGAGACAGCACGGACAAGGTTACGATCACGTTTACCGAGCAGCCGGAAGATGTTACCGTCGCTGTTGGAGAGACTGCAACATTTACGGCAAGTGCGGAAGCAAGCTCTGCACTTACAAAGGAGATAAAATATATCTGGGTTGACGCTTCCGACATAGGCAGCAGTGACAACAATATAGATATTGCAAAGCTCCTTAAGGTCGTGAAAGGGAAGAAAGCAACTTATACGATCAGCGCTGTGAGTGCCGACGACAATGGTATGCAGCTTAAATGCGTTGCATATTGTGGTTCTCTGAGCATTCTTGGAGGCAAAGGCCTTTCCTACGCCGTCAGCAACACCGTGACCCTCACAGTCACCGGCGGCACGGTGGACCCCGATCCCACGGCGTGTAAGCACGACAAAAACGTCGAGCATTATCTCAACACGAACAACACCTGCGATCCGCATATTGAGTACTGGTATTGCGAGGATTGCGGCTCGTATTTCACCGATGCGGCTTGCACTAATCAGACCACCAAAGCAAAGCTCGATAACGGCCTGACGAAAGACAAAACCAAGCACACCGATCTCAAGCACTTCCCCTCAAAGGCAGCGACCTGCACCGAAAAGGGCAACATAGAGTATTGGTACTGCTCCGGCTGCGATAATTACTATTCCGACGCTGCCGGAACGGTCAAAACGACATCGGCCAAGGTCTCCACGTCGAAAAATGACCATGATTATTACTGGGTGGCCGACGAGGTCGCAGGCGTGCACTATCAGAAGTGCAGAGTTTGCGGCACTACCACGGGCACAAGCTCCCACAGCGGCGGTACGGCCAGCTGCAAGGCTCAGGCCAAGTGCGCTAAGTGCGGCGCAAGCTACGGCGAGCTTGACCCCAACACCCATGTGAATTTCGAGGTCAGAAATGAAGTAAAGGCAACCGAAACAAAGCAGGGCTACACCGGCGATAAATACTGCAAGGACTGCGGCGCGTTTATTGAAAAAGGCAGCTATTATTCTGCCCAGTGCGCAGGCGGCTGCAAGGATATCGAGCTTGTCAAGGGCACGCCAAAGACCTGCACCGAGGACGGCACGATAGATTACTACCGCTGCAAAAAGTGCGGCAATATGTACAAGGATGAGCGCGCAAGCATACTCATCACAAAGGATGACCTCGTCGATAAATGCACCGGCCACGATCTGCACCCCGGCACCGATGCGCTGAATCTGAGCAAAGATAATCTGAAGCAGTTTGCCAAGACTATCGGACTGAGCACTCCGCAGATCGTCCAGATGATCCGCGACGGCACGTTTGATCTCGATCATATCATCGGAATGATAAAGATCAAGGATATTGACCATTGCAGCGACGATACATATCATTGGCTCGGCTGCCAGCGCTGCGGAAAGACACTGGAGGATCTCAGAGACGAGCTGAACTCGGCTGGATTTGAGATAAACGAGAAGTGGTATGAGCTCAGCCGCAAGACCGCCCACACCGGCGGAACGGCCACCTGCACCGAAAAGGCCGTCTGCGACGAATGCGGCGATGCCTACGGTGAGCTGGGAGCGCATAGATACGATGCGGTGGTGATCGCGCCGACCTGCACCCAGAACGGCTACACCAAGCACACCTGCTCCGGCTGCAAGGACAGCTATACGGATAACGAGACCGTAAAAACCGGACACATTATCAAGTACGGCGTGTGCGAAAAGTGCAACATGCGCTTTTCAAATCCGTTTTATGATGTAAACGGAACCGACTGGTTCTACAGTGCCGTTATGTGGGCATACTACAACACACCGCAGGTAACTAACGGCAAGGATGAAAGCCACTTTGCACCCAAAGCATCGTGCACACGTGCACAGGTCGTGACCTTCCTCTGGCGCGCAGCCGGCAGACCCGAGCCGAGCGGCAGCGTAAAGCAGTTTTCGGATGTTCCGAAGACCAATTCCTATGCATACTGCTATGACGCGATCCTCTGGGCTGTTGAAAACGGCATAACCAAGGGCACGGACGCTACGCACTTCTCGCCGAACGCAACCGTTACGCGCGCCCAGTTTGTCACCTTCCTCTGGCGCTATGCCGGCGAGCCTGCACCCAAGAATATGAGCTGCGGCTTCAACGATGTGGATGCAAACGCATTCTACTACAAAGCGGTGCTTTGGGCCGTTGAAAACGGCGTTACCACCGGCAAAACGGCAACGCAGTTTGCGCCCGGCACGACCTGCACCCGCTGCGAAGTCGCGGCATTCATGTTCCGCGCGTTCAGCAAAGGGATCACGGCAAAATAAAGCATGGTTTAAGGCGCGGCTTTTAGCCGCGCCTTTTTGATACATTTGTGTTGAAATGTGATGCTTTGGATGATATCATGTTAACCGATGGTAATGACATTTTATAGCTAAGGAGAGGAACTATGAGAAACGAATCGATGAATCTTTCAAAGAACGAAATGATGATGGTAATGCACGATCAGGAGCAGGAGATAGAAAAGCTTAAATCTCAGGTAGCGGAGCTTCAGGCGAAGCTCGACGGATATGAGATCAAGGTAAGCGAGAGCGGCAATCTTGCCGAGGCTGCCGCAAAGGTCAGCGGTTTGTTTGAAGCGGCGCAGCTCACGGTCGATACATATCTTGAGAACATGAAAAAGCGCGATGAGCAGGCCGAGGCTGCTTTTTCCGATGTTCAGAAGCAGGCAGAGCAGATAATAGCCGAGGCAGAGGATGTTGCGAGCAAGCGTTTGGCGGCTGCCGATGCCGAGATCGAGGAAAAGTGGGCGGTGATCGAGAGCCGGCTTCTTGTCATGTACGAGTCGCATAAGGGCCTCAAGGAGCTTGTCGAGTCCGGCATCTTCACCATCCCGGGGAAGGAATAAAACGCCGCAAACCATTGATAGATAAAGAAAATCCCGAAGTTTCAACGACTTCGGGATTTTGCTGTGTTTGGAGCGGATGACGGGAATCGAACCCGCTTGTTACGGCATAAAAATATTGAAAAATCAATGACTTTTCAATTAGTGTCGTAAAATTTGACGTAAATTATTGATTATAAAACGCTTTCATCTTTTCTATATCTGCGTTTTTATCTTTTTCGGCCAGCTTAATGTATATTCGATGAACCGTGCCGAGATCCGCCCATCCTCCCATGGCCATTGTTTGTCTCTCAGACCAGCCGAGGTGGTAGGCGAGGGAGGCAAAACTGCGGCGCAGCCCATGCATGCCGACTTCCGGAAGACCGGCAGAAACGCATGCACGGTTCACGTGCTTCCGGAGAGTATCCGGTGCGCATTTGATGAACGGCTCGATATTTCCTTTGTTATTGCAATCAGTGAGCAACTCGAAAAGCCGAGGTATCACGATGTTAACGTCGCGCTTTGATGAGGTGTTTTTGTTTTCCTTTTTCGTGACAAGCTTATAATCTTTGTCATATACGACACTGCCGGAAACGTGGATAATATCATTCTCAATGTGTCTTGGCGTGAGTGCGAGCACCTCGGAACGCCGCAATGAGTGCAGCGCGAAAAGTGCAGCGAGCTCGAACTCATCTCCGCGCACGGCATCAAGGAATATCTTTATCTGTTCATAGTCGAGCCATGGCAAATCCGCTTGAACCACTTGCGGCAAAGACGAAACCGCAGAAGTATCGATCTTATTTTTGTCTAAAACACTTTTGACGAGTCCCCATTCGTTTTGCAGTGTTTTAGCGGATATCCCTCGCCCGGCCTCCACGTTCACTACAGACTGCCAGTTGCGGACAGAAAAAATATCGGTGTCCATCACAGGCGCAAAAGCATTGTTTTTTATGGTAATATACCCTCGAACAGTGGCCGGAGACAAAGCGTTATCTCGATCTCCAATGTAATTATCTATTGCAGCTCGCAATGTTAATGCCGGCTGCTTTTTCTTCGCATCGATAAACCCTGCTCTTATGGCAATCGCCTTGGCCTTGGCTTCGGCTTCGGTGTCCTCAATGACGGTTACACCCTCGCGCCGGAGGTCAACATACCACCTCTGCCCACGCTTTCGCGGCGTGGGTATTTTTATTTCGTTTTTCTTCTTGCGCTCCCGGACAAGGCGCTCACCACAATAGCCACAGAAAGTAAAATGCAGCTCATCGGGCAGCTCAGCATTACAATTACGGCACTTCATCGTTGTTTAACAGCTCCTATGCCAGTGACCTTTACTTGCTTGTATAAACTTTTCAGCTCAGTGATAGGATAATCTACGCCAAAACGGAATTTCAGCTGCCTCCGAGCTACGCCCCAGCCCCACTTATATTCATCGACATAGCGGTGTAAGGCCCGGCAAATATCCTCACGGTTATGCATGGACTTCTGAGGCCTCGCGCAACAAGAGAGACTCACGGTACTGCTCGGCAGGGGGTATTTCGACAAATTCGACAGACTTGTCAAAATTATCCCTTACAACTTGTTTGATTTCTTCCAACGAAACGTTAAAAAACTCTCTTCGCTGATTTACAAAGTTTAGTTTTTTGTCCGCAAAGGCATTATGTAGCGCAGCTTCCAGCTTAGGCGCATCATCCGAGAAGATCATCGCGTGATCATCAAACTTAAACGGGACAGATGCATCACCGAGTTCGTCGATTCTGTCCATCGGGTCAAGGCGGCGAGTCATGCCGATTTTGTAAACGTTTTCGCCGAACGCGCCGATGTTTGATATGACATAGACATAGCCGGCACGCTGGTTTGCTTCACGGTACTCAACATCACCAAAGGCAGCGTCGATTTTCTCAAGCTGCTTTTCAATTTGAGCCTTGCGTTCACGAACGGCGTCAGCCTCGTCGTCGCTTGCTGCCGCAAGCTGCTCGTTGATTTTAGAGAGCGCGTTTTCATAGTGGCTTTGCTCTTTCTCGAGTTTTCGCCGCTCGTTTTCAAGCTCTTTGGCCAGCTTTGCCGCCTCACGCATTTCTGCTCGCGCCTCGCGCTGTTCTTCTTTCTCCTGCTGCTTTTTCTGCTGCCATTCAAACGATAGGTGAAGTTCATCAATCTTCATGCGATAATATCCGGCAGTTATTCCTATTCCCATGATCTGGCCGAGCTTAGATATTGCATCGCGCGATGCGGTTATGCGCTTTTCGCTTGACTCAATATTGTTATAACGGACATGCTCTACAATGTCATCGCACTCGGCATTGAAAGCGCGCAAGAGCAACTTTTGAATATCTGCGACCATCTTACGCCCTCTTGTCTGGCTGCCGTCGATAGACCATGTAGTGTTGCCCGTGACTGCCAGACCATCCTTGACAGCATCTTTTTGCCTCGCACGGATCTCCAAAAGCCGCGCTTTATAATCATCGGCTCGCGCAAATTCAAAGTGCGGTGTGTATAAGCCGAAGCTTTGAAGCAAAGCGGCCTCTTCGGTTTCAATCAGCTCATTCTTTACTTCCGCCAACCGCTTTTTCGTGCTAAGAAGCTCACTCTTTGCCTCTTCATTCTTAGCACGAATTTTAAGTGCTTCGGATTTTGCGTCAACAAGATCGCCCTGATCTGTTGACAATTGAGCTCGCAGCAGAGAATTTTCGTGCCTCAGATACACAACATCGTCATTTCGCGAGTAGTGCTCAACAATAGGTTTCACAGGAGGCTCGGGCTCATGGCAATAGCCTTCGTTTTGAGTTGTTATTTGAGTGGGTTTAACGGTTTCTATTGCGGTGTCGGTTGTATTTGCTGTTGGCATAGATTTAGATTCGTTGCCTGACTGCTTCGCTTTCTTTGCTGCTTTTTCCGACTCGGTCGGCTTAAGTAACAATATAGCGGCGATAATGCACATCACGGCGACAACCACATCAAAAAAACCCACAGGCGAAGAAAACAACGCACTCAAAGCAATGCACGCCAGCACTATTCCTAAAAAGTTCTTGAATCCTCTCGTCATTTTATCTATCCTCCCTACAAATTTTAACCTACCACGTCATTTTATCACCCTACAATTCCCAACGCAATTATGACAATTTATAATAATTCAGGTCAAAATTGCACAAAATACACAAAAATAGTGTGTGGCGTTCTGATTTCAGAATTTTTCCGCACAGGAATGTGAATGGGTGGTAATATGGGCGACACAGGCAAGTGCAGCGTAAAGCACTACAGGACATATGCGGGAATCAGCCAGCGTGCACTTTCACGGATGGCAGGGACATCGGCGAGTACAATTTGCGAAATCGAATCAGGAAAACGGCTGCCGAATGTCGCGCTTGCTATCAGGATAAGCCGCGCGCTGGGAAGAACGGTAGAAGAATTATGGGAAGCTGATTAAAAAGGGAGAATGATATGGAAACAAAAGAGGTAATGGAGAGAAAAGTGTTACTTACGGAAATAATCTGCATGCTCAAAGAAAAGCCGGTAAAAGATCTGCGCTTTGTGTATCATCTGCTGCTGCGCATGGCATAGCTAAGCGACGCCTATGGGGTGAGCCCGTCGCCGCTTCACTATGCGTGCGTATAAAATACGCATAAATTTTGCTGAAACCTATTGATAAATACGCATTCAATGCGTATAATAATAACTGTAAGGAGGGCAGCCGATGAAAACAAAAGACCTTATCGAGCTTTTAGAGCGAAACGGCTGGAAGTTCAAACGGCACGGCGCAAACCACGACATATACGTAAAAGACGGACAAAGGGAAAGCGTCGTAAGGCACAGAGAAACCGACGAAGAGTTAGCAAAAGCCATCATCAAGCGGCGCGGGCTGAAATAAGCCCACCGCCCTTGGTGACAATCGAATATATCAGCGCATTTCAAGGAGGTAATCAAAATGAAAAACGCATATCCTATCATTATGACGCAAGGAAAAGAGTTCATCGTGGTATTTGTCCCCGATTTTAATATCAATACGCAGGGCAAGGACATTCCGGACGCGATCGAGATGGCGCGCGACGCGATCGGGCTTATGGGAATTGATATGCAGGACGACGGCGAAGTGCTGCCGGAAGCGTCGAGCATTGCAAACGCACAAGCCGAAGCGCCGGACGGCGCGATCGTTTCGCTGGTTGACGTTGATTTCGCGGAGTATCGCAGGAAGAACGATATGCGAGTTGTGAAGAAGAACTGCACAATTCCGTCGTGGCTTAACTTTGAAGCGGAGCGGGCCGGCGTGAATTTTTCCGCCGTTCTGCAAGCGGCACTCAAAAACGAATTGCATATCACAAGCAGATGATCAGAGAAAGACAAAAGGGCGGCATTTCTGCCGCCCTTTTTCAGTGCCGAAAAAAACGACCCCACCATGGTACGCATCGAAGAGAGGCGCGGTGGAGCCTTTATCATGAAATCATTGTATAACAATGCTCGAAATAATGCAACCGCAATATGCGCTATTCCGCATACGGAGTTGATAAAGAGTTAAATTCAATTCTTTCGTTCACCAGGCCGTACAAGATACTGTGCGACTTCGCGCTTGATTCTTTCTAATTCTTCGCGTGAAATAGAAGGCTTATCCTGCATGGCTTTTTCATCTGTGATTTTTACACGATAAACATAGTTCTGAGCCGTTGCCGACATAGTATCATCTCCTTCCTGTACAGTGCTATAGTTATTCGTAATAGATTTACCCGTCAGCGGTTCAAATCAAATTGCTTGCAGGCCTTTTCGAGTTTTTTAAAGTCGCAGCTGATTGACGCAAGAAATTTGTTTTTTCCGTTGACAACATCATAGTATGTCCGTGCTGCTTTGCCGAAAATTTCGCTTTTGTTTCGATTGCAAAAGTATGCTTGTTTTTGCAACAGGGCTGAATAGTCTGCATCCGGTTCTTCAGCTATATCAAAGGTTATCAGAACATCATCGCGCACAGGAATCATATTGTTAAATCCCAGCAACCCCAAACGACCATCGTCCATCTTCAAAATATGAGTGCCAGGTTTGATTTTCTTATGGTGCGGCTTCGGCGACTCCATAGGTACAAAGTACTTAAATTCCCCCACATGGAGAACAACGCCGACATATGGCCGCGAAGTTTGCTTGTTAAACTGAACACGAGAATCACGACTATGTAAAAACGCAATATAATGGTCGGTAACTCTGTAGATCCTTAGTGCATTCATATCTTCTCCAGTTATGAAATCGGCGAGACAGGAAAGCCTATCTCGCCTTTTTCGCTCCCTACTTACGGTAAGGGCTCACCGCTTTTTTCAGTCCTGACTTTCGGCTCAGGTTATCCGCTTTTTTCAGTCCCTACTTAAGGCAAGGGTTTTCCTCTTTGGGGCAAGACGAGGAACATAAAGTTCTTAGTCATTGCGCAAGCATTGCTGCTTGCATTTTTATTATATGCCACTGAATGCTGAAAATCAACACATTTGCGCAATTTTTTGCAGTTTAATATTAACAACCAGACAAACAAAGAGACTGACCATTCACTGGTCGGTCTCTTTTTCATCGGCTTCGGCGGCGACGCTGTTATAGATATTCTCAAGCACCTGCCATTCGCTGCCATCGGGGTCGAAGCGCAGCAGGGCGGTTATAAGCCTTGAGCGGAAGCTTTCGGGGCTGTCCTTCATAAGCGAGCCGAGCAGATCGCCCATTTCCTCCTCGCGAGTCCTGACCTCATACGGTTCGCCGACGCCCGTGCGCAGCCATGTTTCACTGACGCCAAACTCCCGGCAGATGTCGGCAATCGTGCGATCACTGGGCAGCTTTGCGCCTGAGCAGAGTTGACTAAGGTACGGCTGAGATATGTTTATCTTTTCAGCAAACTTAGTTTTTGTATTGCCAGACATTGCGACAACGCTTGAAATGCGTTCATTTAGTTCACTCATCAAATCACCTCCTTGAGACCATTATAACCACGCGTTAGAAAAAGTCAAGAAAATTTATTGCCCAGCAATAAAAATGTGTTGACAAAGTAGTTAAGCAATGATAGTATATAGCCAAGCAATAAGCCAACACAACGAGGCAATGAAAGGAGGTGAGCGGGATGAACAGCTACGGAATTCGCATCGTTGTCCCCGAAGGGAAGGTAAAAGAAATCCTCGACCGTCTGACAGCGGCACAGAAAACAATAAACGATTGCTATCAAGAGCTGAGAGACCTCGGCGTCTTGGTGATAGAGGAAGAGACCACCAGCGGCAACTGATGGCCTCTCGCAAAATCCCTGAATAAAAGTATTCAATAGCTTAGCAACATTGTTAATGACATTATTTATATCCTTAACCGTTGCAGGGTCACTACCTGTTGCGCTGCTTGGTCTGCTGTAAAACTGAAATTCATAAACAGCCCGGCGCAACTCTTCAGTATCGATATTCACAAACGTTCCTCCTTTCCTGTGACTCTTCGGGTGGTACCCGGCAACTGTTGACAGCAGCGTTGTAGAGCTGTTCGGAGCGGCAACTTCGGACAGCTCAGGCAAAGAATAACACAAACACCAAGCCGACGCAAGAGAAAAGGAGGTGAGCGGGATGAACCGAAAGATTGAATGGATCATCAACCAAAACCGGGACGGGCAGACAGAACCATGGATAAAGCTGAGATACGCCGATGCTGCTCCGGTCAAGCGAACGCCGATGAACCGGTTTGACTTAATAACCTTTCTTGATGAGCTTATCAGGATCGACACCCTGAGACCTAAGGTGCTGCGAGATCTTCCGTTATGAACGCTCACGCCGTAAGACCGTTAAGCGTGTTAAACTTCAACACACTGTTTAACAGCGTCCCTGACGCATCTGGAAGATACACATTCCATACGTAAGGAGGTAGTACCCATGACCTATGCGGAAAGCTACATACAGATAAATAATACTTGGCATCTGCTTTTAATAGTAAAGACTTCCGAGCCTACAGCGTTTGGCAGTTTAATCAGCTTTGAATCAGGTGATTACACCTGCATTTACAGTGTGAATACGCCAATGAGAACGTTCGTAGAAGATGGTGAGTACTACTACTGGTTCTTGCCGACCTCAAAGAAAGTTATACCCACATCTGAAATAACTCCGGCGGCACTCGACGCAGCCTACAGAGAGGGGGTCAACAGCATATGACTAAGGATGAAGCAATCGAAAAAATGAAGGAAAAAGGCGCGGACGATGCGCTCAATCTGCGCGGACGCGCAAGCACGATGGACGGCACGGCGATAATCGCGGAGGAAAGCAAAGTGCCGGACTTCGACGCGACGAAGGACTACAGCGCATGTCCTGTGGGAACGCCGGTAGCTGACGAGGGTCAGGTGTGGAAGCTTATCCAGCCCTACAACGCGGCAAACTACAGCGGCAGACCGTCCACTCTGCGCGCGCTGTGGGGGCTGTGCCACACGACAGACCCGGCTAAGGCTAGGAGAACAACAGCCCTCGGCGCACCTGCCGAGGGCTGAAAAAGCATCATAAGAAAAATAAAGCTACTTGATTACGCCAAGTTGTTTCAAACTAAATACAAGTGCACCCATTTTCCCGACTAAAAGAAAGCAGTAGACCTGAGTTGTCGTAAAATTGTCGTAAAATTGCGCGTTAAACAATGTGTTTTTGCGCGAAAATCCAAACGATAAAGTTAGAAAATATATGGCACAAAAACGCCGCAAACCATTGATAAACAAAGAAAATCCCGAAGTTTCAACGACTTCGGGATTTTGCTGTGTTTGGAGCGGATGACGGGAATCGAACCCGCGTCGCCAGCTTGGGAAGCTGGGGCCCTGCCATTAGACGACATCCGCAATTATCGTGGTGCGGAGATTATTTTACACCAACGGGAGAGAATATGCAAGCAAAAATACAATGCCGCCGAAAATGCAGGCAAACAGTTGACCGGCAACTCATAGTATGGTAATATAAGAATAGACTTTTTGTATACTTAACGGGAAAATAATTTACAAGGGGGAGAAAAATGAAAAAGTCAAAAAAGCTTCTGAGTCTGCTGCTTGCGGTGCTGCTGCTTTGCAGCCTGCTGCCGGCAGCGGCATCGGCCGAGGGGAACCCGGAGGACGACTATCCGTTCGTTTTTGTCCACGGCCTTATGGGCTGGGGCGAAAGATCGATGCTCGATCCGATTATGCCGTATTGGGGCATGACAACGGGCAATCTCATGAAGTACCTGAACTCAAAGGGCTACGAGAGCTATGCCGCTCAGGTCGGACCGCTCTCCGGAGCATGGGACAGAGCGTGCGAGCTTTATGCGCAGCTTGTCGGCGGAACGGTTGACTACGGCGCTGCGCACTCGGCGGCCAAGGGTCACGATCGCTACGGCATAACCTACGAAAAGCCGCTTTTTGAGGGCTGGAGCGCGCAGAAGAAAATCAATCTTATCGGACACAGCTTCGGCGGCGCGACGACGCGCCTGTTCCTCGAGCTGCTTGCAAACGGCAGCGCGGAAGAGGTCGCGGCCGCAAAGGCGGCAGGCACAAAGGTATCTCCGCTGTTTGAGGGCGGCAAGGGCAACTGGGTGTATTCGCTCACGGCGGTTGCTGCGCCGCACAACGGAACCACGTTTATCGAAACCTGCGATGTTTCGACCAAGGTGGTAACCGATGCAATCTATAATTTCGGCGCAGCTCTCGGCCTTACCAA
Source organism: Firmicutes bacterium CAG:24053_14 (assembly GCA_001916715.1). Lineage (GTDB taxonomy): Bacteria > Bacillota > Clostridia > Oscillospirales > Oscillospiraceae > F23-B02. The sequence continues at coordinate 62,899 of MNSZ01000051.1, forward strand.
GCTTAAGGGTGTGTACGATCTCCAGCTTGAGCATTTCGGGATCTACCGCAAGGACAGCGAGACTGATATGCAGTATCTCATCCGAGTCCTCAACAGCAGCAACTTCATGAGTCATAATGACAATGCAATATACGACCTCACCATAGACAATGCGCTGAAGATAAACGACGGGATAGAGATGCAAAACAATGTTTATTACTTCTCCGTCTGCGGCGACGCAACGCACCCGAGCAGCGTGAGCGGAAACGAAGTGCCCGACTCATCCGTATTTGCGCTGCTTAAGCCCTTTGCCGCGATGATTGGTAAGTATTATGACAAATATACTGCCGGCGGCGTTTATATCGACAGAACGTGGCTGCCTAACGACGGCATGGTAAACGTCGTGTCCGGCCTGTATCCTGTAAACAGCAGGCTCAAGTGCGAAAAGTCCGACGGAAGCCGGGGCTTTGTTGTCTGCGACGGATACAACAAGGAAAGCTATGCGAAGGGTATATGGAATGTCTTCCCGACTCAGCCGTATGATCATCTTAGCATCATCGGCGGCATTCTTTCAAACACCGTTTCAAATACCCGGCATCTGTACATGGAGCTTATAAGCAGGGTTACGAGTACCTATGGCAGCAGCACTCCGGCCGAAGAACCTATCGGCAAGACGATGTCATTCACTGATGTTGCGAAGGATCGCTGGTCGTATGATTACATCCTCAAGATGTATCAGCTCGGCGTTGTAAACGGCCGCTCGGACAGCATATTTGATCCGACCGGCAACGTAACGCGCGCAGAGTTCGTGAAAATGCTCGCCTGTCTCGACGGAGTGGACACGAGCGCTTACGTAAAGTGCCGCTTCACCGATGTCAGCGATAAGAGCGTTTTCGCGCCGTATGTCGAGTGGGCTGCAAATAACGGCATCGTACTCGGCATTGATTCGGCAACCTTCAAGCCGAATGACAACATAACTCGCGAGCAGATGGCGGCCATAATCTGCCGCTATGCCGACTATGCCGGCATAAAGCTGTCCGACGATGCACCGGCCGCTGCCTTTGCCGACAGTGCGCAGATATCAAAGTACGCAGTCGATTATGTCACAGCGCTCCAGCGCGCAGGCATAATATGCGGAAAGCAGAACGCCGACGGAAGCTTCAGCTATTATCCGAAATCGTTTGCAACGCGCGAGCAGGCATGCAAGGTGCTCAGTCTTATATAAAATCGTTGAATAATATGTTAAAAAACTGTGGGAGACCACGGTTTTTTATTGCAAAGAGTATAGACGTTTAGTATAATATATCTAATAAATATATTTAAGGCAGGTAGGCTATGGCGTACGTTGAATTTGAAAAAGTTAAAAAGACATATCACATGGGCGAGGTGAGCATCGAAGCACTCAAGGATGCGACCTTTGAGATCGAAAAGGGCGAAATATGCGTTATTGTCGGCGCATCCGGTGCAGGAAAAACCACGCTTCTGAATATTCTCGGCGGTATGGACAGCCTTACATCCGGCCGCATTGTGCTCGACGGGAAAGAAATATCCTCGTATAACGCAAACGAGCTTACGACCTATCGCCGTTATGATGTGGGCTTTGTGTTCCAGTTTTATAACCTGGTTCAGAACCTCACGGCCATTGAAAACGTTGAGCTTGCCGCACAGATATGCAAAAACCCGATGGACGCTGCGGAGGTCATCGACCTTGTCGGTCTGCACGACAGGGCGCAGAATTTCCCGGCGCAGCTTTCCGGCGGCGAGCAGCAGCGCGTTGCGATAGCGCGTGCGCTGGCAAAAAATCCGAAGCTCATGCTCTGCGACGAGCCGACAGGAGCGCTTGACTATAACACGGGCAAGGCAGTGCTCCAGCTTTTGCAGGATTGCAGCCGGAAAAACGGCATGACAGTGGTTATCATAACCCACAATCAGGCGCTCACTGCAATGGCGGACAGAGTAGTTTCGGTAAAGAGCGGTGTTGTCACCGACGTCAGCCGAAACGAGCACCCGATACCCATCGAAGACATAGAGTGGTAAAGCAATGAACAGATCCATCATCAAACTCACAAAACGAGAGATCCGCAGCAGCCTCGGACGCTATCTTGCGATATTCGCGATAATAGCGTTGGGGGCCGGCTTGTTTGTCGGCCTGCGCCTGTCGCGCCCGGATTTTCTCGAAACGTATAATAATTACACTAATAAGACGAATTTTTATGATTTCCGACTTGTCTCAACGCTCGGACTTACCGACGAAGATCTTTCCGAAGTCAAAAAGCTTGACGGGGTGAAGCTTGCCGAGGGCGCAGTCGGCGCGGATTTTCTGTTTAACACCGCCGATGAGGATAACCTCATCATGATGGCGCAGAGCATACCCGAAAATGTGAACCAAATTAAGCTGAAGGCAGGCCGTATGCCGGAAAAGGCAAACGAGTGTCTCGCCGACCCTGATATGTATTCAAAAGACGATATCGGGAGTACGATAAAGCTTTCGAAGGATAACAGCGAGCAGACTTTTGATACCTTTGCGTATGACGAATATACTATCGTCGGACTTGCCTACAGCGTTTTGTATATAAATATGGAGCGCGGCTCCAGCACGCTCGGAAACGGCAGCGTTAAGGGTTACATCTATATTCCGATGGACGGTTTTTCGACGGATTATTATACGGATATCTATGTTTGCGTCGATTCCGAAGGATATGTTTATTCCGATGAGTACGAGCAAAGCACGCGAAAATATGTTGACGGGCTTGAAAAATTCATGTCCGAGCGCGCGGTTATAAGGCGTGATGCCATCATTGATGACGCAATGTCTCAGCTTGACGATGCAAAAAAACAGTATGAGGACGGAAAGACGCAGTACGATGCAGCCAAGGCTGAGTATGATGCCGGCTACGCAGAGTATGTGCAGAAAAAGAGCGATACCGAGGCTCAGCTTGAACAGGCACGCAAGGAGATCGAGAACGCAGAAAGGATGATGGGTGATTCATCCGTTATTGATCAAAAGCAGGCAGAGCTTGACGCGGCAAAGGCGGAGCTTGACAAGGGGCAGGCCGAATACGAGAGAGGCCTGAAACAGTTCAATGCCAAGGCAAAGCTCGCCTACGGCGCGGTGGATGAGCAGATAGCTTATTACGAAAACCGCATAATCGATAAACAGAACGATATTGCTGCGCAGAATGCCGAGATCGAAAGCCTCAATGCGCAGCTTGCCGAAGCTCAGGCAAACGGTGATATCTTAAAGGCAAGGCTCATAGAGTGGAAGATCAAAACTGCAAACGACCGTATCAGCCGTGATAATGCGGATATCGAGCGCTATAACGAGCGTCTTGAGGTCCACCGTCAAAAGCGCGCCGAGGTCGATGCCGAGCTTGAGCCGTATCGCAAGCAGCTTGAGGATGCAAAGGCTCAGCTTGACGCAGGCTATGCCCAGATAGAGTCCGGACAGGCGGAGCTTGATGCTGCGCGCAAGATGATAAGCAGCGGCGGCGCACAGCTTGAGGCGGCAAAAAAGCAGTATGAGCAGGGCAAGGCGGAGGCCGAACGAGGCTTTGCCGAGGCTGAAAAGGAGCTTGCTTCCGGCAAGGCTCAGCTTGATGCGGCAAAGGCAGAGCTTGATAAGGGCGCAGCAGAGCTTGATTCTGCCGAAAAGCAGATAAAAAATATCAACCACGCCGATACGTATGTGCTCGACCGCGATACAAACGCGGGATATGTCTGCTTTGAAAGCGACACAAACGTTGTCCAGAGCGTGGCGTCCGTGTTCCCTGTGTTTTTCTTTCTTGTCGCGGCGCTTGTGTGCCTTACAACGATGACGAGAATGATCGCCGATCAGCGCACGCAGATAGGCATTATGAAGGCGCTGGGCTATTCTTCGGGCGCAATAATTGGGAAGTATATGTTCTATTCCGGCAGTGCCACCGTGTTCGGATGCATTTTCGGCATTGCGGCCGGAAGCTTTGCCTTTCCGGCTGTTGTGTGGTTTGGCTATGGACTTATATACAATCTCTCCGGACTTACGTTTACAATGGATTGGCCGTTGGCAGCCGGGATAACGGCAGCAAACCTTGCAGTCACGCTGCTTGTTACATGGTATTGCTGCGCCAAGGAGCTCAAATGTGCTCCGGCGGAGCTCATCCGCCCGAAAGCGCCCGAGGCCGGAAAACGCATTTTGCTCGAGCGTATCCCGGTAGTGTGGAACGATATGAGCTTCATGCAGAAAGTCTCGGCGCGCAACATCATGCGCTATAAAAAGCGCATATTCATGATGCTTCTGGGCATCGGCGGCTGCACCGCGCTTGTGCTTACGGCGCTCGGACTTAACGATACTATCCAGAATGTCGTGACGCGGCAGTATGATGATATAATCCTCTATGATTATGAGATCACGATGGCGTATGACATGAATGAGGAAGAACAGGAGATATTCTTCCGTGACGCAGGAGACGATATAAAGGATGCAGTGTTTCTCTATCGTGGCCTTGCGGAGGTGTCCGGCAGCGATGCCATAAAAAGTGCAACGCTCACCGTGACCGACGGCAAGAAGCTTTGCAAGTACATTGACCTTAGCTATGACAGAGAACCCATCGACTATCCCGGCAGTGGCGAAGCGGCAATTAACTATAACCTTGCCCGGCAACTCGGCGGAATTGAAGTCGGCGATGAGATAAAACTGACGACCTCCGAAAAAAAGGAGCTTACACTTACGGTCAGCGCCCTGTTTGATAACTATGTTGACAGCTTCGTTTTCATCTCGCCTGAAACCTGTGAGGAGCAGCTCGGCGAAGTGCCGGAGTATAAGTCCGCGCTTGCAAACGCACCCGACGGGGCTGATGTAAACCGCTGCGCCGAAGCGCTCACACATGACGTGGACGGCGTGCGCGGAGTCACGCTCAGCACCGACATAAAAGAGCGCATGAGCAGCATGTTGGACGGTCTGCTTGTCGTTGTTGCTGCGATAATCCTTTGCGCCGGGCTTTTGGCACTCATTGTTCTATATAACCTCACTAATATCAACATATCCGAGCGCATACGCGAGATAGCTACGCTCAAGGTGCTGGGCTTTTACCCAAATGAGGCGGCACACTACGTTTTCCGTGAAAATCTTATTCTTACGGGAGCCGGAGCGGTGTTCGGCCTTGGTCTCGGCGTTGCGCTGCACGCCTTTGTCATGAATGCTATAAAGGTCGATATGATGTATTTCAAGCCGCACATCAGCTTTTTGAGCTTTGCCGTTTCTATCGTCATAACCTTTGTGTTCGCCATGATAGTAAACGCCATCATGCGCCGCAGGATAGACAATATCGATATGGCCGGCGCGCTCAAATCAATAGAGTAATTTGACAACGTGCGGAGAATATATTATATTTAAATGTGATTAATTTATAATATCAGGGATGCATGATATGGAAAATTTGCAAACTTCGCTGCCCGGCTGGGAGATAGTGCGCTGCATCGGCAGCGGCAGCTCCGGCAAGGTATACGAGCTGAAGAAAAAAGATGAATACGGCGGCGACTTTCACTGTGCGCTCAAGGTCATAAGCGTTCCTGGCTCGCAGAAAGAGTATGACGAGATGCTCGAGAGCATGAGCGAGTTTGCCATGCGCGCAAAGCTCCGCGAAAAAGTCGAGGAGATCAGTAACGAGTATCGTCTGCTCGGCGCTCTGCGCGGCCACCCGAACGTTGTCAACTGTGAGGATCAGATGATCATTCCGCACGAAAACGACATGGGCTGGGATATTTATATCCGCATGGAGCTTTTGCAGTCTCTGCCAGATTATGTCCGCGAAAACGGTATGACGGTCGACAGCGTTATCAAGCTCGGCAGCGACATGTGCTCGGCGCTCGAACTTTGCCGCGAGAATAATATAATCCACCGCGACATTAAGCCGCAGAATATCTTCGTCAGCCGCTACGGCGTGTTTAAGCTCGGCGACTTCGGCGTGGCCAAGGCCTCCACCATACGCACCTCGGCCGATAAGGTCGGAACTTATTCGTATATGGCACCCGAGGTCTACAAGGGCAAGGGCTATGATGACCGCGTGGATATATACTCGCTTGGCATGGTGCTCTATTGGCTGTTAAACGATCGGCGCGGCCCGTTTCTGCCGATGCCGCCGCAGGTACCGACGCCCGAGCAGATTACCGATGCGCAGATACGCCGCTTCCGCGGCGAGACCCTGCCGCAGCCGAAAAACGGCAGTGCTGCACTAAAAAAGGTCGTTATGACGGCGTGCAGCTATAAAATTGCCGACCGCTATGCAGGGCCGACGGAGCTGAAAAAAGCTCTTTCGCTCGCAGCGTCGGGAAGGGTAGAGTCCGAGCCTGTGCAAACCTCGTTCGGCAGCGACGATATGACCGTGCGTGAGGATTTCAAGGCCGATCCGCGCCCGGAATACATACCCGAAACGCCGGGTGAGCCGCGACCGCAGCCAAAGCCGAAGCAGCAGCCGCGTCCCGAGCCTGCGCAGCCGAAAAAAACCCCGCCCAAGCAGCCTGAGCCTGAGAAAAAGCCGAAAAAGTCCATGTTCGGCTATATACTGGCGCTTGTGCTCATCCTTGCGGCCATGGCAACAGCGGTGATCATTTTTGCACTGTCCGGCAACAATGACGGAGGCAAGGATGATACGCCGACGGCAAGCGCCTCTCCCACGCCGACGGCAACTCCGGAGCCGGAGAAGCTTGACGTAAAATCCGTCGTTCTCAGCTCGCCGAGCCTCACGATGACGGTCGATGACGAGGCTCAGCTCAAGGTCAGCTGTATGCCCGAGCCGTCCGCCGGGCAGAAAGAACCGGAGTATATCTGGAAAAGCAGCGATACGAGCATTGTCACCGTTTCGCAGGATGGCGCACTCAAGGCCGTAAGCGAAGGCTCGGCCACGATCATGGTCTATGTCAGCGACAAGATGGAGATCTACGATCAGTGCACCGTCATTGTCGAGCGCCCCAAGGTAACAGAGCTGAGCATCGAAGAGATGCCCGTCAAAACCGTGTACACCGTCGGCGAAGAGCTTGATACGACCGGCCTTGTGCTCAGAGCGTATTACAATAACGGCTCTGCAAAGCGCATAACCGACCCGAGCGAATTCACGGTCGAGTGCGACATGACCGGCCTCGGAAACCGCGAAGCGACCGTCACTTATGACGGAAAGACCGTCACATATACTGTAAGAGTCAGCCTGTTTGGATGATTTTAGCTCATTTAAGCTGACGAGCGTCAGAACCGATATGTGGTCGACTTTTGTCAGTTTAAGTCAATGTGCACTAATAAATGCAGCTAAAATTTGTTTAGTATCACCATTTAACATATGGGAAAAATGTGGTATAATAACATAAAAAGAATAAAAAATGAGCGTTTTGACAAAAATCCGGTTTGTTTTCCCGGCTTGTCGTCGCCCTCAAACGGAAACGATATGCCACAAAATACAAACGCACCGCACGGTTATCCCCCGTGCGGTGCAATTTTTTTAGTCTCTGTTGAATTCTCTCAGTTCAAGTCCGGGGTTTTTGGTGAGCGCCCAGTTAACGCACCATTCGGAGGTGAACAGCAACAGGTTATTTCCGCGGAAATCCTGGACCCACTTGGTATCGCTCGTGAGGTTCAGATCGTTGGGATTTATGCCCTCGTTATCTATCCAGCGCACGACCTCATACGGCATGCTGCGGCGGCGAACGTCAACGCCGTACTCGTTTTTCAGCCTGTATTCAAGCACCTCCAGCTGAAGTATGCCGACGACGCCGACGATGATCTCCTCAACGCCGGTGTACGGCTCGTGGAATATCTGTATCGCGCCCTCCTGCGCTATCTGCATGATGCCCTTTTCAAACTGCTTGCGCTTCATCGTGTCGATACGCTCAACACCTGCAAAAATCTCGGGAGCGAAGGTCGGTATGCCCTCAAACTCCACCTTCATGGACTTGTCGCATATCGTGTCGCCGATCGAGAAAATGCCGGGGTCGAACACGCCGATGATGTCACCTGCGTAGGCCTCGTTTATTATCGCGCGCTCCTGCGCCATAAGCTGCTGCGGCTGCGCAAGACGTATGACCTTGCCGCCCTGAACGTGGAAATATTCCTTGTCGCGCTCAAATTTGCCCGAGCATATGCGCATGAAGGCGATCCTGTCGCGGTGAGCCTTGTTCATGTTTGCCTGGATCTTGAAAACAAAGGCGGAGAACTTGTCGGCGAACGGATCGACGATCTCGTCGCCGGCCTTGCGCGGCAGGGGAGGCATGGTCATGTCAAGAAAGCTCTCCAAAAACGGCTCAATGCCGAAGTTGTTGAGCGCCGAGCCGAAGAACACGGGGCTGAGCTTGCCGTCGCGCACCTGATCAATGTCGAATTCATAGCCTGCGCCGTCGAGCAGCTCAACATCGTCGCACAGAGTTCTGCGCAGCTTTTCGCCGATGAGACTGTCGAGCGTTTCGGTGTCGTCAAGGCTGCATTCGATAGCCTTGATCTTGTCCTGACCGCGGTGGAACTCGTTAAAGGCGAGGATCTCGCGCTTTTCGCGGTCATAAACACCCTTGAAGTCGATGCCGCAGCCGATGGGCCAGTTCATCGGATAGGTGCCGATGCCGAACTCCTGCTCCAGCTCCTCCATAAGATCGTAGGGGCTTCGCGCCTCACGGTCGAGCTTATTTATAAAGGTGAAGATGGGGATATTGCGCATTGCGCATATCTTAAAAAGCTTTCGCGTCTGCGGCTCGATGCCCTTTGCCGCGTCGATGACCATGACGGCGCTGTCGGCAGCCATCAGGGTGCGGTAGGTGTCCTCGGAAAAGTCCTGATGTCCAGGAGTGTCGAGGATGTTTATGCAGTAGCCGTTATACTCAAACTGCATGACCGAGGAGCTTATAGATATTCCGCGCTGCTTTTCTAGCTCCATCCAGTCGGACACCGCGTGACGTGCCGTGGCCTTGCCCTTGACGGAGCCTGCAAGCTGTATCGCCCCACCGTAGAGCAGCAGCTTTTCGGTAAGCGTTGTTTTGCCGGCGTCAGGGTGCGAGATGATAGCAAACGTTCTGCGCCGTTCGATTTCCTTTCTTATATCAGACATATATGCTTCTCTCCAAATATTTTTTCACATAAAATAATATATTATCATATATACGCTGCAAAAGCAAAGCTTTTGTGCATAATAAAACCGGTCGTCAAGACCGGTTTTAATCATCGTTTTCGATAACGCTCACGATTTTGGTCGGAGTGGGATCGGCGCTGTGCCGTGCGCGGCTTAAAACTATGGCGATCACTATGCCGAGTATCGCCGCGCCGAATGCGGCTGCAATGCACACCGATTCGCTCAGCGAGAGCGCCGCGGCTATGACATAGCCTAAAATGAGCATAACAAGCGGCAGAACATAGATAGCAAGCGCGCCCTTTACCACGCCCTTCGTCGGCGTTTCGATCATAACGTGCTGGCCGCGATGCGCGCCGATGGGGTTTTGCACAACGGACTTCATAAGATGCTCGTACTTGCACTCGCTGCAGCCGTTGCAGTCGCCGCCGCATATGCCGAGCCTCTCGACGACGACCTCGGCAAGCCCGTCATCACGATTCTTTGTTATAATTGCTTCCTGAAACATTAATCATCACCTTTACAAATTATACACCTTATTATCACTTGTAGCAAGTGGGGGTTTATGTTATACTTGCTGGTGAAGATAAACAGGAGGTGGCTGCTGTGCCCAGTGTGCTCAACCTTAAAAAATCAAACTGCAAGAATTGCCACAGATGCATAAGAAAATGCCCGGTCAAGTCCATACGCTTCACGGGACATCAGGCGCATATAATAAGCGACGAGTGTATCCTGTGCGGCCAGTGCTTTGTCGTCTGTCCGCAGGAGGCAAAGGAGATCATTGACGATCGAGAGAGAGTCGGCGTGATGCTCAAGGGAAAAGCGCCCGTAATAGCGAGCTTTGACCCGTCCTTCTATGCCTGCTGGGAGGGCTGCGGAGCAAACTCGGTTCGCAAGGCGCTCATCGAGCTTGGCTTCACCGACGCCGAGGAGACCGCCATAGGCGCGACGATAGTAAAGCGCGAATACGAGCGGCTGCTGCGCGAAGCAAAGCAGGATGTTATCATAACCTCGGCCTGCGCGTCGCTGAACCTGCTTATCGAAAAGCATTTTCCCGATCTGCGGCAGTATCTGGCTCCCGTCGTGTCGCCGATGATAGCGCACGCGATGGATATAAAGCGCCGCATGCCGGAGGCAAAGGTAGTTTTCATCGGTCCCTGCGTCGCAAAAAAGCAGGAGTACGAGGGAACGTGCGTTGATGCGGTCCTCACGTTTGAGGAATTTGATCAGATGCGCATATCCGCCGGCATTGAGATCGAGCACGAATTCGGCGAAAGCTTCCCCGGCAGGGCGCGCAGCTTCCCGGTCACGGGCGGCATAATAAGAAGCATGGATATACCCGACACGGGCTATCAGTGCATCGCGACAAACGGTCCGAAAAACTGCATGAACGCGCTAAACGACCTCCAAAACGGCAATATCCATAAGTGCTTTATCGAGCTTGCCATGTGCGACGGAAGCTGCATAGAAGGCCCCATTATGGAAAAGTACATAAATTCCCCGATCCGGCATATATACTCGGTCTGGAGCAATGTCGGCAAGGAGGATTTTGACGTTCCGCAGCCGGAGCCTGAGCAGTTGAGAACGCAGTATATCGGAACTCCGGTGCATAAAAAAACTCCGAGCGAGGCCGAGATACGCGAGATATTGTCCAAGCTCGACAAAAACACAAAGGCCGATGAGCTCAACTGCGGCTCCTGCGGCTATAACACCTGCCGCGACTCTGCCGTTTATCATGGATAAGGCCGAGCGCTTCAGTACCAAAATACTCAACAATATGCCCAGCGGCGTTGTTGTCGTCAACGAGGATCTTGAGGTGCAGCAGCTAAACCGAACGGCCATGCGCATGCTCAATATCAGCCACGAATCCGATGTTCTGGGCGACAGCGTTGTAAGGGTGCTTGACACGGCGCCGTTTTTCACCTGCCTTGAGACGGGCAAAAGCGTAAAAAAGCTGCGCGGATATTTTTCCGATTACGAAAAGTACTTTGAGCAGACCATAGTGTACGACCGCTCGTCAAAGATACTTATCGACATCATCTCCGACGTCACCGAGGAAGAGGAAGAGTCCATGCGCCGCAAGGCCATAAGTCAGAAAACGGCGGAGATCACCAACAACGTCATTGAAAATCAGATGCGCATCGTTCAGGAGATCGCCTCGCTCCTCGGCGAGACTACGGCCGAGACTAAGATCGCCCTGACGAGGCTGAAGGAGTCGCTGAGCCTTGAAGAAGAATAATCTTTGCAGCGAGATAGCGTATATGAGCCTTAACCACGACGGTGAGCAGCTGTGCGGCGACCACGTCGAGATCGTTGAAAACGAAAACTCGACCATTGTTGTTCTTGCCGACGGACTTGGAAGCGGAGTTAAGGCGAGTATACTCTCAACGCTCACATCAACGATAATATCCACCATGCTTGCCGCAGGGCTTGATATCCGCGACGCTGTCGAAACCATTGCCGACACGCTGCCGATATGCTCCGAGCGGAAAACGGCTTTTTCGACCTTCACGATAATAAGGCTTGAGGATAATGCCCATGCGGACATAATCCAGTACGAAAATCCGAACGTTATACTCATCCGCAACGGAGAGCAGTATGAGTTTCCTCTTTCGACGATGAAGATCGGCGAAAAGACGATATACCGCTCAAGCTTCGAGCTTGCCGACGGAGATATGTTCATTGCGCTCAGCGACGGCATGCTGTATGCAAGCGATAACGGTGTGCTCAACTCATCCTGGGACAGGGATGCGATAGCAAAATTCATGGAGCCGCTGAGCGAATCGGGGCTTACATCGAACGTGCTCGCAAACCTCCTGATGGAGGAGACCAACAAGCTGTATGGCGGAAAGCCCTTTGACGATGCAACGACGTGCATAGTTAAGATCCGCCAGCGCCAGACGGTCAATATAGCCATCGGGCCGCCGGAGAATATCAGCGATAACCACCGCATGATGGCGCTGTTTTTCGCAAAGGAAGGCAAGCACATCGTCTGCGGAGGAACTACCTCGAAGATCGCCGCGGAATATCTGCACACAACGGTGCAGACGGAATACACCTCGCCCGATCCGGATATACCGCCGATATCTCATGTTCAGGGCATTGATCTTGTGACTGAGGGCATTATAACCGTTGACCGAATTCTGGCCTATTCAAAGGACTATGTGAAGGATAACCGCAGCTTTGAAAAATGGTGCTATAAGAAGGACGGCGCGTCACTTGCGGCACGCATACTTTTTGAGGATGCAACGGATATAAACATGTTCATCGGCCATGCGGCAAATCCGGCGCACGACGGACTGCCCATTAACTTCAACGTCAAAATGCAGATACTCAAGCAGCTTTCAAATAATCTGCAAAAAATGGGCAAGCGCGTGAAAATACACGATTTTTAATGTAAAAACGGCTCTCACAGAGAGCCGTTTTGCTATAGCTATATGAGTATATCGGCTTTGCTGACATTTCCCCAGTCAAACTCGGAAACGAGCTCTGCGGCTGAATGCGGCGATCCGTCCGAGATTCCCAAAAGCCCGGCGATATAACCGATGATCTCATCGGGAGCGTGCGTTTTCAGAAGTGCCTCGGCTCCAAGCTCGCCGTATCGTTTTGAAAGCTTCCTGCCGTCGGCACCGACTATAAGAGGAGCGTGATAATATTTCGGCGCATCGCCGCCTAATTCGGAAATGAGCCATATCTGCCGCGCCGTTGACGAAAGCAGATCGCGACCGCGCACGACTCGAGTAACGCCCATATCCATATCGTCAAACGAAACGGCAAGCTGATATGCATAAACACCGTCAGAGCGCTTTATAATAAAATCACCGCTGTCGGCAAGGTTTTCCGAAAATTTACCGTAATGCCCGTCGCAAAAGCTTATCGTTTTGTCCGGAACTTTTATCTTCCATGCGGCCTTTCGCCCGGCTGCTTCAAGCTCACGCCGCGCCGCAAGGCTCAAATGCCGGCATTTGCAGCCGGGATCGCTGCGGTGCTCGCCGGGGTGCGGAGCGGAGGCGGCGAGCCGCTCGCTGCGGCTGCAATAGCATGGGTAGAGCAGATCCTTATGCAGGAGCAGGTCAAACACCTCGTCGTATTTCTCGTTTCTTTGGCTCTGCGAGTAGCCTGCGTCCGGATATCCCTCGTCCCGGTCAAGGCCGAGCGCTTTAAGAGCGTGCATGATACTCTGTTCGCTTTCCCTGCTGCTGCGGTCGGGGTCGAGATCTTCCATGCGGAAGATAAGTCTTCCGCCCACGCTGCGTGCATCGAGCCATGCCAAAAGAGAGGACGATAAATTCCCGATATGCAGCTGCCCGCTCGGACTTGGTGCAAACCTGCCGGTTTGAATTGGCTGTTTATACATAATTGAGCCCCTGAGTATAGTTTAGTACAGACTTGGTACTTATATATAAGCACACTTCGACAAAAAAATAAATATTTATCTATCTTTTTTCCTGAACATGTGATATAGTAAATGCAAATAATATTGCATACAAGATGCTATAAGAAAGAGGTAACATAATGGCGAGTTCAACAAAAGAGGCATTGGGGAATGCCCTGAAGAAAATGCTGTCGGTAAAACCTATCGACAAAATAACCGTCAAGGACCTTGTTGAGGAGTGCGGCGTAAACCGCCAGACTTTCTATTATCATTTTGATGATGTTTATGATCTGCTCGAGTGGGTGTTTGAAGAGGATACGAACAAGGCTCTTCCGCATGAGATATACTACGATAAATGGCGCGAAAACGTCATCGAGTGGTTCCAGTATCTTCAGAATAACCGCAGCTTCGTTCTGAACATCTTCAATTCGCAGAACCGCGCGTATCTGCTGAGATACTTCAAGGGACGCCTGCACTACTGCGTTCACAGCTTCGCGGCCATCTGCGCTGAGGGTAAAAACATCGAGTGGTCAGACCTTGAGTTTGTGTGCGAGTTCTATGTCAACGCAGCCATCGGCTGGATATCGCAGTGGTTTGACATGGGCATGCCTCCGCTTGACGAGCACGACAGAGAGCGCTATATCAAGATCCTTGACGGCAGCACCGAAAACCTGCTGGCAAGATTCCAGAAAGATTGAAAAGATCGTTGAAAATGGCCTTCCGAGTATTCGGAAGGCCATTTTCTGTTGAAAGATTAATTTTTTCGCGGTATAATATTCTATTATGTACAGCAATAGGAGCGCTAATATGAAAGAGCAGAAAACCAATGTAATGCGTCTGCTTGAGCAGAAGAAAATTAAGTATACGCCGCATGAGTATCCGCACGGCGACGATGCCGTTGACGGAGCAACGGTCGCCGCGATATGCGGACTTGACCCGTCGCAGGTGTTCAAGACTCTTGTTGCGCGCGGCGCGAGCAAGAGCATATATGTCTTTGATGTTCCCGTTACAGGCGAGCTTGACCTCAAGAAGGCCGCAAAGGCGGCAGGGGAGAAGTCGATAGCAATGATCCACGTCAGCGAGATCAATGCGCTCACGGGCTATGTCCGCGGCGGCTGCTCGCCGATAGGCATGAAAAAGCAGTACAAGACCTTTATAGACATAAGCGCGCAGGATAAAGAAACGATAATGGTAAGCGCAGGCAAGATCGGCTATCAGGTCGAGCTTGACCCAAACGCGCTCGCGGATATGGTGCGCGCAAAATTTGCAGATCTGGTAAGCGAAAATGAATGATTATATAAAAATTAAAGGCGCAAGAGCCAATAACCTGAAAAATGTTGATATCGAGATTCCGAGAAATAAGCTCGTCGTCATGACCGGCGTTTCCGGCAGCGGCAAATCAAGCCTTGCGTTCGACACTATTTATGCCGAAGGCCAGCGCCGCTATGTCGAGAGTCTGTCATCCTATGCGCGGCAGTTCCTCGGTCAGATGGACAAGCCCGATCTTGACTACATTCAGGGCCTTTCCCCGGCAATATCCATCGATCAGAAAACGGGCTCGCGCAATCCGCGCTCGACCGTCGGTACGGTCACTGAGATATACGACTATATGCGCCTTCTGTGGGCGCGCATAGGCAAGCCCCACTGCCCCAAGTGCGGCAAGGAAATTAGACAGCAGACGATAGATCAGATAATCGACCAGCTCATGCTTCTTCCCGAGGGAACAAAGCTAATGATACTTGCGCCCGTCGTTCGCGCGCGAAAGGGCGAGTATGTCAAGGTGTTCGAGGATGCGCGCCGCTCGGGCTATGTCCGCGTGCGCGTTGACGGCAGCATGTACGAGCTTTCCGAGGAAATTAAGCTCGATAAGAACAAAAAGCACACAATCGAGGTCGTTGTCGATCGCGTTGTTATAAAAGACGGCATCATGCGCCGCCTTGCCGATTCCGTGGAAACGGCAGCCTCGCTTGCAAACGGCCTTGTCATTGCAGATGTTGTCAGCGAAAACAGGCAGATACTCTTCTCACAGAATTATGCCTGCCCCGACTGCGGAATATCCATCGAAGAGCTTACTCCGCGCATGTTCTCGTTCAACACGCCTTACGGCGCATGCCCCAAGTGCGATGGCCTGGGCATGCAGCTTCTTGTTGATCCCGACCTCATCATCCCCGATGACAGCCTGAGCATCAACGGCGGAGCCATCAAAGCCACCGGCTGGGGCTCAGGCTCGGACTCCATCGCGGCAATGTACTATAACGCGCTTGCCGAAAAATACGGCTTTACGCTCGATACGCCGATAGCAGAGATGCCGGATGGCGTTAAAGACATTCTCCTTTACGGAAGCAAGGGCGAAAAGCTTGACCTCAGCTACGAGCGCGAGCGGAAAAACAGCTCGTTTGCAGGCAAATTCTCGCGCCCGTTCGAGGGCATATGCAAAAATCTTGAGCGCCGGTATTTCGAGACGCAAAGTCCTGCCATGCGCGCCGAGATAGAAGAGTGCATGTCCGAGGTCACCTGTCCGGAATGCCATGGTCAGCGTCTGCGCAAGGAGGCGCTTGCCGTCACGGTCGGCGGCATTAATATAGCGCGCATGGGCGACATGTCCGTGATCGAAGCGATAGAATTTGTAGAGTCGCTCGAGCTGAGCGAAAAAGAGCATATAATTGCAGACAGGATCATTAAAGAGATAAAGGCGCGCCTCGGCTTTCTCAAAAATGTCGGACTTCAGTATCTCAGCCTTTCTCGCGGCGCGGCGACGCTCTCGGGCGGCGAGAGCCAGCGCATAAGGCTTGCAACGCAGATCGGCGCTGCGCTCACGGGGGTGCTGTATATCCTCGATGAGCCAAGCATCGGCCTGCACCAGCGCGATAACGAGAAGCTTTTGAAAACGCTTGAGGATCTGCGCGATCTCGGCAATACGCTCATAGTTGTCGAGCATGATGAGGACACTATGCGCGCTGCCGACTACATCGTCGATATAGGCCCCGGAGCGGGCGTGCACGGCGGCAATGTCGTCGCGGCGGGAACGGTTGAGGATATCTGCGCCTGCCCGGACTCGCTCACCGGCCAATATCTGAGCGGAAAGCGGAAAATTCCCGTTCCGTCCGAGCGCCGCAAGACCGATAAGGGCTTTATACACATAAGCGGCGCTGCCGAGCACAATCTGAAAAACATTGATATAGATATCCCCAAGGGCGTTATAACCTGCGTCACCGGCGTTTCCGGCAGCGGTAAATCAAGCCTTGTAAACGAGATATTGTATAAAACCTTGGCTTTGAAGAAAAACCGCGCAAAGGTAAAGCCCGGCAAGTGCGCCGGAATAAGCGGAATTGATGATATCGACAAGGTCATAGACATTGACCAAAGCCCCATCGGCAGAACTCCG
Source organism: Firmicutes bacterium CAG:24053_14 (assembly GCA_001916715.1). Classification (GTDB taxonomy): domain Bacteria; phylum Bacillota; class Clostridia; order Oscillospirales; family Oscillospiraceae; genus F23-B02. Next base: position 79,715 of record MNSZ01000051.1, read on the forward strand.
CGCTCAAACCCGGCGACATATACCGGGTTGTTTAACGACATCCGCGAGCTTTTTGCCTCCACCGAGGATGCAAGACTGCGCGGCTATAACTCCGGCCGGTTTTCCTTTAACGTCAAGGGCGGCAGATGCGAGGCCTGCAAGGGCGACGGCGTGCAGAAGATAGAAATGCACTTCCTGCCGGATGTGTATGTGCCCTGCGACGTGTGCAAGGGCAAGCGCTACAACCGCGAAACGCTTGATGTTCGCTATAAGGGTAAGAACATAAACGATGTTCTCAACATGACCGTTGAGGAAGCATGCACGTTTTTTGAAAACCTTCCGAAGCTCAAAACAAAGCTCGATACGCTTTATGAGGTCGGCCTCGGATATGTTACGCTCGGCCAGTCGAGTACGACGCTTTCCGGCGGCGAGGCTCAGCGCGTGAAGCTTGCAACCGAGCTTTCGCGCCGCAGCACAGGCTCAACGGTGTATATACTCGACGAGCCGACCACCGGTCTGCATATGGCCGACGTTCACAAGCTCATAAGCATAATCGACAGGCTCGCCGACGCCGGAAACACCGTCGTTATAATCGAGCATAACCTCGATGTTATAAAAACGGCCGACTATATAATCGACCTCGGTCCCGAGGGCGGCGACGGCGGCGGAACGCTTGTGTTTGCAGGCACTCCAGAGGAATGCGCCGCCTGCGAGGACAGCTACACGGGGCAGTTTCTCAAGAAAATGCTTTAACACATCCGCGCCTTTCCCGTAAAATGAAACGGGAGGGGATCGAATGACGGTATACATAGCCGTAGGTTTTGCGGCAGCAGCAGTGCTGTGGCTTATAATATGGTCTGTAAAGGGACTTCTGCTCACGCCGGTGAAGCTCGGCAGGAGCACAAGAGCAAGCGTGCTGCTGACGGTGAGCGGAGCCGAGCCGATGCTGGAGTACACTCTGCGCAGTCTTGTGTGGCTGCGCGAGAACGGAACGCTGAAAGCGGAGATAGACATAAAAGCAATTGACACGGACGACGAAACGCGCAGCATTCTGCGGCGCTTTGAGGCACAGTACAGATTCGTAAACTACACAGAGGAAATAAGTGACGATGCAGGAATTAAGCGAAATTAACGGAACGGTTGCCGCCGTTATATTCAGAAACGACGAAAACGGCTACGGCGTTGTGAAGCTCGAGCTTGATAACGGCGAGACGACCACGGCGGTCGGCTGCCTGCCGTATGTCGCCCCGGGCGAAATGATATCGGCAGAAGGCTCATGGATGACCCATGCGCAGCACGGCAGGCAGTTCAAGATCGAGCAGTGCAGCCGCATGCTGCCGACCTCGGCCGAGGCGATCTACGAGTACCTTGCCGGCGGCACCGTGCGCGGCGTCGGGCCGGCAACGGCGGCGATGATAGTTGACCGCTTCGGCGACAAGGCGCTGGACGTTCTGGAGATGCAGCCGGATAAGCTTGCCGAAATTAAGGGCATAAGTGCATCCAAGGCAAAGGACATAAGCGCAGGCTTCAAAAAGCAGGCCGGCGTGCGAAGACTTACCGAGTTTTTGTGCTCCTACGGTATCCAGCCGATATTCGCCCTGCGCATGTTCAAATTTTACGGTAATTCCGCAATAGAGGTCGTTCACGAAAATCCGTATATACTCGCATCGTCACACATCGGTGCGAGCTTTGCCGAGGCAGACTCCCTGGCGCTCGCCCTCGGCCTTGACGGCGACAGCTTAAACCGCGTATGCGCCGCCGTTGTTTTTGAGCTTGTGCATAACTCCGGAAACGGGCATTGCTTTGTTCCGCGCGGAAAGCTCACGGCGGCAACCTCGCAGCTGATAGGCGTGGCGCAGGAGCTTGCCGAGGATGCGGTGGATAGGCTCTGCGAGACCGGCGAGATAGTCTGCTGCACCGTCGCAGGGCTTGACGCCTGCTATCTTTCGCACCTTTACGAGGCCGAGACTTATACCGCCGACAGGATCAAAGCCATGTGCCGCGCAAAGGACGGCGGCAGGGTGAACATTGACGCGCTTATCGACCGCCTTGAAACGGCAAACGGCATTAAATATGCCCCCATGCAGCGCGAGGCGATAGCTCTGGCGGCCAAAAACCGCATGCTTGTCATAACCGGCGGACCCGGTACGGGAAAAACGACCATACTCAAAGCCGTGCTTGCCATGTACGACGAGCTTGAGCTTGAAACATACCTTGCTGCCCCCACCGGGCGCGCGGCAAAGCGCATGAGTGAGCTGTGCGGCATGGAGGCCTCCACCATCCACCGCATGCTCGGCGCGAAAATGTCCGAGGACGGCGAGACGGTCGTTTTCGGCAAGGACGAGGAGGATAAGCTCGCGTGCGACGCGCTTATCATTGACGAGTGCTCGATGGTTGACATAACGCTCATGCACGCCATACTCAAGGCACTAAAATCCGATTGCCGCATACTTCTTGTGGGCGACGCGGATCAGCTCCCGTCGGTCGGCCCCGGCAACGTTTTTTCGGATATCATCCGCAGCGGCGTTGTTCCGACCGTGCGCCTGACGGAAATTTTCCGCCAGAAGGCCGACAGCCGCATTGTGCGCAACGCGCACATGATAAACAGGGGAGAGCACCCCGACTTCAACGAAAACAGCGGAGATTTCTTCCGGCTCAGACGCATGCAGGGCGGCTCCTGCGTTGAAACGATAGTGGAGCTGTGCAAACGCCGCCTGCCGGAGAATATGAAGATACCCTCCAATCAGATCCAGGTGCTTTCGCCCAGCCGCAAGGGTGAAACGGGAACTGCAAACCTCAATAAATGCCTCCAGGCGGCGCTCAATCCGCCCAATGAGAGCAAAAAGGAAAAGCTTTTCGGCGAGACAGTGTTCCGCACCGGCGACAGGGTCATTCAGATAAAAAACAACTACGATATCGTGTGGAAGGACAAGCTCGGCAAAAGCGGCATGGGCGTGTACAACGGCGATATCGGAACGATCGTTGAGATCGACACGGCCTCGGAATATCTCAAGGTCGATTACGAGGACAAGGTCGCCCTTTACGGCTTTGAGATGCTAAACGAGCTTGAGCACGCATGGGCGCTTACGGTGCATAAGTCGCAGGGCAGCGAATACCGCGCCGTGATACTTTCGCTCAACCCCGTTGCCCAGATGCTGCTTACGCGCGGTGTGCTCTACACGGCGGTCACGCGCGCAAAGGAGCTGCTCATAATGGTCGGCGATGACAGCGTTGCCCACAGAATGATAGACAATCACAAGCAGTCGCGCAGATACAGTGCGCTGAGGATCAGACTTGCCGATGAAAATACTTGATCTGATCACCCATCTGCTGTATCCGTGGAAATGTGTTTTCTGCGAAAGCGTCCTGAAGGACACGGACATATGTCACGAATGCGAGAAAAAGCTGCCGTATACGGTGGGCGACAGTGCGGAGCAGAAGTTCCCGTTTATAGATAAATGCGTCTCGCCGCTTTATTATAAGGATAAAGTGCGCACCTCCGTTCACCGCTACAAATTCGGCGGCTGCTCGGCCTACAGCCGGCGTTACGGGATCCTTATGTCCGATTGCGTCGAAAATAATCTTGATTGCCGCAGTGTTGATGTGATATCATGGATACCGCTGAGCAAAAAGCGCCTGCGCCAAAGAGGCTACGATCAGGCGCGGCTCATTGCCGAGGAGATATCGTCAAAAACGGGGCTGCCATGCCGTCAGCTGCTGCAAAAGGTGAAAAACAACGGTGCGCAGTCGCTCACGCGCGACGCAAAGCAGCGCCGTGAAAACGTCGCCGGAGTGTACGCTCTGTGTGGGCAGACGGATGTTTCCGGCCTGCGCATCCTGCTCGTTGACGATGTTGTGACCACCGGTGCAACAATGAGCGAGGCAGCAAGGATCCTGCGCAAGGCAGGCGCAAAAGCGGTTTATGGCGCTGCTCTTGCGCGGCATGAAGATTAGCATAATTGGATAGAATTATAGAAAAACTCAGCCGCGAGGCACTTTCGCGGCGGATCGGAGCATTTTATGGTCATATACGAAAGAGATATAGCAGTTGATATGGGAACATCGAACACACTTGTTTTCTCGCAGGGCAAGGGACTTGTTCTGCGCGAGCCTACGGTCGTTGCGGTCGATAAGGTAAAGGACAAAATGCTCAAGATAGGCGAGGAGGCGAAAAAAACGCTTGGCCGCACCCCGGCAAACGTTATCGCCATCCACCCGATAAGAGCGGGCGTTATCTCCGATTACGATATGTCCGCGCTCATGCTGCGTGAGCTTGTCAGCAGAATAACCTCGTTCAGCCTGTTCAAGCCGAGGATACTCATGTGCGTTCCCAGCAGCATAACCGGCGTTGAAGAGCGCGCGGTGATCGATGCTGCGATCGAGGCCGGTGCGCGCAGAGTGTATCTTGTCGAGACCGCTGTTGCGACGGCTATCGGCGCCGGCGTTGACATCAAAAAGCCCGACGGACACATGGTCGTGGATATCGGCGGCGGCACGACCGAGATCGCGGTCGTCTCCATGGGCGGCGTTGCCGAGTGCGAGTCCATAAAAACCGCGGGCAGCACCTTTGACGAGGCGATAATCCGCTATATCAAGAAAAAGCACAATATGCTCATCGGCGCAATGACCGCCGAAGATGTGAAGATAAACATCGGCGGCGTGTATCCGCGCTCGGATGCGCTCGAGAGCATGGAGGTCAAGGGTCGCGATCTTATCAAGGGCCTGCCCAAAACAGTCAGCGTCACTGCTGAGGAGCTTGTCGATGTTCTGCGCGAGCCTGCGCGACTGATCCTCGAAAATGTCCACGCCGTGCTTGAGCGCACGCCGCCCGAGCTTATCGGCGATCTCGGCGTAAACGGCATGATCCTCTCCGGCGGCGGCAGCCTGCTGTACGGCATCGACCGCATGATAGAGGACAGCACGCATATAAGAACCATGATCGTTGACGATCCTCTCGCCTGCGCCGCCCACGGCGCCGGAAAGCTGCTCACAAAGCTCGACTCCATGCAGGACGGTATGATGAACTTCCTGCGCAACCGCGAAATGAGGAATTGAATGTAGATATTTAATGCCCACGATTGTGCTATTAGTACAATCGTGGGCAAATTTTATGTACTTTTACTCTGCATAAATGACAAAGTGCACAAGAGATGGCGTAACTATTTATTAACTATGACTATTTAAGAGTTGCGTGATATGTGATATAATACTTTACGGAAGAGGGCAATTGACGGTCGCATCCCACCCTGCCGGCGCGAAAGCGCCGCGCCGTGACCTTCAATTTGGGAGAATATGCCCCGCAAAATACACAATGCACCGCACGGTTATCCCCCGTGCGGTGCAACTTTTTTGCCATTTTTAACTCTCAAAACTATCAAAAAGTGTACTTTTTGATAGTAAACCTCTTGCATAAAAAACGAGTTTGAAAGTGCTAACGACTGGCAAAAATGCAAGTATTTTTAGACAAATAGATGGTAGAGTGTTGCATTTCTGTGAATACTCTGCTATCATGATATATAATGACAGTATGTATCAAAAATCACAATTTTTATACATGCTTATGTAAAAATTGAAATTTTGGGAGGAAAAGATGAAAAAACGAGTATTAAGTCTGCTGCTTGTGATGCTTATGGTCGTGAGTCTGGTGCCTATGAGCGCACTGGCGGCAACAAACGGACATACGGCAAATGAAGCCATAGGGTGGGTGCAATCACAAGTTGGCAAGGCGCTCGACTATGACGGAGTTTATGGCGCCCAGTGTGTAGACCTTATTAAATACTATTATGATTACCTCGGATGTGCCTCGTATGCAAGGGGCAACGGCTCGGACTATGCAACAAATGCCCTGCCGAGTGGATGGACACGCCTTAAAGGCGCTCAACCCCGACTTGGCGACATTCTCGTATATACCGGAGGATACAATAATTACGGTCATGTTGCGATATATGAATCCGATTATGTTTCCTACCATCAGAATTTTAACGGAAAGCAATATGTTGTACGAGCGACATGCAAGTATAATGCCCTAAACAATCCGTATTGGGGAGTTATCAGACCGGACTTCGGAGGATCAGCGCCGGTATCGGCGGCGTCATGGGAAGGACCGAGCGCAACAAATATTACGGAAAGCAACGCATATCTGTCCGGCAAGGTCAATTTCAGCCAGACAATGAACACGACACAGGTTGGTGTTCGGATATACGACAGCAGCAATACCCGCATAGCATTAAAAGACGAATATGTCAATTACAATACTACATATGTGAATATATGGTATGATGTCACGGGAGAGCTTGGAATATATCTCAAATCCGGACAAAACTATAAATTCCAGTTTTATACTATCTCGAACGGGAAAGAATACTGGTCTCCGATTATAAGCTTTGCTACGGCTCATACTCATAACTATGCAAGCAAGGTTGTGCAGCCGACATGCACAGCTCAGGGCTATACCATGCACACCTGCTCATGTGGAAACAGCTACAAAGACAGCTATGTCAATGCCCTTGGGCATAGCTATTCAGGCGGAGCATGCACACGCTGCGGCCAGAAAGACCCCAACTATACACAAACAAGCGGAGTCAGCTATGTGCTTTCCGACGGAGTCCTGACAGTGTCTGGATCTGGTGAGTGTACAAATGCATGGATGAATAACTATAGTCCGAATAATGTCAAGAAAATAGTTATAGGCAGCGGAATAACGAGCATCGGCAGAGCGGCTTTTCAGGGCTGCGCTTATGTCAAATCGGTTGATATAGCAAACGGAGTAACAAAAATTTGCAGAGGCGCATTCACTCAGTGCTGGGCTCTTGAATCTGTAATTATTCCGACCAGCGTTAATACGATAGAAATGACGGCTTTTGGTAATGCAATATCAGGGTCGACTATGAATGATGTCTATTATTGCGGCAGCGCTGCACAATGGGGAAGAATAAGTATCGGCGAGCATAATGACAGCCTGTTAAAAGCCTCATTCCATTATAATTATGATCCGAATATGAGCTTCACCGACGTAGCGGCCGGCTCGTACTGCTATGACGCGGTGCAGTGGGCAGTCGCAAACGGCATAACCAAGGGAACCGATGCAACGCACTTCTCGCCGAACGCAGGCTGCACACGCGGCCAGGTCGTGACCTTCCTCTGGCGCGCAGCAGGTGAGCCGACAGTCGGCGGAAACGTCGGATTTGTTGACGTGGCGCCCGGCTCGTACTGCTACGAGGCCGTCAAATGGGCAGTCGCAAACGGCATAACCAATGGAACCGACGCAACGCACTTCTCGCCGAACGCGGCCTGCACTCGCGGCCAGGTGGTAACGTTCATGTATCGCGCCGAAGGTGAACCGGCAGTCGGCGGAAACGTCGGATTTGTTGACGTAGCGGCAGGTTCGTATTGCTACAACGCCGTGCAGTGGGCAGTCGCAAACGGCATAACGAAAGGCACGGATGCAACGCACTTCTCACCGAACGCGACCTGCACTCGCGGCCAGGTCGTAACATTCCTGTACAGAGCACAGTAAATAAAAAATAGCACCCCTCGGGGTGCTATTTTTGACTTTATTACTCTTCCCAGTTGTGCCACACGTTCTGCACGTCGTCGTTATCCTCGAACATGTCGAGCATTTTCTGCATGTTCTTGATATCGTCCTCGTTGGTGAGCTTTATGTAGCCGTTCTGGGGCAGCATTTCGACCTGAGCAGACAGGAGCTTGTATCCGGCCGCGCTGATCTTCTCGGCAACGGGGGAAACATCGTCGGGAGCGGTGTAGACAACGAAGGTCTCGCCGTCGGGCTCAAAATCGTCAGCGCCCGCATCGAGAACTTCCATCATCACTTCATCCTCGTCAAGATCTTCGTCCTCGTTGTCGATGACGATGACACCCTTCTTATCGAACGACCAGGAAACGCAGTTTGCAGCGCCCATGTTTCCGCCGTACTTATCGAAGTAGTGGCGGATCTCGCCCGCCGTGCGGTTGCGGTTATCGGTCATGGTCTCGACAATGACTGCAACGCCGGAGGGGCCGTAGCCTTCATAGACGATCTTCTCGTAGTTATCGGTGTTGCCGGCGCCCAGCGCCTTGTCGATCGTGCGCTTAATGTTATCGTTGGGCATGTTCGCGGCCTTTGCCTTGGTTATTACCGCGGCCAGACGCGAGTTGTTGTTGGGATCGCCGCTGCCGCCCTCTTTAACGGCAACGATCATTTCACGGGCGATCTTTGTGAAAGCCTGCGCACGCTTTGCGTCGGCTGCGCCCTTAGTTTTCTGTATATTATGCCATTTGGAATGTCCGGACATATAAAACAGCTCCTCTAATAGTATTATTGCGAATTAACGGCAATTATTTTACCACAATTTCTTGCCCATTACAAGGGCAAATTACCTGATTTCGCGGCACTCAAGGTAGTAGCGCTTATCGTTGCCGTGGCCGATGGAAAAGCTTTTCTTCGGGAACGGGCCGCTTTTCATGACGGATGAAAACAGCTCCGATTTTTCCATGCGCGGCAAGAGAATGCCGGCGCAGCCGAAGCGCTGCGACATTTCAACGCACTCGCAGTCGCCGTGGATATAGTCGATATATCCGCCGTGGCGCTCGGTGAATGCCTTGCAGAAGTCCTCGCATTTTCCGATAAGCTCGCCGATCGTAAGCCCCGATATATTAAGCCGCTCGATGCCCTCGCCGGTGACAAGATCAATGCTCCGGCCTTCGCCGATATTATCGGCGAAAAAGGCCTTGGCCTCGGCAAAAAAGGTCTCCGGCTCCGTGTCGAACACGACCTTGTGTATAGGCTCAAAGGTAATTGCCGCATCGTGGATGTTAACAAGCTCGGCAAGCGCATAGCGCGCAGGTGCGGTTTCGTATTCCGACTCCGGCAGAGTTTTTTTGACCTTTTCCCAGTGCCGCTTTGCGGCGGCAAGACTGTGATTTCCGTCGCCCATGGCAAAGATTATCGCGTTATCCGCCGAGCCGTACTTGCGCTGCAAAACGGCTTCGTCGCCGAGCTTTTCGGCAGCCTTTGCAAGCTTTTCGGTGTCGGCTACGAGCCAGCCGGTGATGCTGCCGCCGTCCTGCATCAGCTCAAAGTCATAGACCTTTTCGCCTTTCGTGACGGAGGAGAAAACGATGTTATCCGCATCATCCATGAATATCATGATGTGCGGCATCTCAAGCGGCGCGTTGCGGCGGATACGGATGCGCGGCGGCAGCCTGTCCTCAACGGTGTGCTCGGTAGCGCGTATCGGGCTGTGCGTACCCTCGGCCCAGTCATAGGCCTCAAGATCGAACATGCCCATTATGCCGCGGCGCACCGCACCGTTTTTTAGCGTGCGCTCAAGGTAAATATAGCTGTCGCGGTATGTTTTGAAAACGCCCTCGTCGATATAGCACTGCATCGTTGCGTTTATCTTAACGCTTTCGGCTTCGGGGTCTTTTAAGCCAAGCTCGGCCTCGGGCAGCATCATATGAAGCGTTGACGGAGCATCGCCGACTATGCTGCGCACCTGCTGCCAGTATTCCGGCTCGGAGGTGAACTGATCGCAGGCGACGACGCTCCAGCGATGCATGTCACAGCTCGGCAGCATTATATCCGCCGGTTTGAATATCTTCATATCACAGCACCTCCAGTGCGATCTGCGTCCATGTTTCCATACTGTCGTAATTATCTTTCAGCTCGGCCTTGGTCATCCACAGACCCTCGAGCTTTTCGGTCTCCTTGACGGAGACCTCGCCCTCGACGGGGAGGGTAAAGCATGCGCCGAGGTGAACGCTGCCGACGGCGTTCGAGTCGTCGTTTATAAATCCGCAGGGGCTAAGCTCGCCGTGCTTGTCAAGCTCGACCTCCTCGTGAATCTCGCGCCAAAGACCACGCATGAGAAGATCGCCCTGCTCGTCAACGGGGTTTATATGTCCGCCGATGCCGATAGAAATTTTGCCGTGCAGGCGCGCCTCTCCGCCCTTGTTGAGCCTGCGCGTGACGAAAACTTCATCGCCGCGGCGCAGTATAACGTAGGGGATTATCTGCTTATAGTCCGGACGCTGCTCGGCCTCGGGACGCGGCATGAACTCATGCTCGGCTTTTATGATCTCAAAGAGCTCATTGGGGTGATCGGTTATAAGGCCGTTTCTGCCGGATATGTATTGTTCGATTTTTTTGCGCTCTACAACTAATACCTGTTCCATTATTCTTCCCACTTTGCTGCTCTTTCAACTGCGCGCAGCCACTTTTTGTGCAGCGCGGTCGCTTCCTCGGCCTCCATCTGGGGCGTAAACACACGGTCAGATTCGCGGATATCGGCAATGTCGCCGATGTCCTTCCACACGCCGACTGCAAGTCCTGCAAGAAATGCCGCGCCGAATGCCGTAGTCTCGACCATTTTGGGGCGGTCAATGGGCTTGCGGAGAATATCCGACTGGAACTGCATCATAAAATTGTTTACAGATGCGCCGCCGTCAACGCGCAGAACACTCAGCGGTTCGCCGGCGTCTTTCTCCATTGCGTCTAGCAGATCCTTGACCTGATAGGCGATCCCCTCGAGTGCCGCGCGGACGATATGCGCCTTAGTTGAGCCTCGAGTCAGGCCGACTATCGCACCGCGCGCGTACATATCCCAGCGCGGTGCGCCAAGACCGGTGAACGCCGAAACGAGATACACGCCGCCGTTATCGGGAACGGAGGTGGCAAGCGTTTCGCACTCGGAGCTTGTGCTCAAAAGCCCGACCTCGTCGCGCAGCCACTGAATGGAGCTGCCGGCGTTGAATACGCTGCCCTCAAGCGCATAGGTGGTTTTGCCGCCGATCGACCAGGCAACGCTCGTAACAAGGCCGCTTGCGCTGCGAACGGACTGGCTTCCGGTGTTAAGGAGAGTAAAGCAGCCTGTTCCGTAGGTGTTCTTGGCCTGACCCTTTTCGATGCAGCCCTGGCCGATGAGCGCTGCCGCCTGGTCGCCTGCGCTGCCGCAAACGGGAACGCCTGCAAGCATCTCAAGCCCGGTTATTCCGGGTGCGACCTTGCCGTAGATCATCGAGGACGGTACGGGCGTCGGGAGCATCGACATGGGGATGCCGAGCTTTTCGCAAAGGATCTCGTCCCATTTGAGCTCGTTTATGTCAAACAGCATCGTGCGCGAGCAGTTGGAGTAGTCGGAAACATGCGCCTTGCCGCCGGTGAGGTTCCAGATAAGCCACGAATCAACGTTGCCGAACAGCAGCTCGCCGCGCTCGGCGCGCTCGCGCGCACCCTCGACGTTGTCGAGTATCCACTTTATTTTCGTGCCTGAAAAATATGCGTCTATGAGAAGGCCGGTTTTATCGCGGACATAGTCGCCTATGCCGTCGGCCGCGAGCTTATCGCAGATAGGAGCCGTGCGCCTGCACTGCCAGACGATGGCGTTATACACGGGCTTGCCTGTGTTTTTATCCCAAACGATCGTAGTCTCACGCTGGTTTGTTATGCCTATGCCGGCTATGTCCGTAGGGGAAAGCTCGCTTTTTTCAAACGCCTCGGCGAGGGCGCGCAGCTGAGTTTCCAGTATCACCATCGGGTCGTGTTCGACCCAGCCGGGCTTGGGATATATCTGTGGAAAAGGATACTGCGCTATAGTTACAGGCTTACCCTTTGCATCAAAAATTATCGCTCTTGAGCTGGTCGTTCCCTGATCGAGTGCGACAACATAACCGTTCATATGATTACCTCCATACTGATTTTGCTAATTCCGTTGCATTTTGCTGCAAGTATGCTATAATTCATATAATAACATATACGGAGGTCGTTTTCCATGCCTAGTTTCAATGATTTTTATTTTAATTCAAGCACGGGCAAAAACCGCATCCATGTTCGCAGATGTGTTCCCGACGGGCAGGTGCGAGCGGTCGTGCAGATAATGCACGGTATTGCCGAGCACATAAGCCGCTATGATGATTTTATGGCGTTTCTTGCGTCTAACGGTTTCGTTGCCGTCGGTACAGACCATCTCGGCCACGGTCAGAGCATTGAAAAGCCCGAGCAGATGGGCTTTTTCGCCGAGAAAAACGGTTGGGATTATATCATAAAGGACGAGGAGATACTTCGTCTTGCAATGAAGCAGACCTATCCGAACGTTCCGTTTGTCCTGTTCGGACACAGCATGGGCAGCTTCATGGCGCGCACGCATCTTATCCGCTATCCCGGCGGCTTTGACGCTGCGATAATAAGCGGCACTGGCAATCAGGGCGCAGCACTCGTAAACGGCGGCCTTTTCATGGGAAATCTCGTCACGGCTCTCAAGGGCGCGCATCATTACAGCAAGTTCCTCAATAACCTCGCCTTCGGAAGCTATAATAAGATATATGAAAATCCGCGCACCGAGTATGATTGGCTCACGCGCGACACTGACGTTGTTGATAAATACATTGCCGATCCGCTTTGCGGCTTTATACCGACATGCAGCCTGTTCAGGGATATGATGACCGGAGTTAAGTTCATTACAAACGTCAACAATCTCAAGTCGATGAAGAAGGATATGCCGGTTTACTTTATGTCCGGCGATAAGGATCCCGTCGGGGAATGCGGCAAGGGCGTAAAGCTTGCGTATGAAAACTTCAAAAAAGCCGGCATGAAGGACGTTTCCATAAAGCTGTATAAGGACGGCCGCCACGAAATGCTCAACGAGATAAACAAGGCTGAAGTCTATGCCGATATCCTCGCTTGGATAAACAGCAGGATCTGATATTTTATTATAATTAATATGCAAACACCGCACGGTTCATTTTCCGTGCGGTGTGTTTTTTACTTTCTGCGTCTGTTTCTGCGCTTTCTGATCTTCCTCGGATCGGGGATTAGCACGCCCACTGCAACATAGCCTATAACAAACAGCAGTATGACTGATATAACAAGAACAACACTTTCAATGTCCATAACGGCACCTCATCTCTTGGTCCAAAGCTGCGGCGACAGCAGCAGAAGCAGGGGGTATATCTCAAGCCTGCCGAGAAGCATGGCAAATGACAGAACAAGCTTTGAAAACGCCGAATAATCGGCATAACTCAGGCTCGGGCCGACTTGCCCGAAGCCGGGGCCAATGTTGTTCACGCAGCTCACGGTAGCCGAGAAATTGGTCTCTATCCCGAACGGCTCAAAGCTTATGAGCAAAAACACGGCTCCGATAACCGCAATATACAGTGCAAAGTAAGAAAGAATCTGCCTTTCGCCCTGTGCGTCAACGCGTCGGCCGTTTAAAATGACTGTGCTTACCTCGCGCGGACGCAGAGCGTGACGCAGGTCGTTGCGCGCTATCTGCGCAAGCACTGTAACGCGGCTCATTTTAAGACCGCCTGCCGTTGAACCCATGCAGCCGCCGAAGAACATGAGAATGAGCAAAACGGCCTTGGCAAGACTCGGCCAGGCATCAAAATCCGCGGTGGCGTAGCCTGTCGTCGTGACGATGGAGGATACCTGAAAAGCGGAAAGCCTGACTGCGTCGGCGATGCTGCCGTACAGGGGCATGATGCTCAGCACGATGATTATCATTGCTGCAAGGCTTATGCCCAGGTAGCATTTAAGCTCGTTTGATTTGAGCACCTCGCGCCATCTTTTGATAAGCAGCAGATAGTACATGTTAAAGCTCACGCCAAACAGCAGCATAAACACGGTTATCACCCATTGACAGAAGTGTGAGTACGATGCGATGCTGTCGGCCTTTATTCCGAAGCCTCCCGTGCCGGCTGTGCCGAGCGCGTGAACAATGCTGTCAAACAGCGGCATGCCGCCGCACAAAAGTAGTACGGTCTCGAGCACGGTAAGGGCAAGGTATATGTAATACAGGATCTTTGCCGTTCCGCTTGCCCTGGGAGTGAGCTTATCCACATTGTGCCCCGGCATTTCAGCGCGAAGAATGTTCACCGAGCGCTCGGGCGTTTTTTCCATGACGGCCATTATGAACACAAGCACACCCATGCCGCCGACCCAATGCGTGAAGCTGCGCCAGAACAACAGACCGTGGCTGAGCGCTTCAACATCCGTGAGGATAGATGCGCCCGTTGTCGTAAAGCCGGAAACGGTTTCGAAGAACGCATCTATAAACGAAGGTATACTGCCGCTTATGACAAACGGCAGAGCGCCGAACAGCGATATTCCGATCCACGACAGAGCCACTATCGCAAGCCCGTCGCGAGTGTACAGATTTTTGCTGTCACTGCGGCAGAAAAACTTGAGGGCGGCCCCCACAGCGGCAGCCGCAGCAGCCGATATCACAAAAGAAAGCGAGCAGCTTTCGCCGTAGATAAGCGAAACGGCAAGCGGAAGCAGCATAAGTGCGGCTTCCAGAAGAAGCACTCTTCCTACTGTATGAAAAACGAGCTTTATCTTCATTTTGCTATCACATCCGAAAGATCGTACAGCTTTCTGCCGGCGGCGATTATTATAACGCGGTCGTCGGGCAGTATAACGTCGTCGCCGCATGGGATGATGTTTTTGCCGCCGCGGATTATTCCTGCCAGCAGAATGTCGGGCTTGAGGTCAAGCTGTTTTACGGGAATGCCCGTGTAGCCGAAATCCGGAGAAACGATAAACTCAAGCGCCTCGACCTTGCCGTTCATGAGGCTGTAGAGCGTTTCGACCCTGCTGCCCATGGAGTTTTGCAGCGCGCGGGCGTATCTTAAAAGAACATCGGCGGTTATATGCTTTGGCGATACGGTGCATTCAACGCCCAGATGCTCCGAAAGCTCATGGTAGGCGTCCTGATTGAGCTTGGCGATGACCTTCGGCACACCGCGGTCGAGCGCATAGTACGAAAGCAGCAGATTTTCCTCGTCCATTCCGGTGAGTGCCACGAAAGCATCGGCGCCGTCAAGCCCCTCCTCATCAAGAAGCTCGTGCTGCGAACCGTCGCCGTGAATGACAACAGCGCTGCCGCCGAGTGCGGCGGATATATCATCGCAGCGCTTTGCATCCTTTTCGATTATTTTTACGCCGTTTCCGCTGCGGATAAGCTCATCGCTCAAATATTCCGCTATGCGGCTTGCACCGAGCAGCATCACGTGCTTTGTGCGCTTTTGCAGTATGCCCATGTTGCCGAGCAGCTTCTGCATATCCTCGGGCGCGGCTATAAGGCCGAGTTTATCTCCTGCACGCAGAACAAAGCTTCCGCGAGGAATGTACGCGGTCTTGTCACGCAGCACTGCGCACACAAGAAATGATGCCCCGCTTTTTGCTCTCAGCGCCGAAAGCTCAACTCCATCGAGCGCAGAGCCGGGTTTGACGCTCATTTCGGCCATCTCAAAGCGGCTTCGCGTAAAGCTCTCGGATTTTACGGCAGACGGAAACTTTAGAATGTTATATATGGCCTTTGCCGTAAGTCTTTCGGGATTGATGACCATCGAAAGCTCAAGCTGATTTTTAATAAAGTCAAGGTTTTCGCTTGTGTATTCGCTGCCGCGTATGCGCGCAACGGTGTGCTTTGCACCCATGCGCTTTGCAAGAAAGCAGCTGAGCATGTTTATCTCGTCCGAGCCTGTTGCCGCGATGAAAAGCTCGGCGCTGTCGGCGCCTGCGTCCGACAGAGTTTTAAAATGCGTGCCGGCGGCGCATATGCCCATGACATCGTAGTTTGTGCTGACACTGTCTATGACCTCACGATTGGAGTCAACAACAACGATCTCATGTCCCTCGCTTATAAGGCTTTGCAGAATGCTTTGGCCAATTTTACCGCAGCCGACTATAATGATTTTCATAAATCGCGCCTCGTTTGATCTTTTTATGATTAGACTATAATACCGATTAGACTATAGCACCGGCGGCATTATAATGGGATTAGAGGATCGCCCAAAACATTAAAGTTTCATTAAAACACAGACTAAAAATGGGAAAACGGTTTTCTGGCACCGTTTAATATGCTATAATTGCGGCAGAAATGAGGTGGAAGAATGCAGCGCGAGGAAAAAATACTTGTATGCCTGTCCGGTTCGCCGACGAATGCGCGTGTCGTCAGAGCGGCTGCCAAAATAGCCGAGGCATTCCACGGAACGCTCACGGCGCTTTTTGTTGAGCCTGCAAATTATGCTGCCGAGCCTGACAGCCGCCTTGCGGAAAATATTCGCCTTGCAAAGCAGCTCGGAGCACAGATCAGAACGCTTTACGGAGATGATGCCGCGGCAGTCATAGCCGAGTATGCGCGTGTTTCAGGCTCAACAAAGATAGTGATAGGACGAAGCCCGGGTAAGCGCGGCTTTTTTTCAAAAAAGAGCATAGTCGATCGCTTGGGTGAGCTTGCGTCCGATATAGACATATATATAATCCCCGACAAAAGCGAGACCTCGGATACGCCGCGCGGCTCGGCACGCAGTCAGGAGCGGCTCAGTCTTCGCGATGCGCTTATAACCGCCGTTATGCTTGCTTTCTGCACAGGCATAGGCTATTTGTTCTCCGATCTTGGATTTTCTACGGCAAACGTTATAGTCATTTATATAATCGGCGTTCTCGGCATTGCCATGCTCACCGCCGGACGCAGCTACAGTCTTGCCGCGTCAATACTCTCGGTCCTGATATGCAACTTCTTTTTCACGGAACCGTATTTTTCGCTGTTTTCGGACCCGAGCCATATTATGACGTTCATCGTCATGTTTGCAGCGGCGTTTTTCATATCGTCTATAACGGCAAGAATAAAGCGCCAGACGCATCAGACGGCGCTGAGAGTGTACAGAACCGAAATACTTCTCGAAACAAGCCAGAAGCTTCAGCAGGCGATCGGCACAGAGCAAATACTTACGGTGACTGCCGGGCAGCTTGTCAAGCTGCTTGAGCGCAGCGTTCTGATATACCCGGTCGAAAACGGCGCATTGAGCGAGCCTATGCTGTTTCCCGTGAACGAAAACGCCGGCTTTGACGATTATCTTACGCAGTATGACCGCGACAGCGCGCGCTGGGTGCTCGAAAACGACCGCCGCGCCGGAAACGGAACTGACACGCGGCAGAAGTCAAACGGCATCTACATGGCAATTCACGCAAACGGCAGAGTGTTTGCCGTTGCAGGTGTAGCAATGAAAGCCTCCCCGATGCTTGAAAGCTTTGAAAAGACATTGACTGTTGCGATACTTGACGAGTGCGGCCTTGTGCTTGAAAATGAGTATAATCGCATCGAAAAGCGCAGGATCGAAGAAAAAGCCAGAGCCGAGGAGCTGAGATCAAACCTTCTGCGAGCCATATCTCACGATCTGCGCACGCCGCTGACGAATATATCCGGCACTGCGGCGCTGCTTATGGAAAACGAACTTCCCGAGGAAAAGCGCAGACAGATGTATGTATCGGTATACGATGACGCGCACTGGCTCATAGACCTTGTTGAGAATCTTCTTTCAATAACTCGCATGGAGGGCGGCAGCAGAATCGAGGATCTGCAGCCGGAGCTTCTGGACGATATCTTCCGCGAGGCGGTTTCGCATTCGGACAGGCTGCTGTCGGAGCACGAGCTGGAAATCAGACTTGACGATGAGTTGCTGATGGCGCATATGGACGCAAGGCTTATAGTTCAGGTCGTAATTAATCTTATAAACAACGCAGTGAAATACACGCCTCGAGGCTCACATATCTGCCTTGAAGCGTCGGCACGGGATGACAGAGTGCTCATAAGTGTTGCCGACGACGGAAACGGCATAAGTGACGAGGCAAAAGAAAAGATATTTGATATGTTTTACACAGGAAACAAAGCAAGCAGCGACGCAAGACGCGGCCTCGGACTCGGGCTTGCACTGTGCAAGAGCATTGTCCAAGCGCACGGCGGCAGCATAGCGGTTTCCGACAACACACCGCACGGAGCAGTGTTTACATTTGATCTTAAAAGGGCGGAGGTGCAGCCTGATGAATAAACCGCAGATACTTATAGTTGAGGATGATAATGCCGTTGCAAATCTTATCTCGGCAACTCTTGAAACGCAGGACTACGCCTATAAGCGCGCAGCCACCGGAGCGGGCGCTGTTATGGAGGCACTGTCGTGCAAGCCGGATGTTGTTCTGCTTGACCTCGGCCTGCCGGATATGGACGGGGTCGAGATAATAAAAAAGATCCGCTCGTGGAGCAATATGCCGATCATAGTGGTCTCGGCGCGCAGTGAGGATTTTGACAAGGTCTCGGCGCTCGACGCCGGAGCGGACGATTATCTGACAAAGCCGTTTTCCGTCGATGAGCTGCTTGCGCGCCTGCGCGTTGCGCTCAGACGTGTCCGGTACGACGGTGACAGGCTCGGCGAGGAGTCCAGCACATACGAAAACGGCGATATGCGTATCGACTATTCGGCCGGCTGCGTGTATATATCCGACGCCGAAATACACCTGACCCCGATAGAGTACAAGCTCCTGTGTCTTCTTGCGAAAAACACCGGCAAGGTGCTCACGCACAATTACATTTTAAAAGAGGTATGGGGAAGCCCCACTGCGTCGGACGTATCCTCGCTTCGTGTTTATATGGCAACACTGCGCCGAAAGCTTGAAAAAAACTCAAACGGCGTTCAGTATATCCAGACGCATGTCGGCATCGGATACAGAATGCTCAGGATAACGAACAAATAATCAAATAGCGTATGCTAATGCATAAAACTATTAACAAAAATTTCGTGAAATATTGCTGCCTGCGGTGTTAAACTATACACAATATATATTTTGATGGGAGTAAAATACATGAACGAAGTTAAATCCCCCAAAAAGCCGCTGATGTATTACTATACGATAGTGCTCATCCTTTTGCTGGTGTTCAATTTTGTCGCAATGCCGTGGATAAGCGAGCATCAGATCAAGGAAGTTGACTACAACACTTTTATCAATATGGTAGATAACGGCGAGGTCAGCACAGTTGAGATCCAGCAGCAGAACAACCGCATTCTTTTCCAGGGAAATGACAACAGAAAAATTTACAAGACTGCCATGCTGCCTGATAACGACCTCGTTTCGCATCTGCTTGACGCCAATGTTTCCACGACCGGCGAGGAGATCGAGCAGACCTCGGCATTGGTGAGCATCCTTGCGTGGGTGCTGCCGATCATACTGTTTGTCGCTCTCGGGCAGTTTATGTCACGCAAGATGATGGAAAAGATGGGCGGTGGGAACTCCATGATGTTCAACATGGGAAAGTCCAACGCCAGGGTCTATGTAAAATCTGCGGAAGGCATTAAATTTGCCGATGTCGCAGGTGAAGACGAGGCAAAGGAAAATCTCTCCGAGATAGTTGACTATCTGCACGATCCCGGCAAATACCGCGAGATCGGTGCATCGATGCCAAAAGGTATACTGCTTGTCGGCCCTCCGGGAACGGGTAAAACCATGCTCGCAAAGGCCGTCGCCGGCGAAGCGGATGTTCCGTTCTTCTCAATGTCCGGCTCTGAGTTTGTCGAGATGTTCGTCGGTATGGGTGCAAGCAAGGTGCGCGATCTGTTCAAACAGGCGAAGGAAAAAGCGCCCTGCATAGTTTTCATCGACGAGATCGACGCTATCGGCAAAAAGCGTGACGGTCAGCTCGGAGGAAACGACGAGCGCGAGCAGACATTGAACCAACTTTTGACCGAAATGGACGGCTTTGAGGGCAATAACGGCGTAATAATCCTTGCCGCAACAAACCGCCCCGAGTCGCTTGACCCGGCGCTTACGCGCCCAGGCCGCTTTGACCGCCGCGTTCCGGTTGAGCTTCCCGACCTCAAGGGCAGGGAGGAGATACTCAAGGTCCACGCCAAAAAGATAAGAATAGCCGAGGACGTTGACTTTAACAAGATCGCGCGCATGGCCTCCGGCGCATCGGGCGCCGAGCTTGCAAATATCGTCAATGAAGCGGCTCTGCGCGCCGTGCGCGACGGACGGCGCTTTGCGACTCAGGCAGACCTTGAGGAGAGCATCGAGGTCGTCATAGCCGGCTACCAGAAGAAAAATGCTATTATGACCGACCACGAAAAGCACATAGTTGCATATCACGAGATAGGCCATGCCCTTGTCGCCGCAAAGCAGACAAATTCCGCGCCCGTGCAGAAGATCACCATCGTTCCGCGCACCTCCGGCGCGCTGGGCTACACCATGCAGGTCGAAGAGGGCAACCATTATCTTATGAGCAAGTCGGAGATAGAAAATAAGATAGCGACCTTTACAGGCGGCCGCGCTGCCGAGGAGGTAGTATTCGGCTCTGTAACGACCGGTGCATCTAACGATATTGAGCAGGCGACAAAGCTCGCCAGAGCTATGATAACGCGCTACGGCATGAGTGATGATTTCGATATGGTCGCAATGGAAACCGTCAATAACCAGTATCTCGGCGGCGACACATCGCTTGCATGCTCTGCCGATACTCAGGCCGAAATTGACCGGCAGGTCGTTGCGCTTATCAAAAAGCAGCATGACAAGGCCATAAAGATCCTCACCGATAACCGCGATAAGCTCGATGAGCTTGCAAAATTCCTCTATGAGAAGGAAACCATAACCGGCGAGGAGTTTATGGAGATATTAAATAAGTAAACAGCGCATGAAAACGTAAGAAGCCGGGAAGCCCGGCTCCTTGCGTTTTCACCGTTTATCAGGCATGCGATGCTAATGCATGGCAAATGCAAAATGCCGAAACGATGCTGAAATGGAAACCGACAATCACGCAGAAATTGTACAATTATTAAAAAATGCTTAAAAACGCTCAAAAACACGTTGCATTTCGCGTTAATTTGTTGTTAAATAATAATGTTATAAAATAGTTTGACCTGTTGCTTAAATGAGGAAGGCTTATGAACCTTACGGACATTTTATCGGTGCTCGGCGGTGCGGTGCTCGGCGCTGCGGTGGCATATATCAATATGCG
Source organism: Firmicutes bacterium CAG:24053_14 (assembly GCA_001916715.1). GTDB lineage: Bacteria > Bacillota > Clostridia > Oscillospirales > Oscillospiraceae > F23-B02. The sequence continues at coordinate 100,477 of MNSZ01000051.1, forward strand.
CATAAGCAAAGCAAACCTGAATGCGTCGAATATGGCGGCTGTAATGGGCGTTAATATGCTGCGGCTGTTGCTTGACGCGGCTGCTCTTGCCATTTGCTTCTTTGTTTGTAAGACATATGATCTTCCGATGACGGCAACGCTCATTGCGGCGGCCGTCGGTCTGTCCGGCGGCGGAATGCTGTTTTTGAAGATGATGGTCAACAAAACTCAGCCGCAAAGTAAAGATACGGCGGACGGAGGTGAAAAATAATTGAAAGAATTCTTTGAAAACTTTTTGATGCCGACCAAGACTATCTATTCTATGTGGGTGATAATGGCGGTCATTTTGCTGTTTAGCATAATAGCGACGCGCAAGATGAAAGACGTGCCCGGCCCGCTGCAAAATATTGCGGAAATGGCTGTGGGCGGACTTTTGAACTTCTTTGCCGGAGTCCTGGGAGAGAAGAAGGCACGGCACTATTTCCCGATGCTGGGCTCATTTTTTGTCCTTATCATCGTGTGTAACTATTCCGGACTTATTCCCGGATCGGGAGATCTGTTCACGGTCCCTACATCGGTGCTGACGGTAACGGCGGCGCTGTCGACCATATCTTTTGTCGCCATCCAGTCGTCCGGCATAAAAAAGCGCGGCCTCGGCAAATACCTCGGCACGTTCTTCAAGCCATTTGCGTTCCTGTTCCCGATCCTGATCCTCGAACAGTTTACGCGTCCGCTTTCCATGGCATTGCGACTTTACGGCAATATCTACGGCGAAGAGCTTGCAGCGGAAACGCTGTTTGAACTGTTCCCGGTAGGATTGCCTATAGTCATGCACATACTTAGTCTTCTGTTCTGCTTCATTCAGGCAATGGTATTTACCATGCTGCTTGCAGTATTCATCAATGAAGCGACCGAAGACGAAGAATAAACAAGTAAACACATACACAATTATAGGAGGAAACACAAATGTCAATAGCACAGGGTCTTATCGCAATAGGCGTTGCACTGGCCATCGGCCTGAGCACGATCGGCGTCGGTATCGGCCAGGGTCTTGCAGCCTCGAAGGCACTTGAGGGTATGGCACGTCAGCCGGATATGAAAGGTCAGCTTCAGTCTGTCATGATCCTTGCAATGGGCTTTATGGAAGCGCTGGCCATCTATGGTCTGGTCATCGCATTCGTGCTTATTGCCAAGATGTAAGAATAGAAATAGCATCTTGAAAGGGGGAGACCAGATTGATTTTAGACATAGTTGGACTGCAGATCAGCGTACCTGAGTTCATACTTACTATTATCAGCTTCTTCCTGTTTATGTTCCTGTTGAACAAATTCCTTTTCAAGCCCGTTCTCAGCTTTATGGACGCGCGCAAGGCACGCATTGACGAAGGCCTTGCCGAGGGAAAGAAAGCCGAGACCGCACTTGAAGAGAACAAGGCACAGCTTGCACAGGAGCTTGCTCAGACCGGCGCTGAAGCCCGCGGCGTTATAAACGCGGCGCGCAGCGATGCCGAAAAGGCAAAGGGCGAGGTGCTCAATGCCGCCCATGCCGAGGCCGAGCAGCTTCATAAAAACGTCCGTGAGCGAGTGAAAAGCGAGGAAAAGGCCGCCGTCGGCGAAATTGACGGCAGCATGCCCGAGCTTGTCGCTCTGCTGTCCGACCGTCTTGTCGGCAGCGGTGCGCAGGATAACAAGGCGCTCATCGACGTCTCAAGTGGATATCATATGGAAAATAGTTAACTTTATCATACTGTTCGGCGCTTTGTATCTCATCTGCCGAAAGATGAATCTTTTCGACAAGATGTTCGGCAGCCGCAGACGCGGCATAGGCGAGGAGATCGAAAACTCCGAAAAAGCCAAGGCTCAGGCCAAAGCCCTCGGAGAGGATATCGAAAAAGCCAGAGCCGAAAACGAAGAGCGCAAGCAGCAGCTTCTTAAGGATGCCGAGGCCCAGGCCGAAGCTGACGGAGCGGCAATAGCGGCTGCCGGAGAACAAGAGGCAAAAAGCCTTGTCGAGAATGCCGAAAAGAGCGAAGGCCAGCTTATGGCTCAGATGCGTGACAGAGTGTCGTCCGACGCTGTGCGCCGCGTAGCCGAGATAACCGCAGAGGTACTTCGCAACGGCAATTTTGAGGACTCCAAGCAGGCGCTGAATGATAAGTTTATCGAACAAATTAAAGAATTGGTATCGGCAATGCCGAGTGACATTTTGAACATGAACGAACTTAAAAAACTTGACATTTCAATAAAGAGCGCGCAGCCGCTGAGCGACGAGGAAATGAAGAAGCTCACGCAGATAATATGCGAGACCTTTATCTCATGCCACAATGAGGTCGATTCCGATGTTATAGGCGGCGTGCGTATGCAGGTGGGCGATACCGTTTATGACGGCACCCTTGCCCACACGCTCGACAGGCTCAGCCAGGATGTTGAAGACAACACCCGCCAGAGCGACAGTCAGATGAGATCTATCGCCGACGGAATCAAGCAGCAGCTTGAGAAGGTCAACGGCGATATAGACGTATTCCAGACCGGCGAGGTCATCACCCTCGGCGACGGTATCTGCCGCGTATCCGGCCTTGCCGACGTTATGGCAGGCGAGATGCTCGAGTTCCCCGGCGGACTCAAGGGCATGGTACAGGATCTGGATAAAAACAATGTCGGCGTAGTCCTGCTCGGACCGTTCGGCCATCTTCAGGAGGGCGACAGCGTCCGCCGCACAGGCAGGATCGTTGAAGTTCCTGTCGGCGATGCGCTTATCGGCCGCGTTGTTGACGCAATGGGCAGCCCCATCGACGGCAAAGGCCCCATCAAGACAGACTCCTTCCGTCCGGTCGAGAGCCCCGCTCCGAGCGTGCTTTCAAGGCAGCCGGTTTCCGTGCCTCTGCAGACCGGCCTGAAGGCTATCGACGCGCTTGTTCCTATCGGCCGCGGCCAGCGTGAGCTTATCATCGGCGACCGCCAGACCGGTAAGACCGCGATCGCGCTCGACGCTATCATCAACCAGAAGGGCAAGGATGTTATCTGCATCTACGTTGCCATCGGCCAGAAGGAATCTACCGTATCGAGCGTTGTCGAAAAGCTGCGCAGTCACGGCGCTATGGATTACACGATCGTTGTTGCCGCAACGGCATCCGAGCCTGCTCCCATGCTGTATATCGCTCCTTATGCCGGTGCTGCAATGGGTGAGTACTTCATGTACAACGGCAAGGATGTTCTTATCGTATACGACGACCTGAGCAAGCAGGCCACCGCTTACCGCGAGATCTCTTTGCTGCTCCAGAGACCGCCCGGACGCGAAGCATACCCCGGCGATGTTTTCTATCTGCACTCCAGACTGCTTGAAAGAGCGGCACGTCTTAATGAAGAATCCGGCGGCGGCAGCATGACCGCACTGCCGATCATCGAGACCCAGGCAGGCGACATCTCCGCTTACATCCCGACAAACGTCATTTCCATTACCGACGGT
>MNSZ01000051.1:103931-112537 GCA_001916715.1 Firmicutes bacterium CAG:24053_14
CAGGTCGCAGGCCGTCTGCGTGTTGACCTTGCTCAGTATCGCGAGCTTGCATCGTTTGCACAGTTCGGATCGGATCTTGACAAGTCCACCCGCGATACGCTGCATCGCGGCGCACGTATGACCGAAGTTCTCAAGCAGGGACAGTATGTTCCTATGAGCGCTGCCGATCAGGTAATTGCGATCTTCGCAGTTTCCGAGGGCTACGCCGACGACCTTGAGCTTTCGGATGTTGCACGTTTCGAGTCTGAGCTTATTGATTATGTAAACCGCAGCTACCCTGAATTCCAGGGTGAAGTGCTCAGCGGCAAGAAGCTGAGTGCAGATCAGCAGGCAAAGCTTAAAGAATGTATCGTAAATTTCAAGAAGACTTTCTGATAAACGGAGAAGGGAGGGGCATTAATGGCTAATATGCGCGCCATTCGCACGCGAATAAAAAGCGTGAAGAACACCGAGCAGATAACCAAGGCTATGAAGATGGTCGCGGTGTCCAAACTGCGCAGAACGCAGAGCAGCATGCAGGCAATGCGCCCCTTCTCTGAAAAGAGTCAAGAGGTCATGGACACGCTGCTGTCGGCTTCGTCGGGACTGGAGAATCGCTTCATAAAGCCCCATAAGGAAGTCAAAAAGGTCTGCTATGTCCTGTTTTTGGGCAATCGTGGACTCTGCGGAGCGTACAACAGCTCGATACTGCACTATGCAAATTCGGTCATCAAGCAGGCCGGTAGGGAATATGGCCTTGTTGTCTGCGGCCGCTGGGGCAAGGATGTTCTTGCAAACAGCAAGCTCAATGTTATAAAAACCTTTGCCGAGCTGAGTGATACGCCGAATATTGACGAGGCACTTGAGGTCGCAGATTATCTCAAGAGTCTGTACACAAGCGGCGAATATGACGAGGTCCACCTTGTCTACCAGCACTATGTCACGGCGCTGAGACAGGATGCTACCTGTGTGCAGTACCTTCCGGCTGTGCCGGAAAAGAGCGAAAATCAGGGACATGGCCGGATATTCATCTTCGAGCCGGACACGAACAGCGTCCTTGAAAGCGTAATGCAGCTTTATCTTAACAACAAGATAATGAGCGTTCTGCTCGACTCCAAGTGCGGCGAGCACTCGGCGCGAATGACCGCAATGACCGCCGCTGCCGACAGCACCAAGAGCCTTATTTCCGAGCTTGATCTCAAGCTCAACCGCGCGCGCCAGGCCGCGATCACGACCGAGATATCCGAGATCGTCGGCGGTGCATCCGCGCTTAAAAAGAAAAAGTAATCATCCCTTTAAAACCCCTTAAACAGGAGGTATGTCAATGGAAAACGGAATAATCAGAAGGGTCATAGGCCCCGTTGTTGACGTCCAGTTTCCCTCCGGCAAGCTGCCGGATATCTATAATGCTATCGAGGTAAACCTCGATGACCATAAGATCGTCATGGAGGCTGTGCAGCACATCGGCGATAACAGCGTAAGATGCATCTCGCTGTTTTCGACCGACGGACTGTCCCGCGGCTGCCCTGCGGTCGATACGGGAGCACCCATTAAAATGCCTGTCGGCGAGGCAACGCTCGGCCGCATGTTCAATGTCGTCGGCGAGCCTATCGACGGTAAGGGTCCTGTAAACGCCGAAGAGTATATGCCCATTCACAGGCAGGCACCTGCGTTTACGGATATTGCCCCATCCACCGAAATACTTGAAACCGGCATCAAGGTCGTTGACCTGCTCGCGCCTTATTCCAAGGGCGGCAAGATCGGCCTGTTCGGCGGCGCAGGCGTCGGCAAGACCGTGCTTATCATGGAGCTTATCCGCAACGTAGCTTACGAGCACGGCGGCTACTCCGTTTTTGCCGGCGTCGGCGAACGCAGCCGTGAGGGTAATGACCTCTGGCACGAAATGACCGAATCCGGCGTTATCAATAAGACTGCGCTTGTATTCGGACAGATGAACGAGCCGCCCGGAGCGCGTCTATTGCGGAGAACTTCCGTGATGAGTCCGGCCAGGACGTGCTGCTGTTTATCGACAACATATTCAGATTCACTCAGGCAGGCTCCGAGGTTTCGGCGCTGCTCGGACGTATGCCCTCGGCCGTCGGCTATCAGCCGACTCTGGCGACCGAAATGGGCTCGCTGCAGGAGCGTATAACCTCCACGCGCAACGGCTCTGTAACCTCGGTTCAGGCGATCTACGTTCCTGCCGACGACCTTACCGACCCTGCTCCGGCAACGGCGTTTGCTCACCTTGACGCGACCACCGTTCTGTCACGAAGCATCTCAGAGCTCGGTATTTACCCGGCCGTCGATCCTCTGGAATCCACCTCAAGAATTCTCGATCCGAACATCCTCGGCAAGGAGCATTACGAGACTGCGCGCGCGGTTCAGGCTGTGCTCCAGAAGTACAAGGAGCTGCAGGATATCATCGCAGTTCTCGGTATGGACGAGCTGAGCGTTGAGGATAAGGCTACCGTCAGCCGCGCAAGAAGGATCCAGCGATTTCTCTCGCAGCCATTCCACGTTGCCGAAAACTTCACCGGCGTCAAGGGCGCATATGTCAAGATGGAGGATACCATCCGCGGCTTCCAGGCTATTCTGGGCGGCGAGTGCGATGACCTTCCCGAGCAGGCGTTCCTCATGTGCGGAACGATAGATGAAGTGCTCGCAAAGCGCGATCAGTTCAGGTAAGAGCCATGGCAGATAAGATCCATTTTCAGATTGCAACGGCAGACGGTGTGGTCTGCGATTCGATGGTATGCTATGCGCTTGTACCGCTGTCAGACGGCGACGTAGGCGTGCTTTCCGACCATGCTCCCATGATCGGTGCGCTCAAGGAAGGCGTCGTGAAGTATGTCAGCGAGGGTGAGGACCATTTTGCCGCAATAAGCGGCGGAGTTCTCAGCGTAGCCGATAACGAAGTTATCCTGCTTGCACGCACGGCAGAGAGAGCCGAGACCATTGACCTTGCCCGCGCCCAGGCGTCCGAGCGCAGAGCGCGTCAGCGCCTTGAGAGCAGAGCAGCCAATGTTGACCTTAAGCGCGCAGAGCTTTCGCTCCAGCGTGCCATCGCCCGAGAAAAAGCATATACAATGCTTCATAAGTAAACGAAAAAGCCGCCTGCCGGCGGCTTTTTCGTGCCTGAAAAATCCCACGTTCCGATCGGAACGTGGGACTTTGATTTTATTCGGTTCGCAGGGCGACGACGGGATCCTTGTTTGCCGCAACGCGGGATGGGATAAGTCCGGCAACGACAGTCAGCAGCATGCTGATGGCAATCAGCGCAATGGCTGCAAGCGGCGGCAGCACGGCGTTTATTGAGTAAATGCCGGTCAGATGATGGACGACGGCGTTTATCGGGATGCACAGAAGTATGGTAGCCAAAATTCCGATAAGTCCTGCTCCGAAGCCGACGATGACGGTCTCGGCATTAAATACGCTCGAGATATCCTTCTTCGAAGCGCCGATAGCGCGCAGAATGCCGATCTCTTTCGTACGCTCAAGGACGCTGATATAGGTTATGATGCCGATCATAATGCTCGAAACAATAAGGCTTATAGCAACAAATGCTATGAGAACATAGGATATGACGTCGATTATCGTAGTCACTGAGCTCATTATAAGCGCTACATAGTCGGTGTAGTTTATCTGATCTTCGGGGGCGACTGTCGAGTTATAGTCCTCAATCACCTCGGCGACGGCATCCTTTGCGGCGAATGTTGCAACGTAGATGTTAACGCCGGAAGGTGAGTCGAGATCAACATAGCCCAGTGTGCGCAGATTCTTTTCATAGCTTGAATCGGAGAATGTCTCCGGCATAAGCTCATCGTATATGAGCTTGTAGCCTTCATCGGTGAGATAGCAGTTATCAAACGCCTCAGCAAGGGAAGCGGTCGAGAGCTGGCTCATCTGCTTTTTCACCTCGTCGGCATAGGCGGTTTTTATCTGCTCGGTCATCATCTCGCGCATGTAGCTGAACAGCGTCTCGTCGTCCATTGCCGAAAGCATATCGGCATACTCGGGATAGCTTTCAACGACCTGCTTTTCGATATCCTCGCGTGATACGCCGTCAAGCTTTTCGTCGATCATTGAGCTTACATACGAATCCGGAGCAAGTGACATATAAGCTGTATAAAGCTCGGCCTTTTTTGCCTGATCTATGCCGGCGCAGTAGTCCTGCACAGCCTTTTTAATGTCGTCCAAGGATAGCGTTTTGTCGTTTTCTTTAAACGGCAGCCCGGTGAACACATCGTGCTGCGCATCGTCAAGCTGCTGCTTAACAAGCTCCTTCTGCGCCGTCTGCTCGACGACATATTTGGTCAGCGCGTTCGTATAGCCTATCGCACCGTTCATCATGCCGGTTACGGCATCCGCGCTCTGGCGCACAACGCCGACTATTTTAAGCTCTATACCGTTGGCGTACAGCGTTTTAAGTCCAAGCTCATCGCTGCTGATGTCCTTGTATTTGCCCGTTTCGGGATCCTTTTGCCAGCAGTCGGCAGGGAGAATGAGGCTGAAGGTCTTTTTGCAGACATCGGCATAGCTCCAGCTTTCAAGCTTTGTTGTGTCAACTTCCTCGCCGCTCATGTAGCCCGTCATGGCCGACAGCATGTCGTTTGATGACTTCAGTCCCAGCGCATACAGCACCATGTCCGATACCTCGTTGTTTTCGTCAACGATCAGAACAACCTCGTCATAGTTTTTCGGCCAGCTGCCGTACAGTACATCGTACTGATTTTGCAGCATGGGGCTTATAAGTCCGTCATCTCCGGGCAGCATCTCCTGCCAAACGACAAACTGGCTTTGCGTGCTGCTCATGCCGGAGGAGGAGAACATGTTGTTCATCGACTGGTTCACCGATTGCTCAGCCTCGTCGCCGATCACGCCGGCGCGCATTTTGCTCATAAGGCTCATGACGTCGGATTTGACGATCTTACCGTCGTCATCCTTCGTGTAAAGGTTCATCGGCAGATTGTAGGTGTACTGGATGTTAGTCGCGTTTTGGCTGAGCTTTGAGTCCTTACTCATTTGCTCGTCGAGAAACACCTTGAGATCTGTTACGTTGTTTTCCTGGATCTCGGCGCTGGTCATGGCATTCATCATTTCGTACATGATGGTGTTGCCGTAAACCGCGTCCTTGTCGTGTTTATTCTCCGCATTTTCGGAGTTTATGCCCATGAGCGTCGTCATGAGCGACGACATGTCAACCGACTCTGCCTGTATCGAGATCGGGTAGGACGACAAGGTGTCCTCCTGAACCCGGTCAATATAGTTGTTGACACCGGTCGATATCGACAGTATCAGCGCAATGCCGATTATGCCGATGCTGCCTGCAAAGGCTGTGAGTATCGTGCGCCCCTTTTTGGTCATGAGGTTATTCAGCGACAGCGAGAGCGCTGTAATATAGCTCATTGCGGTCTTGCGCTGCACAGGCTCCGAAACCTCATCAACCTGCGCCGAATACGGCATCGTATCGCCGGTTATCAGTCCGTCCTTAAGCCTGATTGTGCGCGAAGCGTAGCTGTCGGCAAGCTCGGGATTGTGCGTGACCATGATGATGAGCTTATCCTTGGATATCTCCTTGAGTATCTCCATGATCTGCACGCTCGTTTCCGAATCAAGAGCGCCCGTAGGCTCGTCGGCCAGCAGAATGTCCGGGTCGTTAACAAGTGCACGGGCGATTGCAACGCGCTGCATTTGGCCTCCGGACATCTGGTTCGGCTTCTTGCCGAGCTGATCGCCAAGTCCGACCTGCTCAAGCGCTTTGACTGCACGCTCGCGCCGCTCTGCTTTGCTAACGCCCGATAGGGTGAGGGCAAGCTCAACATTTGCAAGCACCGTCTGATGAGGTATGAGGTTATACGACTGAAAAACAAAGCCGATCGAATGATTGCGGTAGGTGTCCCAATCGCGGTCGGTGTATTCCTTGGTCGAGCGGCCGTTGATCACAAGGTCGCCGTCGGTGTACTGATCCAGCCCGCCGATAATGTTCAGCAGCGTTGTTTTGCCGCAGCCCGAGTGGCCGAGCACGGCGACAAACTCGGATTTTCTGAACTCAAGATCGATCCCCTTGAGCGCATGCACAGTCTCGTCGCCGACAGCATAGTCCTTGGTTATGCCTTTTAGTTTGAGCATTCAGCACTTCTCCTATTTTAAATGTATAATGGAATGATTATCGGCTTTTTTGAAATCAAAGTCAAGGGCTGTAACAAAAAGTTCAGAAAAAGGCCGCTAATGGATGCATTTTTGCGGTGTTGACATTTATGACACCATGGGTTAAAATAACCCTGTTATGCCTCCGTAGCTCACCAGGATAGAGCGTGCGCCTCCTAAGAGAACCAAGAGCGTTCCCCGCCAGAGGGGCGGTCGCCCTTAAAATTAAATATGCGCCAGTAGCTCAGTTGGATAGAGCGTCCGCCTCCTAAGCGGAAGGTCGGGGATTCGAGTTCCTTCTGGCGCGCCACAAACAACGCCGAAAGCCTTTGTTTTCAAGGGTTTTCGGCTTTCCTTATTTGCTGCTGTGTTTGGCTGCTTGCTAATTGCTAATCGCAGGATTTGCATTTCGTGTTCAAGACCAATCACCTTTTTCTTATTTCCACAGCTGGCATTTTGCTAATACGCACCGCATTATCGACGGCATTTTCATTCGGTTTTCAGCCCGTTTGCTAATACGGTGCGTTTTGCTAATTTGCTCTCTGCTAATAAAATCAGGTGTTATTAGCAAGCTGGACAGGCTCCAAAGCCTTTTTGAGTAGTTCAGGATTGCTGGCAAGCAGGCTCGCAAGAGCTTCTGCATCAAGTGCGGGTGCGGCAGTAACGGGTGCTTCTTCTGTCTTGCCTTTGTAAAAGGATTGCTCCATCTCATCAGCAAGGCGACGGCGATCCTCGTCAAGAATGTGCGCATAGCGCTTGGTCACCATATCGGGAGAGTTCCATCCGCCATCACCCTGTACCGCTTTTAGATCGCCCTTGGAGAGCCGAAGTTTTACGCCCGTACTCGTATGCCGTAAACTGTGAAACACGACATTATCGACATTGATTGTCGGGTCGTTCAGACCAATAAGGACTTCCTTGAATCGTTTATTCAGATGCTCGGTCATAATCGGTCGGCCGTTGGCTTGGCAGATAATCAGGCCATAATCCATATAGCCGTCGTCGCCAAGCTCCAGTTTCAGCTTCATTTGCATCTCTCTGAGCTTTTCGAGCTTCTTTGCAACGGTTTCGGGAATGTAGACAGTACGAATACTGCCCTCCGTTTTCGGCTGCTTTAAGACAATCACCGTCCGTGTGCCCGGATAGAGGTTTGGAAAGCGGAAAAGGATGTCCATTTTGGGTAGCTTTTCAATCAGTTTCTTATCAACACGGTCAATCACACGGTCGATGTATAGCACCTGATCACTCCGGCTAAAGCGCTCCCACTGCGTTCCACCGACCTCACCGCCGCGCATACAACAAGCAAACGCCAGTTGTATCGCACAGTGCATCACATATAAGTCGTAGATGTCGGTGCGGTCGGTAAAGTCCAATACTCTTTGCAGTTGTTCGGGAGTCAAGGCATCCCGTTTAGCCTCCTTGTGCTCCGGCAGTGTCGCATCCAAAAACGGATTTTTCGCAATGTACTCCCACTTTTTCGCCTGATTGAAAGCACATCGCAGAACCTTGTGGATGTCATGAATGGTTGAGGGGCTGATATGCTCCCGCTTTGGTTTGCCCATATTGGTTGCGGCTCTGCTTCGTTCAACAGAAAATGATAAAAGTCATCGACGGTCTTGGTGCGGATGCTGCGAAGTTTTTTGTCGCCCCAATAGGGATGGACATAATTTTCAAGCAAGCCTACATTTCCGTCATAGGTTGATGCCACCCATTTTTTCTCACCGTATTTTTCGATGAACTCATACAAGAACTCGCTTACGGTAATATCATTGTGATCCACATGGGTGTTCTGTTCTTTCTCATATTCAATCGTTGCTTTGCGGGATTTGGCTGCCGAATAGCTCAGCCCCGATTCCCATACCTGATGACGATTTGAACCCTCGCCCTCATAATAAACGACAGAATATGTTTTGCCTCTCTTTACGATTGAAGCCATATCAAATACCTCCGTTATCTGTGATATTATCAAGCCACTCATCGAAAGAGAGTTTTGAAATTCTTATGGTTCTGCCGATACGGACGATTTTGAACTCTCCCGAATTGCACAGTTCATATGCTTTTCTACGCCCGATATTCAGTATGGAGCGTATCTCATCGACAGAGTATGTCCGTTTTCCGACAGAGTATTTCGGTACAATCTGTTCCAACCACATAACTCCTTTCTCACAAGCGACTTGATTGTACCTGCTTGTCCTGTAAGACAAGAAGATTATATCACCCGAAAGACGGAGCGTCACTTGTGCAAATTCAGCTTTTTCCGATAAAACATCTGCTATTTGCGGACAATCTCATAATCCAGCCCTTTTCTGCTGTTGCAGTAGGTGCAAGTGTCTTTTGCCATTTGGTTCGGGTCGATCCTGCGTAAATAATAAGCACCCGTGCCGTAGAAATTATCGGCGCAGGTGCTGCAAAGGCAGAGGATCAGTTTTTTCGGGACGCTTTCGATCAGACCGATGCTGACCGCCAGCGCATGGTTG
>MNSZ01000052.1:0-45134 GCA_001916715.1 Firmicutes bacterium CAG:24053_14
CCGTATAGTCAACAGCAGCCGCAGCGTTGTTGCGAGTTATACCTATGACCCCTGGGGCAAGATAATAAGCAGCAGCGGAACGCTGGCGGACATAAATCCTCTGCGCTATCGCGGTTATTACTATGATTCCGAGACAGGTTTTTACTATCTCCAGTCGCGCTACTACGACCCCGAGATCGGCCGCTTCATAAACGCCGACAGCTACGCATCAACCGATGCCACCGGCCTCCTGAGCACCAACATGTTCGCGTATTGCGAAAATGACCCGGTGAACAGAAGTGATCCGGATGGTGAATTTTGGAATATTGTTGCGGGCGCGGCGCTAGGCGCGGGAATGGAAGTCCTAACTCAATTAGCAACTGATACAAAGCTGCGAGACATAAACTGGGTAGATGTTGCTGTACAAGGTGCAGTTGGAGCTGCATCAAGCTTTACAATTGGCTTTAAAGTTGCAAGTAAGGCGCTTAATTTAGCAGTCAATATAGTCAAAAATGTGGGCGTATCTACAGTGGCTGAAACTATCAACCAAAATATAAACAGAAGTAAGATCAAAGGCAAAACCGCAGCCGTTGGTGCACAAGCAGCAATTGATACTTTGGTAGACAGAGGTAGTGCATGGTTGGTTGGTTCTACGAAGGCCAAAGCTGCAAAAATCATTGTTAAAACGGTGAAAAATACATTTTCGTTTACTTTCGGAATAAGCATTGAAACACTTTTCTCAAGGCATCACTCACGGTATGCAAGTGGGAGGTAGCAATGTGAAAAACTCCCTTAAGCCGAAAACGTATAATCCAGGTAAACGAGACCTTGTTCAAAATATCATAGGATATTCTATTCCCACAGTGGTTTCGGTTTATGGATTGTTGAAGTGGCCTTATGAAACGTTTTGGCTGATTTTGATGTTCGTTTTTGTAGTTCTCGACGTGATTTGCGTGTACTACATGTTACGTGATCCAACTTGCAAAACATTTATCACTATCGACAGTGAAGGTGCTCATATATTCTTCTCCAATATGGAAAAAACGATTTTTATTCCATGGAGTAGTGAAGTGTATGTTAATGTGTGCATCGAACAGGGATACCCATCATATAGACAACTTATACAGCGTCGGATACTGTGTTTATCTAGCGTTGATATGAAAGATGAGTTTTTGCTGCATAAACAGAGCATAAACTGGACACATGAAATGCCGACTGACGAAAGTGAGCCATGGATGGTGTTTTTGATTGTTTCTTACCCGTCCAAATGCGAGAAAGAAGCAGAGCGTGTTTTGGCGTTCAAAGAAGCTGCTTTAACAAAGAGATAGCATAAAATCAAATTAGCAGGAGTATATCGCCCGATATGCTCCTGCTTTCATTTTGATATTTGACAGCGCGGCGTGCACGGTGTATATTAAAAAACAGATTATTTGCCAGCCGCTGGCAATGAAGTACAACGGCAAGGTGTACTACTATGTTCTCAACGCTCAGGGAGATGTAGTCCGGATCGTTGACGGCAGCCGAAACGTTGTTGCAAGCTACAGCTACGACCCGTGGGGTAAGCTGCTGAGCAGCAGCGGCACACTTGCGAATGTAAATCCCCTGCGCTACCGCGGCTACTACTACGACAGCGAGACTGGCTTCTATTATCTCCAGTCTCGCTACTATGACCCCGAGATCGGGCGCTTCATAAACGCCGACAGCTACGCATCGACGGACGCAACAGGCCTCCTGAGCACCAACATGTTCGCATATTGCGAAAACAATCCCGTTATGCGCGTTGACCCGACGGGCGAACTGTTTTGGGATATACTTGACGTGTTCATGGCGGCATTGAGTTGGGATGATTTTCTCGAGTCACCTTCTTTGGTGAATCTCGGCTGGGCGGCACTTGACACGCTTGCGTTGCTGCCCGGTGTTCCTTCTTCGGGATATGCCCGGCGTGGAGTTGAGGTAGTAAGCTCAATATCTCATGCCAATAAAGCAAAAGATGTGGCCAAGGTTGGCTGGAAAGTCGGAGACGACATTTCCAATCTTACAAGAGCGGGGAATGTGCCATCGTGGTCAACTGTACGACAGAGATATTGGAAAAATGAAGCTTTAACGAACTATAAGGAATACTCACCTGAAGATCTGTTGCGTATGAGCCAGGGAAGAGCCCCCATTGGCGCTGAACCCAAACAATGGGAAGATGTATCCTATGGAACTTCACCATCCAAATGGTCGGTCGGGAGATAACTTTTTTAATTTTATCCGAGTTACTCCTTGGGAACATGACATTTTAGACCCACACAGGCACTTCAGACCGTGAAAGAGAGGAAAACATGATACCGAATAACAAAATTTTTTATAATAAAAATGAAATTATATATGATGGCAAGTTGTATTCAAGGTTATACAGGATGATTGATTCTCCGGGCAGATACATTCTTCATTTTGAATTTATATCTACAAATTCTGATTATGAACAATGTATCGGATTGAGTTTGTTTAAATTTAAAGGCGCAGTATATATTAACGGTGAGAGAGTTAAGCTTGGCCGGGGCGAGTTTACGGGAATGCAATTTTCTGAAAGAACAGCACCACAAAAGTTCAATGTAGAAATTGACATGAAATCAGGTGTTATAAGCATTTACAATTCGGCAAGGGGATGGCGGGAGGACATTATAAATCATACACCATCCGCTGTTCCAGCAATGATCGTAGACAAAACAGGGGAGAATAGTTATGTTTTTCATTGCAACGACTATGTTTATGACGACGACTTCGATGACCTTGTATTTAGCCTTGAGGTAACAAAGTTAGAATAACGGCAATTAGCAATTAAAATCAAATTCGCAGGAGCATATTGCCTGATATGCTCCTGCTTTCCTTTTGCTCGCAAAATACCAGTACGAAAGCGGCGTGAACGATCAGGTACAATAAGTTGCGCAAAAGGGAGCAGTGAAAAAGAAGACGTAGTTTGCAGACTCCGGCTGAATGAAGTCAGCTGGAGTCTGCAAACATTTTTTTCGCTCGATGCTTGAAGCTAAAGCGTTTTGCGGGATACCTCTACCGGCACAACGGGTAGTTTCCGAATTCAATAAAGACAAGAAGACTGGCAAAACGTTGCCAGCCTTTTTGCTTGAGAATATTTAGCTTTATCTTATTGAATACTCATTTCGCAGTTGTGATCGATGTTGTATATGAGCGGGAATCCGAGCCGCTGCTGTTCTTCGCAAAGAAGATGACAACGGCGTAGTACTTTTGTCCGGCCACGCCGGCGTAGGGGACAGAGTCGCTGTGGAATGCGGTGTCGGAAATTATAACTCACCGTGGAGAAATGCGGTGTTTCCTCTTGGAGTGTATAGCCCAGAAACCAACGGTAGCAGATATTTGCGCTGATCTCATCCGCCGTCCGCCGCAGAGATGGCAGGCCGTACAGATGCTGGATCAGCACCATTTTGAACAGCACAACAGGGTCCACGCTGGGCCGCCCGGTATCTTCGCTGTACAATGGTTCCACCATTTCATAGAGCCGGTTAAAATCTACTGCTTCATCTATTTTTCGCAACAGATGCCCCTTGGGAACCAAGCTCTCCGTATCGACAATCTCTATGACACCACGATCCATTTTTCCGCGTTCCAGCATCTTTCATCACCCAGAACCATTTTATCATATAAACGCAAAAAAGCCCAGCTGGGCTGGACTTTTTCGACACGCTGAGCCCCGAAAGATATATCTTTCGGTGCTCTCAACGTCTGCGGATTTTCCGTTTAAATTTATCCGAAAAAAAGTAAGCCTACAGCTCAAATAAGCTGTAGGCTTTTGGTGGACGATACAAGACTCGAACTTGTGACCTCCCGCACGTCAAGCGGATGCGCTACCAGCTGCGCCAATCGTCCATTTTCATCGGCAACGGTTATTCTACCCGATGCCGATGGATTTGTCAATACTTTTTTTCAGTTTCTCACATAAACCGTGCATTCGGCGGTTTTTCCGTAGCACGAGAGGACGACCTTCATCGTTCCTGCGCTTACGCCCGTCACGGTGCAGGTGCCGTTTTCGTTGGTCGTCACTGTTGCAACGTTCGGGTCGGTCGATGACCACTGATACTCGGCAGTGACCGTCATCGGGAAGTGCGAGCCTGTGAGCGTTATCGACTGGCCGGCCTGGATCGCAAACTCCGTGCAGGGATTTGCGTAGGGGCTGCTCATCGTGACCGAGGTTATCTCCGGCGTGGGAGTCGGAGTCGGGGTCGGAGTCGGGGTCGGAGTCGGCGCGGCAGAGACATCTGCCGGAGGCGTCGGCATAACCGGAGCATTGGGATTGTCCGCATTATCGAGGCTCACGGTTATCATGACTATGAGCGCCGCTATGATGGCAACGATGAGTATCGCACCGAAAATAAACTGCCATTTGCGATTATCGCCCGCTCTTTTATTCGCAGCCGTGCCTTTGACGGCGCTGGGCGTTGTGCCGGGAGCGCGGCGGCTGTTCTGGACCCTGCGAGTGCTGCACTTGGGACAGCGGCGGCGCATTGCGGAATACTTCTCTCCGCAGCGGCGGCAGGTCACCTGAGGAATCAATGCCATATATGCTCCTCCTTATTGCTTGATATCTTAAATATAATACAATATTATAGCTTTCTCGTCAAGTATCGCACCCGGCAAGCCGGCGGCGGATATACTCGGCGACGTCGTCGGCGGCAATGCCCAGAGCATAGGCCAGCTCGCCGTGCAGCATGCGCTCGGCCGTTTTGAGATACTGCGCATCGACATTGTGGAAGTGCTTTTTCTGATCCTTGAGCGCCTCGCGGCGGCGATACAGCATTCCGGCAAGCTGCATGAGCTGCTTGCGGCTGCCGTTTTTGACGATATCGTCGCAGACCGTTTTGCGCTCGTTATCGCTCGTTATCCAGTCAAGCGGCTCGTTCGCTGCCTCGTCGATAAGCGCGTTTGCCTCGCTGCCCGTCAGCACCGGGCGGAGCTTATTTGCAAGCTTTTCGCTCGCCGTCGGCACATAAACAGTGCTGCCCGGATCGTCGATCGGGCTGAGGACATAGTACTCGCCCTTCGTTTTTCCGAGCTTAAGCATGCTTATCTCCTTGACCGTGCACACTCCCTGCGTTCCATAGACAACCGTTTGACCAACCGCCAGCATTTTTTCGACCTCCAAAAAAATTGCGCCGCTTCATGCGGCACCACAAAAGCTTTTATCCTTAATACATTATTAACATATATTAATATATCACATTTTTAATTTTGTTGCAAGGAAGAAAAAAATAGTATATAATAATCGCTTGTCAACAAACAAAACAAAAGATTGGAGTGTTATTATGAAACGCACTAAGATCGCTCAGATATTTGCCGATGCGGACAGCTTCGGCGGCAAGGAGATAACCGTCTGCGGCTGGGCGCGCACCATTCGCGACATGAAGAATTTCGGCTTTATCGAGCTTAACGACGGCTCGTGCTTCAAGAGCCTGCAGGTCGTGCTCGAGCGCGAGAAGCTCGATAACTACGACGAGCTTGCGCACCAGAACGTCGGCGCGGCGTTCATCGCCAAGGGCGAGCTTGTGCTCACGCCCGACGCAAAGCAGCCGTTTGAGCTGAAGGCGACCGAGGTCACCGTCGAGGGCGCATCCACCCCCGACTATCCGCTTCAGAAAAAGCGCCACAGCGTCGAGTTTTTGCGCACGATCCAGCACCTGAGACCGCGCACGAACCTGTTCTCGGCGACCTTCCGCGTCCGCAGCGTTGCGGCGCAGGCCGTGCACGAATTTTTCCGCAATAACGGCTTTGTATACGTCCACACGCCGATCATCACCGGCTCCGACTGCGAGGGCGCAGGCGAGATGTTCCGCGTTACCACCCTCGACCTGAACGACCTTCCTCTGCGCGAGGACGGCAAGGTCGATGACAGCAAGGATTTCTTCGGCAAGGTCACGAGCCTTACCGTTTCCGGCCAGCTCAACGCCGAAAACTTCGCCATGGCCTTCGGCGATGTTTACACCTTCGGCCCGACCTTCCGCGCCGAGGTATCCTACACTCAACGCCACGCCGCCGAGTTCTGGATGATCGAGCCCGAGATGGCGTTTGCCGACCTTTACGACTACATGGACAACGCCGAAGCGATGGTCAAGTACGTCATAAACACCGTCATCGAGCGCTGCCCACAGGAGATGCAGTTTTTCAACTCCTTCGTGGACAAGGGGCTGCTCGAGCGCCTCGAGAACGTCGTTTCCAACGAGTTCGGCCGCATAAGCTACACCGAGGCAGTCGATATCCTCAAGAAAAGCGGCGAGAAGTTCGACTTCCCCGTTGAATGGGGCATCGATCTGCAAACCGAGCACGAGCGCTACCTGACCGAGAAGGTCTTTAAAAAGCCCATCTTCGTCACCGATTACCCCAAGGATATCAAGGCGTTTTACATGCGCGCAAACGACGACGGCAAGACCGTTGCCGCGGCCGACTGCCTTGTTCCCGGCGTCGGCGAGATCATCGGCGGCTCGCAGCGCGAGGAGCGCCTCGACGTTCTGCTTGCACGCATGAACGAGCTGGGTCTGAACCCCGACGACTACTGGTGGTACCTCGATCTGCGCCGCTACGGCTCCTGCCGACACGCAGGCTACGGTCTGGGCTTCGAGCGTCTGGTCATGTACCTCACCGGCGTTTCCAACATCCGAGACGTCGAGCTTCATCCCCGCACCACCGGCAACGCTGATTTTTAGTGGCGCTTTTTAGAGGCGCCTTACCGCAGCTACGGATACGCATATTGCTGTTGCCCGGTTCGAGGGCGCGGAGGAAACCGTGTGGCTTTGCCGCAGCCGAGAGCTGAGAGCAGTTGGCTGAGAGCCATTGTGTGCGCAAGCGCACGGATTTAGTTGCGCATTGAGGCTGATGCCGATACAGTTCTTGCGTCAGCCCGACCGGGAACGACAGCACAGACCATAAGGAAAGGGTGGCCTTTGGCCGCCCTTTTGATTTTTATTTTAATGCCGGCTAAGCCGGAGCATGCGGAACGGGCAAGCCCGTTCCCTACATGATTGCGGTGCAAAATTCATCAGCGCACTTGCGTTACGCGAGGCAATTACGGTTTTCTCCATTGTTTCGAACCGGGTTCACGCAAAAACCGTATCGGTAGGTGCCTCAATTCGCCACTAAAAAACCTTGACGAAAGTGGGGTTTTGGTGCATTATATAATGTAAGTATTTATTACTGAAAGGATCGGAACATGCTTTTTGCGATCATTGCCGCGGTGATACTCATTGCGGATCAGTGGCTGAAATATTGGGTCACGGTAAATATAACGCTCTCGACCGGCTCGCAGGAGCTGATCCCGGGCGTGGTGAAGCTTGTTAATATCCACAACTCCGGCGCGGCGTTCGGCCTGCTTGACAATGTTGACTATGCGCGCTGGATATTCCTCGCGGTGACGGCGGTGTTCGTCGTTGTGATCGCCGTGCTGCTGGTCAAGCGCGTTTTCGACTCGCGCTTTGCGGTGTGGTGCGAAGTGCTGTTTCTCACCGGTGCGCTCGGCAACTGCATCGACCGTGTTTTCCTCGGCTATGTTGTGGACATGTTCAAGCTCGAGTTTGTCAACTTCGCGGTGTTCAACATCGCCGACGCGGTTCTGGTCGTGTCGTGCCTGATGTTCGTGATATATGTTTTCTTCGGCTCGCGCGGCGACGATGACGAGGACGACGAGCCTATAAAGGTCCGGCCCATGCAGCGCAGCGCGACGGCAGACCCCGTTGACGATTTTGCCGACATTTTCGGCATAAGCACCAAGGCCGCCGAGCAGCCCAAGGAGGCTCAGCCGCTCAAGCCCGAGGAGAGCAAGCTTCCGCCGACGCACGATGCGTTCTGGGACGATTTCGGCCCTGCGCAGCGCACGGCCGCGCCGAAGCCTGCCGAAAAAGCGCCGGAGGCAAAGCCGAAGTCGGCAGCCGATGCCGGCGAGGACTTCAGCATTGAGGATATTCTGGCCGAGTTTAAGGATCTGTAATGGATTATTTGGACGATAACATCATAACGATAACAGCACAGGAGAGCGCCGAACGTATCGACGCTCTCCTTGCGCGCTGTGTGCCGGAGCTTACGCGCAGCGCCGCCGCGCGGCTGATCGAGGACGGAGCGGTGACTGTCGGCGGACGCACGGTCAGGAAAAACTACAAGTGCGCGCCCGGCGACGAGATAAGCCTTATCATGCCCGAGGCCGCCGACTGCGAGCTGAGGCCGCAGGACATTCCCATCGACGTCGTGTACGAGGATGACGATCTGCTGGTCGTCAACAAGGCGCGCGGCATGGTAGTCCACCCTGCCCCCGGTCACCCGGACGGCACGCTTGTGAATGCGCTGATGTTCCGCTGCGGCGACTCGCTGTCCGGCATCGGCGGCGAGAAGCGCCCCGGCATCGTCCACCGCATCGACAAGGACACATCGGGACTGCTGATAGTCGCGAAAAACGATTTTGCGCATCTGGCGCTGTCGGCTCAGCTTGCCGACCGCAGCCTGTCGCGCGTGTACGAGGCCGTCGTGCGCGGCGGCATGCGCGAGGATTCGGGCACGGTTAACGCGCCCATCGGCCGGCATCCGACCGACCGCAAGAAAATGGCCGTCACGCAGAAGGGCTCGCGCAGCGCGGTCACGCACTGGGAGGTCATCGCGCGCTATCGCGGCTACACGCACATCCGCTGCCGGCTCGAGACCGGCCGCACGCATCAGATCCGCGTCCACATGGCGCACATCGGGCATCCCCTGCTCGGCGACGCGCTTTACGGCGCGCCCTCGCCCGATAAGGGGCTTAGCGGCCAGTGTCTGCACGCGCGCGAGCTGAAATTCATCCATCCGCGCACCGGCGAGCATGTCGTCGTCTCCACCGATCTGCCCGAGTACTTCACATCCATCCTCCACCGCCTTTGTTTAGAGGCGAATTGACGCAGTCACCAATACGGTGATTGCCGGTACCCGGTTCGAAATATTGGCGAAAACCGTGACTGCTACGCAACCCGGTAGTACAAGCTGAGTTTTTTGCCGCACCACCTTTTGTCTTCCCCTTGAGGGGAAGGCAAAAAAGAGGGGCGGTCTGCGACCGCCCCAATGAATAATGAATGATGAATAGTGAATATTGAATAATTATGGTGTGCAGCCTTTGGCTGCACTTTTTTAATAGCGCCTTTGCGCTGTTGCCGATACGGTTGCTGCGTCAGCCCGACCGGTGAGTGCAGGTAAAACCGTGACACACGGAACGGGCAAGCCCGTTCCCTACAGGGGGTGCGGTGCAAAACTCAGCAACGCACTACCGGGTTGCGTAGCAGTCACGGTTTTTGCCAATGTCTCGACACCGGGCGACCGCAATATGCGTATCCGTAGGTGCCGTAATTCGCCTCTAAAAATGCGCCTCTAAAAAAGCTTTCTGTATTCCGTCGGCAAGCTGCCGACGGATTTTTTAAACTCTGCGGAGAATTTGCTCTGATTTTCGTAGCCCACGCGCTCGGCGATCTCGGCAATGCTCAGCCCCGTTTCGCGCAGAAGCTTTGAGGCAAGCTCCATGCGGTGCTCTTTTATGTGCGCGGCAAGCGACTTGCCGTAGACGGCCTTGAACATCTCCTTGAGCGACGAAGGATTTATCAAAAATCTCCGCGACAGCTCCTCGATCGTGTAGCGCCGGTCGAGATTTTCCGTCAGAAGATCGTGCACGCGGCGTATGGTGTCGAGCTGCTCGGCGGAGTATCTGCCCTCGCCGCCGGTTGCGGCGTCAAGCTCCGGCAGCTCCGGTACGCTTTGAATATCGCCGTCGTGCTCTTCGGGGCAGGATATCTCCATCGTCTTTTCTATCATAATATGCAATAGCCTCACCTGCTCGGTCGCAGCGGCCTTGTAGTAGACCTCCTTACCGTCGCGGCGGCTGACTATAAGCCCCGAATCCCTGAGCTGGCGCAGATGATGCGACACGGCCGGGCTTGTCATGCCCGTCAGCAGCGATATATTGACAACGCACTGCTCGCAGTGGCACAAAAGCCAGAATATCCTCACGCGGCTTGAATCGGCAAGCAGCTTGAATATGTCCGACACCGTGCGGAAGCTCTCGGTTTTCGCGACGTTATCGCGCAGATGCTCGCTTATCTCCGCGCCGTGATCGTGCAGAACAGCTTCGTTTTCCATCGTCGTTACTCCATTCGGAAATGATTTAAGCCCATTTAGAAGTTCATTGCCGCGCGGCATTGACTTTTCGGCTCGGACTTATTATACTGCAAGCATAACGATTAAACAACTACTTAATTGTTGAATTAAATTTGTATAGGAGAAATCATCATGAAAAAGACCTACAAGATCGAAGTCGACTGCGCAAACTGTGCAAATCTCATGGAAGAGGCAGCCGGCAAGACCGAGGGCGTCGAGAAGGCCGCAGTCAATTTCATGACCCAGAAGATGACCCTTGAGTTTGCAGAGGGCGCGGACATTGACGCCGTTATGAAGAACGTCGTCAAAAATTGCAAAAAGGTCGAGGATGACTGCGAGATCTATCTCTAAGCCGCATAAGTCCGTAAACGCCCTTCATGATGAGGGGCGTATTTTAATCATAAGGGAAAGATGATATTATGAATAAAAAGCAGAAAAAAGTGCTCGTGCGAATATTGATCACAGCCGCACTGCTCGCACTGCTGAATCTGGTGCAGCTTCCGGAGATACCGGCAATGATCCTGTATCTTGCGGCATATCTCATTATCGGCTATGATATTTTGCGCAAGGCCGGCAAGGGCATTTTAAACGGCCGCGTTTTCGACGAGAACTTCCTGATGGCCGTTGCCACGATCGGCGCGGTCGCGCTTGCGATCATAAGCGGCAGCGGCGACTTCAACGAGGCGGTGCTGGTAATGCTGTTTTACCAGGTCGGCGAGCTGTTCCAGAGCTACGCCGTCGGCAAAAGCCGCCGCAGCATTTCCGCGCTTATGGACATCCGCCCCGACTATGCCAATATCGAGGTTGACGGCAAGCTCGAGCAGGTCGATCCCGACGAGGTCGAGGCCGGCAGCGTCATAGTCGTGCAGCCGGGCGAAAAGGTGCCGATCGACGGCGTTGTCATCTCCGGCAGCTCGACCGTAAACACCAGCGCCCTTACCGGCGAGAGCCTGCCGCGCGACATTGCCGAGGGCGACGAGATCATAAGCGGCTGCATAAACCTCAGCGGCCTTATCCGCGTGCGCACGACAAAGCCCTTCGGCGAATCGACCGTGTCGAAGATACTGGAACTTGTTGAAAGCTCCGGCTCGCGCAAATCGCGCTCGGAGCAGTTTATCTCGCGCTTTGCAAGGGTCTACACCCCCATCGTGTGCTACTCGGCGCTTGCGCTTGCGATACTGCCGCCGCTTGTGCGCATCGTGTTCATGGGTCTGGGCGGTGACTGGACCGACTGGATCTATCGCGCGCTGACCTTCCTCATCATAAGCTGCCCCTGCGCACTGGTCATCAGCATTCCGCTGAGCTTCTTCGCAGGTCTGGGCGGCGCGAGCAGCGAGGGCGTTCTGATAAAAGGCTCGAACTATCTGGAGGCTCTGGCACAGACAAAGACCGTTGTTTTCGACAAGACCGGCACGCTCACGCGCGGCGTTTTCGAGGTCAGCGGCATCCATCACTGCCCCATAGAGGACGAAAAGCTGCTTGAATACGCGGCCCTTGCCGAGTGCGCCTCCTCGCACCCGATCAGCAAAAGCCTGCGCGAGGCTTACGGCAGGGAGCTTGACCGCAGCCGAGTGAGCGATATCGAGGAGATAAGCGGCAACGGCGTTATCGCAAAGGTAGACGGCCGAACGATAGCCGCCGGCAACGACCGCCTGATGCAGCGCCTCGGCATAGATCACAAACCCTGCCGCAGCGTCGGCACGATCGTGCACGTTGCCATCGACGGCGTTTACTCGGGCCACATCGTCATCTCCGACGTTGTAAAGCCCAGCTCCGCACAGGCGATAGCCGAGCTTAAAAAACAGGGCGTCGGCAAGACAGTCATGCTCACGGGCGACGCAAAGGTGGTTGCCGAAAAGGTCGCAGCCGACCTCGGCGTTGACGAGGTACACAGTCAGCTCCTGCCCGGCGACAAGGTCAGCGAGGTCGAGCGTCTGCTCGGCGAGACCACCGGCAAGGCAAAGCTTGCCTTCGTCGGCGACGGCATAAACGACGCCCCCGTGCTCTCGCGCGCCGACATCGGCATCGCGATGGGCGCAATGGGCTCGGACGCCGCCATCGAGGCAGCAGACGTTGTGCTCATGGACGACGATCCGCTGAAGATATCCAGAGCGATAAAAATTTCGCGCAAGTGCATCCGCATCGTGTACGAAAACATCGTTTTCGCCCTCGGCGTGAAGTTTGCCTGCCTGCTGCTGGGCGCGCTCGGCATAGCCGACATGGGCGCGGCTATCTTCGCCGACGTCGGCGTAATGGTCATCGCCGTGCTCAACGCAATGCGCGCGCTGCACTGCTCGAAATAAACATTCGGAGCGGATTTTTTATGTTCTACATGTCATTTATGAAGCTTTTCCTGCGCGGAGCGGAATATAGCTGACGGTTTTAAGCTTTCTGTACGATATCTGTACGGCAAGCTGAAATTTTCGCGTTTTTCTTTGGCTTTAGTAACTAAAATCACTGTTATACAATTTCGGGTCGCTGTCCTGATTTCAGGCATGCGGCCCGATTTGCCTATTTAATTGCCCGGGTCGTCAGACTAACATCATAATCAAACAACGAACAGTGCAGGATACCCTGCACGCATGGAGGAATGACAATATGAACAAGAAATTTGCAAAAACGCTTGCAATGGTTCTGGTCATTGCAATGCTTCTGTCCCTCGGCTCGTTCGCCTTTGCGGACGCGGACACAACGTCAGCCGACGACGGCAACGATTACCCGATCGTGCTCGTCCACGGTCTGTTCGGCTGGGGCGGAACGGAGATCGCGAACCTTAACTACTGGGGCGGCTTTTCCAGCCTTCAGCAGATGCTCACCGACGCAGGCTACGAGGTCTACACCCCGTCGATAGGCCCCGTTGCGAGCAACTGGGACAGAGCCTGCGAGCTGTACGCCTACCTCGTCGGCGGCACGGTCGATTACGGCCAGTACCACTCGTCGCAGAACGGACACAGCCGCTACGGCCGCACCTTCAAGGGCGTCCTGCCCGAGCTTAACGACGCCGACAGCACGCTGAAGATCCACCTTGTCGGCCACAGCATGGGCGGCGAGACGATACGCATGCTCGCGCAGCTTCTTGAAAACGGCGATCCCGACGAGCTGCGCGCAACGACCGACGGCAGCATCAGCAAGCTCTTCACCGGCACCTGCCGCCACTGGATAGAGAGCATCACCACCCTCTGCACTCCGCACGACGGCAGCCAGTATGACGGTAAGGTCTACAACGAGGAGGAGCCGCTCGTTCACCGCTTCGTGGCCGCTCTTTCCGCAGCAACGGGCATGAACATAAACGAGGAAAACCTCGGCCTTGATTTCAAGCTCGACCAGTGGGGTCTTACCCGTGAGCCGGGCGAGAGCTACGAAAGCTACATTCACCGCGTTGAAAACAGCAACCTGTGGAAGGGCGACGTGAAGGATCTGAGCGTTTACGACCTGTCCCCGGACGGCGCGGCGGTGCTCAACTCCTACGCCAAGGCGCAGGATGATATCTACTACTTCTCCGTCGCATGCTCGGACACCTACCGCAGCGCGGTTTATCCGCACCACTACCTGCCCTACAGCAACATAAATCCGCTCATGAAAAAGAGCGCGACCTACATGGGCAGCTACAAAAACTACGCCGCTGGCCACGTCACCATCGACGAGAGCTGGTGGGAAAACGACGGCATCGTCAGCGTTCGCTCGGCGCAGTATCCGCATGAAGGCTCGTCTGACCGCTGCAACCTCAATTACGGCACCGAAAACGGCGTTATGACCTTCAAGGACGGCACCGAGAAGGGCGTTTGGAACTACATTGAGAAGATCGAACGGACCGATCACATCAACATGGTCGGCCAGATCACAAACACGAAGTATCTTCAGGGCAAGTTCTTTGAGATGGCCGCAATGCTCGCAAGCATCCCTGCCGACGGCGGCACACCCGACACGCCCGATGTGCCCGCAAGCGTTCCCTTTGTCGATATCGTAAACGGCAGCTTTTATTACGACGCCGTAGTCTGGGGCTATAACAACGGCATCGTAAACGGCGTTGACTCTACGCACTTTGCGCCCGACGCCAGCTGCACCCGCGCGCAGGTCGTGACCTTCCTCTGGCGCGCGGCCGGCAGCCCGGAGCCTAAGTCGATGAGCACTCCGTTTACCGACGTAAAGTCCGGCAGCTTCTACGAAAAGGCCGCCGCATGGGCCTATGAAAACGGCATCGTCAAGGGCACAACGGACACAACGTTCGCGCCGAACGCGACGGTAACGCGCGCTCAGTTTGTCACCTTCCTGTGGCGTTATGAGGACTGCCCCTCGTCGAGCATCGCAAATCCGTTTTCCGATGTTTCCGAAAGCTCGGTGTATGCTCCGGCAATACTCTGGGCAGCCGAAAACGGTGTCACCGTCGGCACCGGAAACGGCACCTTCGTTCCCAACGGCGCATGCACACGCGCCCACGTCGTAACCTTCCTTTGCCGCGACCTGGCAAAGTGAAGAACGATTTAAGCACGAAAAAAATCTCTCCCGACCGGGAGAGATTTTTTCATATTTCGCTCGATTTGTGGATACCGGTGACGGAGAACTCGACCCATTCGGCGACGTTTGTTGCGTGGTCGCCGATGCGCTCGAAGTATTTTGCTATCATCAGAAGATCCAGCGCGTACTCCGCGTCGCCGCTGCCGGAGCGGATCATTTCGATAAGCGCGGTTTTCATGCTCAAAAAGCAATCGTCAACCACGTCGTCGTGCTCGATAACGCTTTTTGCAAGGGCAAGGTCGCGCTTATTATACGCCTCGATGCTGTCGGTGACCATGCCGATGGCGGCCTCGGCCATGGGGCGCATGGCGGCGCACTCGCTGCCGGTCTTGCCGCCGAGATGCGGAATTATCTCGGCAATGTCGCCTGCCTGGTCGCCGATGCGCTCAAGGTCGGTTATCATTTTAAGCGCGGCCGATATCTGCCGCAGGTCGCGCGCCACGGGCTGCTGCTGGAGCAGAAGCCGCAGGCACAGCGCTTCTATATCGCGCTCGTACCGGTCGATCTCAAGGTCAAGCGGCGCGAGCTTTTTTGCAAGCTCCGAGTCGCCCGAGAGCAGCGCCTTTGCCGAGTTGGCTATAGCCTCCTCGCACATTGCGCCCATAAGCGTGAGCTTTTCGCCAAGCTCCCTGAGCTGGGCATCGAATTTGCTTCTCATCAGCCGAACCTCCCTGTTATATAGTCCTCGGTGCGCTTATCCGAAGGCACGGAGAACAGCTTTTCGGTGTTGTCGTATTCAATAAGCTCGCCGAGCAGGAAAAACGCGGTGCTGTCGGAGATGCGCAGCGCCTGCTGCATGTTGTGGGTTACGATAACGATGGTGTAGTTTTTCTTAAGCTCCGTTGCAAGCTCCTCGATCTTCGAGGTCGAGATGGGGTCGAGGGCGCTGGTCGGCTCGTCCATGAGCAGCACGTCCGGCTCGACGGCAAGTGCGCGCGCGATGCACAGTCTCTGCTGCTGACCGCCCGACAGACCGAGGGCGGATTTTTTGAGTCTGTCCTTTACCTCATCCCAGATCGCCGCGCCCTGAAGCGAGCGCTCAACGATCTCGTCAAGCTCGGATTTTTTGCGCACGCCGTGCGTGCGCGGCCCGTAGGCGACGTTGTCGTAAATGCTCATGGGAAAGGGATTGGGCTTCTGGAACACCATGCCGATGCAGCGCCTGAGCTCGTTTACGTCCGTTCCCGGAGCGTAGATGTTCTTCTCTTTATACTTTACCTCGCCGGTGATCTTCACGTCCGGCACGAGGTCGTTCATGCGGTCGAGCGTTTTTAAAAACGTCGATTTGCCGCAGCCGGAGGGGCCGATGAGCGCGGTTATGCTCTTTTCGGGTATCTCCATGTTTATGTTTTTAAGCGCCCGGGTCTGGCCGTACCACAGGCACAGATCGTTTACGCTGATTATGCTGCTCATATGCTTCTCCTCTTCTGATAGTATCTGCCGACAAGCGTTGCGACAAGGTTTATGATAACGGTCAGCGCCATGAGTATCGCCGCAATGGCGAAGGCTACGTCGAAATCGCCCTGCTCCTTGGCGTAGACATACAGCGAAACGGTGAGCGTAGCTCCCGCGCCGGACAGGCCGTCAGCGAAAATGTTATAGATATTGTGGGCAAAGCCCGCAGTGAACAGCAGCGCTGCCGATTCGCCCAGAATGCGGCCGACGGCGAGGATGCAGCCTGTAATTATGCCGTCCACGCAGCCGGGGAAAACGACGGTGCGGATAACGCGCCACTTGCCGGCTCCGAGGCCGAACGCGCCCTCGCGCAGGCTCTGCGGAACGGTTTTGAGGCTCTCCTGAGTCGTGCGCATAACGGTCGGCAGGTTCATGATGACAAGCGTCATGGCGCCGGCCTGCAAGGAGGTCTGGAAGCCGAGGAAATTGCAGAAAAACAGCATGCCGACAAGGCCGTAGATGATGCTCGGAATGCCCGAGAGCGTCTCGGCGGCGTATTCGATAGCGCCGACGATGCGGTGGCTGCTCGCGTATTCCGTGAGATATATCGCAGCGCCAACGCCCAGCGGCAGCACCCACACGAGCGTTCCGAGGACGATATAGAGCGTATTAAGTATATCCGGCAGGATGCCGACGGAGTCCGCGAGGTAGCTCGGCTTTGAGGAAAGAAACTCCCACGAGATATTCGGAATGCCCTTTATGAGCACATATGCTATTAAAAACAGCACCAGCGCCGACGTCAGAGCCGCGCACAGCCCCGAAAGGCCGCGCATAACGATCCCGTAAGCCCTGCGCTTTGCTTTTACGTTTTTATTATCCATTCGATTTATCCCTCTTCAAAAGGAAGTTGAGCGTTGCGTTTATGAGCATGATAAACAAAAACAGCACGAGCGCGATCGAGAAAAGCGCCTGACGCTGGAGGCCCGAGGAATAGCTCATCTCGCTTGCAACGGCCGTTGTGAGAAATCTTACGCTCTGGAAAAGCTCGGGCATGTTCGGCGCGTTGCCGGACACCATCATAACGGCCATCGCTTCGCCGATGGCACGGCCCACGCCGAGGACGACCGCCGCGGCAATGCCGCTTTTCGCCGCCGGAACGGACACGCGGAAATACGTTTCTGTCGGCGTTGCGCCGAGGGCAAGCGACGCATCCTCGTACTCCTTGGGAACGGCCTCGAGCGAGGTCATGGAGACCTTGATGATCGACGGCAGGATCATGATGGCAAGCACGATCATCGCCGCCAGAAGGCTTGCGCCGTCGGGAACGTTAAACACCTTGCGTATGCCCGGAACGAGCACCATCATGCCCACAAGGCCGTAAACGACCGAGGGGATGCCTGCAAGCAGCGACACCGCCTCAACGACCACCGCGCACACGCGCTTATCGGCCATTTTCGCAAGATACACCGCCGCCATAAATCCCACCGGCACACCGAGGACAATGGCTCCGGCGGTGCCGTAGACGCTCGTGAGGATAAACGGCAGGATGCCGTAGCTCGGCTCGGCGGCGGTCGAGGCCCACTTTTTGCCCAGCAGGAAGTCAGGAATACCGATCTCCTTTATCGCCGGAATGCCCGAAACGATGAGGTAGACCGTTATCAGCAAAACGCTCGCCACCGTCACAAGCCCGAGGACAAGGAATATGCCGTGGACTATATTTTCAAGGAGATTTTTCGTTTTTAGTTTCATATGAACAACATCCTACACATACAAAAAATAAGCCGACGTAAACCGAACCGCTGCCGGTTTTCGTCGGCTTAATTAATTACTTGGACACAGGGACTGCGCCTGCTGCGGAGATGACGTCTGCTGCCGCTGCGCTTGTTGCGTAGTCAAAGAACTTCTGAGCTGCTGCGGAAAGCTCGGTGCCGTCCTTGGTCACCAGAACGAAGGGGCGCTGCACTGCGTAGCTGCCGTCGGAAACGGTGGCCTCGGTGGGAGCGACTCCGCCGACGGAGAGCGCCTTGACGGTGTCCTTAACGGATGCCAGGGAAGCGTAGCCGATGGCGTTGGGGTTGCCTGCAACGGTGGTGATCACGTCGCCGGTGCTGGTCAGCTCCTGACGGTACTTGCATGCGTCCTTGGTGTCGGTGATGCTCTCAAAGCCGTCACGGGTGCCGGAGCCTGCCTCGCGGCCGATGAGAACGATCTCTGCGTCGTCGCCGCCGACGTCCTTCCAGTTGGTGATCTCGCCGGTGTAGATCTTGGCTATCTGCTCGATGCTCAGGTCGGAGACCTTGTTTTCGGGGTTAACTATGATCGCGATGCCGTCGAGTGCGAGGACGGTCTCTTTCAGGCCGGAAGCCTTCTCGTCGTCCTTCAGCGCACGGGATGCAAGGCCGATATCGCAGCGGCCTTCGCTGACTGCGGTGATGCCGGAGCCGGAGCCGGTGGGGTTGTAGCCTACGGTGATACCCTTGTTGTCGGCCTGGAAAGCCTCGCCGAGGGACATGATGACCTTTTCCATCGAGGTCGAGCCGTCGGTGCTGACAGTGCCGGTCACTTCGGCGTTGTCTTTGTTATCGGTTGTGCCGCCGTTGTCGCTTTTTCCGCATGCGGCGAACAGGCTGAGCGCCATGAGCGCCGCGAGAATCAAACTTATAAGCTTTTTCATTCAAAAAGCTCCTTTCTTTTTCTTTTGATTTCTGAGTACACCCTTAGATTATGCCCCTTTTATCAAATCCGAAAGCAGCCTTTTGTAAAAAGAATTTAAAGCCAAGCAAAGATTGGCGGCCGAAAAGCATTGACAATGATTTCTTTTTTTGTAAAATAAATTACAGCAATATATGGAGGTGCTCCCCACATGAAAAGCAGGAAGCTGAGGACTGTTCTCATCGTCATTGCGGCGATGATCTTCGCATACGCCGTGGTTTTGTTTGTTCTGACGCAGGTTCAGACCTCTAAAATGGACGATCACTTTGCCCACGCCGAAAAGCAGGTTTTCTCGCTCGATGCGGAGAAGATCACTTATATCGCCGTGCAGAACGGAAACGGCGAGCTTTACGAGTTCACCGGCGGCGAAAAAGCCGCGGCGATCGATAAGCTCAACGCGTTCGAGGCCACGAAGATCCGCGGCATGTGGCATATCGCAACCGGCGGCTGGACTTACCGCCTTATTATCGAGGATGCCGACGGCAATTCCGGCGACTATCGCCTGTTCGATAACAGGCTCATCTGCGGCGACGTCAGCCTGCGCGGCAGCGACGGATACTTTGACGATCTCATTAAACATGTAAGCCTTGATTAACAGCAAAAAACCGCCCCGATCGGGCGGTTTTTGCTGTATTTTGCTTACTTTGTTTTGACATAGTAGTTCATCGGGTGGACCATATACTCGTTATAAGGGAATTTATCGGTCGTGACGTAGCCGGCAGGGGCGTCGATGAGCTGCGGAATGCGGTTTACAAGCGTTGCGCAGGTAAGCTCGACCGTCGCTGGCTTATTGACGATGCAGGTCGTGTCCGGCTCGCCGTAAAGCGTCCACACGTTTTTGTCAAACTCCTCGGAGTTGAAGATCTTGCCGACGCACTCGGTGACGAGGGTGATACCCTCCTCGGTCTCGGTCGTGACGACTGCACGCATGCCGGTAGCGTCGCCGGCCTTGACGACCATGCCGAGAGTTTCGGACTTGAGATCCTCCTTATCGACGCAGGGGATGCATTTTTGCGTCTGCGAGGTGATGTGCAGCCCCATTTTGCTGCACAGCCAGCCGTTCTGGTTCCACATATATGACGGAACGTATTTGCCGCTTTCGACAAGCTCCTTCATCTCGTCCGACGGCGTTTCGTTATAGCAGCCGATGGTCTTGTTGAACTCGTCTATGCTCAGGCCGGCGCCGTGACCCTCGGCAAGCGCAACGCCGTAGTCCTCGACATTGTACCAGCTGCTGCCCTCGATCTTTGTGATCTTGTGCGAGGAGCCTGCGAGGTTTGTTACCATCGTGCCCCAGTACAGGTCGCAGTAGCCGACGCCGGTGAGCGTACAGCCGCCCTCCTTGGCGAGCCTATCGAGCTTCTCGGTGAGCGCCGGCGAGGAGTTCCAGGGGTAAAGCGCTTCCTCGCAGGTGGTTATGGCGTTAACGCCGTGTTTTGCGCAGATAGTGAAGATATCTTCAAGCTCCGCCACCGTGCTGCGCGTTGCGATTATGCACACATCGGGCTTGAGCTCGCCCATGCGTCTGTCGGTATCGGCAGAGTTTTCGACCGCGACTCCGACATGGGGGAAGCCGTCGCCGATTATTTCGGAGACATCTTTACCGATGTGATTTTTGTTGCGGCAGAACGCGCCGACAAGCTCCCCACCGTGCTCAAGGACGTAACGC
This sequence comes from Firmicutes bacterium CAG:24053_14, assembly GCA_001916715.1. Taxonomy (GTDB): domain Bacteria; phylum Bacillota; class Clostridia; order Oscillospirales; family Oscillospiraceae; genus F23-B02. The sequence continues at coordinate 20,438 of MNSZ01000052.1, forward strand.
ATAAGATAACGGCTCATTTTGCCTGCACCGTACTGTACTACTCTGATTTTGCGATCCATTTAATTGCCTCCTTGTTTTAAAATAGAATTGGTTATTAATTTAACAACCTTATGGTCACATTATAAAGTATTGCCTCGGCGCAGTCAAGTTAATTCTTCCCAAAGAGTAAAATCTCTGTGAATAAAATAATTATTTACTGTTGCCAATCGTTAAAAAAGGTGTATAATATACATGTCAGTCGGTATGACATTTAAACTGACGAGAGGTAAGTATGTCCCTGGATGAACTGAAAACGCAGAATATCCGGACCGTTACGGAAAAAGCACTTGTATGCTTTATTAAAAACGGCATCACAAATACAAAGGTCTCGGAGATCGCAAAGACCGCAGGACTTACCGAGCGCTCCGTTTACCGCTATTTTCCGACAAAAAGCGACATTGTTATTTCCGCTGCCTTCTGCTACTGGGAGCGCGCCAAGGAATACATAGCTTGGGAGCTCGACACGCACGACTATGAGCATTTAAGCGGCATCGAGCAGATATCCATAATACTTAAAAGCTACGCCAATATACTCTTCATCGACCCGGAGGGCATCCGTTTTTCGCTCGACGCCGAGGTCGCGCTCTTTAACGCCGGAAAAAACGACAGGGTCATAAACCGCCCTCCCGATAAATTCGAGGAGTACACCGGCCCGCTCTCGCAGGCGATCGTGCGCGGACTTTCCGACGGTACGGTAAATCCCGAAGCGAACATAAAGCAGCTTTATTACAACGCATATGACTCCATTCTCGGGCTTATGCAGCGCCTCACGGTAGGCGTGCCGAGCGTGAGAGAGCTTGATGCGCGCGAAAGGCTGTATGCGATGTGCGAAATGTTCACACGGGCATTCGCCGCAAAAAATGTCGAAATATAGCATAATTGCAGACCTGTCGGTGCGGTGCACCGACCATTAAATAAAGAAACATAAAAACGGAAGGGGAAAAACATGAATTCCAAGTACAACGCTCTATTTACACCCTGGAAGATCGGCAATGTCGAGATACCGAACAGAATAGTTCAGTGCTCTATGGGCGGAACGTCCCTGTTCGGCTGGATGGAGCCGAGCCACCTCGACAAGGAAGCGGCATACTTCCTGCTCAACCGCGCGCAGGACGGCGTCGGCCTTATCCTGCCCGGCATGCAGTGCATCAAGGATCCCATCGGCGGCCGCTGGCTGTATCAGAACAACAAGATGTTCAAAGACCTTAAGGAGTACATGGTCGAGTTCCACAAGACCGGCTCCAAGCTCTTTATCCAGCTGGCAGCAGGCATGGGCCGCTCGATGGCTATAACAAAGCCCATGGTAGCTCTGCTCAAGCACCCCATTCTCGGCAAGCTCGCAAGCCCGGTAGCCGACCTTGACTACATAACCGCTTCCGCTTCCGCAACGCCGAACCGCTGGTATGACGAGATCAAGTCCCGCCCCATGACCATCAAGGAGATCCACGATCAGGTCGAGGCATTTGCAAAGACCTCGAAGAAGCTCATGGACGCAGGCGTTGACGGCGTTGAGATCCACGCCGTTCACGAGGGCTATCTGCTCGACCAGTTCACCATTTCAAACATGAACTACCGCACCGACGAGTACGGCGGCAGCTTTGAGAATCGCTTCCGCTTCCCGGTCGAGATCGTTCAGGCGATAAAGGCCGCCTGCGGCGATGATTTCCCCGTTTCCCTGCGCTACTCCGTTGTTTCCAAGACCAAGGACTGGGGCAAGGGCGCCATGCCTTACGAGAAGGACTTCAAGGAGTTCGGACGCGACATGGAAGAGTCCGAAAAGGCCATAAAATATCTTGCCGACGCAGGCTATGACATGTTCAACTGCGACAACGGCACCTACGACGCATGGTACTGGGCACATCCGCCTCAGTATATGCCCGACAACTGCAACCTTGAGTATGTTGAGCATATAAAGAAATTCACCGACAAGCCCGTCGTGTGCGCAGGCCGCATGGATCCCGTGAAGGCCGCCGAGGAGATCGAGGCCGGAAAGCTCGACGCTGTCGCGATCGCGCGCCAGAACCTTGTTGACCACGACTGGATCCACAAGATCAAGGAAGGCCATGAGGACGAGATAAAGCCCTGCATCCGCTGTCACAACGGCTGCTTCAACATGGCCAAATTCGCAGGCACCCCGAACGTTCAGCACTTCAACGACTCGATGCATCTTGCGCGCTGCGCGCTGAACCCGACCACGATGCAGCACACGCGCTACAAGATCGTGCCCACCAAGAACCCCAAGAAGGTCGCAATAATCGGCGGCGGCATCGGCGGCATGGAGTGCGCCCTCGTGCTCAAGCAGCGCGGCCACATCCCCACCATCTTTGAAAAGACCGACGAGCTCGGCGGCCTGTTCCTCACGGCATCGGCAATGACCTTCAAGGAAAACGACAAGGAGCTTATCCGCTGGTATAAAAACGAGATCGAAAAGCAGGGCATCGACGTGCGCTTCAACACCGAAATCAACGACCTCGGCGTGCTGCGCGGCTATGACGATATCATCGTTGCAAGCGGCTCGGTCCCGCGCATGATGCCCAGCATCAAGGGCTTTGACAAGGCGCTCACCTTCACCCAGGTGCTCAAGGACAAGGTCGATGTCGGCGATAAGGTCCTGTTCATCGGCGGCGGCCAGTCCTCCTGCGAGGCGGCTTACGATATGCTGCTCAACTTCGGCAAGCACCCGATAATCGTCGAATACGCCGGCGACCTCGTTGCCGCTCAGGCGACCTGCCTTGCAAACACCTCGTTCCTGCGCGACGCTATGGAATACCACAAGGTTCCCGTTTACCTGCACTCGACCGTTACCGAGATAACGGACAAGGGCTGCACCGTTAAAAATGTCGAGACCGGCGAGACCACCTTCGTCGAGTGCGACAGCGTTGTAAACGGCATCGGCTTTGTTCCCACCCCCGTCGGCGGCAAGGGCAACAAGAAGGCCTACCGTGTCGGCGACTGCGTTGCCATCGGCAACCTGCGCACGGTCATCTGGCGCGCATGGGACGTCTGCATGAAGATATAGTTCCAAAGCGGCAAAAACAAGCTGCGCCGGGTCTCCGGCGCAGCGATCAATTACGCAAACAAGCAATATTTCTTCGTTTTGAATATGGAGCAAAAAGTTAAAAGCAGACCCGGGGCGGCGAAATGCCCCTCGGGTCTGTTTTTTCATTTCATTTCACACAGGCGCAAGCATAAAATTCATGCGTTTTCCGGAAGATGAGACTTGCGCTGCTCCATTGGTATGTAATGCCCTTTAATGCTGACTGCGCGGTAGGCGGGACGCATGATGCGGCTGCACGTCAGCAGCTCCTCCATACGGTTGGCACACCAGCCGGCTATACGGGCGGAGGCAAACAGCGGCGTGAATACATCCTGGGGGATGCCCAGCATGGTATACACAAGGCCCGAGTACATATCCACATTTGCGCACATGGGCGTTGCGTCGCGGCGGCGCTCCTGCAGCAGCGGAATACCCAGCTCCTCGACCTTCTGCAGAAGGGCAAATTCCTCGGCGTAGCCCTTGATCTCGGCCATATGCTGCGCGTATTTCTTCAGCAGCTCGGCACGTGGGTCGGATATGGTGTACACCGCGTGGCCCAGGCCGTAGAGCTTGCCGGAGCCGTCGCCGGCTTCCTTATTCAGCAGCTTTACCAGATAGTCACGGATAGAGCCGTCGTCATGCGGGTCAACGTTCTCCTTGATATAGCCGAACATCTCCATGACCTTGGCATTGGCGCCGCCGTGGAGAGGGCCCTTAAGTGAGCCGACGGCGCCGGCGATCGCACTGTATGTGTCTGTTCCGCTGGAGGTCATGGCACGGCAGACGAATGTGGAGTTGTTGCCGCCGCCGTGCTCTGCATGGACCATCAGCATCATGTCCAGCAAATGCGCTTCTTCCTCTGTGTAGTTTGTGTCCGGCCGGATCATACGCAGGAAATTCTCCGCAGTGGACAGCTCGGGCACGGGGAAATGGATATGCAGAGAGTCGCCATGGAAATAATGGCGCTTCACAGCGTAGGAATTGGCAACGATCGACGGGAAGCAGCCGATGAGCTTGACCGACTGCAAAAGCAGGTTCTCGATGGAGGTGCTGTCCGGATCAGGATCGTAGGAATACAGGCTCAGCACGCTGCGCGCCAGCTCGTTCATCATGTTGCTGCTGGGGTGACGCATGATCATGCCCTCGGTAAAGCCGTCCGGCAGCTTGCGCGCCTGACTCATGATGCCGTTGAAGCGGGCAAGCTCATCCTGCGTGGGCAGATAGCCCATAAGCAGCAGATACGCTACCTCCTCGAAGCCGAAAGTGCCGGCCTTGCGGTGCGCCTCGACAATATCGTGCAGCTCGATGCCGCGATAATACAGCCGCCCGGGGGTGGGCACTCTTTGGCCGTCCTGCAGCAGGTAGCCCTGTACGCTGCCGACCTTGGTGACGCCGACCAGCACGCCGGTACCGTCGCTGTTACGCAGGCCTTTTTTGACCTCGCCGTGATAAAACTCGTCGCCAATGGCATATTCCTTCTGAATTCGGTGGCTCAGCGGCTCCGTGTAACGCTCCAGAATATCGGTATCCTTTTCAGCCATGATGCCTTCCTTTCCCTCCGCAGTGCCTGCGGGTCTTTAGATTTAATGGTCTGATTATAGCGCGGCGCAGAGCGCTTTGCAAGATAAAATTTTTAAAAATTCATAAAACTCCAAAAAATTTCATTAAAGCGAGGCGCTCACGAGCAAAAATGCAATAATTATGTTTTTAACTTTCATTTTTCAGTTGCAATCCGAGAATAATCTGCTATACTGATACATTGTAATTGTAACATCAATAACGTCTACAAAATTTCTCCTAAAAGGAGCGTGACCATATGATTAAGCTTCAGAACAAAGGCGTCACCCTGCAAGGCGGCGTGCCGACGCCCGCCGAAGCCGTCTTTCCTGCCGGCCGGGACAAGACCATGGCTTATCAGATCCTCCGCCGCCATGACAGACCCTGCGGCGACGGATCGATGCACCTGACATTCGACAGTCTCATTTCCCATGATATCACCTATGTGGGAGTCATCCAGACCGCCAAAGCCAGCGGCATGACGGAGTTTCCGGTGCCATATGTGCTGACCAACTGCCACAACAGCCTGTGCGCTGTCGGCGGCACCATCAACGAGGACGACCATGTGTTCGGCCTGTCCGCCGCCGTGAAATACGGCGGAGATTATGTGCCTGCAAATCAGGCGGTCATCCACCAGTATGCACGAGAGATGATGAGCGGCTGCGGCCGCATGATCCTCGGCTCCGACAGCCACACGCGCTACGGCGCGCTCGGCACCATGGGCATCGGCGAGGGCGGACCCGAGATCGTAAAGCAGCTGCTGCGCAACACATATGATATTGCCGCTCCTGAGGTGATCCTGGTCTGGCTCACCGGGCAGCCGCCCCAAGGCGTAGGGCCGCACGACGTGGCCATCGCGCTGTGTGGCGCGGTGTACAAAAACGGCTTCGTAAAGAACAAGGTTCTTGAGTTTGCCGGCCCTGCCGTATCCCGGCTGCCCATGGACTATCGCATCGGCATCGACGTTATGACCACGGAAACCGCCTGCCTCAGCTCCATATGGGAGACCGACGACGCCGTGGCGGAGTACCTTGCCATCCACGGCAGGCCGGAGACGTTTACCGCGCTGCATCCGCAGGACGGCGCGTACTACGACGGTATGATCACCATCGACCTCAGCCGCATGGAGCCTATGGCCGCGCTGCCGTTCCACCCGTCCGAGGCCGTGACGCTGCGCGAGCTTATCCACGATCCGGGCGACCATCTGCGCGAGGTGGAAAAGCGCGCCGAGGCCCAGTTCGGCGGCAAGGCCGGACTGCATCTGACCGATAAGCTGGTAAACGGCAAGCTCATGGTAGATCAGGGCATCATAGCAGGCTGTGCCGGCGGCATGTATGACAACATCGCCGAGGCCGCCGCCATTCTGAACGGTCACGACACCGGCAGCGGCTATTTCTCCCTGTCGGTATATCCGCCCTCGGTGCCGGTGAATCTGGAGCTTATGGAAAACGGAGTGCAGCAGTCGCTGCTGGCTTCCGGCGCGCTGTTCAAGCCCTGCTTCTGCGGCCCCTGCTTCGGCGCAGGGGATGTACCTGCAAACAACGGCCTGTCAATCCGCCACACCACCCGAAACTTCCCCAACCGCGAGGGTTCAAAGCCCTCGGACGGTCAGCTTGCCGGCGTCATTCTCATGGACGCGCGCTCCATCGCCGCCACCGCCCGAAATCACGGCGTTCTCACCTCGGCGGCGGACGTGGACTACATGCCGCCTGCGCCGGTGCAGCGCCGCTTTGACCGCAAGGTATACGATCGCCGCGTCTACTTCGGCTTCGGACATGCCCGGCCGGACGCGCCCTTGAAGTACGGCCCCAACATTGCCGAGTGGCCTGCCATCCCGGCTCTGGCCGACGATCTTCTCATGCAGGTGGCCTCCGTCCTGCGCGACGAGGTTACAACGACCGATGAGCTTATCCCCTCCGGCGAGACATCCTCCTATCGCTCCAACCCCTTGAAGCTTGCGGAATTTGCGCTGTCGCGCCGCGAGCCGGATTATGTGCCGCGAGCCAAGGCGACGCAGGCTCTTGAGGCCTCCCGTGCCGCCGGTGCGGTGCCTCCGGCGCTTGAAGAGGTGCTGAAATCCTTGGATCTGCCCGAGAGCGCGTTGGCGCGCATGCATATCGGCTCCGTCATCTTCGCCAACAAGCCCGGCGACGGCTCGGCGCGCGAGCAGGCCGCTTCCTGCCAGCGCGTTTTGGGCGGCTGCGCAAACATCTGCTATGAGTTTGCCACAAAGCGCTATCGCTCCAACTGCGTAAACTGGGGAATGCTGCCCTTTACTCTGGCCGAGGGCGCAGCGTTTGACGGCGACGCCGGCGACTTTGTCTATGTTCCCGATGTGCGCGAAAAGCTTGCTCGGGGCGACGAGGAGTTTCCTGCCGTTCTTGTTCACAGCGGCAAGGCTCAGCCTATCACCCTGTATCTTAAAAACACGAACGCCGAGGAGCGCGAGCTGCTGCTCACCGGCTGCCTTATGAACCACTACGCCGCGCAGAACAGGAGGTAGCTATGGAAAAGATCAAAATGCCGGTTCCCATTGCCGAGCTTGACGGCGATGAGATGACCCATATCCTTTGGGGGATGATAAAGGAGCAGCTTATATGCCCCTTTGTTGAGCTGAACACCGAATACTATGACCTGTCGCTGCCTAACCGCGACAAAACCGAGGACGCAGTGACCCATCAGGCGGCGGAGGCGATCAAGCGCCTGCACGTCGGCGTTAAGTGCGCGACCATTACGCCCAACAACCAGCGGCAGGAGGAATACGGCCTCAAAAAGCTTTGGAGATCGCCCAACGCCACCATCCGCGCGGCGCTCGACGGCACGGTGTTCCGCACGCCGATACTTATCTCGCGGATAAAGCCGGTGGTCGCCTGCTGGGAAAAGCCCATCACCATCGCCCGTCACGCATACGGCGATGTGTACAAGGCCGCGGAATACCGCGTTCCCTGCGCCGGTAAGGCCGAGCTTGTGTTCACCGACTCGCACGGCACGGAGCTGAGCCGCCAGACGGTATTTGATTTTTCCGGCCCCGGCGTTTTGCAGGCCATGCACAATCGGGACGACTCCATTCTGGCCTTTGCGAGAGCCTGCTTTACCTATGCGCTGGACATGAAGCAGGATCTGTGGTTCTCGGCCAAGGACACCATATCCAAGGATTACGACCAGACCTTCAAGCTTCTGTTCCAAAAGGTCTTCGACGAGGAATTCCGCTCCGCTTTCGAGCAGGTCGGCCTGCAATACCGCTATTGCCTTATAGACGATGCGGTCGCCAGAGTGATCCGCTCCTCCGGCGGCATCATCTGGGCCTGCAAGAATTACGACGGCGACGTGATGAGCGACCTCATCGCCTCCGCCTCCGGCTCGCTTGCCATGATGACGAGCGTGCTCGTTTCGCCCGACGGCAACTTCGAGTACGAAGCCGCCCACGGCACGGTCACGGCGCATTTCTACCGCTGGCGCAAGGGCGAGAAGGTCTCCACAAACCCGATGGCCACCATGGCCGCATGGGCAGGCGCGCTGAAAAAGCGCGGCGAACTTGACGGAAACAGAGAGCTTATCCGCTTTGCCGACTGCCTGTACCGGGCCGGGCTTGACGTCTTTGAGGAGGGATATCTCCCCAAGGATCTGGCGTCCCTGTGCGATCCTGCCGCTGTGCGTGAGATACCGGACACCGAGCGGCTCATATCATTGATCCGTCATCGGCTGGAAGCGCTGCTGGGAGAATAAAATGAACAACGAAGAAATGAAACGCTCCCTTCGGGAGCTGTGCCGGATAGAGAGCGTCGCCGGCATAGACGTGTCCGATGACGCGCCCTACGGCGCAGGCTGCGCGCAGGCTCTGGACTACGCGCTGGCATCCGACTGATCTATGCATGATTTCAAATCGCCGCATTTTCCGAGGCAAGCGCAAAACCGCTGTGAGCTTGACAGTTCACGGCGGTTTTTTAAATTATTCCGGCTTTATGCTCGTGCGTATTGACAACGCCTGTCCGATGCGTTAAAATATTAACACGCCCGAAGGGGCATAATAAAAACAGATCATTTTTCATATCAAGAAAGGAGAAACCTTACTATGGCAAACAGAATCATGCTCAACCAGACCTCTTATCACGGCGCAGGCGCCATCAGCGAGCTGCCAACCGAGGTGAAATCCCGCGGCCTTAAAAAGGCACTTATCTGCTGCGGCCCCACCCTTCTGCGTCACGGAGTTATCGCCCGAGTGACCGATGTTATGGACGCTGCCGGACTGAGTTACGAGATATATTCCGATATAAAACCCAATCCCACCATCGAGAACGTTACCGACGGCGTTGCGGCATTCAAGGCAGCCGGCGCGGATTATCTGATCGCCATCGGCGGCGGTTCCCCCATGGACACCTCCAAGGCCATCGGCATCATAATCAACAACCCGGAATTTGCCGACGTGCGCTCCCTTGAGGGCGTAGCGGACACAAAGAAGCCCTGCGTTCCCATTATCGCCATCCCGACCACCGCCGGCACCGCAGCCGAAGTCACCATCAACTATGTCATCACCGATGTTGAGAAAAAGCGCAAATTCGTCTGCGTCGATCCTCACGACATGCCCATCGTGGCGATCGTCGATCCCGAAATGATGAGCTCTATGCCCGCAGGTCTGACCGCTTCCACCGGTATGGACGCACTGACCCACGCCATTGAAGGCTACACCACCAAGGCGGCATGGGAGATGACCGACATGTTCCATCTTGAGGCTATCAAGCTCATCTCCACCTACCTGCGCGGCGCGGTCAAGGGCACCAAGGAAGGCCGCGAGGGTATGGCTCTCGGCCAGTATATTGCCGGCATGGGCTTCTCGAACGTCGGACTTGGCATCGCCCACTCCATGGCGCACACACTCGGCGCCGTTTATGATACTCCGCACGGTGTCGCCTGCGCGATGATGCTGCCGATCGTTATGGAATACAATGCCGACTGCACCGGCGAGAAGTACCGCGAGATCGCACGTGCAATGGGCGTGGAGGGCGTTGATTCGATGACTCAGGCCGAATACCGCAGGGCTGCAATCGACGCAGTCAAGAAGCTCTCCAAGGATGTCGGCATCCCGGAGAAGCTGGATGCTCTGAAGGAAGAGGACCTTCCCTTCCTTGCTGAAAGCGCATACGCCGATGCCTGCCGTCCCGGCAACCCCAAGGACACAAATCCCGCAGAGCTGACCGAGCTGTTCAGAAAGCTGATGTAAGCCGATTCAGGCTTATTGCCGTCCGCCGTCAAATTACGGCGTGCAGATACTGCAAATAGCAAAACAGCGGCCCGTTTTCAAAAGAAACGGGCTGCTGTTTGTCGAAAAACCAATCCCATTCATCAAGCTACAGCCGGATTTCGTTCAAGAAAGAGGAAAACGGCTCGGAAAAGCGGATAGATAAAACACTCCTTCCACTTGGAAATGGAAACGGGAAAGTCTTTCTCCGGGGAAGAGGCGGAGAAGGATTTTTGCGGCCGATTATTTTTCTTGGCTGCTATTTTTCCCTTTTCAAACGAAAAAGCCTGCCTTGGCGTGACTGCTAAGACAGACTTTTTCTACAGGCTGAAGCCTCCGGCCTAAGGCCGGAGGCTTCAGGCTGTCGAAAAACTATGCTGCAAAAGAAAGATAATAGAGCAGCAAGGGAGCTCGAGGGGGCAAAGGCCCCACTCGAAATTGGATTAATAGCCATCAAAAACGCCTGATTTATCAGGCTTTTTGACGAGCGTAGCGAGATTTTTCCGTGAAAACCTGTTTTCACAAAAAATGTGGCGTTTTTGAAGCGTGCAAAAAAGTCAAAGACTTTTTTGACACGCTGAAGCCTCCGGCCTAAGGCCGGAGGCTTTTAATTGCATTAATGATTTTTCCTATATTTCGCTTATCAATACTTGTGGAACTTATTGTGCCAGCGATCAAGCAGCGCATCGATCTCTTCCTTTGTTGCAACAGTTCCGTAAACATCATAGTTATGCTCACCGACCTCGGGCAGAGGAAGATAATCGGGATTTTCCGCATCGCTCGATGTTTTGAAGGGCAGTCCTTTTATCTTATACTGCTTGCGGCCGGTTTCCTCGACAATGCTCTTGGGGAAGGGGATATCCTCGAAATAATGACGCGACGCGAGCTGCGGGCATTCGTGCATCTCCCAATCGGCCTTGACCTCGGCACACGGCACATCGTGTGAGCGCAGGATCTCGATCGCTTCACTTGCGTTCTCGTACTTGGAAAGCCACGCCTGGATTATATCGACCAGCTCATAGCGGTTCTCAATACGCTTGGACATATCGGAATAGCGCTCGTTTTCGAGCAGATCCTCGCGCTGCATGGCAATGCAGAGATTTTTCCAAATAGGAGGCGTCGGTGCGCAAATGGCAATGTATCTTTTTCCTGCGCCCTCAAACAGTCCGTAGGGTGCGGAATTGAACATATGGTTGCCGGTACGGCCGTTCTTCAGACCGAACAGGGAGTAAACATCGACATTTGCAGACAGATACGCAAGGCTCTCATAGAGGCTTACATCGAGATACTGTCCCTCGCCGGTGACTTCGCGGTGATACAGCGCCGCACAAATCGCCGACAGGACGGACTGTGCGCCGACATAATCGCCAAGGTAGGTGCCGATCCTCTGCGGAGCGCCGTCGGGGTCGCCGGTAGAATTGATGATGCCCGACTCTGCCTGAGCTATAAGGTCAAAGCCCGGGCGCTTGCTGTAAGGACCGGTCTGACCGTAGGTCGAGATAGAGCAGTAAATAAGCTTCGGGTTGACTGCCTTCAGGTTTTCGTAATCAAGCCCGTATTTTGCCATCAAGCCGGGGCGGAAGCCTTCAAGGACGATATCATAGTCCTTTACGAGCCGCTTGAACACTTCTCTGCCCTCACTGTCCTGAATGTCAAGCTCGATGGATTTGCGTCCGTGGTTAGTCTGAAGAATATTGCCGGAATGATGACCGATCTTCATATTCATCATGCCGCGTCCCGAGTCGCCGCAAACGGGCATTTCGACCTTTACCACATTTGCGCCCATATATGCCATGAGCTGGGTAGAAGTAGGCCCAGCAACGAAGCTGGTGAGGTCAAGAACTTTTACTCCTTTAAGTAAGGTATTCATGCTTTGTCTCCTTTTCAGTATTTCAGTTTTTCAGCATCGCTATCATGGCGTCGCAGACTTCGTCCATATCTCCGACGATGCCGTAGTCGCAGTAGTTGAAAATGGGTGCGGAGGCATCCTTGTTGACGGCGATGAATTTTTCCGCGTCAACGCCGGTGACATGGTTTACAGCGCCGGATACGCCGAAGCCTATGTAAAGCTTGGGCTTTATCATGACGCCCGACTGCCCGACCTGAAGCTTTACGGGCAGAAGCTCTCTGTCGCAGACCGGGCGCGTTCCCGCAAGCTTGCCGCCGAGCAGCTTTGCAAGCTCCTTGTACTTCGGCAGGCTTTCGTCCTTGACGCCGTTTCCGACGCAGACTATCGTATCGCACGACGCTATATCAAGCTCAGGATCAAACTCGTTTGCCTTGTACTCAACAAGCTTTGTGCGGATCTTCGTCGGGTCAAAGTCTATGTGCTCCTGCACAAGCTCAAACTCCGCTTTCTTGCCCGTCGGAACGTATTTGAACGTGCCCGGACGGATCGTTCCTACCTGCGGACGCAGCACCGGGATCGTGATGACGGCCATGATCTTGCCGCCCGCTGCCGGCTCGACAAATTCTATATCGGTCGTTTCGGGATTATATATAAGTTCTGTTGCATCTGATGTGCAGCCTGTCTCAAGGCACGCTGCAAAGTGCGGCGCAAAGTCTCTGCCGTTCGCGGTCGCGCCGATGAATATCGCTGAGGGCTTGTACTTCTTGGAAAGCTCGACATAGAGATTTGAAAACGCCTCGGTATTGTAGCGCTCATATCCCGTGCCGGAGACCTCTATCGCTCCGTCGATGCCGCACTCTTTGAGCTTTTCAAGCTCTCCTTCCGGAATGCTTCCGGCTATAACGCCGATCAGCTTATCTCCCGACTGATCGCACAGCTTCCGTATCTCGCAGCACAGCTCCAGCGCCGCCGAGCTTACCTTGCCTTCGGTGTGCTCTATATGCACCCACATGTTTTTGTATTCACGCTTATCCATTTTGAGCACCTCCTCAGTCCTTAATAAGCTGCATGAGCTTTGCTACCGAAGCCTCCACGCTGCCCTCATCTATGATGATGCCGGGTTCGGGCATCACCGGCGGGAACATGCGGGGTACCTTGGTCGGCGAGCCGGGATCGCCAATGCGGTTTCGGTCAAGCCCGGGAATATCGTCAGCCGTTATCGTTGTGATGACGGCTTTCTTTGCTGCCAGCTTACCCTTGAGGTTGGGTATACGCGCGGGGTAATTGGTCTTTTCCATGGTAAACAGGCACGGAAGCTGAACTTCAAGAGTTTCAACGCCGTCTTCAAGCTCGCGCTCGACAACTGCGGTCTTTGCCTCTTCGTTTACTTCTTTTATGAGCAGCGCGCCGGTTACCTGTGCAGCTCCGAAACGCTGTGCAAGCTGTGCGCCCATCTGACCGGTCGCACCGTCGAGCGATTCCTTGCCGCAGAAGATCATATCGTACTTATCCTGTGTGCTTGCTGCCGACAGGATAGAATAGCTCGTTGCCAGTGTGTCTGCATTTCCGAATGCGCGGTCAGTCACGAGAACCGCCTTATCCGCGCCTACCGCAAGGCACTCGCGCAGTGCAGCCTCAGCATTCGGCGGGCCCATAGTGATGAGAGTGACCTCGCCGCCGTATGTCTCTTTGACACTCATCGCAGCCGAAAGCGCGTTTGCGTCCTGCGGATTGAGTATCGCGGGAACTCCTGCGCGGATGAGGTTGCCGGTCTCCGGATCCATTCGCATCTGGTCAACGTCGGGCACCTGCTTTACGCAGCATAGTATTTTCAGCATCAGTCTGCCACCTTTCCGGGATTGAGTATTCCTTTGGGATCAAGCTTCGCCTTGACCGCCGCAAACTCGCCGCGGGCTTTCTCGCCGAAGAACGGCACTTTCGCATAGCCGATTCCGTATTCTCCGCGCACGTCGCCGCCCAGAGATGCGCACTTTTCATACACCGCTACCGAAAGCTCCGCAAGAGCTGTCTTGAATATTCGCGTATTGCCTCTGCATTGACAACAATCTGTTAAAGTGTTATTTTAGTTATGTTGTTGTCGATCCATTGAATGCAAATGCATATGTATGTACAGGGAGGCGTCAAAGTGAAAATTGAGTATTTCGGATATTTTTGCGAAGTTGTTGAGTCACAGGGCATTTCACTTGCGGCTCAAAAGATGTACATTTCTCAGCAGGGCTTGAGCAAGGCTCTCAACGTCATTGAAAGTGAGCTCGGAACAACATTGCTTAACCGCAACCGGAACAGCGGCAGCGTCTCGCTTACTGCCGAAGGACAGATCTTTTATGATTATGCCTCGAGCATTTGGAAAGAATACAGCCGGATGTGTACTGTTTTTCAGTCGCTCAAGGACAAACAGTCCGGCGGAGAAAAGGTCACGATTTGCGGCACAAAGTTTCTTCTTAACAATGTCCTCACGCCTGTGTTTCACACGATGACAGCTGCCGGAAAGGAGCTTCCGCAAATTCTTGAAAAATCAATAGATGAGATTTTCTCGGGACTTGATTCCCAGCCTTCCAATCAGCTCAATATCGTAAACATTCCCGAGTACACTTTTTCCGAGATCAAGCGCAACTCCGACCTTTGCTTCGTTGCTCTGTATTCTTCATCGCTGATGGCTTATCTTTATAAGAACAACCCTATGTCGAGCAAAAAATGCATAAGCCTTGATGAGCTCAGCACCGTGCCTCTCGCGATCTATCAGGATGACAATCTTCTTGAAATGCTTCACCATTTGCTCGGCACCGATAAGCTCGGCAACATTAAGTTCAGCACATCCAATGCAAGAGCCATCCGTCAATTCATGCGTGAAAATCAGTGCATAAGCATAACCGATTCTTACTTGGAGCGGTTTGACAAACGCAGCAGCTTTATCGGCATTCCTCTTAAAAAGAGCATTGTGATACATCAGGGCTTCATTTACAGCAGAAAAAATCCGCCTTCTACAAACGCCATGCAAATGATCGACACCATAACAAAAATCGTCGGCAATCTTAAATAAGCAATTGTTTCGGTGCGCTCCGGAGTTCTTTATGAACTCCGGATATTTTTATACTCCAAGAATTCTGATTATCAGCGGTGTCCAAACCGCAACGAATGCGCACAGTGCGACCGACGGAACAAGTCCTGCCTTCGCCATATCGGCAGAGCTGTAATAGCCGTAGTCAAAGCTCAATGCAGATATCGGATTTATGGGGAGCAGATACGTTCCGGCAGCAACAATCGTAATTATCAGCGTCGGGACCGCTGCCGAAATTCCCATCGGCACGCACACCGCGGCAACAGCCGGTACGAACAGGCTTATTATCGCCGGAGCGACAGGGAAGAAGGTCTGCAGCAGGTAGGCAAATACGCCGACTATAAAGAACACAAGGATAATGTTCAGATTCATGACGCCGCTTGCAAGGAACAGCTTTGACAGATATGCAGCGCCGCCTGTCTTTGCAACAATTGTTCCGAGTGAGAGTATCGCGCCGAACATAAGAATTATGTTCCAGGGAACAGACTCTTCAAACTGCTTCCATGTCAGTATGTTTATGCCGGGCATGAACATCACCACAAAGCCGATTATGGAAACGACCGTAACATCCAGCGCCGGGAACCATGTTCCGAGGATCCACAGGACCGGCATGGCAACCAGCATGAATAGGACCTTCTTTTCATAAGCCGAAATTTTGCCTGCATTTTCTGCTTCTTCTCTTATTGATGCCGAGCATTCTTCGTTTATGGCCTCGGGTTTGAATATCTTCACAAGGCAGATCCAGCATACAAGAGTAGCTACGATCGCCGTGGGCAGTCCGACCGCCATCCACTGAAGAAATGTCAGCGGCTTTCCGGCAATGGACTCGAAAACTCCCATAGCCAGCACATTGAAGGAGCTTCCCGCAGGGGTGGCCATGCCTCCGTTAACGGCTGCAAACGGTATGCCTATCATCAGGCACTTTCCAAGCCTTGAGGAACCGGGCTTAGCGCCGACGGCTTTAAGGACAGGCTGAGCAAGACCGAGAAACAATACCGTAACCGGCACATTGCTCATAACGGACGAAAGAAGAGCTGCCGCCGCCATATATGCAAGGACGAGTTTTTCCGCACTGCTTCCTGCCCAACGCAGGAGCTTATTTATAAGACGAAGTGTAAGCTTTGTGTTCATAACCGCTGCCGTAAGGCAGAAAACGGTTATAACAAAAATCACAGAGCTGTTTGAGAATCCGACAAAGACACTCGCCATGTCGCTTACGCCAAGAAGAACCAGCATCACAAGTGCCAGCAGCCCCGTAACGCCGAACGGCAGTGTGTTGGATATCCACAGGATGCTTGCCATTCCAAGAACGCCAAGCGCCGTGATGCCTTCATGGCTCAGTTCCTCAGATCCCGGCAAAAGGTAAGTTACCGTCACGCATATTGCTGCAAGTATCACGCCTATCAGACTTTTGCCTTTCATCATTGATTCACTTCCTTTTAGAATTTGCCCTGACCGATATAGCCAGGGCAAATATTTCGTGTTTTTCAGTTGTTTGAGTTCTTCGGGATCTTAACCATGACGGCAAGTGCAGCGGTTACAACGAGGATGACGGCTGCAACGATGTACACGCCGACATAAGTGCCGGTGTTGTCAAACACCACTCCGGCAATGAGCGGAAGGGTGGATGAGAAAATGGTGGTGGTCAGCTGTGCAACGCCGATGTTCTTTGCGAAGCTTGCATTTCCGAAATAGTTGCTGATCGCAACAGGCATGGTAGTCGTTACGCCGCCGAAGCCGAGGCCAAGCAGCAGATAGTAAGCTACCATCATCGCCTGGCTCTTGGCAAATGCAGAGCAGAGAGTGCCGACTGCAATGATCAAGAGGTAAACTGCCATCATTCGGGTAGGCTCGACCTTGTCGCCGATAGGGCCGACGGAAAGCTTGCCGACCATGTTTGCAATGCCCATGTAGGAAACCGCAGCAACGATAGCCGCGCTTTCAAAGCCCTGGGTCGTGAAGTGCTTAACGGCTGCCGCAGAGTTGAGGCTGTACAGGCAAAATGCGCCGGTAGCCGCAAGAGCAATGAACCAGAAGTTGCGGTTTTTGAGAACCGCCTTGTGGTCATAGACTTCGCTGGTCTTATACACCCTGGAGAATTTCTGAGCTGCCGCAACTGCGGAACCCGGCTCGATGCCGTCGGGATACTGACCCTTGTCTGAGGGCTTATCCACAACGAGAGCCACAGCTATAATGATTACCACAACACCGAGACCTGCAACGAGGAGCCATGCATCCTGCCAGCGACCGGTGCTTGCAACGATTGAATTGAGTATACGCGGGGAAATGAACGAGCCGATTGCGCCTATAACCGTCGCGATCGACATGGCGAGCGCACGCTTCTGAACGAACCATGCACTGACCGAAGTCTGCATGGTGACCTGACCTGCCATCTGGCTGCCTATTGAGAGAATAACGCCGAAAGCAATGAGATATCCGATCGTGGTCTTAACGACAAAAGCCATGAGCAGACCGCCGATGATAAGCAGCAGACCGCCGACGATAAAGGTTTTCTTCTGGCCATACTTAGTTATGAACTGACCGATCAGCGGAGCGGGAATGCCCTGGCACAGAACAAACAAAGTAAAGCCTAAGCCCATAAGCGTTGCATTCATGTTCATGCTGGAGTCCGCCATCATCAGAGGATTTACGACGGAAGCTCCTACGAGAATAAATCCGCTGGAGCATAAGAACATGATGCCGATGGCTACAAGCAGTATCCATCCATAAAAGTTTTTCTTTTCTGCATTCATAGTTGATAGTCCTTTCGGTTTCCCAAAACTGTTGTCTCTACTATTTCATCCAGAACCGCTCGGCCGCCGCTGAACTGGCATTGAAATCAATTTACTTAAAAAGTTTGTGGTATTTTTGACTGTTAAAAGATTAGCATAAAAGTGTCTATATATCAAACAAAACATTGTTTTAAACCTTACAACTTTTCGTGACAAATCGCACAAATGATCGAAATCTAACACAACAATTTCCGTCATTTTCACTTTTTAGTTAATTTTTTGACTATGAAAAGCAGACCGCCGCTTAATTAATATTCCGTCAAATTTAATTTACAAAACAATTTAACAGGAGTTTTGCAAGCACATTCCCCAGCTTCAAGCCCGGGAGCGGCTCGATCGGGGATCCCTTGTGAAATTTTTCATTCCACATGGGTGATTCGCTCGAGTTTCGGCCGCACATTTTGTCCCAGGGTACAAGCAAAAAGCCGTCCACAGTTGGGATTGCTCCCGGCCGTGGACAGTTCTGTATATATAGAAAATAATAATTTATCGTTTATATTCTTATAACGATTGTTATTTTACCAAGCCCAGTCTTTTCCGACCATGGCCGCATCAAATCCGGGCATACAATTTGCTTATGGTCGAAAATGTTCGGAGTATCCCCGTTTCGTGCCAAAAACATTCCAAGAACGGCAACAAATAAAAAAATACCGTTGCTGATATTGTATCAACAACGGTAACTGATTTGGTTGCGGAGGAGGGATTTGAACCCACGACCTTCGGGTTATGAGCCCGACGAGCTACCGGACTGCTCCACTCCGCGATATCCGATGCTCCTTAGAGCTTATATATAATACCACATGCAGCGGCACAAGTCAATACCCTTTTGTGTTATTCAGGCTAATGATTCCGGGCAGGCTTTTGCCTGCCCGGGATCGCAGGTCTATTTTACTTGCACAGCTCTGCTGCGGTCTTTGATGCGACGATGGCGTTATTGAGAACGAGCTGGATATTGCTCTCAAGCGAGTCGCCTCCGGTCAGCTCGACCACGCGGGCCAGCAGGAACGGAGTGGTCTCCTTGCCGTGGATGCCCTGCTCCTTGCTCTCGGCAACCGCCTGCTCGATGGCTGCGTCGATAACGGCCTTGTCCATCGCGTACTGCTCGGGGATGGGATTGGTGACGAGCATGCCGCCCTTCATGCCCAGCTCCTGCTGCGCCTTGAACATTGCGGCCAGCTGCGCCGGAGTATCGACGCGGTAGTCAACGCCGAAGCCGCTGGAGCGAGTGTAGAACGCAGGCAGCTCGTCCGTGCCGTAGCCGATGACTGGAACGCCCTTGGTCTCGAGGTACTCGAGCGTAAGGCCGAGGTCGAGGATGCTCTTTGCTCCTGCGCACACGACCATTACCGGCGTGCCTGCAAGCTCTTCGAGGTCGGCGGAGATGTCCATGGTGGTCTCGGCACCGCGGTGTACGCCGCCGATGCCGCCGGTCGCGAACACCTTGATGCCGGCCATGTGTGCGATGATCATGGTCGTTGTGACGGTCGTTGCGCCGTCTGCGCCGCGTGCGACGATCGCTGCCAGGTCGCGGCGCGAAACCTTCGCGACCTTGCGGCCGGATTTGCCCAGATACTCGATCTCCTCGGGGGACAGGCCTGCCTTGAGTCTGCCGCCGATGATCGCGATCGTTGCAGGAACCGCGCCGTTTTCGCGTATCGTTTTCTCAACGAGCATAGCTGTTTCCACGTTTTTGGGATAAGGCATGCCGTGGGAAATAATCGTGCTCTCAAGTGCTACGACGGGCTTGCCGTCTGCAAGGGCCTGCTGAACTTCGGGTGAGATGTCAAGATATTTATTCATAGCTAAACTCCTTCTTTTTCATTTCTGAAAAGTGTATTATACACACGAAATCCCATCCTGTCAAGTCTTTTTAGTGGCGAATTTTTAGAGGCGCATTGGGGCAACTACGGATACGGTTATTGCTGTGTCCCGGTTCGGGACTGCTGACAAAACCGTGGTTGCCTCGCGGCCCAGTAGTGCGCTGCTTATTTTTCCGCCGCACTATTGTAGGGAACAGGCTTGCCTGTTCCGCTTGTCGTGGTTTCTTCCGCACCTACCGGTCGGGATACCGCAATATATGTATTGGTATCAGCGTTGATGCGCCACTAAAAACCTTTGGTGACGGATGAGGCGTTATTAAATCTGCGGTGCTAACCGCCACATTTTTTCAGTGGCGCGTTTTTTAGAGGCGCTTTTTTAGAGGCGCTTTAGCGTTGTACCGATACATTTATTGCGTCAGCCCGACCAGTGGATGACGGCGAAACCGTTACAAGCGGAACGGATAAATCCGTTCCCTACGGCTATGGATTTTGGTGCAGGTAAAACCGTTACATATAGCAACAAAGTAGCGCCTACGGCGCGGATTTATTTACACCTCATCTGCCGCAAGCGGTTTTTTAGAGGCGCGTCAGCACTGATACCGATACGGTTTTTGCGTCAGCCCGACCGGAAAGTGCCGACAAAACCATAACACGCGGAACGGATAAATCCGTTCCCTGGCTGCAGCAGAGAGCTGATAGCTGATAGTTGATAGGTTTGATGTGCGCTTTAATTCAACCCCTCGGCAGCAAAGCTGCCTGCTCCCCTTGACAGGTGAGCCAATGGGGTGTGCTGCAAAACACTGCAGTGCAATTGTGTCACGCGAAACGTCACGGTTTCCTACGCAGTTCCGAACCGGGCTACCAGAGATATACGTATCCGTGACTGCGTCAATTCGCCTCTAAAAAGAAACGGTGATGACGGTGCCTTTGCCGGGGGCGGAGGCGACGCTTATTTTTGCGTTGTGCAGCGCGGCGGCGTGCTTTACGATCGAAAGTCCGAGGCCTGTGCCGCCGACCTCCTTGGAGTGGCTCTTGTCAACGCGGTAGAAGCGCTCGAAAATGCGCTCCTGCTGCTCGGGCGGAATGCCGATGCCGTTATCCTCGACCGTCAGCAGCGCCGAGCCGCCCTCGCGCCGGACGTTGACTTTGACAAAGCCGCCGGGGCGGTTATATTTGATGGCGTTTTCGCAGAGGTTGTGAACTATCGCGTCGAGAAGCTGCGGAATGCCGTTTACGACGGCGCTCTCACCGCTTACGGAGAGCGAAACCTGCGCGCTTTCGGCCGCCTGCGAGAGGTTATCGGCCTGTCGGCGCGCGACGGCGAGCAGATCAACGTCCTCGCGCTGCATATCCTCCGCGCCCTCGTCGAGGTGCGAGAGCTTGATGATGTCCTCGATGAGCGCGATCATGCGCTTTGCCTCGGACTGGATCTGGCTGAGAAAATGCGGAACGTCCTCGGGCTTGACGATGCCGTTTGCCAGAAGCTCCGCGCAGCCGGAGATGGTGTGCAGCGGCGACTTCAGCTCGTGCGAGACGTTGGCGGAGAACTCGCGGCGCAGCTGCTCGGCCTGCTCCTTCTCGGTGGTATCGAGCATCAGGAGCACGGCGCCGGTGACCTTATCGCCGGAGGTGACGGGGCTTGCGTAGAGCCTGTAGCTCACGCCGCCGAGGCACGCGTGCGCCTCGCAGTGCTCGCCGCCGAGCGCCTTTTCGGCAAGCTCGCGCAGCTGCGGCACGGCGCTGACGGCGCGGATATCCTTGCCGATGCAGTAGCGGCTTATGTCGAGGATGTGCGTTGCCGAGCGATTGATGCTCAGCACGCTGCCCTGCTCGTTGAGCAGGACCAGGCCCTCGGTCATGTTGCCGGTCGCGGCCTCGAACTCGTCGCGGCGGCGGCGCAGCTCGGTCTCCTGCTCGCGCAGCTGATTTTGCTGGCTTCTGAGCTTATCGGTCAGCGGCTCAAGCTCGGGGTAGGTCTCGATCCTGTCGGCATTGTCAAGGCTCAGCTCGTTGAGGGGCCTTACGATGCGCTTTGACATGCGCGAGGCCAAAAGCAGCGACAGCAGCAGCGCAAGCAGCGCAATGATGATGACCGGCTGGATCATACCCAGGATCAGCGTCAGCGGCGTGTACTGCATGTCCGAAATGCGCACGACCGAGCCGTCGGACAGGCGGTCGGCGGAATATAGCTGGCGCTCCATGAGCGTCGTGGAGTAGCGCATGCTCTCGCCGTGGCCGGTTTTCAGCGCCTGCTGCACCTCTTCGCGGTCGGCGTGGTTTTCCATGCCCGACTGCTGCGCCTGGCTGTCGTATAATACCGTACCGTCGGCGGCGATCCAGGTTATGCGGCAGCCGTCGACGTTCATATCACTGAAATAATCCGCGCCGGCGGACTCGACGCCCTGCGCGGCAAGGTGGGTCTGCATGTTCAGCTGATCCATCTGCTTGTTTGAAAAATACTCGTAAAGCACGCCCGTGATGAGCACGAACGACGCCAGCAGCACCACGGCCGCAACGGCGAAGGTCGAACGAAAAATACGTTTCGTCATATGCTACACCTCCAGCTTATAGCCCACGCCGCGAACGGTGCGGATGTACTTGCCGCAGGCGCCGAGCTTCTGGCGCAGCGTGCCGACGTGGACGTCAACCGTGCGCGTTTCGCCCAGGAAATCCTCGCTCCAGACCGAGGACAGCAGCTGCTCGCGCGTGAACGCCCGGCCGGGGCTTGTCATGAATGTGCGCAGCAGCTCGAACTCCTTGAGCGTGAGCTGGACACGGATGCCGTCGGCTGTAACGATGTGCTCACCGAGGTTCATCTCAAGGCCGCCGACGCGGATCAGCTGCTGCTTTTCCGCCGCGCGGCCGCTGCGGCGCAGCACTGCGCGAACCCGCGAGGCCATCTCCATCATGCCGAACGGCTTTGCAAGATAGTCATCCGCGCCGAGGTCAAGGCCGATGACCTTATCGTACTCGTTGCCCTTGGCCGTCGCCATAATGACCGGAATGTCGGCCGTGCGCGCGTCGGCTTTCAGGCGCTTGAGAATGGATATGCCGTCCTCGCCCGGCAGCATGATGTCAAGCATTATAAGCTCCGGAGTGTCGTCTGCAAGAGCGGCATAGAACTCCCTTGCGTTTTCAAAGCCCACTGCCCGGAATCCCGAGGCGCTGAGCGTGTATATCATCAGATCGCGGATGCCTGCGTCGTCTTCAACACAAAATATCATTGTCATTACCTCGCTTCGCCTTAATTTTAAATGTAAAGCGTAATGTAAAATACCATCCCAATGTAAAATCCCCGTAAATTCTTTTTAGTGGCGCATTTTTAGAGGCGATTTGGCGCAGCTACGGATACATGTATCTCTGGTAGCCCGGTTCGGAACAATGGAAAAAACCGTGTTTACCTCGCGCTACATAAGTGCGTTGCTGAGTTTCGCACCGCACCTTGTAGGGAACGGATTTATCCGTTCCGCGTGTTATGGTTTTGTCGGTACTTTCCGGTCGGGCTGACGCGAAAACCGTATCGGTATCAGTGCTGACGCGCCTCTAAAATGCCTTCCCCTGCGTAGCTTGAGGGGAAGGTGTCACCTTGGTGACGGATGAGGTGTTATTTTAATCTTTGCCGTCAGGCAAACACATTATTTCAGTGGCGCTTTTTTAGAGGCGCATTCACATTGTACAAATACATATATTGCGGTATCCCGACCGGGAGCTGCCGACGAAACCGATACATATTGTAACAAAGTAGCGCCTACGGCGCGGATTTATTTACACCTCATCTGCCGCAAGCGGCATCTTCCCCTCAGGCTCCGCAAGGGGAAGACAATGGGTTGTGCTGCAAAATTTAGCAGCCACTTATGTAGCGCGAGAGTTTTACTGTTTCGTCGGTAACTTCGACACCGGGCAACCGCAATAAACGTATCGGTAGCTGCGTCAATTCGATTCGAAAAAGCGGACGAATTGGGAGATGTGGTAGCCGTCGATGAAGCGGTGGTTGACCTCAAGCGACATGCCAAGCTCCTTGCGGCCGCTGCCGTCGTCAACAAACCTGCCCCATGCAACGCGCGGAATCGCATCGTCGGGGTCGAACGTGCGCTCATGCGAGAGCGAGGTAATGTCGAGCCAGGGCAGGCTCGTGATGAAAATGAGGTTTTTCCCCTCCATGCTCATGTCAATAAAGCAGTCCTGCTCCAGGCTGCGGCGCTTCGCCTCGCGGCAGAACTCGGTAATGTCGCCCTCGCAGGGCATGGTGACTATGTGAAACTGCTCCGCGCCGGGCTTGAGATCGGTAAAGCTCGGCATCAGCGAGTCAAAAAGCACGATCTCACCGTCGAGTTTGGCATACCTGAACGCCTCGACGGAGTTGATGGCCTTAGTTACGAGATAAGTCATCACCATGTAAAACGACAGCGAATGCTCCTTTGCAAAATTATACGCGCGCGTCACGTCAAGGCGGAACGCAACATTGTAAAAAGGCTGATCGGCAGCGGAGAAAAACTCATACATCTTCCTGCGCGGCCAGCTTGCGTAATCGATCACTTTGTAATCCATGGCTACCTCCGTTCGTCAAAGCCGGAAAGCAAAATTTGTCTCAATATACCTAAACATTTTATCTCAGCACCACATTGCCTGTCAACGCCGCATCAAAGGCATCACAGTAATTTTCGGCCTATATGCGAAAAAGCAAATATATGCAAAAAGACCGCTACTTTCGTAGCGGTCTATTGTGTTGGCATTGACCTATCTTCCCGGTCCGTCTCCAGACAAGTATTGTCGGCACTGGTGAGCTTAACTTCCGTGTTCGGAATGGGAACGGGTGGACCCTCACCGTTAAAAACACCAACTATTTGAGGCATTACACCCTCAAAACTGAACAGAAAAGGAAAGGAAGAACAAGGCTGCCTGCATAACTGTAGGTCAAGCCCTCGGGCTATTAGTACCGGTAGGCTGAACACATTACTGCGCTTACACCGCCGGCCTATCAACCATGTAGTCTACATGGACCCTTACTCCATAAAGGATGGGAGATCTTATCTTAGGGGGAGTTTCACGCTTAGATGCCTTCAGCGTTTATCTCGTCCCGACATAGCTACCCAGCTGTGCCGTTGGCACGACAACTGGTGCACCAGAGGTCAGTCCATCCCGGTCCTCTCGTACTAAGGACAGCTCCCTTCAAATCTCCTGCGCCCGCAACAGATAGGGACCGAACTGTCTCACGACGTTCTGAACCCAGCTCGCGTGCCACTTTAATCGGCGAACAGCCGAACCCTTGGGACCGAATTCAGCCCCAG
>MNSZ01000052.1:45141-45428 GCA_001916715.1 Firmicutes bacterium CAG:24053_14
CTGTGGACGCTTGGGGGAGATCAGCCTGTTATCCCCAGGGTAGCTTTTATCCGTTGAGCGATGGCATTTCCACTCACATACCACCGGATCACTAACTCCTACTTTCGTACCTGCTCGACCCGTCGGTCTCGCAGTCAAGTTGGCTTATGCGTTTGCACTCTGTGCACGATTTCCGTCCGTGCTGAGCCAACCTTTGAGCGCCTCCGTTACTCTTTTGGAGGCGACCGCCCCAGTCAAACTGCCCGTCTAACAGTGTCCCCCGACCCGATTCAG
The DNA here is from genome assembly GCA_001916715.1 of Firmicutes bacterium CAG:24053_14. Classification (GTDB taxonomy): domain Bacteria; phylum Bacillota; class Clostridia; order Oscillospirales; family Oscillospiraceae; genus F23-B02. The sequence continues at coordinate 45,415 of MNSZ01000052.1, forward strand.
GGCCGCAGGTTAGG
>MNSZ01000053.1:0-6435 GCA_001916715.1 Firmicutes bacterium CAG:24053_14
GCCCCAAAGAAAAATGCCCCTGACCGGGGCGACAGATAGGAGGACATTTATGGATCAGGAACGCAATCCCAACAAGAACGCCGAGCTTTCTATGGAGCAGAACTATAATCAGATCGACGGCATCATCAACAATCTGCCTGTGCCGCCCCCGGAGGATAAGCCGCTGGACAAGGTACGGGAACATCCGCCCAAGCGCCGCAGCCGGGAGCGTGAGGAGCGTTGACAAAGAAGCGCGTCCGCAGCGTCCCCATCTATGTGTGGGTACGGCCTGACGAGCTGGAGGTCATTCGGGAGCGCATGGCCGAGGCGGGCATCCGCAACATGAGCGCCTATATCCGAAAAATGGCGCTGGGCGGCTATGTGCTCCACGTTGACCTTGAACCCGTCAAGGAGCTTGTGTCGCTCCAGCGGCGCTGTGCAAACAATCTCAATCAGGCGGCCATCCATGCCAACAGCTATGGCGGCTTGTACCCGGACGAGCTGAAGCGTCTGCAAAAGGACTATGCCGATCTGTGGGGGCCGCTGTCTGATCTGCTGGCCCAGCTCTCCGCCATTGTAACGATGTGATACAGGGGGGAACGGCCCCGTGCCGTTCCCCGGCTGTCCGCACCTCTGGTCATCGTGACCAGAGGTGCGGAGGGCCGGGACATCCTTGAGCGCCGATTTTTTCAGAGTTATAATAGACATATACAGGAAAAAGGAGGAACCCCCTATGCGGATCATATTCAAAATTCTTGCCGCTCCCTTTGTGTTGGTGCTGACCCTGCTTGTGGCCGTGCTCTCGTTCCTGCTGAGTCTTTCCGCTGGTTTGCTCTCCATCCTCGCGTCGGTGCTGGGGCTGCTGAGTGTCCTGATGCTGTTTGTGGAGAAAGACATTTCCACGGGGATCGCGGGGCTGCTGATGGCGTTTGCCATTTCACCCTTTGGCCTGCCTGCGCTGGCCGGATGGCTGCTTGCCAAGCTGGACGAGCTGAACGGCTCCCTGCGGTGCTTCATCATGGGCTGAGTTCTGCGCGGTGGCCAGAAGATGCAGGAACGGCGGCTGATCCCAGTCGCCGTTTGTCGTTATGGAAAGGAGGGCTGCCTACGGCCACAACTTATCTAAAATCCCACAAGCGGGCCGATAAGCGGACGGCCCTGCAAAGCCTGAAAGACCGCTTCGACTATGGCCTGAACCCGGAAAAGTTGGGGGCCGTTTCCTCCTACCTTTGCGATCCGGCCACGGCACACGCCGAGTTCATGCTGGTCAAAAATCAGTATCAGGGCGAAACTGACCGCAGGGCCGGACACGGGGCGCTGTGCTACCAGATCCGGCAGGCGTTCCCCCACGGCGAGGTGACGGCGGAGGAGGCCAACCGCATCGGCTATGAAACGGCGATGCGCTGGACAAAGGGCAAGTATCAATTCTTTGTCTGTACCCATATAGACAAGGAGCACATTCATAATCACATTTACTACAATTCCACCGCCTATGACCGCTCCCGGAAGTTCCGAAACTTCATCGGCTCCTCGTTCGCCCTGCGGCGGCTGTCTGACCGGGTATGTCTGGAGCACGATCTATCCGTGATTGTAAATCCCAAGCTCCACAGCAAGGGGCGGTATCTGCACTACGGTCAATGGCTGGGCGAAAATCAAAAGCTATCACAGAAAGAACAGATCCGCTTTGCCATTGACACGGCCCTGACGGAGCGCCCCGAGGACTTCGCAGATTTTCTCCGGCGCATGGAAACCGCAGGCATACAGGTCAAGCACGGGCGCGGCGGTGTGATCTCATTCCTTGTGCCAGGACAACAGCGGGCGGCCCGTTTCCGGGCGGCCACGCTGGGGGACGGCTACGGCCCCGAGGACGTGCAGGCCGTCATTGACGGCAAGGCTCCCACACGAACGGCCCCGGTGCGGAGAGCGCCCACGCCCCGCCGTGTCAATCTGCTGATCGACATTCAGGAGCGGATGCGTCAGGGCAAAGGCCCTGCTTATGAACGCTGGGCCAAGGTGTATAACCTTAAACAGATGGCGGCTGCGCTGCAATATCTGAAAGAGCACCAGCTCTTTGAATATGACGATTTGGCCGCAAAGACCGACGCCGCCACAGAGCGTTTTCACACGCTGGCCGGGGACATTCAGCAGACCGAGGCCGAGCTTTCCCGTGTGTCCGATCTGATGGCCGCCGTGGTGCAGTACGCCAAGACCCGCCCCGCGTTCGATGGGTACAAGGCCGCCAAGTACAACCGGAAATACCTTGCCGAGCATGAGGCGGAGCTGGCCGACTACCGGGCAGCCAAGGCGACAATGGCCGAGCTGCTGGGCGGCGAGAAGCTCCCCAAAATGGACGTACTAAAAGAAAAACGCCGCCAACTGGCAGCGCGGAAAAAGGCTCTTTATTTGGAATACCGCAAGGCCCAGCAGGATATGCGGGAGCTGGTGGCAGTCAAGGGCAGCGTGGATCACCTGCGCGGGCTGACGGACAACCAGCGCAATAAGGAGCAGGCCCGTTAGGGACGGCGACGCAGACAACATTTCTTCTGGTCACGATGGCCAGAAGTCCAGCGGGTTTGGGGGCACCCCAACAAGCATTTCCGCAGCGCGGAAATTGCAAGTGTCAATACACTTGCCTTGCTTGCCGCTAACGCGCTCCCCCGTAGGCCCTACGAAAAACGGAGGCCGCGTTTTTACGCCTCCTCCGTTCCGCGGTTTTCTATGATTGCGTTGATAATCCCCTCGACAAGCCGTAGTTCGTTCTCACTGAGAGAATTAAGCAGAATACTGATCCGCTTCTTTGTGGCTTCATCGGCTCCCATATCGGGATAAAAGTATTCGTCCACGGAGATACCGAACATCGTTACCATTTGGTAAAAGGTATTTAGGCTCGGATGCTGACCACGATTTTCAAAATACATAATAGAACGAGGTGTGCGGTCAACGAGCTGCGCGAGGTATTCCTGTGTCCAGCCTTTTGCCTCTCTTTTGCGCTTGATCTCCCGGCCTAATGCGTGGAAGTCGAGCCGTCTTTCATCTTGGTACATTCTCATATCACCCTATATTATTCTACATTTCAGGTTTGCATATGAGAACGAAATACAATTTTATGATAAGTAGTATTTATTTTCGCAAGAGCAGCCCAATACAGTGTTGACAGAGTTATAAGACTGTGGTATTATGAAAATGCAAACTACACCAGTCTTATGAGAGGGGCCATTGCTCATGGATATTAAACTGTTTGATTCTGAATTAAAAGTAATGGATGTTCTTTGGAAGGAGGCGGATACACCCGCCAGAGAAATAGCACGGGTACTGACAGATGAATTAGGATGGAATGTCAATACGACATATACGCTTATCAAGCGTTGCATAAAAAAGGGGGCAATTGCGCGTTCCGAGCCAGGCTTTATGTGCCATGCATTGGTTTCCAAGTCCGCTGTCCAAGAAGCCGAAACAGATGAATTGATCAACAAAATCTACGACGGTTCTGCTGACAAACTGTTCGCTGCGTTGCTTGGGAGAAAAAAACTGTCTGAGGAACAAATCGAAAAGCTGAAACAAATTGTTGGCGATCTGGAATGAGGTGGTGATAATGAACCTGCTCCAAATGAGTTTTACGGGTGCTGTAATGATTTTGGCTGTTACTGTCATTCGTGCTCTTGCAATTAACAAAGTCCCGAAAAAGACATTTCTGGTGCTTTGGGGGATCGCGCTGGTGCGGCTGATGATACCGTTCTCTTTGCCCTCATGGTTTAGCATCTACTCTCTCTGGAATCGAGAAATACCCACAGTGGGAATGAATACGGCGGCGGGTATGCTGATTCCTGTGATACAGGCGGAGCAACAGGCCACCATTCCTCACAACACTGTCGGCTCTGTGGCAAATGTCTCAGCGCCGGAAATCATCTGGATTCTTGGATGCGTACTTTGTGCGTTCTTCTTTGCGGTAGCCTACTGGAAATCCTATAAAGAGTTTCAAATGTCCCTGCCTGTCAGAAATGATGGGATTGAAAAGTGGTTGGAAACTCATCCAACGAGAAGAACCATTACCGTGCGCCAATCCAGTTTGGTATCCTCTCCATTGACTTACGGCGTGATTCACCCAGTCATTTTATTGCCGAAAACCACAGACTGGAATAACGAAGATACGCTACATTACGTTTTGGCACATGAGCTTGTGCATATCAAACGATTTGACATTATAGCGAAAGTTGTTCTGGTGGTTGCTCTCTGTATCCATTGGTTTAATCCTCTGGTATGGGTCATGTATGTTCTGGCAAATAGAGATATTGAGCTTTCCTGTGACGAGACCGTGATTCGCCAGTTCGGAGAACATACAAGAGCAGCTTATGCCAAAGTTCTGATCAGCATGGAGGAAACAAGGAGTGGTTTCACCCCTCTTTGTAATAATTTCAGCAGAAATGCGATTGAAGAAAGGATAACAGCAATTATGAAAACACGGAAAACAACAGTTGTATCTCTGGCCCTTGCAGCGCTGATCGTTGCGGGAACGACATCGGTCTTTGCGACCTCTGCTCTTGCTGAGAGTAAAGGCTCTAAGGACACGAACTATTATGAGACTGAAACCTCCGAAGGTGTTTTGACTTCCTACACCGATGACAACGGGGAAATTCACTATGTTCTTGATGACGGAAACACAACAAGAACGCTGAGCGCAGAAGAATTTGAGCAGCAGTATCCTTCCCCGGTCATAGAGTGGTGGACCTACGACGAATACAAAAACTGGATGGACAACGAGAAAGAAACGCTCCAGAGCATAATCGGCGAAAAGGGATGGACCTCTGCACATGGCGAGTTTGTCTGGACCCAGGAAATGGTCGATGAAACCATTGCCGAATACGAAAAGGTGCTCCAGGACATCAAAGACGGCATGATGTACTCTAAGACCGTTGATGGCGAACAGGACATCATGGTGGGTTATAATCCGGAGGACATTGTGACCAGTTCGAGCTACGATTATTTCGTGAAGCTGGAAAACGGTAAAGAAAAGTTATTTGGGCCTTATGAAACGCCCGATGAATTGCTTGCGGCGGTAGAGTCTTTCTGCAATGATCAGGTCAAGTTGGGAAATATGGATCAGAGTGAGGCCCGTGAAATCGTTAGCCGGTGCGTACAAAACTAAATTGCATGAGCATGTGCAAAATGGAATGGTTGCTCTGTCCGATTTGCAAAAATAAAACCAGAATTAAGCTGCGCGCTGATACGGTACTGGAATATTTCCCGCTTTATTGCCCCAAGTGTAAACAAGAAACTCTGATATATGTAAAACAATTCAATACGAAAATTATCAAAGAGCCAGACGCACAGACGCAGAGCCGATAACCCGTTAGCCATTAGGTGCGGATTATCGGCTCTTTTCATTTGATAATAGCTGCGCTGGCATTCACAACAAGACCGTTTTGTTCGGCCTTGCAGCGCAGAACGGCGGTTTTGAAATATTGCATTTCAAGCCGCCGTTTTCCTTTTGAAAAATTGGATTTACGGGGGGTGTGGTAAAGTCGCCTTTTTTTAAGGATACGGCGGTGTCCGAGGAGGTATCGCCGTGTCCATTTTGCTTTTTCATAGCGTTCATGATCTGCATCAGTTAAAAAAAGCGTAGCCCCTCCATCGGAGCAGTCCGGGCATGGATGCGAAATTTGTCAGTACATAAGCGAAAATAGTATTTCGTGCGCCCGTATAGCGCCATGCTATGCGGGCGTTTTTATATGCCCATTTCAATCCGCACTCACCAACCACCTTTTGAAATGGAGGACAATTATGACGACTATCAACCTGAAACGGTATTACCCCTATATGACCGAAAATGTGATGCTGGAAGTTTCGGACGAGATCGCCGCCACCCTCTCTATGGGAGGCCGCCTGTGCGACAGCTACAAGCGACAGAAGCGAAGAAATGGCGAGTGCTCGCTGGACACCGATCCCGGCTTTGAGGCCGACGTGCTCCGCCAGCCCATGACCCCGGACGAATACATTGAGGCACGGGAAACCACCTTTGCCCTCTATGACGCGCTGGCCCAGCTCCCGCCTACGCAGGCCCGGCGTGTGTACCAGCATTATCTTCTCGGCATGAGCAAGGCCGAGATCGCGGCAGCCGAGGGCGTTGGCCGGAGCCGCATCTGCTGCTCCATTGAGCGCGGGCTGGCCGCTATGAAAAATATTTTGAAAAAATCTCTGTAAGAGGGAGTACATTTGCCCCCGAAACCTCCTGATAGGTGAGAGGATTTTCTTCCTCGCCTTGAAAACTGAATAGACAGTATTCCCGATACGAAATCCGCGTGATAGCGACGTAAGGTGCGCCGCCACGACAGCCAGGTGATGGACAAGCTGGCCGAGCGATCAACGCAGCCTTTGACCCGGTGCTGGCAAACCGGGCGCGAGGACAGCGCGGAGGATAATGAAACTTGCTCACGCCCTCCCACAGACTTGAGGGGGAGT
>MNSZ01000053.1:6442-64287 GCA_001916715.1 Firmicutes bacterium CAG:24053_14
CTGTGGGGCTATGCAGCCGAAGCCATCGGCGGTCTGGAATACTCCCCGTGCCGGGGATGCGTGGCAAATACGGCACACAACAATCATACAGGGAGCCGTCAAACCGGGTTTTTCTGTCTTATGACAGCCCAAACCATTCCGGCGCGGCGGCTCCCTCTTTTGTGGATTGAAACGGAAAACAACTGTCCCGCTGCTTCTGGTCATCGTGGCCAGAGGTGGGGCAAGGTCAAAGGACGGCGCTTTTGTGCCGTCCTTTCACGTTTCCCCACGGACAACGGGAAACCATCAAATCTATTCACACCGCTGATTGTTATAGGAGGTTTTCAGATGACGGAGGCAAGAGTCGGCTATCACAAGGAAGTCAAAACCGCGTCTTTTCAGGGCAAATCCATCACCGTGGAAAACCTGACCCCGATGCTCTCTCCCCGAGCACGGGATAAGCGCAAGCGTGAAATTGAAAGCTGTCTGTATGAGGTCTTTGTGAAGTATGCGCCGGGACGGGCGCAGATGCACTAATGCGGGACATCCTTGAGATACGGGGCTGCCAGAGGTATAATATAGGTGTAAGGTTTGGTAGCTCCTACACGGAAAGGAGCACCAAATGATTATTCGTGAAGATGCCATTTATGGCAGACAGTCCGTTGACCGCAAGGACAGTATCAGCATTGAAAGCCAGATCGAGTTTTGCAAGTATGAATTGAGAGGAGGCAATTTCCGCAAGTACACAGACAAGGGTTATTCCGGCAAGAATACCGATAGACCCAAGTTCCAAGAAATGATGGCCGATATTCGCCGGGGCCTGATCAAGCGCGTGGTGGTCTACAAGCTGGATCGTATCAGCCGTTCCATTCTGGACTTCGCAACCATGATGGAAACTTTTCAGGAATACAATGTCGAGTTCGTTTCTTCCACGGAAAAGTTTGACACGTCCACCCCGATGGGGCGGGCCATGCTGAATATCTGCATCGTGTTCGCCCAGCTCGAACGTGAAACCATCCAGAAGCGCGTGACCGATGCCTACTATTCCCGCTGCCAGCACGGTTTTCACATGAGCGGCGCGGCCCCCTACGGCTTCCAACTGGAGCCGACCACCATTGAGGGCATCCGCACAAAAATGATGAAGCCTGACCCGGAAACGGCAGATATTGCAAAGCTGATGTTTGAAATGTACTCTCAGCCCGGAATTTCTTTCGGGGACATTGCCCGTTACTTTGCCGACGAGGGCATCCTGATCTACGGCAAGGAAATGAAACGGGGCTTTATCTCCCAACTTTTGAGAAACCCCATTTACGCACAGGCTGACCTCGATATGTACGAGTTCTTCAAAAGCCAGGGTACGGTGGTAGTCAATGAAGCCACAGATTTTGCCGGGACAAACGGCTGCTATCTCTATCAGGGCCGGGACGTGCAAGAAAGAAAAAACAAGCACCTGAAAGATCAGATACTTGTTCTGGCTCCCAGCGAGGGGCTGGTATCGTCTGATACATGGCTGCGCTGCCGGAAAAAGCTCATGGCAAACAAGACGTTCCAAGGCGGGCGCAAGGCAAAGAACACATGGCTTGCCGGAAAGGTCAAGTGTGGCCGCTGCGGGTACGCGCTTATGAGCGTCGGCAATCCAACAGGTGTTCAGTATCTCCGCTGCTCCAAGCGGGCTGACAGTAAAAGCTGTGACGGCTGCGGGACGCTCCGCACACGGGAATTTGAAAGGTTTCTGTACGGCGAGATGGTCAAGAAGCTGTCTGAGTTCCAGACGCTGACGGCAAAGCGAGAAACGGTCAATCCCAAATTGACCGCGCTGAACATGGAGCTTGCCCGCGTGGAGGACGAGATTGAAAAGCTGCTGAATACTTTGACCGGGGCTAATGCGGTGCTGCTGTCCTATGCCAACAGCAAAATCGAGGAGCTGGACACACGCCGCCAAGCCCTGACAAAAGAGATCGCGGCGCTGTCAGCGGAAACCATGTCCCCGGAACAGATTGAGCGGTTGTCGGTCTACCTGAACCAATGGGAAGAAATTGACTTCGAGGACAGGCGGCAGGTTGCCGACGGCCTGATCTCACAGATCCGCGCAACCGACGAACACGTTTCGATTGAGTGGAAAATTTGACTTTTACTTATCCATCGCACACGACAAAGGGCTGTGTGCCCTTGTCAAGCGATGTAACCATCATCTATGCAGAGCTCGATATGAGCCTGCCTGCCGCCTGTAAGATGGAGCATGATGCGATTGGACATTATGCACGTCCGGATATACTTGAACTTAAAGTCAACGAAAAATAATAGTCTGTTGGCTCATCAACTTCCTATTTGTCGAACTGAATATAGCGTACATAGCCGCTTGGTTTTCAAAAGAAATCAGGCGGCTATTTTTATTTTGAAGGAGGTGTTCATTATGAACGAAACAGATTACAACGCTCGACTTTACGAGAAAATGAAAGCCGAGCAGGACAAATACCGGGGCTGGCTACTGCATCAGGAGCCGTCCGAAATCCTCAATCATACCTACGAATACACGATGCGGGAGGACATCGTACTTGACTATTAGTAATCCAGTTTACCAAGCCCTTTGAGAGAAGAAAAAACTTTCTCAAAGGGCTTTTTAATGCAAAGAATTTAACTCTCTGTCGTTTGTATCGCGCCGAGCATGATGAGCGTGCCGGCGACGGATACTATCACGCCGATAAGCAGTGTATACTTTGGCGTTGAGGTATCCAGCAGCAGACCTCCGATGTAGCTTGCAAATATGCTGCCGAGGGTTATCATCGCCGTTACAAGTGCCTGACCGCGCACGGCGTCACGCTTAGCGATCACCTCGTCAACATACCGCACGGACGCAGGGACGAATATCGCGAACGAGAATGCCTGCAGGACCTCGGCAGCGTACAGTGCCGGTATGCTCGAGGCAAAATATATCATAAGCTCTTTTATGGAAAACATGATGACGGCAAATCTGAGCAGGGAAGAGCACTTGAAGCGCTTTGTAAGCCGGCCGAACAACAGCATTACCGGAACCTCGGCGACTGTCATGAATGCAAGCACGTTGCCCATGTCCTCGCTGCCGCCGCCGATGTTTCGGATAAACTCTATCATGAAGTTTCCGATCATGCCGTGGGTAAAGAACAGCGCTGCGGTTCCGAGCAAGAACAGCATAAAACGCTTATTTTCCTTTGCAAATACGGTAAGAGCACTCGGCTCGGCGATATTTGCCTGCTCATGCTCTGCGTTAGCCGAGCGATGCGCACGCTGCCCGGGGATAAAAAGAAGCGTTATAAGTCCGAGAAGAGCAGAAAATATTATGAATGACACCGGAACGGCGTTTTCGCTGACCCGTTGAACGAGAATTCCCATAACTACGTTGCATACCGCAAACGAAAACGAGCCGATTGCCCGCGCACGGCTGAAATTCACGCTGCTGCCCCAGCTTTCAACATAAAAGCTGAGCGATATGCAAAGTGGATTGAGCAGCGTGCTGCCCGCTATGAGCAGAGCATATGCGCCCATTATCGTAACGCTGCCGGATGGGAGCAGACACACGGCCAGCATAAGCAACGCCGAGAGTATCGATGTAATGCATATGCAGCGAAGCAGAATGCGCTTTTGGCTCTTGTCAACAAGCCCGGCAATGAGCGGCTGCGCTATAAATCCGATAATATTGCCGACAGCAAATACTATGCCGATCTCATAGTTGGAATAACCTTTAAATTGCAGAAATATGGTCGTAAAGCAAAACAAAACAGCACTCGTTACCCAGTATGACATTTGCAAAAGCGCATAGTCGATATTAAGCTTTTTACTTGACAGGTTCATAATCTCGTGACCTTTCGCATGGTTTTGAGATTTTAAATTATAGCATCATTATCTAAAAACCACAATACGCTTTTGCGGTACAAAAGAGCGATATCAAAAAACTGTACTCAAATTTGCGCAGAAACGCGGTTTTCACAGCCGATAAAGCTTGCAATTGCACACGAATATGTCTATAATGTAAACATCGCGAAAATTTCGACAAAAATATCAGATGAGAGAGGTATGTTTAATGATCGAAGCGATTCACGGCGTTATCAACGCCATAAGCGGCTTTTTATATCAGCCGTACATAGTGCCGCTGTTCCTTATTGCGGCAGGTCTTTACTTCACTGTCCGCACCGGCTTTTTGCAGGTCCGCCTGTTCGGTGAGTCTATCAAGGTCGTAAGCGAAAAGCCGAAAGACAAGCGCAGCGTATCCTCATTTGGCGCTCTGATGGTATCGACGGCGTCCCGCGTCGGCACCGGCAATATCATCGGCGTATCAACGGCTATCTGCCTCGGCGGATTCGGAGCTATCTTCTGGATGTGGATAACCGCTATCCTCGGCGGAGCATCCGCGTTCATCGAGTCTACCCTGGCTCAGATCTATAAGCACAAGGACTCCGACGGTACTTATTACGGCGGCCCGTCCTACTACATGCAGAATGCGCTCAAACAGCGCTGGCTCGGCGTCATTTTCGCAGTTATCCTTATCTTGACCTATGTTGTGGGCTACAATATGCTTGCGTCCTTCAACACTCAGGACACCTTTAAGACCTTCAGCTTCTATGACCCGAGCAAGACTCCGATCATTATCGGCGCAATACTTGCCGTTCTGTTTGCACTGTGCGTCCTCGGCGGCGGCAAGCGCCTTACCAATATAACCGGCGTTCTCGTTCCGGTCATGGGCCTTATTTACATAGTCGTATCGCTCATAGTAGTCATCATGAACATCACGAACCTGCCGCTGGTTCTCAAGAACATATTCGTCGCGGCATTTGACTTTAAGGCAATCTTCGGCGGCTTTGCAGGCTCCTGCATGATGTGGGGCATTAAGCGCGGCCTTTACTCCAACGAAGCCGGTATGGGTTCTGCGCCCAACGCCGCCGCTTCGGCGGACGTATCGCACCCCGTAAAGCAGGGGCTTGTCCAGATGCTGTCGGTGTTTATCGACACTCTGCTCGTGTGTACCGCGACCGCAATGATGTGCATGTGCGCAAACCCCGAGGGCCTTGTTGCCGACGCTGCCGGCGCCGTTTATGTTCAGCAGTCCATGCAGCTTGCACTGGGTGACTTCGGCCCGATATTCATTGCCGTGGCAATGAGCTTGTTTGCGTTCACAACGCTCATCGGTAACTATTATTACACCGAGGGCTGCCTGAAGTTCATCCTCAAGCGCACCCCGTCCAAGGCGTTTATGCTCATCTTCCGCCTGATAGCTACCGCGCTGGTGTTTGTCGGCGCACTGCTCTCGGCAGGCATCGTATGGGATACCGCAGATATGCTCCAGGCGTTCATGGTCATCATAAACGTTCCCGTTATCATTATCATTGCAAAGCCTGCTCTTGCCGCACTCAAGGATTACATGAGCCAGCGCAAAGAGGGGAAGGATCCCGTATTTAAATCCTCCAACATCGGCCTTAAAGGCAAGACCGCGTGCTGGGAAGACTGACAGACAAATAAAAGACCGGCCCGTGCCGGTCTTTTATTTTTTCTCGAATTATTGTATAATCGCAGCAAAGGAGCTGAGACTATGGATGATTTTGAACGTGCGTGGCGCAAGCAGCTTGCAGCCGAGAAAAAATATATAGATGAGCGCTCGCGGCGCAGCGACAGCCGCCTGAACCGCTTTTTGCAGACCAAGGTTCCCGAAAAGCTCAAGGATACGCTCGACACGGGCTTTGCAAAGGCTTTTGAGCTTATCTTCGCAAAGGGAACGGGAGTTATCGAAAAAACCTACAACCGCCGCGATATCGAGCGCAGCAGCCGTGTGCGGCGCATAATAGCCGAAAACAATCCGTCCGGGCGCGCTCTGAACGAGGCCTCGCGCGGCTCAGCCTCACAAAAGTTGAAAAACACGGTCGCATCGGGCGTTTCCGGGATCGGCATGGGGCTTATCGGCGTCGGCATACCGGATATCCCGGTTTTCACGGGAATGCTGCTCAAGAGCCTGTATGAGACTGCGCTCAGCTATGGCTATGATTATGACAGAATGGATGAAAAGTATTTCATCCTGCTGCTGATAGGTGCGGCTCTCCGCAGCGGAGACGAGCTGAAAGCCGCCGACGAGCGAGTTAACTATTTCATTGAGCACGGCGCAGAGCCTGACGAGGAAACGATGAAGACCGAGGTGAAGATCGCCGCCGAGGGGCTGTCGGGCGAGCTTCTGTATATGAAGTTTTTACAGGGAATACCTATCGTCGGCGCTGTGGGAGGAGCGTACGACCCGATATACATTGACCGTATCACTCGCTATGCAGCCATGAAATACAACCGCAGATTTCTGCATGATATCAAGAATAAGCACTAAAAAAGCAGACGCAAATGCGTCTGCTTAAATTATTCACTTTTTGCCGGGCTTCGGCTTTCTGACGGTTGAGAAGGGATCCGCGCCGCCGCCGGAGAACATGGTGAAATTTAGGCTTGACTTAACATGGTCTGCCATAGCCTGCTTGGCAAGGTCGGGGATATGCATCTTTATTGCCTCCACGACCGCAACGTGGTTATAAATAACGCTTGGAGACCAGGGATTATCCTCGGAAGAATTGCTGATGAATTTTATCATGGAGGACTGATACATTGTCAGATTGGGGAGCAGCATCTTATAGCACTTCTGGATATACTTGTTGCCGCAGGACTCGACTATAAGGCCGTGGAATGGCATGTCTGTTGCGATCATGCCGTCATAGTCCCTGCGGATAACACAGTCGGCAAATTCACCGGCAAGCCTGTCAAGCTCATTTACGGTGCCGGCATCGGCGCGCTCTGTGCACAGGGCGGCAGCCTCGCACTCGATCGCAGCGCGCACGTCGTAAAGATCTATCATATCTTTAAGGCTCAGATCAATTACAAAGAAACCGCTCGTATCCGGCTTTGAAACAACAAAGCCCTGCTCACACAGATTCATTATTGCTTCGGCAACAGGCGTGCGTGATATGCCGAGGGCGGAGGCAATGCTGTTGACGTTGAGCTTTGTTCCCGGAGCTATGCACAGCGAGACGATCTCGTCATAAAGCATCTGCGAAACGATGTCGCGCAGCTTCGCGCTCGGGTTTGCGTCAAGGTATACCTGAAACTGATCGCGTTTCAATGAAATCAATCCTTTCGTGCTTGATTAGAAGCAAAATATAATATGTCAAATATAAAATGAACTCAAATACATCCGCTATTCTACGGCAGATGATATAAAAATGCAAGACCTTGGGTGCATTTTTAATAAAAATTTTAGTAATATTCCCGGCATACAAGCAAATTTCGACAGCGTTATCTGAAATTGTCTGAAAAATCGCGAAGAAATAAGCACCGACGCGATTGCATCGGTGCTTATGTTATCTTATCTGGACTTATTCTTTGCTCTTTATGTATTCATCAATGCTCTTTGCGCCGGTTTTGCCTGCGCCCATTGCGAGGATAACGGTTGCAGCGCCGGTGACTGCATCGCCGCCTGCGAAAACGCCCTCGCGAGCCGTTGCGCCGCCTTCGTCTGCCTCGATGCCGCCCTTACGGGTGAAGGTCAGACCCTTGGTGGTGTTGCGGATCAGCGGGTTGGGGCTGGTGCCGATGGCGATAACGACAGTGTCAACGTCGAGGATCCAGTTCGAGCCCTCAACGGGAACGGGCTTGCGGCGACCCTTTTCGTCCGGCTCGCCGAGCTCCTGCTTCTGAAGCTCGATGCCGGTGACGTGGCCGTCCTCGCCTGCGTGGATGGCTACGGGGTTATTGAGCAGTCTGAACTCAATGCCCTCGGCCTCTGCGTGCTCGACCTCTTCCTTACGGGCGGGCAGCTCATCCTTGCCGCGGCGGTAAGCGATGTAAACATGCTCTGCACCCAGACGCTTGGAAACGCGCGCTGCGTCCATTGCGACATTGCCTGCGCCGACGACACAGACATTGTGGAAGTGCTTTATCGGCGTATCGTAATCATCGCGGTAAGCCTTCATGAGGTTTACACGGGTAAGAAGCTCGTTAGCGGAGTAAACGCCGAGGAGATTCTCGCCGGGGATGTGCAGGAACTGAGGCAGGCCTGCGCCCGAGCCGATGAACACTGCCTCATAGCCGTCTGCAAACAGCTCGTCAACGGTCTCGCTCTTGCCGATGATGGCGTTGTTTATGATCTTAACGCCCATGGCCTTGAGGTTCTCGATCTCGGCTGCAACGATCTCCTTGGGCAGACGGAACTGCGGAATACCGTAGACCAGAACGCCGCCGGACTTGTGGAATGCCTCAAAAATGGTAACGTCGTAGCCCATCTTGCGCAGATCGCCTGCGCAGGTGAGGCTGGCAGGGCCGGAGCCGACGATCGCGATGCGGTGACCGTTGGATTCGGGGGCCTTGACCTCGTCCTTGACTTCCTTGTTCATGTGGTAGTCGGCGACAAAGCGCTCGAGACGGCCGATACCGACGCTCTCGCCCTTGATGCCGCGAACGCACTTACTCTCGCACTGCTTCTCCTGCGGGCAAACACGGCCGCAGACAGCAGGCAGGGAGTTGGTGGAGGTGATGATCTCATATGCTGCGTCAAAGTCGCCCTCTGCGACCTTGGCGATGAATTCGGGGATGCGTACCGAAACGGGGCAGCCGGTGCGGCAGGGCATGTTGTGGCAGTTGAGGCAGCGCTTTGCCTCGTCCATTGCCATCTCGGGAGTGTAGCCGAGGGCGACCTCGTCAAAGTTGCCGGCGCGGACTACGGGATCCTGCTCGGGCATCGGGTTTTTATCCATTCTCATGTTAGCCATTGCGCTTACCTCCGGTCATATTGCAGATATGCTTTGCAGCCTCGTCCTGCTCTTCCTTGTAGAACGCTGCACGCTTTATAAGCGAGTCGAAATCGACCTCGTGTGCGTCGAAGTCGGGACCGTCAACGCAGGCAAACTTGGTCTCGCCGCCGACGATGACACGGCAGCCGCCGCACATGCCTGTGCCGTCTACCATGATCGGGTCGAGGGAGATGATGGTTTTGATGCCGTAAGGACGGGTGACCTCAGCCAGGAACTTCATCATGATATCCGGGCCGATGGCGATAACGCGGTCAAACTGAGGCTTGCCCTCTTTGATGTTGGCCTCGATCTCCTGCTTGAGATACTCGGTGGTGAAGCCCTTCTCGCCGTAGGTGCCGTCGTCGGTGCACATGATGAGCTTGTCGGAAGCGGCCTTGAGCTCGTCCTTCAGGATGACGATGTCAGCGCTTCTAAAGCCTGCGATAAAGGTCACGTCAATGCCCTTTTCGTGCATTTCCTTGGCGATGGGGTATGCGATAGCGCAGCCGACGCCGCCGCCGACAACGCAGACCTTCTTCAGACCGTCCATCTCGGTAGCCTTGCCGAGGGGGCCGACGAAGTCGGTGATGTAATCGCCTTCCTGCACGGTGTGCAGCATTTTGGTGGTGCGGCCGGCAGCCTGTACCATAACGGTAACGGTGCCTTTTTCGCGGTCATAGCCTGCTACGGAAACAGGAGTACGCTCGCCCTGCTCATCCAGACGGAAGATGACGAACTGACCTGCCTGCGCGTGCTTTGCGACCAGCGGAGCTTCGATCTCGAACAGGCAAATGCTCTTTGCATCGTTCAGAAATCTTTTTTGTACGACTTTAAACATCTTATTACCTCTTATCATTATAATTATTTTGTTCAAGCCATTTGTAACAAAATTTATTCTAATTCAATTGCATATGATTGTCAACATACGAAATTATATCAGAATTATATTTATGCTGAAATATCAACGAATTTTCGAATATTATGATAAAATATTAACTAAAATTGCACATTTTCGGGTGCAATTGCGCCTTGCAATTGACGGAATACTTGATAAGCGCGCCGTTCCGACTTATAATGGGGCAAAGAAACGGAGGAGATGAACATGCCGGTAACAAAAAGCACGTTCGGTGAGTATGAGCTTTATACGATAAAAAATTCGTCGGGCGCGTATGTGCGCATAGCAAGCCTCGGCGCTGCGGTGCAGAGCATTGTCGTTCCGAACAGGAACGGAGCACCGACAGATGTTGTGCTCGGATACGACACGCCGGGGGAGTACCTGCGCAATGACGGCTACTTCGAATGCCGCGTTTATGCTAAACGGCAGAGAATATAAGATAAGCGCAAATGAGGGGAAAAACACGCTCCACGGCGGAAACGGCCTGAGCAAGCGCCGCTTTACCGAGATAGCGGTAGGGGAGAACGCACTTACTCTCGGCATATCCGACCCCGACGGCGGCGACGGATTCCCGGGAAAAGTCGAGGCCCGCGTGACGTATGAGTTTTCCGAGGATAATGAGCTTAGCATAAGCTACGAGGCCGTGTCCGATGCCGATACATATTTAAATCTAACAAATCACAGCTATTTTAACCTTTCCGGCAGGGGAGATATCATTGACCATGAGCTGATGATAAACTCCGACGGATATTTGCCTGTTGATGAGGAGCTTATCCCTACAGGCGAGGTATGCTCCGTTTCGGATACGAAATTTGATTTCCGAAAAATGCGAAAAATTGAAAACGGCTTTTACGATCACTGCTTTGTGTTAAGCGGAAGTGAGCCGTGCGCGAGACTTGTGAGTAAAGAAAGCGGCATAGCAATGACTCTCGCTACCGATATGCCGGCAGTGCAGTTTTATGCCGGCGGCGCAACGGGGCTGCGGCTCGGAAAGGGCGGCGCGGTTTACGGCAAAAACTCGGGCTTGTGCCTTGAAACGCAGTATTATCCCGACAGCCCGAACCATCCCGAGTTCCCGTCTCCGCTTTTGCGCGCCGGGGAGCGATATTTTTCAAAAACGAGCTATAAGTTCTCAATATGCTGAAAAAAGCACCCATACGGGTGCTTTTTTCAGTCCAATGTTAAGTTCCACACAGTGTCGGGCGGAAAGTCCTTGCTCTGATATGCCGCGATATAGCGCTCGCCATGCGCGCTTGCGCGTCTTATCACGGCTTTTCCGGCTCCGAGTGATGCGCACAGCGCCGGGATAAACTCGGGCGTATCACCGAGCGCTTCTTTGACATAAAAAATACCGTTTTCTACATATCCGCAGACAAGTCCGCCTTGATACTCGAAGAAACCGCCGACGGAGGACGTGAAAATTTCCTCCTGAAAGCGCAAATAACCGTAATAAAAGCTCACATGGGCCTTGCCCTTGAGCATATCCTCGCGCAGAAAGCCGTATTCATCGGCGCTTAAACGCCTGATCCCGTCAAGCTCCGAGGAAGCGCTGACGCTTTCATAGTTGCAATAGCTTGCCGCGGCAAGGCCGCAGCGGCTTTCGTACCAATCATAAAGCGAATCCTCTGCCGGCAGCGTGCAGCAGATATCTGCCGAGTAGTCCCATGCGTTTCGCATGCATGCCCTTGTAAGCTCGGCGCCGATGCCGCGCCCCTGCGCACTTTCATCAACGGAAACGGCATAGATATACGCAAGCTTTTTTGTCTCGCCTCCGGGCAGATGCAAAAATGCGTCCAGCACGTATGCTGCACCGAAGATTTCACCGTCAAGCTCGGCGACAAAGCCTGTTCCCATCGAGGGCAGCAGTTCGAAAAAAAAGTCGATAAGCTCAGAAGGATCGCCGAAAGCGTCACTCCAGAGCGACCTCATAGCGGATGTGTCTTCCCGTGTATACTCGCGGATGTTGTATATCATTCGTACACCTCCGGGCATAGCCTGCGGATCTCACTCCTTATTTCTCTGAGATCTGTAAACGTTTCCGGACGTTTGGAAACGTCGCGCAGAAGAGCAGAGGGGTGGTATATTGCAAGGCAGCGCCTGCCGTCAACGTCAAACCATTGGCCGTGCTGCCGGGTAATCCTGAAATCCTCGTCGATAAGCGAGGTGGCAGCAATGCGCCCGAGGCATATTATAATAAGCGGATCAACTATCTCAATCTGTTTTTTAAGCCACTGCGAGCATGCGTCCCTCTCCCCGGGCAGCGGATCGCGGTTGTGCGGCGGACGGCACTTCACGATGTTGGCTATATATACGCGACTGCGATCGAGATCTATCATCTTCATCATATCGTCAAGTAGAAAGCCGGCTCTGCCTACGAACGGAATCCCCTGAAGATCTTCCTGTTCGCCGGGGCCTTCACCGACAAGCATCACCTTAGCATTGGGGTTACCGTCGCCAAAGACGAGCTTCGTGCGCGTTTTGCCGAGAACGCAGCCCTCGCAGCCGAGACATTGGCCGCGCAGCTCTTCCATTGCCTTATCCATCAGCTTTCCTCCGAATATTTTGCAAGCTCAAGCAAAATTTCGCGTTTGTTATTTTCAGGGTATTCCATAACATATTCAAGCAAAAACTTCAGCATTTCGCCAAGCTCCGGCCCCTTGAGACCGAGCGACAGCAGATCGTCGCCCGTGACGGCAAGATGCTTGAGCGAAAAGCACTCTCCGCTTTTGAGAACGGCTCTGAGCTCCTTTTCGCAGTCGATGCCCATTATAACAGAGTAAGCCTGCACGGCACAGGTGACGGTATCGACGCCGTAGCGGTTCAAAAGCTTTTTCCAGCCGAGACTGTCCGAAGGCGGATCCTGACTCAAAAGCACCTCGGCGTCCGTGCAGCAGCGTATTGTGCGCCCGTCAAGCCGAAGCTGCTTGAGAAATTCGCTTGCCGAGGGAATATAGCCGTATTTGCGGAGCATGATACTGAATGCGACCCAACGCGAAAGCGGCTTGCGCGGCATGCTTGCAAGGTCGGCAAAATTGGGCGTTTTCCAGCCTGCGCCGCTTATATACCTTTTCATAAGCCCAAAGCTAATTGCGGCGCTCATGGTCTCCGGACGTGTAGTGAGCAGGATTTTTTCTACCTCATCGCGCACTCTTTCCGGCGCGAGCTCGGAAGCAAGCTCGGCGCACTCTTCAATTGCGCTGAGCGTGTCGTATTCAATGGTAAAACCGAGCCTTGCGGAAAATCTCAGAGCACGGAACATTCGCAGTGCATCCTCGGTAAACCTAAGTTTAGGATTTCCGACACAGCGAATGCAGCGCTTTTCAATGTCGCTCACTCCGTCAAACGGATCGGCAAGCATACCGTCGGCCGAAAGAGCAATAGCATTCATTGAAAAGTCGCGACGGCCGAGATCGGTGATGAGGTCGGAAACAAAGGTGACTGAATCCGGCCTGCGGTGATCGCGATAGTCGCCCTCGGTCCTGAAGGTCGTGACCTCGGCGCTCTTGCTGCCGATGATGACCGTGACCGTTCCGTGCTCAAGACCCGTAGGACGCGAGCCGGGGAAAAGCTCCATTACCTCTTCGGGCAGGGCACTCGTGCATATATCCCAGTCCTGCGGTGTAATGTTCATAATAACATCGCGAACACAGCCGCCGACGAGATAGGCAAGATGCCCTCGCGCCTGCAGACCGAACAGTATTTGCCTGACATATTTGGGAGGATTGATTTGAGGCATAGTGATCAAGTTCCTGTATGTACAAAGATTTTAATTCTTGTCAAGTTGACTTTACAGTATTATAATATCATTTGCTAAATGCAACATCAACATCAAATTGTTAATATAAAGCGTGATTGGAGAAATTATGCCGGATTTCAGTGAATATTTAGTGCGAGGAAAAAGAGGCCATCTCATTGGCATAGGCGGCGTTTCCATGTCGCCTCTGGCCGAGGTGCTTTCCGATGCAGGACTTATAATAAGCGGCTCCGATATCGCGGAGAGCGAGCGGACCTCGCATCTGCGCGAAAAGGGAATAGTAATTTCCATCGGCCATGACGCGGCGAATATAACAAGCGACATTGATTTTGTCGTGCGCACGGCCGCGGCGCATGACGAAAACCCCGAGATCGTCCGCGCACATGAGATGGGCATTCCCGTGTTTGAGCGCACCCAGGCATGGGGCGCTATCATGAAGGGCTATAAAAACGCCCTGTGCATTGCCGGAACCCACGGCAAGACTACGACTACCTCAATGTGTACTCATATCCTTATGGCGGCCGAAAAGGACCCCACCGTCATGATAGGCGGAACTCTGCCGCTTCTTAAGGCAGGGCACAGAGTCGGAACGGGCGACACCATCGTTATGGAGTCGTGTGAGTATTATAACTCGTTTTTGTCGTTTTACCCGACCGTTGCCGTTATACTCAATATTGAGGAGGATCACCTTGACTTCTTCTCCGGTATTGAGGATATTAAAAAGAGCTTCCGCGAATTTGCAAGCCATGTTCCCGAGGACGGCTATGTTGTCGTAAATCATGACGACGAGAACACAATGGATGCCGTCAAGGGACTTGAGCGCAATATCGTAACCTTTGGCCTCACTTCAAAGGCCGATGTTTACGCTAAAAACGTTATCCGTATCGGTTCACTGACTAAGTTTGATATTATGTACAAGGGAAAACTGTTTGACACAGTGAACATCCATGTTCCCGGCGTGCATAACCTTAAAAACGCTCTGGCGGCCGCTGCGGCCTGCATCTGCCTCGGCATAAAGCCTACGGCAATAAAATACGGTCTTGCAGGCTTTTCCGGAGCGGGCAGAAGATTTGAGTTTAAGGGCAAATTCAACGGCGCGGATGTGTACGACGATTACGCGCACCATCCGGGCGAGCTTAAGGCACTTCTGGATGCTGTCGAAGCGCTTGGATATAAGCGCACGATCGTTGTTTTCCAGCCGCACACCTATACGCGCACTATGGCGCTGTTCCACGATTTTGTCCGTCAGCTGCGCCGGCCGGATGTGCTGTACCTTGCGGAGATATTTGCCGCCCGTGAAAAGAATATTCTCGGCATCTCCTCGGCAGACCTCGCGGAGAAAATTGAGGGCGCAAAATTCTTTAAGACCTTTGAAGAGATCGAGCGCGACCTGCGCAAAACCGCGCAGCCTGGCGACCTTATCCTCACGGTCGGAGCCGGCAACGTGTATAAAATCGGCGAGCATCTGCTGGCCGACGATTACGAGACCTGAAACGGAGAAAAAATATGCAGATAAGCTGGCTCGGACATTCCTGCTTTAAGATAAGCCATGACGGATACAGTCTTGTTATAGACCCTTATGATCTTACGAATGCAAACTATCCGCCCATGAGCACGAGCGCAGATGCCGTCTTGTGCAGCCATGAGCACCGCGGACACAATTACCGCGCCGGAGTCAAGCTCTCCGGCACGGCGAGAGAGTGCCCGTATGAGGTGACGGTGATAGATACCTTTCACGACACAAGCTATGGCAGCCTGCGCGGCAAAAACAAGATACATATTATAAATTGGGGCGGATTCAAGCTCGTCCATATGGGCGACCACGGCAGCTTCCTGACGGATGCTGAGAAGGACATGCTGTTCGGAGCCGATGTTCTGATGATAAACGCAGGCGGCTTTCGCGCAATGCCCAGCGACAAAACCAAGCCTCTGGCAGATGAGCTTTGTGCAAACGTCGTTATCCCGATGCACTATGCGCATGACGGCTGCGGCAGCCGCCGGATGGAGAGAGTGACGGCGTTTACGGATCAGTATATGCCTTTGCCGATAGTTCATTTTTATGATACGAACACGATATCGATAGATAAAGACACCCCGGCCCAGGTAGCAGTACTTAAATTCATGCCCGGAAAAATGTAAAAATTAAATGATTTAGCTGTTTTAAATCAAGGGAATTTACAGAATTCCCTTGATTTATTTGCTCTTATAGTATATAGTTTCAAAGTCTGAAAACGACTCTTTCTACATGATTGGAGGCCTTTTGGTGGCAAAAGCAAAACAGCAGAATTATCTGCACGGCGCAGCTATAATGACCGCCGGCGTTATAATAATGAAGATCCTCGGCGCATTGTATAAGATCCCCCTGGGCAATATGCTCGGCGACGACGGATACGGCCTGTTCCTTCAGGCTTATTATGTTTACAGCCTGTTTCTGACGCTTGCGACGGCGGGCTTTCCGGTGGCGCTTTCGCGCATGATAAGCGCGGCGCAGACTCGCGGACTGCAGATGCAGGCGCGCCGTACATATCGCGTGGCATGGTGGACATTCTTTGTCCTCGGCGCTGTCTGCTCGACGGTAATGTTCGTGTTCCCCGACTGGCTTGCAGACACTCTTATAAACAGTCCCGATGCCGCTTTCAGCATCCAGGCTCTCGCACCGGCGGTGCTCCTGTGCTGCATCACCGCAACCTACAGAGGACTGACTCAGGGCTACGGCAACATGACCCCGACCACTATCAGCCAGATACTCGAGGTCCTGGCCAAGGTCGCGGCAGGACTTGCTCTCGCGGCATACCTGATAAAGGCAGGCTATGATAAGCCCGTTGCGGTCGCAGGCGCCATATTCGGCGTTACAGTCGGCTCGCTTGCCGCACTGCTGTACATGCTCATATACAAAATGCGCAACTACCGCTTTGACACTGTTTCGCAGCCCGATGTTCCGGAAAGTGCAGGAACGATATTTAAAAATCTTTTGAGCATAGGTATCCCTATTGCGCTCGGCTCAGTTGCGCTGTCGCTTATTAACCTTATTGACGCAGGGCTGTGCATGACAAGGCTTCAGAGCGCTGTCGGATACACTTACTCGCACGCAAAAACGCTCTACGGCGTCTACGGAAAAGCTCAGACGCTGTTCAATCTTCCTGCGGCATTCATTACTCCGCTGACGGTGTCCATCGTTCCTGCGATCTCCGCAAAGCTTGTAATGGACGCAAGGGGAGAGGCAGGCAAAATATCCGAAGATTCACTGCGCATAGCGATGGCTATTGCACTGCCTATGGGCGTCGGACTTGCAGTTTTGTGTGAGCCCATTATGAACGTTATCTACCCAAATGCCCATGAGTCCGGCCCGCTGCTTCTGTGCCTGCTGGGTGTTGCCTCGGTTTTCGTTTGCTTTTCGCTTATGAGCACGGCTGTTCTCCAGGCAACGGGCAAGGAGCGTCTCACGCTTTATTCCATCGTTGCCGGCGGGCTTGTGAAGATCACAATAAACTGGTTTATAGTCGCGATCCCGTCAATAAATATCTACGGCGCCGCGATCGGAACGATCTGCTGCTACGTAACAATGTGCGTTTTGAATCTTATATTCATTAACCGTAGCTTTGAAAAGGGACTGTCAATGAAGAATATTTTCGTCCGTCCTGCCGTGCCCAGCGCTATCATGGGTGTCATAGCGCTTGCGGTATATTACGGCGTAATGAATCTGCTTTCGTCCGACAGCAGACTCATGATGGCGCTTGTTATGTGCATTGCCATCGGTGTTGCCGTAATAGTTTACGCGGTGTCGGTCATAAAGCTTCGCGTCATAACCACCGAAGATATGAAGCTCATTCCCAAGGGGGAGAAGATAGCAAAGCTTCTGCATATGGCCTGATAATTATATCTCCCTGAAAAAATTGGCTTTTTTCAAAAAAATACTTGATATTTGCAGCATTTTGTGATAAGTTTTAATCCGCGCCGCAAGGCGCATGTTCATTGTAAATAACCCGGCACGGCGCAATCGGCGCACCGGGCTATATAGAAAAGGCAATAAATGCCGCATAAATTAGGAGGATTACACATGAATAAGGCAGAACTTATAGCAGCCGTCGCAGAGAAGACCGGTCTTTCCAAGAAGGACTCCGAGAAGGCTGTCAACGCCGCATTTGATACCATCGTTGAGACTCTGGTATCCGGCGAAAAGGTTCAGATGGTTGGCTTCGGCGTTTTTGATGTTAAGGAGCGCGGCGTTCGTATCGGCCGTAACCCCAAGACTCGCGAAGAGATCGAGATCCCTGCAAGCAAGGTTCCCTTCTTCAAGGCAGGTAAAGCGCTCAAGGACGCAGTAGCAGAGTAATTTCATCGCAGTAATATTTGATATGATTCCCACGATACGTCGGTATCGTGGGAATTTTGCCATACTAAAGGAGATAGGATCATGAGACTTGATAAATACCTTAAGGTTTCACGGCTTATAAAGCGTAGAAGCGTTGCCAACGACGCCTGCGATGCCGAGCGCGTGAGCGTAAACGGCCGCCAGGTCAAGGCAAGCTACCAGGTGAAGATCGGCGACGTTATTGAGGTCGCTTTCGGACAGCGCAAGCTTAAAGTTGAGGTGCTGTCTGTGAATGAAACGGCAAAAAAAGAGGAAGCTCCTGCAATGTATAAGGAGCTGGAAAGCTGAATAGGCAATAAAAAAATCCCGACTGTCGGTCGGGATTTTTTGTGCTTATAAACCCAAATTACTTGGTCCAGTCGGGAGCGTCGGTGCGGATGTTGGTCCACTGCTCGGTCACGACGAACTCGCCGCTGACAACGTTCTTAACGTTGAGCGTCCAAGTGTAGTTGTGTGCGTTGGTAGCCTCGAGGATGTCTGCATAGTACCATGCGGAATTTGCGTTGTCGGGCCAGCCCTTGACGCCGGTGCAGCCGTTCATGCTGCTGCTGGTGGAGTTGCGGCCGACGAGGCGGTTGCACAGTGCTGCGGTCTGAGCACGGGTCAGGAGATCATCCGGATTTGCATTGCCGTTTGCATCGCCGTTGAGGATGCCGAGCTTTGCAAGGAGGTTCATGTAGCTCTCAGCCCAGTGGCCGTTGAGATCTTCAAACTTGTTGTTGCCGACGTAGGAGACGGAGAACAGACGAGCGATCATAGCGGAGAACTCGGCACGGGTGACATTCTTGTTGGGACGGAAGTAGCCGTCGTTGTAGCCGGAGATAACGCCGGCCTTGACGAGGGTGCAGACCTCTTTGTTGCACCAGCTGTTTGCGTTGATGTCCTTAAGGGTGCTGGAAGTGCTCTGGTACTTTGCACGGGTCTCGGGAGTCATGAGACGGTAGAGAATGGTTGCGACCTCGGCACGGGTGATGTTGGCGTTGGGACGAACGGTGCCGTCTTTGTAGCCTATCATGTATGCAAAGTGATCGGTGTAGTTAAGGCCGATGTTGAGCATGGGGTACAGGATGAGCTTGTCGGAATCAAACTTTGCGCCGAAGGACCACTTGATGCCGGGCAGGGTGCTGTACTTTATGCCGGATACGGGGCCGTCGCAGGTAGCTGCAACAGTGTATACGCCGACGATGCTCTTGGGGATAAGAGCAAGACCGAGCAGGTTAGCGGTGTATGTGCTGGCCTCGCCGGTAAGGTTATTTGTGAGTGTGACCTGAGCGCCGCTTGCAGGCAGCTTGCTCATCAGGGAGCAGTAAACCAGATAAGTGGGGAGCTTGATGCCGTTTACGTGTCAGCATCGTCGGCGAGAGCCGCAGTGGGCAGAAGAGCGGCGATCATCAGAACCGCAAGAAGCAAGCTGATCAGTTTTGTTGATCTTTTCATGTTGTTTCTCCTTCTTAAAAAACACGTTATTATATAGCTGCGGTGCAGCTTATTCCACAAACATAATTTACACCGTTGGTTACAAATTGTCAACAAATTATGCGATGTATAAACAAAAGTTTTTTAGTTTTAAAAGGGACAGATACTATTTACTGGAGCTGACGTATAATTTCGCGTTTCAGGCGGTGGATTATGCGCTTTTCGAGCCGGCTTATGTAGCTTTGTGAAATGCCCAGCATGTCTGCTACCTCCTTTTGCGTGTATTCGCTTCCGCCTCCAAGGCCGAAGCGCAGGGTGATTATGCTCTTTTCTCTGTCGCCGAGGGAATTTACGGCGTTTAAAAGCATCTGACGATCGGCGTCGTCCTCAAGCGGACGGCTCACCTCGTCGTCATCGGTTCCGAGAACATCCGAGAGCAGCAGCTCGTTGCCGTCCCAATCGGTGTTCAGCGGCTCGTCAAAGCTCACCTCGCTGCGTTGGTTGCTGATCTTGCGCAGATGCATCAGTATCTCGTTTTCTATGCACCGTGAAGCGTAGGTGGCAAGCTTTATGTTCTTGTCGCTGCGGAAGGTGTTTATTGCCTTTATAAGGCCGATAGTTCCTATGGAAATGAGATCCTCGAGGTTAACGCCCGTATTTTCAAACCGCCTCGATATATAGACGACGAGGCGCAGATTATGTTCCGTAAGCAATTTTTTGGCGCACTCGTCGCCGTTTTCCATTGCGATTATTGCCTTTTCCTCGTCGGCCTTGTCAAGCGGAGGTGGCAGAGTATCGCTGCCGCCTATGTAAAACAGCCCTTTTTCGGGCAGCAGATGCCGCTCAAGCCAGCTTTTTATAATGCTTATAATATCCACATTCATTCTCCTTTCATATGATCGAATCGAACCCGTCTCCGCCGAGCGGAGTAGGGGATACGGCAACTATCACATCGTCGCGCTGCTCTCCGTCAACGTAAACGGCGTCCGGTCTGAACGCAGCCAGCATGCCGGACTCTGTTCCGACGGCGCTGTACGGTATAAGCCGCATTTTTCCCGAAAGCTGCGGCAGGGATATGAGCCTTGTGCAATCTGTGCTCGAAAGCTCATCCTCGCAGCCTGGAAACAGCGGAGCCAGACGTGCAGCCGGTGCTATCAGCACACTGTCACCGCTCACGGGATCGAGAAGTGCATTCCCACTGTCGTGCAGGCAGCGGAGAAAAACACGCCTTCCCATAAATTCGATCTCAACATCCGAAACGCAGGCATCGGCGCTTTTTACACTCCTTTGAAAAACAAAGCTCAAAACGGCGTAGATAAGCGCAAACGACAAAATAAGCACCGGAAGCGAAACAGGTATGTATGCTCCCGAGCCGAAGTTTCCGCCGTTTTGCAGCGATATTGCCCAGACGGCTCCGCCGAATAATGCGGAAACGGCAAAAAAAGTAAGGCAGCAGCGCCAAAGCTTATCCTCGCCGCCGAAGGCGATCAGCGCCATAAGTAGGCCGCATATGAGCTTAACCGGCCAGAGCTTAAAAAAAGCAAGTCCCGGAAGCAGACTGAGCGCGGCGTAGAGCGCGCCGAAAACGGCAGCGGCGGCGTACCTTGCCCGACGGAGTCTTATTCCGCAAAGGCGTGCCGAGCATAAGACGATGAGATAATCGAGAACGAGGTTAAGTAAAAACAGCCGGTCTATGTAAATGATGTCCATAACAAAATTATAAGCGCCTCCGGGCGCACAATTTGTCATTTGTTAATTGTCAAATGCGTTTTGGTATGGTAAAATACATTAGTTTTGATCGTGGACGCCCGGTTTGCGGTAATATTATATTAATTGTAAAGGATAAGCTATGTGGTTTTGGTTTGCGCTGATAGCGCTTTTGTGTTGGAGTGGTTCCGATCTTTTTTCAAAGATCGGCTGTCAGGATTCTGATGATAAATACAGTCACCTGAAGATGGTCATGGCCGTCGGCCTTGTAATGGGCATTCATGCCGCGTATGAGATATTCGTCGGCGGCGTTACGATAAACGGAGAGGTAATTTTAAAATACCTGCCCGTTTCAATGCTGTATATCGTTTCGATGACGGTCGGCTATGTCGGGCTTAGATATATCGAGCTTTCGATATCCTCGCCGATATGCAACTCGTCCGGCGCGATAGTGGCTGTGCTCATATTCGCAACTCAGGGCATAAACGGCCTGCCACCGATGGCTCTTGCGGCTGTTGCGCTTGTATGCATCGGCGTTATCGCCCTCGGCTTTACCGAGGCAAACGAGGATGAGGAGCTGCGCCGCGCACGTCAGGATGCAAGCAATCATCACTATGCAAAAAGCTGGCTTGCAATAGCGCTTCCCGTTATCTACTGCCTGCTGGATGCGCTCGGCACATTTGCCGACAGCCGCGTGCTCGAAACCCTCAATGAGGACTCGGCAAACGTTGCGTATGAGCTGACCTTCCTGGTCGTCGGTATCGTATGCGCCGTGTACGTTCTCGGCGTTAAAAAGCAGAAGCTCATCCCCAGGCGCGAGGCGCCCAAATACACCGGCGCGATTTTTGAAACGGCCGGCCAATTTGCGTACATATATGCACTTGCCGATACGGCGCACGCCGCGCTTGCCGCCCCCATGATATCGGCATACTGCGTGGCCTCCGTCGTGTGGAGCCGCATTTTCCTCAAGGAAAAGCTTTCACTTAAGCACTACGCCTCCATACTGCTCGTGGTTGCCGGCATAGTGATATTGGGTATACTTGATATTTAATAAAGGAGATCGAATATGTCTGACCCTGTTTATAAGAGAATACTTATCAAAATAAGCGGCGAGGCGCTCGCCGGGGATAAAAAGACCGGCTTTGACTTTGACTTCATGTCAAAGGTCTGCGAAACGGTCAACAAATGCACCCAAATGGGCGTTGAGGTCGGCATAGTCGTCGGCGGCGGCAACTTCTGGCGCGGCGTTAAGGACGGAGCGGGCCATGTCGAGCGCGTCTCGGCAGACCGTATGGGTATGCTTGCAACGGCGATGAACTGCCTTGCGTTTGCCGATGTTCTCCGCCAGTCCGGCGGCGAGGCGAAGGTGCTCACGGCCGTCGATATCCAGGGCGTCGGCGAAAGATACAGCACCGATAAGGCGATCGAGTATCTCAAGTCAGGCAAGGTTGTCATGTTCGGCTGCGGCACCGGCTGCCCGTTTTTCTCGACCGACACTGCCGCGGTGCTCCGCGCAGCCGAGATCGGAGCGGACGCTATCCTGCTTGCAAAGAACATCGACGGTGTGTACTCGGCAGACCCGAAGGTCGATCCGAGCGCAGTTAAGTATGACAGCATAAGCTACGACGATGTCCTTGCGCAGCATCTTGCCGTTATGGACAGTACGGCAACGAGCCTTGCCATGGATAACAATATCCCCGTAATAGTCTTTGCTCTTGCAGAGCCTGAAAACATTGTCCGCGTGCTTCAGGGTGAAAAGCTCGGCACGACTGTGACCAAATAAGCAGATCAATATAACGCATATAAATGTCAGGAGGTAATACCATGTCCAAATATCCCGAAATCGAAAGCAAAATGAAAAAGACCGCGGAGGTGCTGAAAACTCAGCTTGCATCCGTGCGCGCAGGAAGAGCAAACGCGGCGGTTCTCGATCAGATCACTGTCGATTACTATGGCGTGCCCACCCCCATCCAGCAGGTCGCATCCATCTCCGTTCCCGATCCCCGTTCTCTTATGATCCAGCCATGGGACGCATCCGTTCTCAAGGGCATTGAGAAGGCCATCCTCGCATCCGAGCTTGGTATCAATCCCCAGAACGACGGCAGAGTCATAAGACTTGTATTTCCGCAGCTGACCGAGGAACGCCGCAAGGAGCTTGCAAAGCAGGTCAAGAAGTACGGCGAGGAGTCCAAGGTCGCGATCAGAAATATCCGCCGCGAGGCAATTGATAAATTTAAAAAGCAGCAGAAGGCATCCGAGATCACCGAGGATGACTACAAGGACATTGAAAAGGACATTCAGAAGCTGACCGACGACTATATTAAGGAAGTCGAGTCGATAGCGGAAGCAAAGGAAAAGGAACTTTTCGAGATCTGATCATGGCAGAGAATATCACTAATAATGCGGCGTGGGAGCAGGCAAAATGTCTCCCACGCCATATTGCCATAATACTTGATGGCAACGGCCGCTGGGCCAAAAAGCGTCTCCTGCCGCGCAATGCAGGACATCTTGCAGGATCGGAGACATTTCGCAATATCGCGACCTACTGCAAGGAAATAGGCGTTGAGTACCTGACGGTGTACGCGTTTTCAACGGAAAACTGGAAGCGCCCCGAGGAAGAGGTCGGCGGCATTATGAAGCTGCTGGATAAGTATCTTCACGAGGCGATACGCGATATGCGCAAGAAGAACATCCGCATGAAGGTGTTCGGCGACGTTTCGCGCCTTTCTCCGCAGCTTCAGGAGCTTATAGCGGAGACCGATGAGATATCCAAAGATATCGAGGGCTTTCAGGCGAATATCTGCATAAACTACGGCGGCAGAGCGGAGATAGTGCGCGCCGCACAGGCCTATGCCGAGGATTACGCCGCCGGAAAGGTCACCGATAGTCTCACCGAGGACATGTTTTCAAATTACATGTATTCTGCCGGCATTCCAGACCCGGATCTTCTCATTCGCCCGGGCGGAGAGTACAGGCTTTCAAACTTCCTGCTCTGGCAGTGCGCATACTCGGAGTTTTATTATACCGACACACTGTGGCCGGATTTCACTCCGCAGGAATTGGACAAGGCGATCGAAGCGTATAACAGCCGCGACCGCCGTTTCGGAGGTGTAAAACCGTGATCAAAGCAGTATCCATTCTCGGCTCGACAGGCTCGATAGGCCGCCAGAGCATCGCTGCCGCAAAGCATTTGGGTGTACCCGTCGTCGCATTGACGGCAAATAAAAAAACAGACCTTGTCGAACAGCAGGCAAGAGAATTAAAGCCCAAGTTTGTTGCGATATTTGACGAAAACGCGGCAAAAGACCTGAAAACCCGGCTTGCCGATACCGATATTCGCGTCGGCAGCGGGATGGAGGGACTCATTGAAGCAGCAACGCTGAATGCTGCCGACTGTGTTGTGACTGCTGTGTCCGGCTCGGTTGGACTCAAGCCCACGCTTGCAGCCATAAGTGAAAAAAAGCGCATAGCTTTGGCAAATAAAGAGACCCTCGTTTGCGCCGGCGAGATCGTCATGCCGGCAGCAAAAGCTGCAGGAGCCGAGATCGTTCCCGTAGACTCGGAACATTCTGCGATCTTCCAGTGTCTAATGGGAAGAGCGCCCGGAGAACTGAAAAAGATACTGCTCACCGGCAGCGGCGGCCCGTTCAGAGGCAAAAGCCGCGCGGAGCTTGAGAATGTAACGCCCGAGCAGGCGGTAAAGCATCCTAACTGGAGTATGGGCGCAAAGATATCCGTCGATTCGGCAACGATGATGAATAAGGGACTTGAATTTATTGAGGCAATGCACCTTTTCGGCGTAACGCCCGATGATATTCAGGTAGTTGTGCATCCGCAGAGCATCGTTCACTCCATGGTCGAGCTTGTTGACGGAACCGTTATCGCGCAGCTCGGCGTTCCTGATATGGGGCTTCCCATTCAGCTTGCGATGACTTATCCCGAGCGTAAGGCGTCGCCCTTTGAGCATCTTGACTTCTATGCAATGAAGGACATGACCTTTGAAGCGCCCGACTATGAAAAAACTCCGTGCCTTAAGCTTGCAATGGACTGCGCGCGCATCGGCGGCACGGCTCCGTGCATCATGAGCGCGGCAAACGAAGTTGCCGTTGCAATGTTTCTCAATCATCGCCTCGGCTATAATCGGATATATGACTGTGCTTTGCAGGCGGTAGAAAGCATAGAAATAGTTAATAAGCCCGACCTTGAGGCTGTACTGGCTGCCGATGAGCAGGCCAGAGTATTTGTCAGGGAGCATTTTTCTTAATGTATATCGTAATCGCAATACTTATGTTCGGCGTGCTTATCGCCATCCATGAGTTCGGCCACTTTGCAACCGCAAAGGCCTGCCGTGTGCGCGTGGATGAATTTTCGATAGGCATGGGCCCGGCGATCTTCAAAAAGCAGAAGGGCGAAACGCAATATTCGCTTCGCATCCTGCCCATCGGCGGCTATTGCGCAATGGGTGAGGATGAGGAGTCGGATGATCCGCGCGCTTTTCCGAATCAGAACTTCTGGAAGCGGCTTGCCATTTTGTGCGCAGGCTCGTTCATGAACTTTCTGCTCGGCATTGTCCTTATTGTTATTATGTACGGCGGAGCGGAAGCCTTCCGCGCCCCGATAATCGACGATTTTCTGGACGGATGCGCGTATAACAGCGCCGATGCGTTTCAGGCCGGCGATGAGTTTTACAGCATTGACGGCAACAGAATATATCTCATAAGCGACGTGTCCATGTTCCTTGAGCGCGGAAACGGAGTTTACGATATCGTCATGCTGCGCGATGGGCAGAAGGTCGAGTTTAACGATATGAAGCTTGTTCCGACCATCGAGAGCGAGCAGGGACTTAAATACGGCTTCGTGTGGGGCATTGAAAGGGCGACCTTCGGCGTCAAATGCGAATACGTCTGGAACACGGCAAAGGAGTTTTCACGCCTTGTTTGGCTCGGCCTCGGCGACCTTATCCACGGGGCGGTCGGCGTTGACGAAATGGCAGGCCCCGTCGGAATAGTCGATATGATGAACGAGGTCGGTTCCTCGGCGGCGAGCACTGCCGACGCAGTTTACAGCATGCTGTATTTCTCGGCGTTTATCGCCATTAACCTTGCTATAATGAACATGCTCCCGATCCCGGCGCTTGACGGCGGCAGAGTGTTTTTTATGATAGTAACAGTCATTTTTGAGGCCATAACAAAAAGAAAACCCGATCCCAAGTACGAGGGATATATCCATGCAGGCGGCATGGTGCTCCTGCTGCTTCTGATGGGATTTATAATGTATAACGACATAGCACGACTCATAACGGGGTGAGTAAATGTTTGAAAGAAAGCTTACAAAGAAAATAACCGTCGGCGGAGTGGAGATAGGCGCGCTGTCGCCCGTCTCGGTCCAGTCGATGTGCAATACAAAAACGCACGATGTTGAGGCAACGGTCGAGCAGATAAAGCGCCTGCGCGCCGCCGGATGCGATATCGTGCGCCTTGCCATACCCGATATGGCGGCGGCTGAGGCAATTTCCGAGATAAAAGAGAAGACCGATATGCCGCTTGTTGCGGATATCCACTTCGACTATCGTCTCGCGCTTGCGGTTGCCGAGCGCGGAATAGATAAGATACGCATAAATCCAGGCAACATAGGCAGTGAGGAGAATGTCCGCAAGGTCGCCGAAGCCTGCCGCAAGCGCAATATACCTATCCGCATCGGAGTGAACGGCGGAAGCCTTGAAAAACCGCTGCTTGAAAAATACGGGCATCCGTGCCCCGAGGCAATGCTTGAAAGCGCAAAGCGCCATATCAAGCTTTTGAATAAATGCGATTTTGACGATATCTGCATTTCCATGAAATCTTCATCCGTTCCGCTGACCATTGCGGCCTACAGGCTTGCCTCCGGCGAGCTTTCGTATCCGCTGCATGTCGGCGTAACGGAGACCGGCACGGCATGGAACGGAACTATCCAGTCCGCAGTCGGCATAGGTACGCTTCTGAGCGAGGGCATCGGCGACACCGTGCGTGTTTCGCTTACGGCAGACCCCGTCGATGAGGTCAAAACGGCCATAGCCATTCTTAAATCCGTCGGACTCAGGCAGGGCATACGCCTTGTATCGTGCCCGACCTGCGGAAGAACGAATATCGACCTCATATCCCTTGCAAACGAGGTAGAAAAACGCATATCCGGCATCGACAGGAACATAACCGTTGCCGTTATGGGCTGCGTTGTCAACGGCCCGGGCGAGGCTCGGGAAGCCGACTACGGCATAGCCGGCGGCAAGGACTGCGGACTGCTGTTTAAGCATGGCGAGGTTTTGGGAACTTACCCCTACGACCGCCTGTGCGACGCACTTATTGACCTTATCGAAAAGGACGTTTAAATTGAGCGAACATACATCATTTCTTGAAATATTCCCGGGCACCGCGAGCCATGCATCAAGCTGCGGAGGCCTTGAAAAAGCATACGTTACCGATGTCGAGATAAGCCTTGAGGCCGGAACGATGAGTATACGCGCGCATTTTGCGCGCACTCCGGCGCCTGCGGAGCTGGACTCCATATGTACAGCTCTTCGTGCAGATTACGGACTGAGAGTAAGCATTATTGCCGATGGTCCCGAGGTTCAGAAGGCAGCGGCGGCTTCCGCATCTGTCTCGTCCGCGCCGTCGGGCGGCAGCGGCAAGGTGCTCATGGGGCACAGCATCAAAAAATCTCCGACGCCGATGGGCGAGCTTAATCAGGACTCAGGCCGTGTCGCTATCGAGGGCGATGTTTTTGAGGTCACCAGCCGCAAGCTCAAAAAGCGCGACGGAGCCATGCTGAGCTTTGATATTACCGACCTCACAGGCTCGATAAGGGTTATAAAATTTCTTCGCGCCGAGGACGATCAGTCTATCATCAATAAGATAAACGTCGGCGACCATCTCATAATAAACGGCTTTGTTACCTACAGCCGCTATGACGAGGATATAGTCCTTGAGCCGAAAGACATAGTTGTCGGAAAGAAATACATACGCCCGGATAACGCCGAGGAAAAGCGCGTTGAGCTGCATACGCATACCCGTTTCTCCGCGCTCGATGCTCTGACCGACCCAGCCGCTATAGTTAAGCGCGCGGCATATTGGGGACACCCGGCCATAGCCGTCACAGACCACGGCGTTTTGCAGGCATTCCCCGATATGTGGAAGGCCGGCAAAAAGCACGGAGTTAAGATCATCTACGGCTGCGAGTGCTATTTTGTCAACGACATGGACGGAAGCCTTGCCGTTCACGGCAGCAGCGACAGAGATATGAACGACGAAATGGTGGCCTTCGATATTGAGACCACCGGCCTCAACGCAGGCTCTGACCGCATGACCGAGATAGGCGCGGTTATTTATGCAGGTAACGAGATAAAAGAAACGTTTAACACCTTCGTTGACCCCGGCATGCACATCCCGGCCGAGATCACGCAGCTTACCGGCATAACCGACCGCGACGTTAAGGGCGCGCCGAGCGAGGCCGAGGCTATGAAAAGCTTCCTCGAATTTGTCGGCGATCGCCCCATAGTTGCGCATAATGCCGATTTCGATACCGGCTTTATGTCGGCTGCGGCGGCTCGAAGCGGAATTGAGTTTGAGCCTGTTTATCTTGATACTCTCGTTCTGGCTCGCGCGCTTTTGCCCGATCTTAAGCGGCATAAGCTTGATATAGTATCAAACCGGCTGAGTCTGCCGGAGTTTAACCACCATCGTGCGTCGGATGACGCGCTTGTAGTTGCGCGCATAATGGGAAGATTCCTGCCGATGCTCGCGCAGCAGGGAGCAAAGACCGTAAACAATATTCAGGAGGTCTATGCGCGCATCAAGCCTGCCGACCACACAAAGTCGCGGCATATGATACTGCTGGTAAAAAACAAGGTCGGCCTTAAAAACCTGTACGAGCTTGTTTCGCAGTCGTATCTCAAGTACTTTTACAAAACCCCGACCATGCCGAAAAGCCTGCTGATAAAGCACCGGGAGGGGCTGCTGATTGGCTCCGCCTGCGGTATGGGCGAGCTTTACGGCGCTGTGATGCACGGCGCGAGCGACTCCGAGCTCAAGCGCATAGCGTCGTTTTACGATTATCTTGAAATTCAGCCGCTCGGCAATAACGGATTCCTTGTTGACAACGGCGTTGTCAGCGACATAAGCGTTTTGCAGGACTATAACCGCCGCATACTCGATATCGGCCGTCAGCTCAATAAGCCTGTCATCGCCGCAAGCGACGTGCATTTTCTCGATGCCGAGGACGAGCAGTACCGCAAGATACTTCAGGCGGCAAAGAAATTCTCCGATGCCGACCGCGGCTGCCCGATCTTCTTCCGCACGACCGATGAGATGCTCAAGGAGTTTGACTATCTCGGCGACGAGGTCGCGCACGAGGTCGTTGTCAAAAATCCGCGTGCCATTGCCGATATGGTCGATGATATCGAGCTTCTGCCCAAGGATCTGTTCCCACCGAAGATAGAAAACTCTGCGCGTGACCTGCGCGATCTTGTCTACGGCAAAATGACCGATATTTACGGTGAAAATCCGCCGGAGATCGTAAAATCGCGCGTCGATACCGAGCTTACTACGATACTTGACCATAACTATGACGTTATCTACATGTCCGCCCAGAAGCTTGTTCAGAACTCGCTTGAGCATGGCTACCTCGTCGGCTCGCGTGGCTCCGTCGGCTCGTCTATCGTGGCATACATGTCCGGCATCACCGAGGTCAACTCGCTTCCGCCGCACTATGTCTGCCCCAAATGCAAGCATTCCGAGTTCATAACCGACGGCTCCTACGGCTGCGGCGCGGACATGCCTCCGAAAAACTGCCCCGAGTGCGGAACGCTTATGCGGCAGGACGGTTTTGATATCCCGTTCGAGACCTTCCTCGGTTTCCCGGGAAATGAGAAAACGCCCGATATCGACCTTAACTTCTCCGGCGAATATCAGGCGCAGGCACATAAATACACCGAAGAGCTTTTCGGCTCGGATCACGTTTTCCGCGCCGGAACGATAGGCACTCTTGCCGAGAAAACGGCCTACGGCTATGTTAAAAAATATCTCGAGGAGCGTGGGATCAAGGTCACAAAGGTCGAGGAAAACCGCCTTGCAAAGGGGCTTGTCGGTGTTAAGCGCACTACCGGCCAGCACCCCGGCGGCCTTGTTGTCATACCGCAGGATATGGACGTTACCGATTTCTGCCCGGTGCAGCATCCGGCGGACGATCCCAAGAGTGGGATAATAACGACGCACTTTGAATATCACTGCATGGAGTCAAACCTCCTGAAGCTCGACGAGCTTGGCCACGATGACCCGACCATGATCCGCATGCTTGAGGATGCAACGGGCGTAAACGCGCGTGAAATATTGCTCTCAGACCCCGACACGATGAAGATATTCACAACGCCCACCGTGCTCGGCCTTCCTGATGACGACGATATAATCGGCAAAACCGGCAGCATCGGCATACCGGAGTTCGGAACGGGCTTTACGCGCCAGATGCTCGTAGATACGCAGCCTACGCAGTTTGACACGCTCGTGCGCCTGTCGGGCTTTTCACACGGCACCGACGTTTGGGCCGGCAATATCCGAGACCTTATCGTTAACGGCATTGCAACAGTTAACGAGACCGTCGGCTGTCGAGACGATATCATGCTCTACCTTATCCAAAAGGGCATGGAGCCGTCGCTTGCGTTTAAAACAATGGAGGCCGTGCGTAAGGGCAAGGTCAAAAAAAGCGGAGAGTTCCCGGGCGACGCCGAGGCGCAGATGCGCGCGCTTGACGTGCCGGAGTGGTATATCGAGTCGTGCCGCAAGATCGCGTATCTTTTCCCGAAAGCGCATGCCGTCGCATATGTCATGATGGCGTTCAGAATTGCATGGTTCAAGGTTCATGAGCCTTTGGCATTTTACAGCGCGTATTTTTACCGCCGCAGTCAGAAAAACAGCTTCGATGCCGAAATGATGACTGCCGGGCTTGACGAAGTGCGCCGCAAGATATATGATTTGCGTCAGAAAGAAGATGCGACCGCCAACGAAGACAGCATTCTGACAACGCTTGAATCGGTTTACGAGTTTTACATGCGCGGCTTTGAATTTGCGCCGATCGACCTTTATGAGTCGAGTGCGACAAAGTTCAAAATAACCGAGGACGGCAAGCTGCGTCCGCCGTTTGTCGCGATCGCAGGACTCGGCGAAACAGCAGCCGAGGATCTTGAAAACTGCGCCAAGCCCGGACATACTTATATATCGATCGAGGAGGTCAGCGCTGCCTGCCCCAAGGTAAGTACGACCCACCTTGAAATATTGCGCCGCATGGGTGCGTTCGGAGAAATGCCGGAGAGTTCGCAGATAAACCTCTTTGAGGGCTTCTGATGATTCAAACCGAGACCGCAACAGATAGAAGGTGTTTCAAATAAAAATATTCAGCTCAAGATCTACGAAAGGGCATTTGAACAAAGGCTCCGAAAAGAAAAACGCAGATACCGAGCCTAAGCAGAAAAAACCTCGTGATAAGAAGAAACTTCTTAAAGTAATAGTCGTGATACTTCTTGTACTGACCGCAATTTACAACTTCGTTGTCTACACAAGCATTCCTGCAATCAAAAACCTTCGTGATGCTTACAGTGGCTTGCTCAGTGGGTGTTCCCGGAGAGCATAATCGATGAGGTCATGGATAAGGTCAGAGCTGAGCGCGCGGCTCAGGTAGGTATTGAAAGCAAGTGGGACGAGAATAAGGAAGAAAAAAGCAAAGAGACCATATACGATATGTTTGATGAGCTCGATGAGGCTTCGTTTGAGGCATACCTCAAGGAAAACACTGCCGTCAACAGGCGTAACTGGCGGGATATCCGCATAAATGAAGCCGGCCTTGACGATGAGGGAACGAGCATAATGACAAAGCAGGGAGATCAGGTGCTTGCTGTTGATGCAAAAAATGAGCTTCTGCTTGTCCGTGTGAAGGGCACAGGATATCAGGGCGTACTGGCAATACTCAAAGATCCTTCCGCTCTGCGCTGCTGCCCGGCGGAAAACATCGGACTTTACGGCGAATTTCTGGGCGACCTTGTGCCGAGGTGCAACGGCGTGCTCGGCGTAAATGCCAGCGGCTTTTCCGACTATAAAGGAGGCGGCAACGGCGGCAAGGTCAAGGGCTACACTATGTGCAGCGGCGAGGAGTTTGGCAAGCATTTTGACAACAGCCGCAAACGTCTCGAGCTAAGGAACGATGATAAGATCTACATAGTGGATGCGAGTACCGAAACCAATCCCGAAACGCGTGATGCGGTCGAGTTCAGACCGGCGCTTATAATTGACGGCAACAGCCTTATCGGCGCGCAGTCGGCGTTTCGCTCTATCCAGCCTCGAACGGTTGTCGGCCAGTCAAAAGACGGCGACATTCTTCTGCTCGTTATTGAGGGCAGACTCGTAGGACGCTCCTTGGGCATAGGACTGCCGGACTGCACCGCGATCATGAACAGATACGATGCATATCAGGCGATGAACATGGATGGCGGCACAAGCTCTGTGATGTGGTATGACGGAGAGTATATAACAAAGTGCTCAAATCCCGTTATTCAGAGCCGCTATCTTCCCAATGCATGGGTATACGGTAATGCAGCATAGCAGGGAACATTTTTATAGATAAACCGTCTTACTGTCGTAAGTCAAGGCGAAAAGGGCAAAAAGCGCCGAAAAGGTATGCTGCCAGGCGTGTTTGCTCTTGTTAACCGATGGTATCAACCCAACAGAAAGAAGGCATCTCCCATAAAAATATTCAGCTCAAAATCAACAAGGCAGACGGCTGCACCGGCGCATGCAAAAGCTAGGCCTGCACCAAAAAAAGCCGCTGCGTCCAAAGCTGCGGCGCGCGTAAAGCCGGAGCCTGTTCGCGAGACTGTTAACGTCACTGCGGCGGAGGACAGGGTACGCAAAGTCAAAAAGAAGAAAAAGGCCGCAAAGCGCAGAAAGGGCTTTGTCGTGTTTTTCTGCATAATTGCTGTTCTTGCCGGACTTTATACCTTTGTTGTTTATACGAACGTGCCGTTTATAAAAAATCTGCGTGACGCTTACATAGAAACTGCCATGCAGACGATGAGCCACCATTGGCTGGCCGAGCTGTTTTTCCCCGATGACGTTATTGCCGACGTAATGAGCCGGGTAAACAACGCGACCGAAAAGCAGCAGGGCATCGAAAGCGAATGGACGCACAAGGTCGAGGAGCGAGACGACGGAAACTTCTATGAGCTTTTTGACGAGATAGACAAGTCATCCCTTGAATCGTATCTCAAATCGCATCCGGAATATGACAAGAAGTCTCTCATGGAGCTTGACATAAACGAGGCCGGCCTTGACGATAATGGAACGACGATAAAAACAAAGCAGGGCGACCAGGTGCTTGCGATAAACGCAAAAGAAGGAGTGCTGCTTGTACGCATAAAAGGCTCGGGATACCAGGGTGTTCTTGCGGTACTCAAGGACTCGTCAAAAATGCGCTGCTGTGCCGCTGCGCATATCGGCGGCTACGGTGAACTGCTTGAGGATTTCGTGCCCAGATGCAATGGCATCATCGGCGTAAACGCCAGCGGCTTTTACGATCCCGACGGTGTCGGAAACGGCGGAACGGTTGACGGCCTTGCCATATGCGAAGGCAAGGAGTACGGCTATCACGTCACTTACGGAAGAAAGCGCATGGAGTTCAGAACCGACGATAAGATGTACATCGTTGACGCGAATACGAGCGTTGCCTCAAACGTCCGCGACGCTGTCGAGTTTTCGCCGGCGCTGATAGTTGACGGCAAGGCACTTATCGACGAACAGTCGGGCTTCCGCTCTATCCAGCCGCGCACGGTAATAGCGCAGGCAAAGGACGGCGATGTTATGATGCTCGTTATAGAGGGCCGTTTGGTCGGTCGCTCACTTGGGATCGGCCTGCCGGACTGCACCGAGATACTGCTCAGATATGATGCATATCAGGCAATGAATATGGACGGCGGCACAAGCTCTGTAATGTGGTACGACGGCGAGTATGTGACAAAATGCTCGAACCCGGCCATAACCTGCCGCTATATGCCGAATGCATGGATATACGGCTGACATTTCAAAAAACCGCGCCTGACGCGGTTTTTTGCCGTTATAATCTAATGTTGGTTTGACAAATTATAATAATATGATATAAATTAAGTTTTATGGAAAAGATAAGCTCAAGAAAAAACAGAATAATATGCCATATGCGCGCAGTTGCGTCAGACCCGGCATACCGCAGCGAGGTCGGACAATTCATATGCGACGGCGAAAAAACGCTTAGGGAAGCGATAGAATACGGAGCGGAGATAGTGCAGGTACTATGGCGTGAGGGGGCGCATACCGATGAGCTTCCGCCGGAAACCGAGCAGTACTGCGCTCCGGCTGATCTTGTCGAGTATGCATCTCCGTTAAAATCAGGTCCCGGCCCTGTGTTTACTGTAAAAATTCCGCAGCAAAGCCGCGATGAGCGCATAATGCGAGCCATAGTTATCGAAAATCTTCAGGATCCCGGAAACGTCGGAACGATAATAAGAAGCGCAAACGCATTTGACATCGACGCCGTTATCATGGTCGGCGCGTGCGCGGATCTTTATAACCCCAAGACAGTACGCGCGAGCATGGGCGCTATATTCCGGCAAAGAGTGCTGAGAATGAGCATTGATGAGCTTGACGAGTTTACGCGCAGGCAGTGCCTTCCGCTTTTCGGCGCGGCGCTTAGCGATAAGGCTGCCGACATCCGAAATGCCGAGCTTCACAGAAGTGCCGTTGCCATCGGCAGCGAGGGCAGGGGACTCAGCCGCGAGCTTCTCGATATATGCGGCGGAGAGCTTATAATCCCGATGAATCCGCACTCGGAGTCGTTAAACGCGGCTATCGCCGCATCCGTTATTATGTGGGAAATGTCGAGGTAGCGTATGAACGACGTTATTTACTGGCTGTGGCTTTCGACCTCGCCGCGCATAGGTCCGAGGGCAATAACCTCGCTTCTTAAATACTACGGAAGCCCCAAGGAAATGTACTTTGCTCCGGTCGGCGAGATAACGCGCCTGCTGCCGCGCAATATCGAAGGTGCGGAAGAGCTTGAAAAGCGCGATCTTGACGAGGCAAAGCGTATATTTGAAAAGTGCGATAACACGGGTATCGACGTTGTCACCATGAACGAGGATATCTACCCCGAGCGCCTTAGAAATATTCATCTTCCGCCGGCAGTTATATATGTAAAGGGAAAGCTCCCCGACATTGACGCCGAGCCAGCCATAGCCGTTATCGGCACGCGCAAGGCAACGCCGTATGGGATCAAAATGGGCATGCGTATGGGCTATGAGATAGCAAAATGCGGCGCAACGGTCATATCCGGGCTTATGATGGGTATAGATTCCGCAGCGGCCGAGGGCGCTCTTCTTGCCGACGGCAAGGTGATCGGAGTGCTCGGGCTTCCGCATGAGCTGGATAAAAGCCGCTTTTCGCAGGATGTTGTGATGCGCGGCGCACTCGTAAGCGAGTATGCGCCCGGCACGAAGCCTTACGGCTCGTTTTTCAGGGCAAGAAACCGCATAACAAGCGGACTGTCGCTCGGAGTTGCTGTCATCGAAGCGCCGCTCAAGAGCGGAACACGCCTTTTCGTAAACGAGGCGGCCGATCAAGGCAAGGAGATATTCGCCGTTCCGGGAAATGCCGATCAGCCCAATTGCGAGGGAACGAACCTCCTGATAAAAGAAGGCGCAAAGCCTGTCACAAACGGCTGGGAGGTAGTCAGCGAGTTTGCCGCGCTTTATCCCGGAAAGGTTAGAAAAGTTGAATTTGAAATGCCTTCGGGAGTGATACCGAAGGCCGAGAGCGCGCCGCGTAAAGCGCCCCGTGCCGAAAAAAGTACGAAAAAAGTTGTTGACAAGGCACCCAACGCGGCTTATATTGACTTGCAGAAACAATTAGAGAGCTTAAGTCCAAGTCAGCTTAAAATAATCGGAGCAATGGATGAAGCTTCGATTCATGTTGACACGATCATTGAGCGCAGCGGTCTTGCACCGGCAAAGGTGCTCGCCGAGCTTACTCTGCTTCAGATCAAGGGCTATGTCCGGCAGGAGACGGGCAAGCGCTTTACTTTAAATATTAAGATGAAATGAGGATACCCGATGCCCAGTGCAAAAAAGAATCTGGTCATAGTCGAGTCACCGGCCAAGGCCAAGACGATCGAGAAATATCTCGGAACCGATTACAAAGTTGTTGCGTCCATGGGACACTTGCGCGATCTGCCCAAGAGCACCCTCGGAATTGATATAGAAAACGATTTTGAGCCGAAGTATATCCCTGTGAAGGATCACAAGGAGATCATTGACGAGCTAAAGAAGCTCAGCAAAAACGCAAAAACAATCTATCTTGCAACCGACCCGGACCGCGAGGGCGAAGCAATATCATGGCACCTGAAGGAGCTTCTTGCGCTTTCCGATGAAAGAGCAAGACGTGTAACCTTTAATGAGATAACCAAAAAGGTAGTCACTGACAGCATCAATAAGCCCCGTGATATCGACAACAATCTTGTCGATGCACAGCAGGCGCGCAGACTGCTCGACCGCCTTGTCGGCTACAAGCTCTCGCCGCTGCTTTGGAAAAAGATCCGCCGCGGCCTGTCGGCAGGCAGAGTGCAGTCTGTTGCAACGCGCATGGTCGTTGACCGCGAAAACGAGATACGAAGCTTTAACAGCGAGGAATACTGGCTGCTTGACGCTATGCTCGAAAGCGAGGGAAGCGCAAAGTTCACGGCTCGCTTCTACGGAAAAGACGATAAGAAGCTCGAACTTAAATCCCAGGATGAGGTAAACACCGTAATCAACGCAACGAAGGATGCGCCGTTTAAGGTGAAAACGGTCAAGCGCGGCAAAAAGCACCGCAGCCCGTCGCCCCCGTTTATCACATCGACCCTCCAGCAGGAGGCAAGCCGCCGCCTCGGCATGACGCCGCGCCGCACGATGTCGATCGCGCAGCAGCTTTACGAAGGCGTTGACATCAAAGGCTACGGCACAGTCGGCCTTATAACCTATATGAGAACCGACTCTCTGCGCCTTTCAGATGAGGCGCTCATGGCGGCGAAAAACTATATAATCGACCACTACGGTCAGGAATACTACCACGGCTCGTTCCGCGTGTTTAAAACCAAATCCGGCGCGCAGGACGCGCACGAGGCTATCCGCCCGACCAATATAGAGCTTAGCCCCGACGTTGTTCGCAAGGATCTTACTAACGAGCAGTATCGCCTTTATCGTCTGATCTGGGGCCGCTTTACCGCGTGCCAGATGGCAAACGCCGTGTATGATAACGTCGTTGTCGATGTCGATTCGGCAGGCTATGTGTTCCGCGCAAATTACTCCGAGATGCGCTTTGCCGGCTACACGGCGGTGTACGAGGAGGGCAAGGACGAGGAAAGCGACGAGCCGCGCAGCAAGCTGCCGTCTCTTGAA
Organism: Firmicutes bacterium CAG:24053_14; assembly: GCA_001916715.1. Classification (GTDB taxonomy): domain Bacteria; phylum Bacillota; class Clostridia; order Oscillospirales; family Oscillospiraceae; genus F23-B02. The sequence goes on from MNSZ01000053.1 coordinate 43,823, forward strand.
GAGGGCGAGCAGGTATTCCTCGAAAAAATGCTCCCCGAGCAGCAGTTCACTCAGCCCCCTGCACGGTATACCGAGGCTACGCTCATCCGCGCGATGGAGGAAAAGGGCATCGGCCGTCCTTCGACCTATGCGCCGACCATTTCGACGATAACCTCACACGAGTACGTCGTCAAGGACGGAAAATACCTCAAGCCCACCAATCTCGGCGAGATCGTTACCCAGCTCATGGAGGAGCGCTTCCCGGATATCGTAGATCTTAAATTCACAAACCACATGGAAGAGGAGCTTGACGAGGTCGAAAGCGGCAAGCTCTATTGGAAGGAGCTGCTGCGCAGCTTTTACGGCGATTTCAGCACCGAGCTTGAAGAGGCCGAAAAGGCGCTTGACGGCGTCAGGATCAAGGTGCCCGACGAGCTGAGCGACGAATACTGCGATGTCTGCGGACGCCAGATGGTCGTGAAATCCGGCCGCTTCGGCCGCTTCCTCGCATGCCCGGCTTACCCCGAGTGCAGCTTCACAAAGCCCATAGTTATCGAAATGCCCGGCAAATGCCCCAAGTGCGGCAGCAGGATTTTGAAGCGCACATCGAAAAAGGGTAACACCTATTATGCCTGCGAGCGCGGCGCCGACTGCCCGTGGAGAGGCACGGCTGCCGACGGCAGCGAGATCAAGGGCTTCATGACCTGGTATGTGCCGACAAAGGATAACTGCCCGAGCTGCGGCAAAACGCTGTTTAAGCCCAGCGGACGCGGCAGACAGAAGGCGTTCTGCATAAACGAGGACTGCCCGGAGTTCGTGCCCGAGGATAAGCGCGGCTATAAGAAGAAATCAGCTGCCGATAGCAAGGCTGAGGGTAAAAAGACCGCAGAAAAGAAGCCGGCGGCGAAAAAGAAAACTACAGCGAAAAAGGCCAAGGAATAAATTATGAATGAGGTCACAGTCCTCGGAGCGGGGCTTGCGGGCAGCGAATGTGCCTGGCAGCTTGCCAAGAGGGGAATAAAGGTCCGGCTTTATGAAATGAAGCCGGCAAAGATGACTCCTGCGCACACATCCGAATATTTTGCCGAGCTTGTTTGCTCAAACTCGCTGCGCAGCGATGAGCTTACCAATGCCGTCGGCCTTTTGAAGGCCGAGATGCGCAAAATGGGCTCGCTTATCATGGAAAGTGCGGATACAAATAAAGTTGCTGCCGGCGGCGCCCTTGCCGTTGACAGAGAGGGCTTTGCGCGATACATAACCGAAAAGCTGCGCGCATGCGATAATATCGAGATAGTCCCCGAGGAAGCGGCGGAGTTTCCCGAGGGGGAGTGCATTGTCGCAACGGGGCCTTTAACGAGCGACGCGCTTGCAGATAAGATCGCTTCCCTGTGCGGCGGCGAGGGATTGCATTTTTACGATGCCGTCGCGCCAATCGTAACGCTTGAGAGCGTTGACATGGAAAGTGCGTTTTTCGCATCGCGCTATGATAAGGGTACGGCGGATTATGTAAACTGCCCGATGGACGAAGCGGAGTACAAAGCATTTGTTCGCGAGCTTTGTGCCGCTAAGGAGGCGTCCGTCCACGGCTTTGACGACGGCGGCGTTTTTGAAGGCTGCATGCCGGTCGAGGTCATGGCTCGCCGCGGAGAGGATACTCTGCGCTACGGCCCGATGAAGCCTGTCGGCCTGCGCGATCCGCGCACGGGGCGCGAAAATTACGCCGTTGTGCAGCTGCGGCGCGATAATGCCGACGGAACTCTTTATAACATCGTCGGCTTCCAGACTCACCTCACATGGGGCGAGCAGAAGCGAGTGTTTTCGATGATACCGGCGCTGAAAAATGCCGAATTTGTCCGCTACGGTGTAATGCACCGCAATACATATCTCAACAGCCCGAAGCTGCTTGACAGATACTACAGATTCAGAGCCGAGCCTCGCCTGAGCTTTGCCGGACAGATGACCGGAGTTGAGGGCTATGTCGAATCGGCAGCGTCGGGAATGCTCGTCGGCATTGAAACGGCGTCGCGCATGCTCGGCTTTGAGCCGGTCGATTTTCCGCAGGAGACCGCGATCGGCGCTCTCAGCCTGTACATCTCCGGCGGCAGCGTCGGCGATTTCCAGCCGATGAACGTGAACTTCGGAATAATTTCGCCGCTGGGCTACAGAGTCAAGGGCAAACGCAATAAAAACGCCGAGATCTCCGCAAGGAGTCTGGCAATAATTGAAGAGCTTATGAAAAAGGAGGTCTTCGGCTGTGAAAATAATAGTTGACGCAATGGGCGGCGATAACGCGCCCGAAGCCATAGTCAAAGGTTCTGTCTATGCACGCGACAGGCTCGGAGCCGAGATAGTGCTCGTCGGCCGCAAGGAAGAGATAGAAAAATATCTCGGCGAGGACAGAAGCAATATCGAGATCGTCGATGCACGCGACATTATCACGATGGAGGATGACCCGAGCACCGCAACGCGCCGCAAAAAGGATTCGTCCATGACCGTTGCGCTCACTATGCTTAAAAACGGCGAGGGCGACGCAATGGTGTCGGCCGGCTCGACCGGAGCGCTGCTTACGGGAGCCACACTTATCGTCAAGCGCATAAAGGGAGTTCGCCGCGCTGCCATGGCGCCGGTGCTTCCAAGCCGTGAAAACGGCATAATGCTCATCGACTGCGGCGCAAATGCCGAATGTACTCCCGAGTACCTGCTCCAGTTTGCGTACATGGGCAGCTTCTACGCGCGCAGAATGATGGGCCTCACTCAGCCGCGCGTAGGACTTCTCAACATCGGCGCGGAGGAGACAAAGGGTGGTGCGCTTCAGCACGAAACGTATAAGCTGCTCAAAAAAGCGAGCGAAGAGGGTAGGATCAACTTTGTCGGCAATGTTGAGGGCAGCACGATGCTGCTCGGCGGCGTTGACGTTGTCGTAAGCGACGGATTTTCCGGCAATATTGTCCTCAAGACCGCCGAGGGCGTTGCAAAATGGCTGTTTACGGAGCTTAAAGAGGTGTTCATGATGAGCACGAAGAATAAGCTTGCGGCGGCCGTTATAAAGGGCGATGTCAAGGGCATAGCGAAGAAGATCGACCCCAATGAGGTCGGCGGAACCGCGTTCCTTGGCATTTCGAAGCCCGTTATCAAGGCTCACGGCTCGTCCGGCGACGAAGCGTTTTTTGCAGCGATCCGTCAGGCGATGGCCTTTGCCGAGGCTGATATCGTCAGCGATATAGAAAACAATATTGATTACATGAAGATTTCGGAAGAAGCGTAATACATTGAAGCAGTTGGAAAAAAAATTAGGATATAAGTTCAAAGACCCGATGCTCTTAAAAAATGCCCTGACGCACAGCTCTTATGCAAACGAGAACCGTGCCGAGGGGATTCCAAGCAACGAGCGCCTGGAGTTTCTGGGCGATTCGGTGCTCGGCTTTGTAACGGCAAAGCACCTGTATAACACGGTGCCCACGCTGCCGGAGGGCAAAATGACACGACTTCGTGCCGAGCTTGTGTGCGAGCACAGCCTCTACGGCGTCGCGCAGGAGCTTGAGCTGGGAGCGTATCTGCGCATGGGTCACGGCGAGGAGAAAAACGGAGGGCGCGAGCGCGCGTCCATACTCGCCGATGCCACCGAGGCTGTGATAGCGGCCATTTTCCTCGACGGTGGCATTGAGCCTGCGGCAAGCTTTATAGAGCGCATGGTGCTCAGTCCCGAGGCCGTTAAGGCGCATCATGCGTCCGACTATAAAACCGAGCTTCAGGAGCTTGTTCAGCGCAAGCCCGACCGGGCTTTGAAATATCATGAGGCCGGCGAATCCGGCCCCGATCACGACAAGGTGTTCCTGTCGGAGGTCAGCTTAGACGGCGAGATCATTGGCTGCGGCAGCGGAAGAACAAAGAAGGAAGCCGAGCAGGCAGCCGCCTGTAAGGCGCTTGAAAGACTTAATAAATGACAGCAAGAAACAGTATAATACCCGTGTTTGTGCCGCATCTGGGCTGCCCGAACGACTGCGTTTTCTGCAATCAGCGCAGAATTTCCGGTCACATCGAGCCTGCCACGGCGCAAACCGTCAAAAATGCAATAGAAGAAGCGGCCGCCTTGACCCCACCGGGGACAAAGCGGCAATTGGCGTTTTATGGAGGCAGCTTCACCGCCATACCCGAAGCGCGTCAGATCGAGCTTTTTGAGGCGGCACAGCCGTATCTTGCCGACGGAACTATAAGCTCCATAAGACTGTCCACGAGGCCCGACGCGATTGACTGCACTGTGCTGAAGCGGCTGAAAAAATACGGAGTCACCGTCATCGAGCTTGGCGCGCAGTCAATGTGCGACAGGGTACTTGAGCTATCCGGCCGCGGACACGACAGTGCGGCGGTCGCGGATTCTTCAAGGCTCATAAAAGCCGCCGGCTTTGACCTCATTTTGCAGATGATGACCGGCCTTCCCGGCGATACTGATGAAAGCTGCATCGAAACGGCGAAGAAAATAATTGACCTTGCGCCGAACGGCGTCAGGATATATCCGACGGTCATCGTGCGCGATACGGTCCTTTGCGACATGTGGCGCGCCGGAACGTATAAGGAGCACACGGTAGAGGACGCTGTGCGCGTGTGCTCAAAGATAGTGCCGCTGTTTAATGAGGCAGGGATACCGATAATCCGCATGGGCTTAAACCCCACGGAGGATCTGTCTGGCGGAGATGCGCTCGGAGGTGCGTATCATCCGGCGCTCGGTGAGCTTGTCCATTCGCGGATAATGCTCGAAAAAGCGCGAGGGCTTCTTGCCGGAGTGAAGCCCGGAAGCCGAGTCGTTCTGGGCGTGAACCGTTCGGATGTATCAAAGATGATAGGGCAGCACCGCTGCAATGTGCATGCGCTCGTATCCGAGCTTTCGCTCAGAGAGCTGAAAATTCATGAAGCAAGTGTAAAAAGTGGCGAAATAAGCATTGTCAGTCTTGATTAAGACGGCTCTTTATTATAAAATACTACGAATGAACTTATTTAAGAGGTAAAACCTTTGTATTTAAAAGCACTCGAATTGCAGGGATTTAAGTCCTTTCCGGACAAAACAAGGATCACATTTGAAAAAGACGTAACCGCAATAGTCGGGCCGAACGGCTCGGGAAAATCTAATATTTCCGACGCTATCCTATGGGTCATGGGCGAGCAGCGCTCAAAGACTCTGCGCGGCGGAAAGATGGAGGACGTTATCTTTGGCGGAACCGAAAAGCGCGGCGCTCTCGGCTTTGCGCAGGTATCGCTGATTATAGACAACACCGAGCATATATTTGATTGCGACAGCACTGAGCTTATGCTCACGCGCCGCTATTACCGCAGCGGCGAAAGCGAGTATTACATAAACCGCGAGGCCGTGCGCCTTAAGGATATAAACAGCTTGCTTATGGACACCGGACTCGGACGCGACGGATATTCGATCATCGGTCAGGGCAAGATCGCCGAGATAGTTTCAACAAAAAGCTCCGACCGCCGCGAGGTTTTCGAGGAAGCGGCCGGCATATCGCGCTATCGCAGCCGTAAGGAGGAATCCGAGCGCAAGCTTGAAAAAACCGAGGAAAATCTTCTTCGCATAAATGATAAGATCGATGAGCTTGAGCTTCAGATCGAGCCGCTGCGCCGCCAGTCGGAAACGGCAAAGAAATATCTCGTCCTGCGCGACGAGCTGCGAGTGCGCGAGATATCCGTCTGGATGGCGACGCTCGATAAGCTGCACGCTCAGGCGCAGGTGATAAACGCCGATTACGAAACGGCAAAATCGGAGCTTGACGAGGCTCACCGCAGCCTTGAAGCGCTCTATGCCTCGGCAGGAAGCATATCCGAGCGCATGCACGAAAAGGACATTGAGGCCGATAAGGCGCGCGAGCGCCTGTCGCAGACCGAGGCTAAGGCTGCCGACTGCGATTCACGCGCGGCTGTTTTGCGCGCAAATATAAAAAGCAGCGGCGAATCGGTCGAGCGCATGAAAAGCGATATCGCAGGAGCGCAGGCGAGGCTTTCCGAGATCGCCCGTCAGATAGATGATAACGGCGCCAAAGCCGATGAGCTTGCCGGGCGCATTGCAGAGCTTTCGGCAAAGGAGACAGGCAGCTCGAACGTGATAGAAGGCTGCCGCATGAAGCTGCAAAGCCGCGAAAATGCCGCCGCGCAGCTCAGAGAAAAGGTAAACCGACTCTCCGTTGACTGTCGAAGCATGGACGCGCGCATTCATATGCTCTCGGAGATGGAGAAAGAGTACGAGGGCTTTTCAAAAGCGGTCAAGACCGTTATGCGCGAATCGGGCAGGGGCAACCTGCGCGGAGTTCACGGTCCTGTCGCAAACCTTATTAAAACTGATAACGAATATGCGCTCGCGGTTGAAACGGCTCTGGGCGCTGCGATGCAGAATATCGTCATCGACACGCAGAACGACGGCCGCAGCGCGATTGAAATGCTAAAGCGCCTCGATTCAGGCCGCGCAACGTTCCTGCCGGTGGACACCGTCCGCGGCAACATCATGAAGGATGCGCCGGTAAACGATCCCGGCTTTGTCGGCATTGCGTATGACCTTGTCAGTTTTGATAAGCGCTATGACAGCATATTCGCAAACCTGCTCGGCCGCACCGTCGTTGCCGAAACGCTTGCCGACGCTGTGCGCATGTCAAAGGCAAACGGCAACCGCCTGCGCATCGTCAGCCTTGACGGACAGCTTATAAACGCAGGCGGCTCAATGACAGGAGGCAGCGCCGCGCGCGGAACGGGCATACTCTCGCGCGCAAACGAGCTTGAGGAGCTGAAAAAACGCAGGCTCACCCTTGGCAGACAGTATGATGCCGCTCAGATTGAGCTTGAAAAATCGGTAAACGCCCTGTCGGGCCTGAGATACGAGCTTGACGCGGCGGTGGAGGAGCGCGCCGAGATCCAGCGCGACAAGGCCTCGTGCGAGGCCGAAAAGCGCGCTACAAATGCTGCAATAGAGCAGCTCAAGGTCCTGTCACAAAGTCTGTCGGGCGACAGTGAGCAGCGCCGCGCGGCGATCGAAAAAGCGCAGAGCGCATGCGAAGAGATAAAGTCTCAGCTCGATGCCGTTTTGAAGCAGCGAGATGATATACTCGGCCAGGCTGAAAAGATAAAAGCAGAGATCGCGGAGATAAACGCAAAGCGCCTTGAGCTTGAAGGCCGCAGAACCAAGGCCGATAAGGACAGCCAGGAGTCCAACCGCCGCTTGCTTGAGCTTGAGCGCAGCTGCGCAAGGCTTGAGCAGAAAAAGCTGTCGTCAGACCTTGAGGAAAAGCAGATACTCGATAAGCTCTGGGATAACTATGAGCTGAGCCATTCGGCAGCGCAGCAGCTGCGCCAGCCGGTTGAAAATCTGCAGAAGGAGTCGCGCGGAATAAGCGACCTGCGCCGCCAGATATCCGCCCTCGGCACGCCGAATATCGGCGCTATCGAGGAATTTGAGCGCGTAAACACCCGTTATGAATTCCTGACCGGGCAGCGCAGCGATATTGAGAAAGCCAAGAAAGAGCTTTTGGGCATAATAAACGACGTAACCAATGAGATGAAAGAGGTTTTCCTCGGCCAGTTCAAGCTCATTGACGAAAACTTCCGCGAGACCTTCCTTGAGCTGTTCGGCGGCGGTAAGGCATCGGTCATCCTTGAGGATGAGAACGATCCGCTTGAGTGCGGCATTGAGATCAAGGTTCAGCCGCCCGGCAAAGCGGTGTCAAATATAAGTCTTCTGTCCGGCGGAGAGAAAGCGTTTGTGGCCATTGCACTGTATTTTGCCATCCTCAAGGTTCGTCCTACGCCGTTCTGCGTTATGGACGAGATCGAGGCCGCTCTGGACGAGGCAAACGTTATCAGATATGCCGAATATATGCGCCGAATGTGCGATAAGACGCAGTTTATAGTAATAACCCATCGCCGAGGCACAATGGAGGAGGCAGACCACCTCTACGGCGTCACAATGCAGGAAAAGGGCGTTTCAAAGGTCATTGAGCTTGATCTTGACCAAGCGCAGCGCTCGATCGAAAATGACTGAGGAGGCACACAATGGGCTTTTTTGATAAAATGTTCTCCGGTCTTACAAAGACCAGAAAAAATATCGAGGATCTTGAAGAGGTATTCCGCAATTACGATATCGACAGTGAGGATTTCTACGACGAGCTTGAGGAAATGCTGATAATGGCCGATGTCGGCGGCGAGACCACGGCGCAGATAATGATGGATTATAAGCGTATTCTGCTGCGCCGCTATATAAACAAGGGCAAAGCCGCCAAGGAAGCGTTTGTCGGATATATGCAGGACATGCTCGGCAATATGGACACAAAGCTCAAGCTTGACACCAAGCCGTCGGTTATCCTCATGGTCGGCGTAAACGGCGTAGGTAAGACTACGACCATCGGCAAGCTCGCGGCAAGCCTGAAGGCCGAGGGCAAGAATGTGCTCCTTTGCGCAGGCGACACCTTCCGCGCGGCAGCAGCCGAGCAGCTCGGCGTTTGGGCAGAGCGCTCCGGAGCGGATATCGTCCGCCACGAGGAGGGCAGCGATCCGGCAGCGGTGGTGTATGACGGACTGTGCGCGGCGAAAGCGCGCGGAACGGATGTCGTTATTATCGACACCGCCGGCCGTCTGCACAATAAGGCAAACCTCATGAACGAGCTTAATAAGATAACGCGCGTTGTCCGCCGTGAGCTTCCCGATGCCGACATTGAAACGCTCATGGTGCTTGACGCAACGACGGGGCAGAACGGACTTATCCAGGCAAAGCAGTTTCTCGAGACCGCCGGCATAACCGGCATAGTTCTCACAAAGCTTGACGGAACCGCAAAGGGCGGCATAGTGTTTGCGATATCCAATGAGCTTAAGCTTCCCGTCAAGTATGTCGGCGTGGGAGAGGGGATAGACGATCTTATCCCGTTTAATCCTCATGAATTTGTGGAGGCGCTGTTTAAGTGAAAAAGCTGATACTTGCAAGCAATAACGCAAAAAAGCTCAAGGAGCTGAAAGCAATACTGTCGGATATGGACGTTGAGATACTCTCTCAGCGCGAGGCAGGCTGCAACTTTGAGGTTGAAGAAACCGGAACAACCTTTGCCGAAAACGCATACCTCAAGGCAAAAGCGGTTTTTGACACGACCGGTGAGGCTACCGTTGCCGATGATTCCGGACTCATGGTGGACGCCTTGAACGGCGAACCCGGCGTTTACTCTGCACGCTACGCCCCCGGCGGCCACGATGCAAGCGATAAGGAAAAATACATGTATCTTTTGTCAAAGCTTGAAGGCGTGACCGATCGCAGGGCAAAATTCGTATCCAGCATCTGCTGCCTGCTGCCCGACGGAACGGAGATACGCACCGAGGGCGAATGCCGCGGACAGATACTCACAGAGCCTCACGGCGAGGGCGGCTTCGGCTATGATCCGGTCTTCATGCCCGACGGATATTCCGACAGTATGGCCGTGCTCGGCAGCGAGGTAAAAAACAAGATATCACACAGAGCGCATGCGCTCGAAAAATTCAGAACGGAGCTTAGGAGAATAAATGGCACTGACAAGTAAGCAGAGAGCCCAGCTCAGGGGACTCGCAATGACCGAGGATACAATAATCCAGATCGGCAAGGGCGGTATAACCGAAAATACGATAACGCAGGTAAAGGACGCGCTCAAAGCTCGCGAGCTTATAAAGGGCAGAGTTCTTGAAAACAGCCTGCTCACGGCGCGCGAGGCTGCCGACGCTCTGGCAGAGGCATGCGCCGCCGAAACCGTGCAGACCATAGGAAGCAAGTTCGTGCTGTATAAACGTAATGAAAAAGAGCCTAAAATAGCTCTTGTAAAAGATAAGAAAAAATGAGAATTGCAATTTACGGCGGAAGCTTCAATCCGCCGCACTGCGGTCATGCTGAGGCAGCCTATGCCGTGTCCGAACGGCTTAAACCCGATAAAATGCTTATAATCCCGGCAAGCACACCGCCGCATAAGGAACTGGCCGGCGGAAGTCCCGATCCGGCAGAGCGCCTGGAGCTTGCAAAGCTCGCCTTTGCCGATATTCCGAATGCCGAGGTCTCGGATATCGAGATCCTGCGCGAGGGCAAAAGCTATTCGGCCGACACGCTTGAGCAGCTTATGCAGCTTTATCCCGGCGCGGAGTTTACCTTCGTCATGGGCAGCGATATGCTCTTCAGCTTTGAGGAGTGGTACAGATTCCGTTTTCTGCTTGAAAACATGACGCTCGGCGTTTTCTGCCGCAGCGAGGGCGAGGATGCACGCATCATGGAGCATGCCGACTATCTAAAACGGCAGTACGGCGCAAAATGCGTGTTTATAAATCACGAGCCTAAGCCGATGTCGTCGTCGGATATACGCGATATGCTGCCGAACAGGCGCGGCGCATCGTACTTGCCGGAGAGTGTTTACGCGCGCATAATCAAAAACGGGGATTATGACGCAAAGCCGGAGCTATACTGGCTGCGCGATAAGGCATATGCCATGCTCAGCCCGAAGCGTGTAGCTCACGTCGTCGGCTGCGAGGCCGAGGCCGTCACGCTTGCCAATCGTTGGGGAGAGGACCCCGAAAATGCCGCGGAAGCCGGAATTCTGCATGATATTACAAAAAAACTTGTGTTATCCGACCAATTGATATTGTGCAGAAAATATGGTATTATAAACGACAACGCTGAGGAAGAAAACGTCAAGCTCCTGCATGCAAAAACGGGGGCTGCGCTTGCACGGGACCTGTTTAACATAAGCGACGAGGTCTATGACGCCATTCGCTGGCACACGACCGGCAAGCCCGATATGACGCTTCTTGAAAAGATCATCTACATGGCCGATTATATTGAGCCGAACCGCGATTTTGACGGGGTGGACAAGCTCAGAAAGCTTGCGTATGAGGATCTTGATGAGGCGATGGCGCTGGGGCTTGAAATGAGCCTTGAAGATATTAGAAGCTATGGGCAGGAGCCGTATTATGCTACTGCCGATGCGTATAAGTGGTATTCAGATCATACCGCGCAAAAGCAATAACGGCAGGATGCCGACTTAGAGAAGGGAAAATAATATGCAGCTATTCGGAGGCAAAAAGGGCGGCAAGCATACAGACAGCAGTAAAAATAACAGCGGCCGCACACCCGAGAGATACGACGATTATGATTACTATGCAGAGAGCAAGCCGAGCGCGCCCCCTGCGCAGCCGGCCAATAAGGCTCAGAGCGGGAAAAAACAGAAAAAGAAGGGCAAGGCCGGAAAGGTCATACTCATAATCCTGCTTTGCATTGTTGTCCTGCTTGCGGCGGCCTATGTTTACGTTGAGTATTTCATGGCTGCGCCCGACAGCAATGGCGACGGCATCACAAATAACGATGATCCCCCGGTGAATACGGTTGACGGCAGAAAGCCCGGCGTGTATACGCTGCTTGTAGCAGGCGTTGACGTTGTCAGCAATAATACCGACACCATTATGATCGGCCGGCTCGACACCGTAAATCATACACTCAATGTTGTAAGCATCCCGCGTGATACGCTCACGAACATTCAGCATGAGGTCAAGAAGGCAAACTCGGCCTATCATTATGCCGCGTATTATTCCGGCATACAGAGCAGCTCATATTACGGCTGCGACCCGATCAAAAAGATGCGAGAGGAGCTTATCAAGTCCTTCCTCGGCTTTGATGTTGACGGATACATTCTCGTTAATATGGATGCGGCAGAGCAGGTCGTTGACGCCATCGGCGGCGTTGACTTTGATGTTCCGCCCGGAATGAACTACGACGACCCGACTCAGGATCTGCACATTCACATCCCCGAAGGACAGCAGAAGCTTAACGGTGAGCAGTTTGTACAACTCATGCGCTTCAGAAGCGGCTATGCCGGCGGCGATATTCAGCGTATAGACATGCAGCACGAGCTGCTTATGGCCGTTGCAAGCCAGATGATAAGCCTCAAGAACATCCCCAACCTCACCGAGGTCATCAGCATTGTGTCTGATAATATGGAGACGAGCCTCACGGCCGAGAACATGCTGTATTACGCTAAGGAGTTTTTAAAGCTTGACAGCGAGAACATTAAGTTCTACACTATGCCCGGCGATACAGGCGGCAACGTGTTCGGCGCAAGCTATGTGTTCTGCGATATTGACGCGTGGCTCGATATGGTCAATGAGTGCCTCAACCCGTGGGAGGCTAAGGTAACGACCAAGAACGTTAACATCGTCACCTATAAGGACGGCAATTTCTACTCCACGACCGGCGAACTCTCCGGCGGAGTTTCCTCGTTCTTGAATTACAGCTCGTCAAGCACTATGGGCATGGCGAATGTTTATACCTACACAAGCAGCCCAAGCACAACAAATTCAGGCAGTAAGGATGATAACGAATGATGACACCAAACGAAGTCGTTAAGATAGCCGCCAAGGCGCTCAGCGACAAAAAGGGAAAGGACATAAAAGTCCTCAAAACCGATAAGCTCACATCTTTGTGCGATTATTTCATCATCTGCACAGGTACATCTTCCACGCATATTAAAACTCTTATAGACGAGATCGACAAGGCAATGAGCGAGGCCGGCGAGCCTCCCATCCGGCGCGAGGGCTATCGCAGCGGAAGCTGGGTGCTTCTCGATTTCGGCTGCGTCGTGGCTCATGTGTTCACAGAGGAAGCGCGCGACTTCTACAAGCTTGAGCATCTGTGGTCAGACGCCGAGGAGATCGATCTCTCATCCCTTATAGGCCCCTGCTAAGGGGCATTCGGACAAGAATATAAAACTATAAGGGAGTTAAATTTTAAATGAAATACGATTTCACAGCAATTGAAAAGAAGTGGCAGGCGATCTGGGAAGAGACCAAGCCCTATGCGGCAGTTACCGGTGATACTACCCGTCCCAAGTTCTACGGACTGATCGAGTTCCCGTACCCTTCGGGTCAGGGGCTTCATGTCGGCCACCCCAGACCGTTCACCGCTCTTGATATAGTCACCCGTAAAAAGCGCATGGAGGGCTACAATGTTCTGTTCCCGATAGGCTTTGACGCTTTCGGCCTGCCGACGGAAAACTATGCTATCAAAAACCATATCCATCCGGCAATAGTCACCAAAAACAATATCGCAAACTTCACCAGCCAGCTGAAAATGCTCGGCTACGGCTTTGACTGGGATCGCTGCGTCGATACCACCGACCCCAAGTACTATAAGTGGACGCAGTGGATATTCCTCCAGATGTATAAGCACGGCCTTGCATACAAGGCGACCATGCCCGTCAACTGGTGCACCTCCTGCAAGTGCGTCCTTGCTAACGAAGAGGTCGTTGACGGCGTCTGCGAGCGCTGCGGCAGTGAAGTTGTCCGCAAGGAAAAAAGCCAGTGGATGCTGCGAATAACCAAATATGCCCAGCGCCTTATCGACGATCTGGATGATGTCGATTACATCGAGCGCGTAAAGATCCAGCAGCGCAACTGGATCGGCCGCTCCACCGGCGCGGAGGTCACATTCAAGACCAATATCGGCGGCGAGGTCACCGTATACACCACCCGAGCCGATACCCTGTTCGGCACCACTTACATGGTCATTTCCCCCGAGCATCCGATGCTTGACGAGTGGAAGGACAAGATCAAAAACTGGGACGAGGTCGAGGCTTATCAGAAGGAAGCCGCGAGAAAGTCCGACTTTGAGCGCGGCGAGCTGAATAAGGACAAAACCGGCGTCCGCCTTGACGGCATTGAGGTCGAAAACCCCGTTACTCATAAGATGTTGCCCATGTTTGTCTCCGACTATGTCCTCATGGGTTACGGAACCGGCATCGTCATGGGCGTTCCCGGCCACGACCAGCGCGACTGGGAGTTTGCTACTAAATTTGGCCTGCCCATCGTCGAGGTCGTTGCCGGCGGCGATATCACAAAGGAGGCGTTCGTCGCAAAGGATGACAGCGCCGTCATGGTAAACTCCGGCTTCCTCAACGGAATGACCGTCAAGGAAGCTATCCCTGCAATGAAAAAATACGTTGTCGAGCAGGGAATAGGCAAGGAGAAGGTCAACTACAAGCTGCGCGACTGGGTGTTCTCCCGTCAGCGCTACTGGGGCGAGCCTATCCCCCTCGTCAATTGCGAAAAATGCGGCTGGGTGCCGCTGCCCGAGGATCAGCTGCCTCTGGTGCTGCCTCAGGTTGACAGCTATGAGCCTACCGATGACGGCGAAAGCCCCCTGAGCAAGATGACCGATTGGGTCAACACCACCTGCCCCTGCTGCGGCGGACCGGCAAAGCGCGAGACCGATACGATGCCCCAGTGGGCCGGCTCAAGCTGGTACTTCCTGCGCTATATGGATCCGCACAATGATACGGAGCTTGCAAGCAAGGAAGCGCTCGAATACTGGTCGCCCGTTGACTGGTATAACGGCGGCATGGAACATACTACGCTTCACCTGCTGTACTCCCGTTTCTGGCACAAGTTCCTGTACGATATCGGCGTTGTTCCCACCAAGGAGCCTTACGCCAAGCGCACGAGCCACGGAATGATCCTCGGCGAGGGCGGCGAGAAGATGTCGAAGTCTCGCGGCAACGTCGTAAACCCCAACGATATCGTTGCGCAGTACGGCGCAGATACAATGCGTCTGCACATCATGTTCATCGGTGACTTTGAAAAGGCCGTTTCGTGGTCGAACGAGGCCGTCAAAGGCTCGAAGCGCTTCCTCGACCGCTGCTTTAACCTGCAGGACATGGCCACCGACGATGATAACATATCCGCAAAGAATGAATCCATCGTCCATAAGACCATCAAAAAGGTCACTCAGGATATCGACGAGCTGAAGATGAACACGGCTATCGCAGCAATGATGACCATGGTCAATGAGTTTTATGCAAACGGCTGCTCCAAGGGCGATGTACGCGCTCTGTGCCTGCTGCTTAGCCCCTTTGCACCCCACATGGTAGAGGAAATGTGGGAGAACATGGGCTTTGCCGCAAAAGAGGGCAAGATGGCCATGCAGATGCCGTGGCCTGAGTATGACGAGGCAAAGACCGTCGATGCCACTCGCGAGATGGCAGTTCAGGTAAACGGCAAGCTCAAATCCACCATCACCGTTCCGTCCGACTCCGAGGACAGCGTCGTTATCGACGCCGCCTGCGCCGACGAGAAGGTAAAGCGCCTGATGGAGGGCAAACAACTCGTTAAGACTATCGTCGTAAAGAATAAACTTATCAATCTTATCATAAAGTAAAGGTTGACATTATGCCCCAAAGTGAGTATAATATCATTCGTTAAGCCAAGAATTTGGCCCTTAAAGCGTCGAAAGGCGTTAATGGAGGGAGTGAAATAAATGTCTGAAGTCTATGTCAAGGAGAACGAATCTCTGGACAATGCTCTTAAAAGATTTAAGCGCAGCTGTGCCAAGGCCGGTGTACTGGCTGATCTGAGAAAGAAGGAGCACTACCAGAGCCCCAGCGTCAAGCGCCGCAAGAAGAGCGAAGCAGCACGCAAGAACAAGAATAAGCGTTATTATTAATTACGCAATGAAAATTCCGCATCGAAGGATGCGGAATTTTTTTGCGCAAAAACAAGGGTCAACAGACCGTTTGACGGTTTGGCGTATGATATTTTACAACGATTTAATGCGCACTTTACTCAAACGCGGTGGCATGTGCTTGAAGATTAGCATATAATACTATGAAAAAGTCAGCAAGTGAAAGCAAAAGCCAAACGGTGATGGAAGATGAAAAAGCTGAAATTCTGGGATTGGGTATCATCTATCATATTTTTGCTTGGCGCGGTTTTCGTCAATGTTGGAATAATAAACAATGACAGCTTTGGAGCTGGTTTGAGCATATGTGGTGTTATATTCATTATTGCGGCGCTTGCGGTTGTGCTTATAAAGATTAGATGCCCGTTTTGCAGGCATTTTCTCGGCGTTCTGTGCAGCAGCAAAAAGATGTTTTGTCCGTACTGCGGCTGCAAAATCGACGATGAATAAAACGAATACAATATTAAACCCACCTTGTGCCGACAGGCACAGGGTGGGTGATTTTTCGTTTACATTTCGCTGAGCACGGCGCACACGCCGTCAAAGGCCTTCTGCGCGGCAAAGGCCACGTTTTTTTCAAAGCTGCCGAGTCCGGCTTCGTCCTCGGTGTCGGATATCGCGCGCACGCAGTTAAACGAAACTCCCATGGCATGGCAGACGTGTGCAGCGGCCGCCGTCTCCATATCGCAGCAAATGGGGTCAAATCGCTCGATTATGCTCTCGCGTCCGTCCTGCTCGATGAAAACGTCGCCCGTCACCGTCCTGCCGCAGAGCATTCCCTCGGTAGCACCGATATCAACAACATCTTTTTTGCACATAAAGTCGGGGTCGATGCCGCTTGGATGGTAATCCGTGATAATCTGAGTCGAAAGATCGTGATAGATGCAGTCTGTTATCATAACGCACTGCCCGATGTGAACGCCGCGCCTTATCGCCCCTGCAACGCCGGACATTATTATCCTGTCCGCGCCGCAGTCGCGTATAAGCGTCATTGCGCCGAGGGCTGCGTTTACCTTGCCGATGCCGCAGAATACGGCGGATATTTCGTGGCCGCAGAGTACGCCGTCCGTGCGCTGCATGCCGTGAATAAACGTGCTCTCGCCGCCGAGAGCTGCTTTGTACGGCTCAAACTCGGGCGCACATGCGCAAAGAATGCCTATCTTCATCACTCGACCTCCCACGGAAGCTCAACAACGGCATATTCGTGCCCGACCTCGGGCAGAAACTTTTCGATCATGTCGGCCGTCTTGATCTTAAGCGTCGATGTGTTTATGCAGGGATGGCAGCCGATAAATTCGTCTTTAAGCAGATCGGAGTCGATCACGAGATGCACCTTACCGATATCGTTCATAAGGCCGAGGACGCTTACGGAGCCCGGCGTTATATCCAGAAGCTCCTGCATGTGTTCGGGCGAGGCAAACGACAGGCGCGCAGTGCCGATCTGCTTTGAAAGAATCTTCGTTTTAAACGGCTTGTCTCCCGGCATGAGCAGGAGATAAAACTCCGTCTGCTGGCGGTTAGTCAGAAAAAGATTCTTGCATATCTCGGCACCCAGCGTTTGCTCGATCTCGTGGCAGGCCTCGATAGTATCGGCATGCTCGTGATCGACGCGGCTGTACGCTATGCCAAGCCTGTCGAGTATATCGTAGCATCGCTGCTCCTTGGGGAGCCTGTCGGTGCAGCTTTCGGTTCTGCCTTCGTATAGAATAGATGTTTCCATTTGCCTTACCTCTTGTTTGACGGCAGCCAGATTCGGTTAGCCTCGGCCGCCTTTATAAGCTCATCGCGGAAATTGGGGTGAGCAATGCTTATCATTGCGTCTGCGCGCTCCCATGTGGTCAGCCCGGCGAGATTAACGACGCCGTATTCCGTTGCAATGTAAAACGCAAGCGAGCGCGGAGTGGTGATTATATCGCCCGAAAACGTCGGAACTATCCGGCTGTGCATAACGCCGTTTTTGTCGGTGTGGGTGCTGCTCATGCATATAAACGCCTTGCCGCCGCACGCCATCTGCGCGCCGCACACAAAGTCGAGCTGGCCGCCCGTTCCGCTTATCTGCCTCGTGCCGGAGCTTTCCGAACTTATCTGCCCGTAGAGATCGGCTCCGATGCAGGCGTTTATCGACACCATGTCGTCGTTCTGCGATATGACATAGGGATCGTTTACATACGAAAGGGGATAGCCGACATAGCCCGGATTATCGTTGAGCCACTCATTAAATTCGTGGCTTCCGATCGCAAGGCCGAGTACGCCCTTGCCCGGATGCAGCGTTTTCTTTGCATTCGTGAGCTTTCCGGCCTTGAACATGGCAAGATACCCATCCGAGCACAGCTCCGTGTGCATACCAAGATCCTTGAGATCACTGTCGGCAATAAGCTCACCGAGGGCGTTCGGCATACCGCCGATGCCAAGCTGCACGCACGCTCCGTCCTTAATGTACGGCAGCAGCAGATTTGCGATCTTAACGTCCGTTTCCGTCGGCGCGGGATTCGGCATCTCAAACAGCGGAGGATCGCCGGTCTCAACGATGTAGTCAACCTCGGATATGTGTATCCTCGTTTCCTCGCTGCCTTTTATGCGCGGTATGTTGCGGTTGACTTCAACAATGACGATCTTGGAATTATCCGCTATGCATTTTGACATGCCGAGCGAGGGACCAAAGTAGAAATACCCATCGTCATCCATCCCGGAGACCGTGACCATACAGACGTCGGAGGTGAGAAAATTTTTGTAATACCAGGCGAGATTCCTGAACACCATCGGTTCAAAAAAAGCTCTGCCTTTGTCGCACATTTTACGCTCGTAGCCCGAACAGTGCCAGGTGTTATAAACAAAATGCTCCATTTCGGGATCGCACTCAATGACCTGAATTGGCCCGAAGATAAGATCCCCACGTATTTTCACACCCTTAAGCTCGTCGCGTCTCTTCGATAATGCAAGATCGCAGGCGGCAGGAAAGCCGAGGTTTGACGTATATTCGACCCAGTCGCCGCTCTTGACGCACTTGACAGCCGTTTCGGCGCTTGTGAGCTTTGCGTTGTATTCACTTAAAAAGCCCATGACAGACCTCCCGAATTTAATGCCCTTATTATCGCATATTTTATCAATATGCGCAACTTGTAAAAACGACTGTATGGGTATATAATTTATTATCATTTTTCAATTTTCGAGGGATAATATGAAGCTTTGCAGCACACAGGAGCTCGATATTATAAAAACATTTGAATGCGGTCAGTGCTTCCGCTGGAACTGCGGCGATGACGGAGTTTACAGGGGCGTTGTTGCCGGATACTATGCCGAAGCTTCGGTAAAGGACGGAGAGGTTTACATAACTTCTGACGCACCGGAGGATATATGGCAGCAGTATTTTGATCTCGGTACCGATTACGCTGAGATAAGCCGTGCTTTCACCGGAGAATACCTCTCAAAATGCGTGGAGTACGGCCGCGGCATACGCATTTTGCGGCAGGACAGCTGGGAGGCGCTGTGCTCGTTCATTATATCGCAGTGCAATAATATAAGCCGCATCAAGGGCATCGTAGAGCGCCTCTGCGAAAATTTCGGCGACCCGATATGCGTTGGCGATAAGGTGTATTACACGTTCCCGAGCGCCGAGCGGCTTGCGGTGCTCGAGCCGGAGAAGCTTGCCTGCATCCGCTCCGGATACAGAGCCGAGTACATAATCTGTGCCGCGCGAGCGGTCGTTGGCGGAGAAATTGACCTTGAAGCTCTGAAAAAATGCGATTATAAGCAGGCGATAAAGGCTCTGCGATCGATACGCGGAGTAGGTGAAAAGGTCGCAAACTGCGTCGTGCTGTTCGGACTGTGGCACATGGAGGCGTTCCCGATAGATGTGTGGATGAAGCGTGCCCTGAAAGAGAACTTTCCGCCGGATTTCGAGCCGGAAACGCTCGGGGAGTATGCAGGGCTTGCCCAGCAGTATATTTTTTATTACGCAAGAAGCATGGGGAGAAAAAAATGAAATATAAACTTCTTGCCGCCGACATGGATGCGACGGCGTTAAACTCGAAAAAGGAACTGACTCCGGCGAATGTGAGCGCCATGGAGAAGGCCATCGCGCAGGGTAAGACCGTTGTTTTCTCAACAGGGCGGAGTATAAGTCTTGTAAAGCCGTACATAGATATGGTGCGTGGCATGCGCTATGCCGTAACAGGCTCGGGCGCGGCGGTTATCGATACGCAAACGGGTAAAAAGTTTTTGTATGAAACGATAGACCCGGAAACCGTCAAATACATTGCCGCGCGTGCAGCTGGCTATGTTATGCCGATATTTTTTATAGACGATAAGACCTACAGCAGCGCATGGTGCGTAGATAACTGCGTCGATTTTGGGCTGAGCGCTTATGAGCCTGTCTACCGCAAGGGAATGAATATGGTTGATGATGCGTTTGCCATGTTTATGGCAGATCCCAAGCCTGTTGAAAAACTCAATTTGTTCTTCGCCGCCGACGGTGAGGCCGACGCTGTTTATGAGCAGATAAAAACTCTGCCCGTGAGCATAACCAGCCACACCGCACGCTCGCTTGAGATAAACGCAAGCGGCGTGAGCAAGGCAAGGGGGCTGCGTGCATTGTGCGGCGCACTTGACATAGATATGTCCGAGTGCATAGCGATAGGCGATGCGCAAAATGATGAGGAAATGCTCAAAGCGGTCGGCTTTAAGGCCGCGATGGCAAACGGAAGCGTCAGGGTCAAGGCTATTGCCGACGTTATCGCGCCCGATTGCGACAGCGACGGCGTGGCGGCCATAATTGAACAATATTTTCTTGATTAGATAGAATAATTATTGTATAATAAACCGATTAGGAGTGAGCGTTATGGACGATAAAATAATGCAGCTTAAAAAATGGATAGACGAGAGCGATAATGTCGTGTTTTTCGGCGGCGCAGGCGTATCTACGGAAAGTGGAATACCCGATTTTCGCAGCGTTGACGGCCTGTATAACCAAAAATGGAAGTATCCGCCCGAAACGATA
>MNSZ01000053.1:64310-71696 GCA_001916715.1 Firmicutes bacterium CAG:24053_14
CGATACTCAGTCACTCGTTCTTTGCCCGTTATCCCGAGGAGTATTACAGATTTCACCGGGAAAAGCTCGTTATCGATAACGTAAAGCCCAATGCCGCGCATCTCAAGCTTGCGGAGCTTGAGCAGAAGGGAAAGCTGCGCGCGGTCGTCACTCAGAATATAGATGGGCTGCATCAGGCGGCAGGCAGCAAAAAGGTGCTGGAGCTTCACGGCAGCATACTGCGCAGCTATTGCTCGGTGTGCGGAAAGCCGTATCCTGCCGATAAAATGAATCACGGTGCCGGTGTGCCGCACTGCACCTGCGGCGGAGTTATCCGCCCTGATATTGTGCTGTATGAAGAGCCGCTGGATGAGAACATCGTCACTGAGGCTGTCCGAGTAATATCGGAAGCGGAGGTGCTCATAATCGGCGGTACGAGCCTGAATGTTTATCCGGCGGCAGGACTTATAAACTATTACCGGGGAAATAAGCTTGCGCTCGTAAACCTCAGCAGCACGCCTTATGACGACAGGGCAGACCTTGTCATACACGAAAAGATCGGAAAGGTATTCAGCCAGCTTTGAGTAGGATAGATGTTTTGGGCGTCGGATTTGATGATCTGACGCGGGAAAATGCAATAGATTTGTGCAAGAGGCTCATTGATGAGCACCGCAGCGCCTATATGGTAACGCCAAACCCCGAGATAGTGATGGCGGCGTGGGAAAATGCCGAGCTGCACGATGCGATATGCAACGCAGATCTTGTAATACCCGACGGTATTGGCGTTGTGAAAGCGGCCAGAATTATCGGGACTCCGCTCAAAGAGCGCCTGCCGGGCATTGAGATAGGCGAGGCAATACTTGAGTATGCCGCGCAGACGGGTAAAAGCGTGTTCCTGCTCGGCGCAAAGCCCGGGGTTGCCGATGCCGCAAAGGAAAAAATGCAGGAAACGTACCCAGGGCTCAATGTCTGCGGAACGAACGACGGTTATTTTAAGGATGACGGCCCCGTGGTCGAAAAGATAAACGCCGCGCAGCCCGATTTTCTCATGGTCTGCCTCGGCGCGCCGAAGCAGGAGCTTTGGATGGCGCAGAACGCCGAGCGGCTGGATGTCGGCCTGATGGCAGGCCTCGGCGGCTCGCTCGATGTTTTTGCTGGGACGGTCATGCGCGCTCCGAAGGCGTGGCAGAAGATGAATGCCGAGTGGCTGTATCGCTGCATCAAAGAGCCGTGGCGCTTCAAGCGCATTGCGCGCCTTCCGCTTTTTATAATAAAGGCGTGGATAAAACGCATAAGGAAGTTTTTCAATGGAAAAGGGTAAGCTTATCGTATTTGAAGGCATCGACGGCAGCGGCAAGTCCGCCCACTACAGGCGCGTGTGCAGCCGACTTGAGGCTGAGGGAATAAACTATCACCACATCGTATTTCCGCGATATGATAATGACAGCAGCGCACTCATAAGAATGTATCTCGGCGGCCGGTTCGGCTCAAATCCGAGCGACGTCAATGCATATACCGCGTCGGCTTTCTTCGCTGTCGATCGTTTTGCTTCATACCGAACGGACTGGGGCGATATATATAATTCCGGCGGCTTTGTCCTGTCGGACAGATACACGACCTCGAACGCCGTGCATCAGGGAGCAAAGCTTCCCGACGAGGAGCTTCCGGCATTTTTTGAATGGCTTTATGATTTTGAATATGTAAAGCTCGGCCTGCCGAAACCGGATCTTGTGATCTACCTCGACGTTGACGTTGAAACGTCGCTCCGCCGCATGAAGCACAGGCAGGAGAAAACGCACACCTCGGCGGATATCCACGAAAAGGACATAGAGTATCTTAAAAACTGCCTGCGAGTTGCCGATAAGGCGGCAGACTACTACGGCTGGACTCGCATTCCGTTTAAGAAAAACGGCGTTGAGCGCGAGATCGACGAAAAGCATGAAGAGATCTATTCGATCATCAAGTCCGCTCTTTGAGCAAAAGCGCAGCCTTCGCCGTGAAAAAGAGCGGCAGACAGCGAGCCTTTTGCCCGAGTATATTAAAGAAAGCGACAGAGCTATAATCGAAAAACTTCTGAACCTTAGTGAGTTTAAAAATGCGGAAACGGTGTTTTTGTATTACAGTGTCGGCCGCGAGGTTTCAACGACGGCGCTCATTGAAAAGCTCCTGTGTGAGGGAAGAAGCACTGCGCTCCCCGTGAGCGGAAATAACGGCGTGATGAGCTTTTACCCCGTCATCGGCAAAGACACGCTTAACCCCGGCAAATTCGGCATCCCTGAGCCGCCGGCGACACAGGAGATAAGGCCGGGAGCAAAAGACATTATCATTGTTCCGGCGCTGTGCTGCGACAGATACGGAAACCGCCTCGGCCACGGAGCGGGGTACTATGACCGCTACCTTGCGCATTCGGAGGCGTTCAGCGTGTGCCTTTGCAGAAAGGCGCTGCTTGAAGAAAAGCTGCCGACCGAGGATACCGACATTGCGGTATCACTCGTTTTGAGCGACTGAAAACAAAATGGGGCTCGATTGAGCCCCGTGGATGATCAGCAGCCGCAGCCGCAGTCGTTGTTGCCGCAGGAGTTGCCGCATCCGCATCCGAATCCGCCGCCGCAGTTGCCGCAGCCGAAGAAGAGAATGATGAGGATGAGAATGATCCAGATGCAGCTGTTGTTATTGTTGCAGAACATATATATTGCCTTTCTCCGCGCATAAAATTCCGCAGTACGGTCCGGCGCGGCGGACTTACGACACGATGATTATCACGCATTCAGAGCAGCGATCGCTGCGTCTGCTGTATATTATGCCGTAACGGCAAATCAGGTTACAATCGGCAAAGGAGATATCTATGGCTGATAAGAAAACAGATTTTGAAGAGATCTTCGGGAAAAAAGAGCCTGAAAAGAAGCCCAAAAAAGCGGCTTCCGCCACGACTCAGAGAAAATCCCCGGCGGCTTCCGCGACGAAGCAGAGCGCATCTGACGTACGCAAGGAGAATAAAAGCGGCCTTGCAGGCGGCGCTGTATACTTCCTTTTTGTAATAAGCGTCAGTATTATTTTGGCATGCCTTGCATGGGCGGCGGCGACCGATGTTCTGGGATTTAAGTCTTCGGACACCGTTGCACAGATAACCCTTGATAAGGACAGCTTCACTTACAAAGAGGTTGAGGTCAAGGACGATGACGGCAACACAAAAACAAAAAAGGTCCACTATGCCGACATGAGCTATGTTGCCGATCAGCTTAAGGATAACGGGATTATTAAATACAAATGGCTGTTCAAGCTTTTCGGCGCGGTGTATAACGCCGACGAGAAGATAGACCCCGGCACGTACGAGCTTAAGGCGATATACGACTATAAAGCGCTTGTAAAGAAAATGACCTCCGGCTCGGGCGCAATGGTAACCAAGAAGATAACCTTCCCCGAAGGCTATACGATGCATCAGATATTCAAAAAGCTCGATGCAGAGGGCGTGTGCGATTATGACGAGCTTATGGACGCCGCCGCAAACGCAACGTTTAACTACTCGTTCCTTGAAGGGACCGAAAAGGGCGATGCGAGCAGGCTTGAAGGCTTCCTGTTCCCGGATACCTATGAATTTTACGAAGGCATGCCGGCAGCAACGGCTATCAACAAGCTGCTTGAGGTCTTCCATTACAGAATGACGGCCGAGATGCTCGAGTGGCAGGAGGAAAGCGGCTATACAATGCGCCAAATCGTGACCATTGCGTCCATGATCGAAAAGGAAGCGGCAAACGACACCGAGCAGTACACTATCGCGTCGGTCATTTACAACCGCCTTAATAAGGATTGGCCGCTTCAGATTGACTCGACTACGCTTTATGAGTACCCCGACCACGAGGGCGCGCCGACGGCGGAAATGCTGGCTAAGGACAGCCCCTACAACACCCGTATCAGCAAGGGACTGCCGCCGTCTCCTATATGCAACCCCGGCATTACGTCAATAAGGGCGGCATTGCAGCCGAGCAGCACAAATTATATGTACTATGCGCTCAATACGGCCACCGGCCAGCATGAGTTCTTCACGAATGCCGATGCATTCAATGCCTTTGTCGCGCTCAATATGGATAAAGTATCGTTCGGTGCCGGTTCGGTGGCAACGATAGATTACGGGCGGCTGTTGCTGGCTTCCGGTTTGCAGCGGGTGCGTATCGTTGCTTTGAATAATCGCGGTGTGGCGGGCGAAACGGAATATGCCTTACCTGAAGAGTGGGAAGCATCGAAAGTGGAGGCGTATTGTTTTGCCACTTCCCTCAATGGACGGATGGTGTCGGACAGCATGCATTTAACGGTCTGAAAAAAGAAAGGAAATGGAAGAGTGTATAATGACCGGTAATGCAGCGGGCGGCCTCCGTGCAAGGCCGCCTCCGCCGCCCTTTCCGGTAAGAAAGTCCACCCAATTCTGCATCGTCGGTCGATGAGGCATGCGGAAATGGTTTTGTAGAATGATCTGATTAATTTGAATACCGGTATTCATTAGGAGCGATGCCCGTAATTTTTTTGAATAACAGACTGAAATATTGCACATTGGTATAGCCTAACCGCCGTGCTACGACGGCCGGGGTGTTTTCCGCTTTGAGCAACATCCTTTTAGCCGTTTCAAGCCGTCGCAGTTGGAAATACTCATCCAACGTCTTGCCGGTTTCGAATTTCAACAAATCGTTGAAATAAGGGACGGATAGGCCCAGCCCTGTGGCACAATATTCCGATGTAGGCAACAGAGCCCCCTGTAACCTGCCGGAGGCGATATAGTCATCGAGCAGGGTTTCCAACTCTTCGAGCACAGTCTTGTTCTTATTCTCGCGTGTGATGAACTGCCGCTCGTAGAAACGGGTGCAATAGTCCAGCATCAACTCGATATGCCGTGAGAGAATGGTTGCGGTGTGCGTGTCGATGGAGTGGTGCAGTTCCTCTTCGATATTTTCAAGACAGCACGTAATGGTTGCCGTTTCCCGTCCGGACAAGTGTAATGCCTCTTCCTTGTTATAAGAAAAGAACGTATAGTTCCTGATATGATTTTTCAGTGAGGTACGGTACAGTAAATCGGGATGAAACGCCAACAGCCACCCTTTGTCCGGTAACACGCCCGCTTCGTTCATGCGGAAAATTTCCCCGGGTTTGAGAAATACCATCGTGGCATTGGAATAGTCGTAATACTTACGGCCGCAGCAGCCACAGCCGTCCGGGCATTCCTCGATGAGCAGCACGGCATAGAATTCGAATTTCACGGCCTCCTGCTCCAAATCCGGGTGTTCCAGATTGATGATGCTTGCCTGGGGATGCAGTGTTTTACATCCCAAACGGCGGTTGCATTCACACACGCTCTTTATGTCCAACGTCTTTTTCATCTGTCCTTTCAGCCAATCATCTTTGCCCGGTATTCATTCGGTGTGCATCCGGCCCGTTTCTTAAACAGGCGGCACAGGTGCTGCGGATATTGGAATCCCAGGGAATAAGCTATCTGGCTTACCGTATCCTGGGTGCCGGATATACGGTCCTTTGCTACTTCGATTATTTTCTCCTGAATATATTCCTGCGGAGTCTTTCCGGTTTCTTTTTTTAGCATGTCTCCGAAATAATTGGATGAGAGACACAATTTGTCGGCGAAGTGTTTCACCGAAGGGAGTCCGTCCCGCTCGGCGGCGGATCCTTCGAAATACTCGTCCAGCAACTGCTCGAAACGGGTCAGCACATCCCGGTTGCTTTTGCTGCGCGTGATAAACTGCCGTTCGTAAAAACGCATGCAGTAACCGAGCAGTAATTCGATATAGGTAGCAATCAGTGTTTTACTATGTTTGTCTATATCATGCTCCAGTTCTTTCCGTATGATTTTCAGACAATCCAAAATGATAGTCTGTTCCTCCCCGGATACGTGCAACGCTTCGTTGACTTCATACGAGAAAAAGGTGTAGTTCTTTATCGTTTTATTCAATGACGTGCCGCGAAGCAGGTCGGGATGGAAGATGATGCCATAGGCATCGGTTTGTATATGCCCGACTGTCGGCGTCGTCTCTGCTGTTTGTCCGGGAGCGAAACAGACGATGGTCCCTTCTTCGTAATCGTATTTCTGGCGGCCGTACTTGATGTCGCATGCCTTTTCCAGTTTTAAGAACAAGGCATACACTCCGTAATTAAAACGTATGGTGCCCACCGCGCGGGTCGCTTCATTGAGATTGATCACACTGACCAACGGATGCAGGGTTTCAAGACCGTACAAACGGTTATACTGATCTACATGATCCAAATAGAGTATCTTATCCATATTCTCTATGTCTTTATTTTTCACTGTACAAAATTAGAGGATGATACGGATAATCCCATAACCCCGATTACAGATAATATAACCCTGGCTACAGATTTATGCCGTTTTTTCCGGAAATCATGTAATTTGGGTTATCATATCTGTAATTCATCTACACTGTATTTTCAGGTATACGCTTAACTTTGTATCAGGAATCTGAAACTCTGAATCAATAAAATCAAATGACAATGAAACGAATATCAACTATTATGATTGCAAGTTTGTTAGTTATGGGGACGACTGCCGTAGCACAGTCCGATCCGGTTCCCGGGAAAAACGGTAATAAGTATGTGCCTTACGAAGAGCGTACCGGCAACGAGTCCATCGTCTATTTCACGCGTAACCTTAGTGCTGAAGGACTTATCGAAGCATATGAACAGGTAAGTGCGGACATCAAGGGACATACCGGAGTGAAGCTGCATACCGGGGAGCAGAACGGACCGAACATTATCCCGCGGGAATGGGTTAAAGCCCTGTTCCGGAAAGATTTGTCTGATGCCAACATCGTTGAAACCAATACCTATTACGAGGGCGACCGTTATACCACCGAACAACATCGGCGGACATTGGAAGTGAACGGCTGGACATTCTGTCCTGTAGATATTCTGGACGAAGAAGATACCCTGACATTACCTGTTCACGGTGGTAAATGGTTCGGAAAAATGTCAGTAGGCAGCCATACTACCGACTACAACTCCCTGGTGGTGCTTACCCATTTCAAAGGACATACACAAGGCGGTTTCGGCGGAAGCAACAAGAATATCGGTATCGGCTGTGCGGACGGGCGGATCGGAAAGGCCTGGATTCACACCACACCGGGACAGGATAACCAATGGGATATCCGTGAAGAGGAATTCATGGAACGCATGACCGAATCCACAAAGGCTGTCATCGATTACTTCGGCAAGCAAATCACGTATGTCAATGTGATGCGCAACATGTCGGTATCGTGCGATTGCGAGGGGGTGAATGCCGCTCCTGTCGTGACCCCGAATGTCGGTATCCTTTCTTCTACCGATATTCTGGCTTTGGACCAGGCATGTGTGGATTTGGTATATGCCATGACCGAAGCCGAACACCATGATTTG
>MNSZ01000053.1:71739-75294 GCA_001916715.1 Firmicutes bacterium CAG:24053_14
AGGAACTGGGAATGGGCAATGACCGTTACATCCTCATCGACCTGGATAATGGCGGCAAGCGCATTACCGCCGCGGAAGCTGTCAAGGGTCTGAAACCGTTTGTCAAGGAGTAAATGTATTTGAAAAAACATATAAATAGATAAACCATGTCGAAGAATATTCTGATTTTATCGTCCAGTCCCCGTCGTGGCGGCAATTCGGACACGCTTTGCGATGAATTTATGCGCGGAGCCATTGAGAGTGGAAACCAGGTAGAGAAAATTTTCCTGCGCGACAAAAATATACATCCTTGCACGGGGTGCAGCGTATGCAGCCGGTATAAGAAGCCCTGTCCGCAGAAAGACGATGCGGTGATTGAAAAGATGCTTGCGGCAGATGTCATCGTGATGGGAACACCGGTCTATTTCTATGCCATGAGTGCCCAGATGAAAATGATGATAGACCGTTGCTGCGGACCTTATACCGAAATGAAGAATAAGGAGTTCTATTTCATTGCCACGGCTGCCGAAGAAGATGAAACGATTATGGACCGTATCGTTGCCAGTTTCATGGGATTTCTCGATTGCCTGGAGAACCCGACGGTAAAGGGAACGCTGTTTTGCGGCGGCGTATGGCATGCGGGAGAAATTAAGGGAAATCCGAAATTGCAGGAGGCATACGAAATGGGCAGACTGGTATAGGGAAAGGAGCGGATTATGACACTGGACGATTTTCTGAATCATATCGGGGCCGGCGGTGTGCTCGGTACACCGGAAATCTATCGGCTGATGGATGAAATGAGCGACGAAGCCCGGCGCATCACCTGCGAGATAAACAATACTTACCATTCACAGGAGGAGTTGCGCGCGTTAATGTCGCGCTTGCTCGGTAAGCCTGTGGATGAAACGTTCAAGATGTTTCCTCCGTTCTACACCGACTTCGGCAGGAATATCACTATCGGGCGCCATGTCTTTATCAACGCCTGTTGCCATTTCCAGGATCACGGCGGTGTGACATTGGGCGACGGTTGTCTCATCGGCCACCAGGTGGTTTTTGCCACACTCGATCATGGTAGGGCTCCCGAAGACCGTGGGGTGATGTATCCGGCTCCTATCCGGTTAGGCAAAAACGTGTGGGTCGGTTCCAACTCTACCATTCTGCGGGGGGTGACCGTGGGTGACAATGCCATTATCGCCGCCGGATCGGTGGTGACGAAAGATGTGGCGGCCAATACGGTTGCAGGAGGCGTGCCGGCAAGGTATATCCGTGACATTGACAGGAACGAAAAGCCTGATTTTCCTTGTCCGTCTGAAACGGGAACGGTGGATAAAAGAAGTATGGGATAATCTCTGTAATTGGGGTTATACAATCTGTAATCCATCTACCGGGCCTCTTTGCTGGGCGCTGTAACTTTGCGATGTGAAAAGAAAACAAGAAACAGTAATCATTAAAATCACATCGGTTATGAAACGGATAACTTTTTTAACGGCCGCTTTCCTCTGCCTCTCCGGTTTGACGGAAAGCCCGGCACAGGACACTCAAAGTAACAGGAATATGGAAGAATTGAAACTGACCCAGGAATGGGACAAAACGTTCCCGAAGAGCGA
The DNA here is from genome assembly GCA_001916715.1 of Firmicutes bacterium CAG:24053_14. Lineage (GTDB taxonomy): Bacteria > Bacillota > Clostridia > Oscillospirales > Oscillospiraceae > F23-B02. The sequence goes on from MNSZ01000053.1 coordinate 73,326, forward strand.
TAAGGTGAACCACAGCAAAGTAACCTTTGTCAACCGTTACGGCATCACGCTCGCTGCCGACTTGTATGTACCGAAAACGACCGCCGGGGGAAAACTGCCGGCTATCGCTGTCAGCGGTCCGTTCGGTGCCGTGAAGGAACAATCGTCGGGGCTGTATGCTCAGACACTTGCCGAACGGGGTTTCCTCACGATTGCTTTCGACCCCTCGTTTACAGGTGAGAGTGGCGGACAACCTCGCAGTGTGGCTTCGCCGGACATCAATACCGAAGACTTTTCGGCAGCGGTGGATTACCTGGCGACGCGTCCGGATGTGGATGCCGGGCGTATCGGCATCATCGGCATCTGTGGCTGGGGAGGTTTTGCCATCAATGCGGCAGCCAACGATACGCGTATCAAGGCAACCGTGGCCTCCACCATGTACGATATCAGCCGCTGTACGGCGAACGGTTATTTCGATGCTGCCGACAATGCGGACGCCCGTTATAAAATGCGTCAGGAGTTCAATGCCCAGCGTACGGAAGATTATCGCACCGGCACTTATCCCCGCACCGTGATGAATCCTAAGCCTGCCGGCGACGCACCACAGTTCATGAAAGATTATTATGACTATTACAAGACCGAACGAGGCTATCATCCCCGTTCCATCAACTCCGGCCTGGGATGGAACAAGACCTCCTCACTGGCTTTTGTCAATGCTCCTATACTTGCGTATGCCGATGAAATCCGCAGTGCCGTGCTACTCATTCATGGCGAAAAAGCCCACTCCCGTTATTTTAGCGAGGATGCCTTCAGGAAGCTGAAGGGTGACAACAAGGAACTGATGATTATTCCCGTAGCCGTGCATACGGATTTGTATGACCGGACGGACATTCTTCCGTTCGACAAACTGGAGAAATTTTTCGATGAATACTTAAAATGAATTACAAACCGGGAGCAGAAGCACCGGGCTTACCCGGATGATTATACCGAGGTGCAGCCTTTTATTGTAATGAAATTGAAAACACCTGCTGCCCCGATGATGGCGGCAGGTATTCTTTCCGGTGAGAAAATCCACAAAAATGGGTGGAGAATTTGCGAATACGCCGAAAGCTTACTATTTTTACAGCCTGGACGGAGTGAATCCGTTATTTGGGTATATTGTTGATTGTTTATGGAAAATTTTATTGTTTCGGCGCGAAAATACAGGCCTGCGAGTTTCGATACGGTGGTGGGGCAGTTGGCTATTACTTCCACTTTGCGGAATGCCATTGTGAACCATCAGTTGGCTCAGGCCTATCTGTTTACCGGTCCCAGAGGGGTCGGTAAGACGACTTGTGCCCGTATTTTTGCGAAAACGATCAATTGCCTGAATCTGCAGCCCAATGCAGAGCCTTGTAACGAATGCGAATCCTGTAAGGCTTTCAATGCCGGGCGTTCGTTGAATATTCACGAATTGGATGCCGCTTCCAATAACAGCGTGGACGATATCCGCGGATTGGTGGAGCAGGTGAGGATTTTGCCTCAGGTAGGGAAATACAGCGTATACATCATCGACGAAGTGCATATGCTCAGTACTTCGGCTTTCAATGCTTTCCTGAAGACATTGGAAGAGCCGCCTGCACATGCTATTTTTATTTTAGCTACCACAGAAAAACATAAAATATTACCCACGATATTGTCCCGTTGTCAGATCTATGATTTTAATCGGATGAAAGTGGGAGATACTGTCGAGCATCTGAAGTATATTTCGGCAAAGGAGGGGATTACAGCCGAGGAAGCCGCTTTGGACGTGATCGCTCAGAAAGCCGACGGAGCTATGCGTGATGCGCTCTCTATTTTCGATCAGGTGGTCAGTTTTTGTGGCAAAAACCTGACTTACGAAAAGGTCATCGAAAATCTGAACGTGCTCGATTACGATTATTATTTCCGTTTGACCGATTTGTTCAATGCCGGAAAAGTGGGGGAAGCCTTTTTACTTTTCAACGAGATC
>MNSZ01000040.1 GCA_001916715.1 Firmicutes bacterium CAG:24053_14
ATAAATGCCGCCCCCTGCCAGACTGGAATAGTTGCCGGTAACATAGCCGCCGGACATGTCCATGGTAGAACCGTTCGCCAGGGCAATACCGCCACCGCCGTGTTCATTGTTCTTATCACTCTGGCAGCCGCTACATTCGCAATATTTGTAGTTGTTGGTCACATAGCCACCGGACAGATTCAGCGTACCACCGCTTTTGACGAAGATACCGCCGCCGTTGTCCGTATTTCCATTGTTGACCCAGTTGCCCGTCACCGCACCGCCGGAGATGTTCAGCGTACCACCGCTGCTGACGAAGATACCGCCGCCGGAACTGCCACGGTTGGCCGCAACAACACCGTCCTGGATATTCACCGTTCCGTTGTCAACGTAAATACCGCCGCCGGGCGTGCCGTCTCTGCCGCCGCCCACAATATAGCCGCCATTTACGTCCAGCGTTCCGCGGTCCACGATGACTATATGTTGGCCGCCGGTGTTTTGGAGTACACCGCTCCGTAGTTCCAATGCACCCTTGACCAGAATCGCCTGTGCAGAAGCATCCCCACACAGAATCTTTCCTGCGCCGGTGAGGGGGACGGTATGCTTTACCAGTGTTTCCGTGGTGCCGGTGCCATTGGGTGTGGATTCTGTGATGTAATACGTCAGGGTATCATTTTCCAGTTTCGCCTTATTACCGTACACGTTTCCAGTGACCGTAGATTCGGTATCATGAATACTGTCGGACGAGTCCATAATGGTAAGCTTCGCACCGTCGTGCAGCTTCGCACCGTCGTGCACATCAAAGTACTGACCGGCCTTGCTGATCGTCAGGGTATGCCCGTTCAAATCGATGGTAGTGTTCTGCGTAATGCTCAAAATCGGGCTATTAGCCCCATCCGCCGTCCAGGCATCGTCGGTCAGCTTAAATTCGCCGCCGTTGATGAACGCGTCCCCGACATAGCCGGACAGAGGTTGGAAGGATTGAGCCTGTACTAAATACAAAGAGAAGTGATTCGTGTCTACCGTCACGTCGCCGTTCTCTCCGGTTTTCGCTTCCATGTCCGTGGCGGTCTGGGCATTCGTATCAATGTGGTAGACCTTGGGGTAAAGCCCCTCCGTGTCAATGCCGCTGAAGGTCACGGTCACGGAGCCGGTTGGCTCGATCTCTTTCTCTCCGTGCCACAGGGTGATGTCCAGCAGGTAGCTCCGCTCCGGTTCGGCTTGTTCTTCGCCCAAAATCTGATCGCGAATCGCCCGACGCTCCCCGTCCGTCACCTCGGTCACCGTTACCGTGATTTCCCTTGCCGGATAGGGCAGGGAGGCACTCTCGCCGGTGATGGTCACGGTGATGCCGGTTTCGGTCTGCGCCGTCAGGGTGAATTCCTTCGCTCCCTCCGGCAGGTTGATATAGCCCAGAATCCCGGGGTCGTCCGCCCCATAGGTCAGCAGACGCACCGCGTCCTCCGCGTCGCCTTCCATGGCGGCGAAGCCGGAATCCGTGATCTGCGCTACCAGACCCGCCCGGTCGGCCGTGCCGTCCCCGTCCCGGTCAAAGAGCACCAGATCTCCAACCGCCGGGGTGTGGGACTGTGCCGGTTCAAAGGCGTCCGCCCAGGACGTGACCCAGCCGCCGCAGTCTCTGTCCGGCGGGACGCCCTCCACCCCGGCGTAATGCAGGCAGAAGGTCAGGAACATGACGTTCCAGTCGCCGTAAGGCTCCCCGCACCACGCGCCATAGCGGGTGTAGCCCTTAACCGTTTTGCCGTCCTCCGCGACAACGTAGTTTTTCGTACTCTCGGCATAGTCCAGCTGGGTTTCGGCGATGGCAAGGGTATCCTGCCGCCAATTCCCGGTCAGCGTCACCCCCGCGAAGGTCTGCTCCCATAGCTCCGCCGTCTCCACGTCCGCGCCGGGGGTTCCTCCGTCCCGCAGACCAGCTCCCCGTTTTCATCCCGGCAGGCTTCCCCGTGGGTATGGGCGTCCTTGCCGCAGAATACCGTTTCTTCCGGCTTGCAAGCCTCGCTGTGGGTGTGTTCTTCCTGTCCGCAGACCAGCTCCCAGGTGCCGTAGCACCGGGCGGTATGCACGTGCGCCGTATCGGTGCAGGTCAGCTTCCCGGTGTCCACCGGCTCCGCCACCGCCTCAAAGCAGGCGTCGGAGTGCCGATGCTCCAGAATCTGGGTCTGTCCGCATATCAGATTGCCGTCAGCGTCAAAGCAGTCGGGCGTGTGACGGTGGAGGACGATCTCCGGTTTCGTGCAGACCAGCACCGGCTGAGCATCTTCCGCCGAATCCGTGGGCAGGTCGCAGCTCAGAACCTGCTCCCATTCATAGCAGGCATCGGTATGACTATGGTCGCTGTCGATGCCGCAGGTCAGTTCCCGGGACGTCTCATAGCAGTTCTCGTCATGCTGGTGTTCCTCGGATTCTTCCAGGCCGCAGGCAAGCACGGCGGTCTCTGTGTAGCAGGCATCCGTATGGACATGCTCCCCGCAGACCAGATCGCCCCGCACCGACGTATAGCAGCCCTCCGCGTGGGTATGTCCTTCCGGCAGGGCATAGCAGTCGGCAGTGTGCCGGTGTGCCTCAATCTCGGAAAGCGGACACCAGAGATTCCCGGTTTCGTCATAGCAGCGGGAATCATGGCTGTGAACCACAAAATCGGCATACCCGCACGTCGGATTTCCGTTGGCATCATAGCAGTCCGCCGTGTGCCGATGAATTTCCAGCGTCTTCGCGCTGCACACGGGAACCCTTTTCTCAACCGACGTCACCTGCGCATAGCAGGCGTCCGTGTGGGTGTGCTCCGGGATGTCACATTGCTTTTCCAGTGTGATAGCCGGCAGAATCAGCGCATAGGTGGTACAGAATACCACCACACCGGCAAGCACGGTCACTACCCGATGCCGGAGGCGCTCCCGCAGAACATCATACTTCATATATCCCTTCACCATCCTTCCTATCTCAACGCGCCGAAGTCCGGCAGAGGCCAGACCCGGAATACGATCCTTCCGACGATTTGCTCATCGGAAATGCAGCCGACCCGAGGTGGAACGGTGATCGCCCACACAGAAGTAACGGTTATCCGGCACCTGATAAGGCAGCGTAATGTCACATTCTCCAAGCGCTTTTTCCGTCAGGTACGGTTCCTCCAGCAGCCTTCCGTCCACAGATACATTTCCGTTTTCGTCGATATCCACCCATTGGCCGGGGCCGGCAATACAGCGCTTCACCAAAATCTTGTTTCCCAGGTAGAACGCCACCAGGTCGCCGGGTTCAAAGCCCGAGCCCTTGACGGAGAGGACAATGTCCCCCTCATTCAGCGTGGGCGTCATGGAAGACCCGTAGATCTGCAGCACGGGCATCCAGATGGTAGCCACCAGCACGGCTACAGCCGCAACAACCACAAGCGTATAGACGGTGCTGCGAAGAACGCGTTTATACCGCCGTTTGTATTTTTCTCTGCCAAGCTCCGCCTCCAGCTGTTCCAGAGTCGGGGGCTCGGGAGATTTCCACGATTTCGACTTCATAACTCTCCGCTTCCCTTTTCCGACATAAGACGCACGTTTTCCAGATATTGCTGCGCGGCTTTGTCCGCGGCCTCAAATACACGGTTCAGCTGCAGCGCCGCCTCCGCAAGGGAACCGGCTTTTTCAACCGCTATTCTGCGATCCCGGAGCTGCGCCTCCGCACGCTCCAGCCTGATTTTCAATTGACGGTTTTCTTCCGTCTGCGCAATCAGCATTTCCAGCAGCTCGCTCCGGCTTAACCGTCTCAGTTCCTTATCCGTCATCCGACTTCCCTCCAATCTGCGCTTACGGCTGAAAGCAGAAAAAAGCAGCGGTCATTTTCCTGCCCGTCATTCCCACAATGTAGCTAAAAGACCTGATTCCCGGTGATATACGGGAATTGGAATCGTTTCCAACCTCTTAATACAGATGATATCACGTTTAACACGTAAATGCAACCATTGATCGTCGAATATTGTGTGTCAGAATTAACGAATTTTCAGCTTTATTTTTGTTAATTATTTCCCCACTCCGGAAATAAGACGAAGCATTCCCGCCATCCGTGCGCTTCTGCGCAGGAGATTCTGGAGGACGTATCGGAAATGCCCGAATTTAGAGAAGAGAAAAAGCTCACCCGCAGTGTCAGCTACTGAAAGCTGCGAAAGGGAAAGCCGGGAATGAGCAGTTTTACCAAAGCGGTGATATCTTTTAAGACTAGTATAGTGTATTTTACCGGATTCGTCAATACCCTGTAACAAGCAATATTCCCCACCCTTTCACACAAGGCGCCTCAATTTCTCTGTAATTTGACAGTATTTTCTTCGCGAGAGGATATGTCACAATCCGGAAGCTCGGTTCCTTTCAATAAGGAAAGGAATCCGTGCCCCCATTGCGGCGTTGCCCTAAGCATATCGGAGTTCTGCAAGCTATGTACAATAAACAAAGCAACACGCCCTACCAATCAAGGCGGGGCGTGCTGCTATTTTGGAGCAGGATACGGGAGTCGAACCCGCCTTCACAGCTTGGGAAGCTGTTGTACTACCGATGTACGAATCCTGCGTACAGGTGCATTATAGCAGAGCCGCCGGAAAAAAGCAACCTTTTTTTGTCGGAAAAGGGAATCCCGGTTGAGGAAATCCGCCGGGTGTGCTATATTTAAGGTAACGACCCGGCGGGACAGAGCCGTGATTTGTAAGGAGAAGCGCTTATGGCAGAATATGAGCTGCAGAATACGAGCTGGTTTACGAGATCAAGAACCTTTGCCGCAACAACCAGATGCGGGACGTGTTCTTTGAGGAGGTGGAATGCGACGACCCGGAGGAATATCTGCGGGGCCGCCTGAAGGGGAAAAACGTGGAATTTTCCACGGAAAAAGGCGCGGGCGGCAGCGTGACCATCCACGCGGTGGTGGACGGGCTGATCCAGAAGTACGTGTTCACGCCGGTGTAACAAAAATATCCACTTGCAGCCGTCGGATAAATGAGAGTTGGGCAAGTTTTCTGAAAAAATTTCGCAAATTATGGGTTGAATTTAGATGGCATATGTGATACGATAAGTTAGTACCGATATGGGCGAAGTGCGCCCGTAGGGCAAAGTCACCATCCGCAGTCAAAAACGGCTCCCGAGCCATGAGTGCGCGTGGTGACGCGGCCTGTATGGACAAAATTCCGACCTGTCGGCCGCTCCTTTTCCGCTTTCGCCGGAAGGGAGAAAACGCGGGAGGGGCTGCGCTCCGAACCAGCGTTACGCAAAATCACTTTTAAGGAGAACCAGACTATGGCACCTCATACCATTGCCGTTGCCGGAAAGGGTGGTGTGGGCAAAACCACTACCTGCGGCATGATCATCGACTACCTGTGCGGCAAGAAGCGCGGCCCCGTCCTTGTGGTGGACGCCGATGCCAATTCCAACCTGAACGAAGTTCTGGGCGTGGAGGTGGAGACCTCTCTCGGCCAGATCCGGGAGGAAATGGCACAGGCAG
>MNSZ01000054.1 GCA_001916715.1 Firmicutes bacterium CAG:24053_14
CTGCGGCTTTGATTACCTGATGGGCACAGTATACTATGACTCCGTAGCAAAGCTTCTGAAAGAAAACGGCATGGCATATCTGCCGTTCGTCGGCAAGGTCTCCGGCAGCCCGAGCATCCTCGAGGGCACGAACGAAGAGATCATTCAGAACGCAAAGGATCTGATGGCCAAGGGCATCAAGGGCTTTGACATTCTTGCATACCGCCACGTCGTTGACGGCGAGAAGCTCGCACGCGAGTTCTGCGCGGCTATCGACGCAGAGATCTGCATAGCAGGCTCGATCAACAGCTTTGCACGCATCGACACCATGTTCGACATCGGACCCTGGACCTTCACCATGGGTTCTGCACTGTTTGAGAAGAAGTTCGTTGCCGACGGCAGCTTCCGCGATAACCTCAAGGCTGTTGTCGATTACATGGCATCCAAGTAAACCGTATTTAACTGCATGTGATGCAGCTTGAATAATTTATAGGGAGGTTTAATACTCGTGGAAGAAAACAAACTTAAAAAAGCCTTGACCGCCGCAGGTATATGGTCGGTCGCGGTCGGCGCTGTTATTTCCGGCAGCTACTATGGCTGGAACTACATCGCATCCGAGACAAACTTCACAGGCTGTCTCATCGCAATGGCAATTGCAACACTGTTCTACATCCCCTTCGCATTCATGTTCGCAGAGCTGGCAACAGCTATCCCCAGCTCCGCAGGCCCCGCAGCCTACACCGAAAAGGCATTTGGCCGCGGCGCAGGCTTCTTCGCAGGCTTTAGCTATCTTGTTGAATCCCTGTTCTGCACTCCCGGTATCTGCATTGCGGTCGGTGCATATGTCCACACTCTGTTCCCGGTAGTTCCGGCAGTCGTCGCATCCGTTGTTGCATACCTGATATTCCTGTTCATCAACATGCGCGGCATTGAGGCCGGTCAGCTCATCGGCCTTATCGTCACCGTTATCGGTGTTGCAGGCGTCGTTTTCTACGCATGCATCGGCCTGCCCCACGCAGACTTCAGCCTGCTCGGCAAGATGGGCGACCTCGGCGGCGTAAAGGGAATCTTCGTTGCTATCCCCTATGCAGTATGGTTCTACCTCGCATTTGAGGCAGGCGGCATGGGCGCAGAGGAATGCAAGAATCCTTCCAAGGACATCCCCAAGGGATTTATCGTCGGCATGCATGCTCATGCTCGTGACCACCTTCTCTCTCCTGCCCAAGGAAGAGCTTCTTAAGAACGACGCTCCTATCGCAAACGTAATCAACCATCTCTTCGGCGAAGGCAGCACGATGAGCATCGTATTCATCGTCATCGCAATGATCGGCCTGATCGCATCCCTTAACGGCATCATCATCGGCCAGTCCCGTCAGACCTACGCACTTGCGCGCTGCAAGTGCCTGCCCGGCTTCCTCGGCAAGCTCGATAAGAACGGCACCCCGATCAACGCACTTCTCGTTACCTCCGTCATCGGCATCGTCCTTACCCTCATCGGCTCGGTTGACGTTATCGTTGTTATCGCAAACATGGGTTCCGCATTCATGGCTCTTTGCTGCTTCATCTCCTGGATCAAGCTCGCAAAGGATCAGCCGGATATGCCTCGCCCCTACAAGTGCCCCCGTTGGCTCGGCTACATCGGCATTCCCTTCTGCCTTATCGTTGCGTTCTGCTCGCTGTACAGCGCAGTGACCGCAGGTACTCTGTTCTACATCGCAGTTGCATTCTTCGTGATCGCAATGCTCTACTATGCAGCCGTCTGCAAGAAGAAGAACGGTACCTTCCTGGTTGAGCCCGAAGATCAGTGATAGGCTCTTTTGAAACATCATAATTAACCAAAACGCCATAGCGGCATCGTCAAATGGCGGTGCCGCTGTTGTCATTTTACAAAAAGGAGCAAAAGTTTATGAGTTATGTAATCGGCGTTGACCTCGGTACGCAGTCGCTCAAGGGCCTGCTTGTCGATCCCGAGGGCAAGATCGTCGCAGAGGCTACCTGCGCGCACGATCCCATATATCCCAATCCCGGCTGGGCAGAGCAGCCCGTTGAGGATTATCTCCACTCTTTCACCACCGTTATAAAGCAGCTCGTTGCCGATTCCGGCATTGACCCTGCCGAGATCGGAACGATCGGCATGGATGCTATAAACGACTCCGTCATAGCGACCGACGAGAACGGCAATGCACTTATGAACTGCATCATTTGGCTCGACCGCCGTGCCGAGGCAGAGACTGCCGAGATAGCCAAGACGGTTGATCCTGCACGCGTGTTTGAGGTTTCCGGCCTTAACCTCGACTCTACCCACACAGCCGCAAAGATGCTGTGGATAAAGAAAAACAGACCTGACGTCTTTGAAAAAGCAAAATACCTCCTGAACGTTGACAGCTACCTTGTCTACTGGATGACCGGTGTTGCAGCGGTTGACTATGCTCAGGCATCGGCTTCGATGATCTACAACGTTGCAGAGAAAACGTGGTCGCCCGAGATGGCAAATGTTTTCGGCCTTGACCCCGAACTTCTCGGAAAGATAGTAAAGGCAGAGACCGTTGTCGGCACGCTTACCGCTCCTGTTGCACATCGCCTCGGCCTGACGACAAACACAAAGGTCATCTGCGGTACCGGCGACGAGCACAGCGCGTGCCTCGGCTCCGGTCTTGTAAAGCCCGGCATGGTCTGCGATATCACCGGCACAGCCGAGCCTGTTGCGGGAACCTCCGCAAAGCCTGTTTTCGACAAGAAGGGCCTTGTTGAGACCCATCACTCCGCTGACTCACGTCTGTGGCTCATTGAGAACCCCGGCTTCGTTTCCGGCGGATCGACCAGATGGTACAAGGACACCATCCTGCGCCTGCCGAACTATGATCTTATGAACACTCAGGCAAAGCGCAGCCCGATCGGCTCGAACGGTATAACCTTCCTGCCATGCATGGGCGGCGCAATGACCCCCAACTGGAACGGCAGCGCACGCGGCACGTTCACGGGTCTTACGCTCAGCCACACGCTCGACGATATGTCGCGTGCGGTATTCGAGGGCATTTCCTTCGGCCTTAAGGACAACGTTGACAGATTTGAAGAGATCGGTATGGACTGCTCGAGCGTCCGCATTGTCGGCGGCTCCACAAAGTCTCCGTTCTGGTGCCAGATGAAGGCCGACGTTCTCGGCAAGCCGCTGGTCGCAACGAAGAACCCCGAAGGCGCGGCTATCGGCGCTGCGATGCTTGCAGCCGTTGCCGAGGGCAACTTTGCAAACCTTGACGAGGCCGCAGAGGCAATGGTCGAGCTCGGTGCGACCTACGAGCCTGATCTGAACAATAAGGCAGCTTACGATGAAGCATACGCTCGCTACTACGAGTGCTACTACACCATGGAGCCGTTCTTTAACAAGTATTACAAAGCATAATTAAAAAGGAAGTAATCAAAATGCTTGACAATCGTTTAATTGAAGCCGACGCAACAAAGCTTGATGAGCTGCGCGAAATGCTCAAGGCGCAGGAAAATTCCGATAAGCTGTGCGGCATCGGTATGAAGGAGATCCACATCGAGCACGGGGCAGCCAAAAAGGTCTGCCAGGCCGTGAAGAGCCTTACCGACGGCAAAAAGGTGCTGATGGTAACAGGCCCGACCGAGATCGTCGATGTGGATGGGAAAAACGTTAAGGAAGCGGTCAAGTCATATCTTGACGCGGAGTATGATGTTGAGTGGCTGGTCATCAGCGAGCCGAACAGCATAGTTCACGCAACGCCCGAGAACGCGGCAAAGATCCAGGCTCACTTTGAGGGCAAGGATATCGTCGTCGGCATAGGCGGCGGCACGATCTGCGACCTGTGCAAGTACTCCACCTATTACTACGACCACGAAAACCCGCTGCCGCTGGTAATCGTGCAGACCGCGCTTTCTGTAAACGCGTTTTCCGATGATTCCTCGGTCATGCTCATAAACGGCGTTAAGCGCACCGTTCATTCACGTTATCCGCTTATCCTTATTATCGACCTTGATATCGTTGCCGCAGCTCCTGCGGAGATGAATGTCAGCGGTTACGGCGACCTTATTGCAACATGGACAGCGCCCGTTGACTGGTATCTGGGCAATGTTCTCGGCATGGGACAGCATTTCCACACCGCACCCTCGGATATGATCCGCACTCAGTGCGACAGACTGCTTGAGAACTCCGAGAAGCTTGCGGCAGGCGATGCCAAGACTCTCGGCGAGCTTGCAAATGTCCTGACCCTCAGCGGCCTTTCCATGGGCCTTGCAAACGAAAGCTCCCCGGCCTCCGGCTCGGAGCATGTAATGAGCCATCTTATCGACATGGCCTCCGGCGTCCGCAAGACCGGCATTTGCTATCACGGCACCCAGGTAGCCGTTTCAGGGATCATAAGCGAGATCATCTGGGATTGGCTTCTCAACGACTTTGACCCGAAGAAGGTCGATCTCGATAAGTGCTACCCCAGCTTCGAGGAGATGGAGCCGCGCGTGAAGGCCGCGTTTGACTGGCTGGACGATACCCACAATGCCGCTAACGAGTGCTGGGCAGACTACCAGAAGAAGCTGCAGCGCTGGCACGACCACAAGGCCGAGTTCAAAGCCTTCCTCGATAACTTCGATGAATTCAAGAAGGCCGTAGCGCCCTGGGTAAAGAAGCCCGAGTACATTGCCGACTGCATGCACAAGGCAAATGCGCCCACCAGATATTCAAAGCTCAACTTCCCCGTGGACGAAAAGACCGTTCGCTGGGCGATCACCAACTGCCACCTGATGCGCAACCGCTTCTCGGTCATCGACCTGCTGCACTTTACCGGTTTCTGGACCGATGAATTCGTGCAGAAGCTCATCGAGCGCGCCGAGGCGATGGACGCAGGCTTATGAGCTACGCGCCCGAATGCTTTCTTGCAGGGGCGATGAACACCCGTGACCTCGGCGGCATAAGAGCTGCCGGAGGCAGAACGGTGGCAAAGCAAAAACTCATCAGATCCGGCGAACTCTCAAAGGTGACTGACGACGATATCGCCAAGCTGACCCACATAAGGCTTAAAACGATAGTTGATCTCAGAAGCCCGGCGGAGACCTCGCTTAAAATGGACATTATACCGGACGGTGTGCGGTATGTACACTGCCCGGTCGTGTCCGATCTGGTTCCCGGCATAACGCGCGAGTCGATCGAGGATCCCTACGACGGACTCAAGCGCACCGATTATGCCAGGGATCTGCGCGAGGGCGGCATGGCGAAGATGCGTTCGCTGTATCCGCTCCTTGTCGAAAACAGCAACGCCGTCAAGCAATACAGGCGGTTTTTCGACTGCGTCCTTGAAAACGACGGCGACGGGGCTATACTCTTCCACTGTGCGATGGGAAAAGACAGGGCAGGGGTAGCCGCGGCGCTGCTGCTGTACGCATTGGGCGCGTCGATGAAAGATATCATGGCCGACTACATGTACACCGGTATCTGCTGCGCCGAAAAAATTCGGCGCGATACCGATGCATGTCGCTCTCTGACCGGCGATGAGTCGCTGCTGGAGTCCGTTTACTGGCTCAACACTACGCACGAAAGCTATCTTGAGGCAATGTTTGAAAGCTGCATTCGTCAATGCGGAAGCGTTGACAGATACCTTGCCGAAAAGCTCGGTATCACGCAGAACAAAATATCGCGTTTGAGATCAATGTACCTCGAATGAAAAACAGCCCACGGGAAATCCTCCCGTGGGCTGAACTTTTTATGAAATTAATGTGTGTTGAAGTACTCGACAGCGGCCTTGTTTGTAAGAATGAGGTCGCAGTCACCGTTATCAAGGGCCCTGAAATATTCGGCTGCGCCGCCGTTGATTCTGGTTATCTGACCAAGCTTGCGGCTGACCGAGCTGCTTGCGTTTACGGTGTCGAGTGCAGACTGCGTTGTGCCGATGTACAGCAGCTTATCACGCACAGAGCTTGAGCCGCTGCCCTTACCTGCAAGAACGACATCCGTTGACATGTAGGTTTCAAGTATCGTGTAGTCGGGGCTTTCCTTGTCAAGCACGACGCCGCCCCAAGCGCAGTCGATGTTTCCGGAGTTAAGCTCAACATAGGCATCCTCGGAGTGTATCGGCTGTATTTTCAGCACCCAGCCGAGCTTTTCGCACACCTTGCCGGCAAGGTCAATGTCAAAGCCGACGTACTCCTCGCCCTTGGTGAATGCCATGGGCGCCGAGTCGAGGTCAACGCCGATTATAAACGTTCTCTCTGCGATATAGCCAAGCTCGCTGAGCGCATCCTTCTGCGACGGGAAATCGACCGCACGGCTGCTGCCGAACCACTGTGTGCTAAGCTCGTCTATAACGCCCTCGTAGGCAAGCTCCTTGATCGCCTTGTCAATGTAATGATACGTCGAGTCGCCGTTTCTGAAGCCGATGGAGTAGCTCTGACTGCCGAGACTCTTAACAACTTTATATTTTCCGTCGCTGCCGCAGCCGCAAAGACTCAAAACCATAGCAAGCACCAGCGCAGCGCAGATAATTCTTTTTTTCATAGGGTACTACCGCCTTTCAATTTGATGATACGCGAAAAATGTTAAAAAATCAAGGCAGTAAATTCACCCTGTATGACTGCTCGATTGCTCATAGTCAGCGAACGAACCTGCGATGAGGAATATGTAGCTGCGGCGCTTACCGTTCCGCGAGGCTCGGTAAGACGCGCGGAGGCGTATTCGCCGTCAAGCTCTGCAAGATAGGCCGCAACGGCCGCCGTTCCGCTCGCGCATGAGCCTTCCCAAACTGCCGTATCGGTCGAAGCGACGTAAACAAGCGGCGTGAGCGTGCATTTATCCCTGTCGAAGAACATAAGACCCAAAGCATCCGCGCTGAGCTGACGGCACCACGAGGCTATAACGGCTTCGGCTCTTTCGGGATTGATCGCTCCTGCCGGCACTATCGCGTGGCATATGCCGGGAAAACGTACGAGAGGGAAGGTGTAGCCCTCAAAGCCGTCAAGGAAGCTGCATTCGGATATGGATTCGGGCAGAGGCATAGCTACCTCGCCCTCAAAGCAGGCTCTGTTAACCATGTTTCCCGAAATTTTCACAGGCTCCGGCGCGCCGGATACCTCGAATAGCTCCTCGCAGTATAAACCCTCGCCCAAGCCTGCGCGGCTGAAGATAACGGCCGCGGCCGAAAGCGAGGCGTTGCCGCAGAACTCGCCGCCCATCATCTGAAGACGCACGGCGCAGCAGGGATCATCGGGCTTTTCGAGAAAGCCGACCTGCTCTATCGTGACGTCGCGCTTCATAAGCTCGGACGCAACACGGCTCTGCTGCTCACGCGGTACGAAACTGTCAACGATGACGGTGATGTTCCCGGCGGGATCGATTTTAGTGTAGCTTATATTCATGACTGCCCGTAATTTTTAAGAAACTGCTTTGTGCGCTCCATCTTAGGCGCACCGAATACATCCTCGGGATCACCCTGCTCGACGATAACGCCGCCGTCCATGAAGATAACGCGGTCGGATACTGCACGCGCAAATGCCATCTCGTGAGTAACTATGACCATTGTCATGTGCTCCTCGGCAAGCTTTTTTATGACCTTGAGCACTTCGCCGGTAAGCTCCGGGTCGAGCGCGCTCGTCGGCTCGTCGAAAAACAGGATCTGCGGATCCATTGCGAGTGCCCGGGCGATGGCAACTCGTTGCTGCTGACCGCCGGACAGCTGGCAAGGGTATGCGTCGGCTTTGTCGGATAGGTTCATTTTGCCGAGCAACTCCATGGCTTTTGTCTGCGCATCCTCCTTGCTGCGGCCGAGCACGCATATCTGAGGATCCATAAGGTTTTTCAGAACGCTGTAATGGGGGAAAAGATTAAAGCTCTGGAAAACCAGGCCGAAAATGCTGCGGATCTTTTTCAGCTCGGCCTTGCCGGAATAAACCGAGCGGCCGTTGGGATCGTTCTTGGCCGCGTACTCGCCGTCGTAGAGAAGCTCGCCGCCGTCCATTTCGGTCAGCAGCGTTGCGCAGCGCAGCAGCGTCGATTTGCCGGAGCCGGACGGCCCGATTATGGACACGACCTCGCCCTCGGATACGCTGAGGCTTATGTCCTTGAGAACATGCAGCGTGTTGTCATTGAAGCTTTTCTGAACGTGGTTCATTTCCAATATCTTTTTCATGTTGCACATCCTCCTTCTTATTGATAATAGTTCATTGATTTTTCGGCCTTGCCCATTACATAATCGACGATGGCGTTAAACACAAAGTAGAACACGCCGGCGACGACAAACGGAACAAAACTCGACTGCGAGTTTGCTATCTGCTTGCCGATGGTGAACATCTCAACATACGAAACGGTGAATGCAAGCGAGGTGTCCTTAACGAGGGTAACGACCTCGTTTGTGACGCTCGGCATGATGCGCTTGAGCACCTGCGGAAGAATTATGCGGAAGAAGGTCTGGATCTTGGAATAGCCCAAAATGTCCGCTGCCTCGTACTGACCGACAGGGATAGATTCAATGCCGCTGCGGTAGATCTCGGCAAAATACGCCGCGTAGTTTATCGCAAATGCGATAACTACCGGGATGAGCTTGTTTTTCGCAACGGGAAGCTCAAACAGATAGTACGGGCCGTATGTGACCGCTATCAGCTGGAGCATAAGCGGAGTGCCGCGCAGGACGGATATGACGGCGCGGGTTATGCTTGAGATGACTTTGACTTTGCTCATTCTGAGCAGAGCAACGACCATGCCGAGCGGAAGAGCGAACAGCAGCGTCAGGAAAAATATCGCGCAGGTGCCGCCCATGCCGTCGAGCATTGTCTTTAGCATTGTAATAAGATCCATAGGATATCCTCACTTTAAACGCACGCATTCCCGAAGGTGCATTGCGCCTCCGGGAAGCCTGCGGCTTTTTTAAATTATGCCTTGATTACTTGTTAAGAAAAATCAGATTGTTCACGATGTCGGGATACTTCTCGGCAATTTTTGCATAGGTTCCGTTTTCAACGAGCTGATCGACTGCTGCCTGGATCTGATCGCACAGCTCCTGATCGCCGGAACGGAATGCAATGCCGTACTGCTCTGCGCCGAGCTGCTCATCAATGATGTAGTAGCCTTCATTTTCTGCAGCGTATGCAGCAGCAACGGGGTAGTCGACAAATACTGCGTCAACACTGCCGCCGCCGAGTTCGGTGAAGCAGCTCAGGAAGCTGTTGCAGGTAACGACGTTGGCAAAGCTTGCTTTGAGGTCAGAGAGATTGCCGTTGAGAAGAGTCTCACCGGAAGTGCCGAGCTGAACCGCAACGGTCTTGCCCGCAAGATCCTTGGAGGTCTTGTAGCCGCTGTCGGCCTTAACGAGGAGAACCTGAGTGTTATCATAGTAAGGCTCGGAGATGACGTAGCCGGCTTCCTTCATGCTGTCGAGGATGGTCATGCCGGCCCAGATGCAGTCGCATTCTTTTGCGTCGAGCTGAGTGAGCTTCTGATCCCAGTTGAGTGCGAAGATCTCCATCTTCCAGCCGAGCAGATCGCAGACTGCCTGAGCGACCTCAACGTCGAAGCCGGTGTACTTGCCGTCATCGCCCATGTAAGCGTAGGGGGGATATTCGGGGTCAACACCGACGGTGAGAGTCTTAACGCTGTCGTCGGCCTTCTGCTTGTCGTCATTGCTGGTGTTGTTTCCGCAGGCGCACAGTGCGAAGACCATTACGAGCGCCAGCATCATAGCGATAATTCGTTTCATTTTCTTTTCCTCCAAAACGTTGCGGTTAAGTTTAGTTTGTTATCACGCTGCTATAATAACACATTAGCGAAATAAAGCAAGACCTTTTTGCAAAATTATCTGTGCAGTTTCTGCACAGCGCTTTTGCTGCTTATATAAATAAAAACAGCGCACCAAAACTGGTACGCTGTGAGATGCTTATGCGTTTGCCATAGCGGCAGGCTCAATGTTGTCCGGAGTCGGGTGCTTCATTCCGACCTTGAGCAGCAGCGGCGTCACAAGCGTTGTGACGATGACCATGAGGACAACAGCCGGGAACATGGTGCCGGATATAAGCCCGGCCATGCTGCCTTTCTGCGCAACGATCAGCGCGACCTCGCCGCGCGATACCATGCCGAGGCCGATGGACACGGCGTCGTAGGTTTTAAAGCCCGTGATCCTTGCGCCGATGCCGCAGCCGATGATCTTCGTGAGAATAGCCACTATCGTGAGAGCGACAGCGAAGAGGATCAGATTGCCGTCAAGCCCTGCAAGCTCGGTTTTTATGCCGATCGATGCAAAGAAAATAGGGGAGAAGAGCATGTAGCTCATGGTGTTTATACGCTTTACAACATAGGTTCGCGTCTCGCCGTGGTCGCTGAGCATAAGTCCGGCAAAGTAAGCGCCGGTGATGTCGGCAATGCCGAAAAAGTGCTCGGAAACAAAGCTGAGGATGAAGCAGAATGCAAGCGCGTATATGGCAATGCGTCTGTGATTGCCCCAGATCCTTGCGCGCAGATGCGCAAAGGCTTTGCGGATGACTATGGCGACGATGGCAAGGCAGATGAAATATGCGATGATGCGTATGAATATCGTAACGGGCTGAACCGTCGAATCGGTAAAGCCGGTGAGCACGGTAAGTACGATGATGCCGAGCACGTCGTCAATGACGGCAGCTGCCATTATCGCGGTGCCGACGCGGCTTTTGAGCTTTCCCATCTCGCGCAGCGTCTCGACGGTTATCGAAACGGAGGTTGCGGTCAGGATAACGCCGATGAATGCGGCCTTGAGCATGCGCAGGCTGTCCGGCTCGCCGTTAAACAGCAGATAGCAGCCTGCGCCGCCCAGAAAAGGAACTATAACGCCGATCGTTGCAATGATAAAGGCCGAAAGGCCGGTGTGCTTAAGCTCCTGAACGTCGGTGTCAAGTCCGGCGGTGAACATTAATATAATAACGCCGATCTCGGCCGTCTTTACGAGAAAGTCGGATTCACCTATAAGACCGAAGCAGCTCGGGCCGAGCAGCAGACCGGCTATCAGTGCGCCGACGACCTGCGGCATATTGACCTTTTCGCTTGCAAGGCCGAGAACCTTGGTTGAAAGCATAATAATTGCGATGACTAAAATGAAGCTGTAATCCATAGAAAAAATCCCCCCGCAAAACACTGCTGAAATAATCAAAAAATCCACAATCTCAAGGCTTTCAGCCTCAAGGCGCAAGGCGGATTTTACGCGCTTTGCGGCAGAAATTCAAGTTAATTTTTCGCGTCGGAGATGAGCAAAATTAATACGGCCATGAGTTTGCGGCATAACGGCGCTGCTGTGCAAAAAATGCACCGCAAAATTGGACAAACTGTGGCATATGTACTTCAATTCCTATCGTGGAAGTGGTATATTAATATCACACAACAGACATAGGAATTACGGAGGTGATATGATGAACGTGACCAGCAAGGGGCGCTATGCTCTGCGCATTATGATCGACCTTGCCCAGCACAGGGAGGATGGCTTCATATCGCTCAAGACCGTGTCCGAGCGCACGGAGCTTTCAATGAAGTATCTTGAAATGATAGTCGGAAACCTCAAAAAAGCCGAGCTTGTGCAGAGCACGCGCGGCAAAGAGGGCGGATATAAGCTCGTCAAGGATCCGAAGGACTACACAATCGGCGAGATACTGCGCTGCATGGAGGATAATCTTGCACCCGTTGCCTGCATAAAGGAGGGCGAGATACAGTGCGACCACTCCGGCGGCTGCCTGACGGTTCCGATGTGGAAGGAGCTTGACGACATAACTAACGCCTATTTGGACACTGTCAGCCTTGAGGATCTGCTCACGGGCGAAAAATGGCGAAATAAGACTTGACTTGGCAATAACATAGTGCTACAATCCCTACGGAATTAATAGGATATACACAATGCGAAAGGAAGATAAAAATGTTTGTTTACGCTGATAACGCTGCAACTACCTGCGTCAGCAAGACCGCGCTTGACGCGATGATGCCCTACCTCACCGAGCAGTACGGCAACCCCTCGAGCCTGTATGCCTTTGCTCAGAATTCAAAGGAAGCGCTTGAAAATGCAAGAAAGATCGTTGCCGACATAATCGGCGCCCAGCCCAAGGAGATATACTTCACCTCCGGCGGCTCCGAGGCGGATAACCAGGCCATAGTTTCCATGGCAAAGGTCGGCGCTCTCAAGGGCAAGAAGCACCTTATATCCACAAAGTTTGAGCATCACGCGGTTCTGCACACCCTCAAAAAGCTCGAAAAAGAGGGCTTTGAGGTAACTCTGCTGGATGTCCACGAGGACGGCGTTGTCCGCCTTGAGGATCTGGAGGCCGCCGTTCGCGAGGATACCGCTCTTGTGACCATCATGTTTGCAAATAACGAGATCGGCACCGTTCAGCCCATCAAGGAGATCGGCGAGTTCTGCCGTGCAAGAAAGATCCCCTTCCATACCGACGCGGTTCAGGCAGCCGGCCATATGCCGATAAACGTTCAGGAGATGAATATCGACCTGCTGAGTATGTCCGGCCATAAGTTCCACGCTCCCAAGGGCGTAGGCGTTCTGTATGCAAAGACCGGTATGCCGCTGTTCAATATCATCGAGGGCGGCGCTCAGGAGCGCGGCAAGCGCGCCGGTACCGAGAATATCCCCGGTATAGTCGCTCTGGCGGCGGCTCTCAAGGAGAGCGTTGATAATATGGAAGCCAACACCGCGAAGATCATCCCCATGCGTGATAAGCTCTTTGCCGAGCTCAGCAAGATCCCCCATTCCAAGATAAACGGCTCGCTCGAGCATCATGTCCCCGGCACCGTCAACATGTGCTTTGAGGGCATAGAGGGCGAAAGCCTGCTGCTTCTGCTCGACGCAAAGGGCGTCTGTGCATCGTCCGGCTCGGCATGCACCTCCGGCTCGCTCGACCCCAGCCACGTTCTGCTCTCGCTCGGCCTGCCTCATGAGGTCGCTCACGGCTCGCTGCGCCTGTCGATCGGCGAATACAACACTATGGAAGAGATCGACCATATCATCAAGGTCGTTCCCGAGGTAGTTTCTTATCTGCGCGATATCTCCCCCGTGTGGGAGGAGCTTGAAAACGGCACCAAGAAGCATCTTATTTAATAAACAACACACTGTGATATAATAGGAGGAACTAAAGTTATGGCACTTTATAGCGATAAGGTAATGGATCATTTTCAGAATCCCCGTAACGTCGGCAAGATGGACGATGCAGACGGCGTAGGCGAAGTCGGCAACGCAAAATGCGGCGACATCATGAAGATGTATATCAAGGTCAAGGATGGCATCATCACCGATGTTAAGTTCAACACCTTCGGCTGCGGCAGCGCAATTGCCACCAGCTCCATGGCAACCGAGCTCATCAAGGGAAAAAAAGTCGAGGATGCACTCGAGCTTTCCAATAAGGCAGTTGTTGAAGCTCTTGACGGTCTGCCCGCACATAAGATCCACTGCTCCGTCCTTGCAGAGGAAGCTGTTGCAGCGGCAGTCAAGGATTACTATGACCGCAACGGCATTGCGTACGATCCCGAGCTGTTCAGCAAGAAGCTGCACGATTGTGAAAGCTGCGCAGAATAATCAAGAACGTAGAAAAAGCTCCCCACACGGGGAGCTTTTTTGCATGTAAAGTATTACTTTCCGGCCTCGGGCAGGCAATGCATGCGCAGCGTGTCGAGCACTCTGAAGCCCTCGGCGTGCAGGCACAGCCGGCGCGCGCCGAAGTCGAGCGAGCGCAGCTTAAGATAAAGCGCAATCGCTTTGCCCTCGCTGCTGCCTTCGGGAAACTGGCTCTTATGGCAATCGAATATCGCGGAAAGCTGCCGGTCAAGAAGCTTTTTCGAGGTTTTGACGTATCGGTTGGGCGAGGCAGTCATGTAATATGCTATCGCCTTTACCGGCGCTGATGCCGCACCGTGCCTTCGCATTATGCCCTCGTATGGAGCAAAGTAAGCAACCTCGGATGCGGCTTTGCCGACGTTCAGATGATCGGGGTGGCACTCGCTTTTTACCTGCGGATCGGGGCAGAATATGACGTCGGGCTTAAAATCGCCCACGACCTTTGCAATGGCAGCCGTAAGCTCGCGAGCGTCGTAAAATCCGCCGTCGCAAAACGTAAGAAAGCGAACGTCGCTCACGCCGAGGGCTGCGGCCGACGCCTTTGCCTCGGCCTGCCGAATGGGGATAAGCTCCTCGGGCGGAACGGCGGCAGAGCCGTATCTGCCGTCTATGCAGCACAAAAACGCAACTGCCTTTCCGCTTTCGGCAAGCTTTGCCGCCGTGGCGCCGGCGCCGATCTCTATATCATCCGGATGCGGCCCGATGAAGAGGCAGCGACTAAAGCTTTCAAGCTGCGGCAGGGGAGAGGCGAGCTTTATCGCAAGCTTTGTTATGCTCATGCCTTTGCTTCCTTGCGCGCGGCTATCTCGCTGCAAATGCGGTCGTACTCTTCCTCGTCAAGCTTGTAGTGCTTCTTGTACAGGAAGTAGCTGAGCAGCATCAGTACGCAGGGGACAATGACCATGCAAAGCAGCAGAGCCAGCGTCTTTCCCGGCTCGATGCCGGCAATGACGTTGTCGATCGCCATTGTCTTTTCATGCTCGGTGATGAGGTTTCGCGCACATTCGTTTTCAAAATCGGATATCTGATTTGTGTATTTGGTCACGCCGAAAATGATGTAGCTAAGATTTGTGACGAGAACGATAAGCGCCGAGGACATCTTGGTCAAAAACGGGCGCAGCGAGGTGATTATTGCCTCGTCACGCGAGCCGATGCGGTATTCGTTGTATTCGACTGTGTTTATTATCGAGATCATCATGATGAGATAATAGCCGTACTGACCGAAATTTGAAAGCGCATAGCCGACGGTAATTATCCAGAACTTGAGCATCGTTGAGGGCAGGGCGAGTCCGGCGACGAGCATCAGCGCATAGCCGACCACCGAGATGCACGCGAGGACAGTCATGAGCTTTTTGCGCTTTATATGGCGCGAAATGGCAGGGTAAAAGATCATGAGAAATGCCGTGACGGACATTCCGACGATCGAAAACAGCGAAAACAGACCGCCCTCGTAGCCAAAGTCAAAGTATATATAAGTCGAGCCGATGCCGCCGACTATAAGTCCGTTGCCTATCTGCTGAAGCAGGAAAATAAGGCTTATCCAAAGCAGCTGATCGTTGCCGGTGATGGTCGTCCAGATCTTTTTGAAGCTGATCGGGGGTGCGTCGGTGTATTCGCGGTTTTCACGCACGCCGAAAACGGTGAAGCACAAAAACAGCGGAGCGATTATGCAGATTATAAGAGCTATCCTGCCGTATGCTATCGTCGTGCTGCCGCCGATGGCCATGTCGCCGACGGTAAACATGGGGATGAGAACGCTTGCAAGCGTTCCGCCGATGCCGGCAAACAGAGTTGCTCGTGAGGCAAATTGATTTCTCGCGTTTGCATCGGTCGAAAGTGCCGGGACCATGCCCCAATAGGAGATATCGTGCATTGTGTAGGTTATCGAATACAGGAAATAGATAACTCCGAAGAACCACACAAAGCTCCAGCCCTGAAGATCGGTGTTGAACGCAAGATACACGACGACCGAGGTCGAGAGTATGCCGATGACGAGCCAGGGTTTGAATTTGCCCCAGCGTGTGCGCGTGCGTTCAATGATGTTGCCCATGATAGGGTCGTTGAGCGCGTCGAATATTCGCGCGGCGACGACGATTGCGGTTATTGCGCCGAACTGCGCGTTTGTGAGGTTTCGCGTAAACAGAACGAATGTTATGATGCAGCTTGTGAACAGATAATAGATCATGTCCCTGCCGACGGTTCCGAGTGGGAACATGATAAGGTTTTTCTTTCTCTGCTTGAGATCTTCCATGATAATCTCCTATCCGAATAATGAATGTATCTTCCATTTTATCAGCCGTGCCGAATAATATCAAGGAAAACGCGCCGCGCCGCATGATGAAGTTTCGGGCGAAAAATTGTTGCACATGCACAAAGACGGCGTCGGAAAATCGTGATAATCTGCAAAATTCCGTCTTGCGAAATGCGTCGATATCGGATAAAATGAGTGTCATTCAATAACATACGAGGTGGTCAAATTGCAGCAGCTTATCGAGCGCATTAAGCGTGACGGCGTGGTAAAGCCCGGCGGAGTCCTGAAGGTGGACAGTTTCCTTAACCATCAGATCGACCCCAAGCTGAGCTATGACATGGCCAAGGAGATACACAGACTTTTTGAAAACGAGGACGTCAACAAGATCCTCACGATCGAAGCCTCGGGAATCGGCATGGCGGTTTTGACCGGCCTTGTGTTTGACTGCCCCGTGGTTTTCGCAAAAAAGAGCAAGACGATAAATCTATCGGACGACGTGTATGCAACGACGGTGTATTCCTTCACGCATCAGGTGTCAAAGCAGGTGCTCGTTTCAAAGCGTTATCTCAATCCCGGCGACAGAGTGCTCATAGTCGATGACTTCCTCGCAAACGGTGCGGCGCTCGAGGGACTGTGCGACATCGTCGAGCAGGCCGGAGCAACGGTCGTAGGTGCTGCGATAGCGATAGAAAAAGCCTTCCAGCCCGGTGGCGAGAAGCTTCGCGCAAGAGGGCTGCGCATAGAGTCACTTGCACGCATAGAGTCTATGAGCGATGACAGCATTGTTTTCTGCCAGGAATAAACATGCACAAAAAACGCGGTGAAAAAATATGAAACTTGGCTAAAAACCAGACTTGACTTTTTTCGACGCAGTTGATATGCTAAGCATGTTCCCGTTAAGGGACGCGCAAAACAGAATATTTTCGATATATAGCAAATGATATGGATTTGAAGTCTCTACCCGGACGCCGTAAATGACCGGACTATCGAAGTTTTTATACAGAGGAAAAGCCGAGGTTCTTCCTTTGACTTTGGTATTTTATTTCGCCGGTCACAGATCCATGTGCCCGGCGTTTTATATTTTCGTATCAAAACTCAAAATTGAGTTTGATAATAGATTATTTTGGAGGATAACCGAAAGATGATGAAGAAGATTACAGCGCTTCTGCTCGCAATGGTCATGGTCTTTGCACTGTGCGCATGCGGCAACAATTCCGACGACAAGAAAACTGACGACAATGCCGACGCATCCAAGATCAAGGTTGGATTCATATTCCTGCATGATGAGAACTCCACCTATGACCTTAACTTCATGAACGCAGCAGAGGCTGCATGCAAGAACCTCGGCCTCGACGAGAGCCAGTACGTTTTCAAAAAGAACATCCCCGAAGATCAGAAATGCTACGACGCAGCTGCTGAGCTTGCTGAAGAAGGCTGCAACATCATCTTCGCCGACAGCTTCGGCCACGAGCCCTTCATCATAGAGGCAGCTAAGGAATTCCCCAATGTCCAGTTCTGCCACTCCACCGGCACTCTCGCTCACACCGAGAAACTCGCTAACTACCACAACGCATTCGCTTCCATCTACGAAGGCCGCTACCTCGCTGGTATCGCAGCAGGCCTCAAGCTCAACGAGATGATCGCAAACGGCGACTTCACCGCAGACGAGGCAAAGATGGGCTATGTCGGCGCATTCACCTACGCAGAAGTCATATCCGGTTACACCTCTTTCTTCCTCGGCGCACGTTCCGTCTGCCCCACCGTCACCATGGACGTAACCTTCACCGGTTCCTGGTACGATGAGACCGCAGAGAAGGAAGCAGCAAACACCCTTATCAAGAAGGGCTGCAAGCTTATCAGCCAGCACGCCGACTCCATGGGCGCTCCCACCGCATGCGAGACCGCAGGCGTTCCCAACGTTTCCTACAACGGCAGCACCGAGTCCGCTTGCCCGAATACCTTTATCGTTTCCTCCCGCATCGATTGGGCTCCTTACTACGAGTACGCGATCAAGGCAGTCATGAACGGTGAGACCATCGACACCGACTGGACCGGCACCCTCAAGACCGGCTCCGTCGTTCTGACCGACGTAAACGAGAAGGCAGCCGCCGCCGGCACCGCAGAGGCAATTGCCGAGGCAAAGGCAAAGCTCGAGGACGGCTCCCTTAACGTATTCGATACCGCGACCTTCACCGTTGAAGGCAAGAAGCTCGACAGCTACATGGCCGACGTTGACACCGATAAGGACTACACCAAGGACACCGAGGTCGTTGAGAACGGTGTGTTCTACGAATCCAAGTTCCGCTCCGCTCCTTACTTCGACGTCATGATCGACGGCATCAATCTGCTCGACACCAACTTCGGCAGCTGATATACGAAATAAGAAGTACGAAGTATGTATTAATAAAGGAAGCTCCGCAATTTACGGAGCTTCCTTTAGCCACTTATTCGGTTGCAGAGGAAAGAGCATGAAGCGCATCGTGCTTTTTCCTGTGCTGCCACTTATTACACATGGGGAGTGAAGAGATGGATAACAAAAACGCCGCCGTGAAGATGAGAAATATATCAAAATCCTTCGGCACGGTAAAAGCTAACGACAAGATTTGGCTCGATATATACAGAGGCGAGATACTTGCGCTTCTGGGCGAAAACGGCTCGGGAAAGACCACCCTGATGAACATGCTCTCGGGTATTTATTTCCCGGACGAGGGCGAAATTTTCATTGACGATAAGGAAGTCGTCATCCGCTCGCCGAAGGACGCTTTGAACCTCGGCATCGGCATGATCCATCAGCACTTCAAGCTCGTTGACGTGCTTACGGCCACGGAGAACATAATCCTCGGCCTTGAAGGCAAGGGCAAGCTCGACCTCAAGTCGGCCGCAAAGAAGATCCGCGAGATCTGCGACGCTTACGGCTTTGACGTGGACCCCGATCAGCATATATACGAGATGAGTGTTTCGCAGAAGCAGACTGTTGAGATCGTAAAGGTCCTCTATCGCGGCGCGGATATACTGATCCTCGATGAACCGACGGCAGTCCTCACTCCGCAGGAGACGGATAAGCTCTTTGCCGTTTTGCGCAATATGCGCGATGCAGGCAAGGCAATAGTAATAATCACCCACAAGATGCACGAGGTCGAGGATCTTTCCGACCGCGTTGCCGTTTTGCGCCACGGCCAGTTTATCGGCGACATGCCGACGAAGAACACCAACGCTCAGGAAATGACTAACATGATGGTCGGACACGCTGTCGAGCTTAACATCGACCGTCCCGACCCTGTCGATCCCAAGCCGAGAGTTGAGGTGAAAAACCTCACTGTGCGCAGTATTGACGGTATCGTTAAGCTTGATGATGTCTCGTTCACTGCCAACAGCGGCGAGATACTCGGCATTGCCGGTATCTCAGGATGCGGTCAAAAGGAACTGCTTGAAGCCATTGCCGGCCTTCAGCCGACCGAGAGCGGCAGCGTCAGCTACATAAAAGACGACGGCAGCAGAGAAGAGCTTCTCGGCAAGGATCCGCTTTCCATAGCGGACCTCGGCGTTGTGCTTTCCTTTGTCCCCGAGGACAGGCTCGGCATGGGTCTTGTTGCGAATATGGACCTCGGCGATAACATGATGCTGCGCTCATTCAGAAAGGGCAAAAGCTTTTTCACCGACAGAAAAAGCCCTCGCAAGCTTGCCGAGAGCGTGGTCGATGAACTCGAGGTCGTAACTCCCGGAATAAGCACGCCGGTGCGCCGCCTCTCCGGCGGCAATGTTCAGAAGGTGCTTGTCGGACGCGAAATTGCATCCGCACCGACCGTTCTGCTCACGGCTTACGCCGTTCGCGGACTGGACATCAATTCGTCCTACACTATATATGACCTTATAAACCGCCAGAAGCAGAAGGGCGTTGCCGTTATCTACGTCGGCGAGGATCTTGACGTGCTTCTTGAGCTGTGCGACAGAATACTTGTTCTGTGCGGCGGCAAGGTCAGCGGCATAGTTCCCGGCCGCGGTGCGAAAAAGCGTGAGGTCGGCATGATGATGACAAAGCTGGGAGGGGAAAAGGCAGATGAATAATAACAGCAAAGAGCCTCTGTTCCACATAATTAAGCGCGGCGCTCTGCCGTGGTACAAGGCATGGGGCATACGCCTTCTGGCAGTTGTGATCGCACTTATAGTCTGCGCGATCGTTACGATGACCGTGACGGGAGAAAATCCCATTCAGGTCTACGCAACAATGATCGACAGCTCCTTCGGAAGCGAGCGTAAGGTCTGGATACTTGCCCAGAACACAGCAATGCTCCTGGGCGTATCGCTTGCCGTAACTCCGGCATTCCGCATGAAGTTCTGGAACATCGGCGGAGAGGGTCAGATCCTTGCAGGCTGCCTTGCGGCGGCTGCGTGCATGATCTGCCTTGCAGATACCGTTCCCAACGGTCTGCTTATCGTCATAAGCGCAGTGGCCAGCATCATTGCAGGCGCGATCTGGGGCGGCATTCCCGCGTTTTTCAAAGCAAAATGGAACACTAACGAAACCCTGTTCACCCTTATGATGAACTATGTTGCAACTCAGCTTGTCGCGTTCTTCGTTATCATCTGGGAAGTGCCGAAGGGCGCAGGTCAGATCGGTATTATAAACCAGAGCACCCAGATCGGCTGGCTTCCGCAGATCGGCGGCAATAAATACATGCTCAACGTCATAATAATCCTCGTGC
Source organism: Firmicutes bacterium CAG:24053_14 (assembly GCA_001916715.1). GTDB lineage: Bacteria > Bacillota > Clostridia > Oscillospirales > Oscillospiraceae > F23-B02. Next base: position 20,499 of record MNSZ01000054.1, read on the forward strand.
TGACCGTTGCCGTATACATTTACCTCAATTACTCAAAGCACGGCTATGAGCTTTCCGTCGTCGGCGAAAGCGAGCGCACGGCGCGCTATGTCGGCATAAAGGTCGAAAAGGTCATCATCCGCACGATGCTCCTCTCGGGCGCTATCTGCGGCATAGTCGGTTTCCTGCTCGTTTCCGGCACTGATCATACGCTTTCAACAAGCCTTTCCGGCGGCCGCGGCTTCACGGCGGTCATGATATCCTGGCTTGCAAAGTTTAACCCGATTATCATGATCTTTGCCAGCATGCTGCTTGCATTCCTCGACAAGGGCGCAAGCGCAATATCCACAAACTTCGGCCTGAACCACTCGTTTTCCGATATCCTCACGGGTATAATCCTGTTCTTCATAATCGGCTGTGAGTTTTTCATAAGCTACAAGCTCAGCTTCCGCAAGGCGGCAGGAAAGGAGGCAGCGGAAAATGTTTGATATAGTATCCTTTTTCCCTCGCGCGGTAATGCAGGGCGTGCCTCTGCTTTTCGGCGGCACGGGCGAGATCATAACCGAAAAATCCGGCAACCTCAACCTCGGTATCCCCGGCATCATGTATGTCGGCGGCATCTGCGGCGTTATCGGCGCATTTTTGTATGAACAGTCGGCAGCGGAGCTTAACAGCTTTCTCGCCGTTGCGATACCCATGCTGTCCTGCCTGCTCGGCTCGCTTCTCATGGGACTTCTGTACTGCTTCCTGACGGTCACGCTCAGAGCAAATCAGAACGTCACCGGCCTTGCAATGACAACCTTCGGCATTGGTATCGGCAACTTCTTCGGCGGCTCGCTCATTAAGCTCACCGACGCGGAGGTACCCTCGATCGCCCTTTCGGCAACAAGCAAGGTTTTCAGCAAGTCGCTGCCCTTTGCCGATAATCTCGGCTGGTTCGGCAAGATGTTTTTAAGCTACGGCTTTTTGGCCTATTCCGCCGTTATCATTGCGCTTATAACCGCTTATGTGATAAAGAAAACGCGCGTCGGCCTTAATCTGCGCGCCGTCGGCGAAAGCCCGGCGACTGCCGATGCTGCCGGCATAAACGTCAATAAATATAAGTACATCGCTACCTGCGTCGGCAGCATGATCGCCGGCCTCGGCGGCCTGTACTATGTCATGGACTATGCCTGCGGCGTATGGTCGAACGATGCCTTCGGCGACCGCGGCTGGCTTGCCATCGCGCTGGTCATCTTCTCGATATGGAGACCGAACCTTGCGATAATAGCCTCAATACTTTTCGGCGGACTGTACATTGTTTATCTCTACATTCCGGCGGGAACACAGCTTTACATGATGGAGCTGTACAAGATGCTCCCGTACCTTGTCACCATCATCGTGCTCGTGGTCGTTTCTATGCGCAAAAAGCGCGAGAACGAGCCGCCTGCCGCGCTTGGACTTGCATATTTCCGAGAAGAACGATAGTTTTAAAGCTCCACGGTGTTTGCCGTGGAGCTTTGTTATTATGCGTTGCTTGCGGCAACGGGGCGTGATAGTATATATTTTGCCGCAAGGAGGTAAAAAAACATGTTCTCTGAAAACCTGAAAACACTGCGTAAGCAGAAGGGCTTTACGCAGGAAGAGCTTGCCGCGCGGCTGAACGTTGTCCGCCAAACGGTGTCAAAGTGGGAAAAGGGAGTTTCCCATAGTTAAAGATACCACACCCAATATGATGAACCCACGCTTATACACTACCAGCTATAATAAACCGCAAGGACAGCAATTTGATACTGCGGACGATATCGCCCGTCAGCTTGCGCGTATAAATGAGCAGCTTGCAGTAAAAAACCGCCGCAGCCGCCGCATATGGCGCACGGCAGCCGCCGTGCTCATAGCGGTCGCTGTTATATATCTGCTGCTCATCGCCGTAAGTATCATAGCATTTGACAAGTTTAGAGTAGATGATCCAGGCACGGCGCAGGTGACCGACTATGTGGAGGTCATGCCGGAAAAGAAGAAATAGCAAAAAGGTGCTGTCTCATTGTGAGGCAGCACCTTTTTTGATGCTTATAATGTCCCGAGGTAGCCCTCAAGGATGAGGCTTGCCGCAACGGCATCGACGGTTTTGCGGTGTTTTTTCTCCTTTTTGCCGTTTGCGTGCAGAATGGCATGAGCTTCTACGCTGCTGCGGCGCTCATCCCACATGACGATCGGAATATCAGTCTTGCTGCCGAGAAGTGCGGCAAATTCGCGGCATTTTTCCGCTCTTGCACCTTCTGTGCCGTCCATATTCTTCGGAAGCCCGAGCACGAAGCGCTCGATGCCGCGCGACTCTGCCAGCTTGACAATCTCATCTGCCAGAGCGTTTGCGTCCCATTGGTTCACAGTCCACGCCTCGCCGACAAGAATGTTCATTGCATCCGAAACGGCAAGCCCCGTGCGAGCGTCACCGTAATCAATACCCATTATCCTCATTTTTTCACCTCAGTCCAAAGCATGAGCGTATTTGACCGCAGATATACAGCGAGCCAAATGCACAGACCATTGCATCCCGCTCTTGGGCAATATCACGCGCAAGATCGACTCCGTCCTCGACCGTGTCGGCCACGCAGACCTCGCGGCAGCTGCCCTTGAACAGCTCCGCAAGCTCCTCGGCCGGGAGCGCGCGCTCGGACGGCGGCGTCACGCACACACAGGCATCAAACAGCGGTGCGAGCGTTGCCGCAATGCTTTTATAGTCCTTATCCTTCAACACGCCGACGAGAGCAACGCGCTTTGAATCGGGGAAGTAGTGCTCAAGACATTCGCGCAGGGCGGCCGCGCACTGCGGATTGTGTCCACCGTCAAGCACGAACCACGGATCGTCCGTGTGCAGCACCTCAAATCTTGCAGGCCACGCGACGGAATAAAGCCCAGACTCCACTGCCTCATCGTCGATATCCCACCCCTGCTTGCGCAGAACGGATATCGCTTCGAGCACCGTTGCGGCATTTTGCAGCTGATGCTCGCCGAGAAGCGGAATGGCGTAGCTTGCACCGCGATAAGAAAACACCTGACCGTCGATAGAGTCAAACTCAACGCTTATATCGTCAAAGTCGGGAACATAAAGCTCGGCGCTCATCTCGCGGCACACATCGCGCACGACCTCCATCGTTTCGCCAAACTGCTGATACATGACGACTGCCGAGCCGTATTTTATTATTCCGGCCTTTTCGTAGGCAATTTTGGACAGCGTTCCGCCGAGAATAGCCGTGTGATCAAGTCCGATGTTGGCAATGACGCAGCACTCCGGGCAGGGGATGACGTTTGTCGCGTCGTATCTGCCGCCGAGACCGACTTCAAGTACCACGATATCGCAGCCGGAATCGGCAAACCAGCGCAGAGCCGCTGCCGTCATCATCTCAAACTCCGTTGGGTGCTCGTCCATGGCGTCCGCGTGGCGCTGTATTTCGGTGACGAGGTCGGCAAGCGTGTTATCCTCTATCTGCTTGCCGTTTATCTGCATGCGCTCGTTGAAGCGGCGCAGATACGGAGAGGTGTAAAGTCCGGTTTTGAAGCCTGCCCTGTGCATTATGGATGCAAGCATTGCACAGATGCTGCCCTTTCCGTTGGTGCCCGCAACGTGGACAAATTTAAGCTCCGATTGAGGATTGCCCATCCGTGCAAGAAGCTCGCTTATTCGCTCAAGACCGAGCCTCGAGCCGCGCCATGATGCGCCGTTGATGTATTCAAGTGCCTGTTTGTAATCCATACCTTGACCTTCAATATTTAATATATTTTGCGATAAATGCATCGAGCTTTGCGGCGTAAGCCGCGCCGCTTGTGAACATCGTTTCTATGTGCCGCGTGCCCTCGGTGAACAGCAGATCCTTGTCAGTCGGACAAAGCTCGAAAGCGCGCGGTGCGTTTTCAAACGGCACCGTCGGATCCTCCTTGCCGTGGACAAACAGCATAGGGCAGACAGCGTTTGCAAGGCTTTGCGTTACGTCGGTATCCGCGAGATCATAGCCTGCAATGTGCCTGTTCATTTCGGCAATGAGCTTATACGCCGGCCCGAGCTGCGAGCGCAGTATCGGCCGCGCGTCGGTAAAGCCGCTGTCCTCAACGATGAATTTGACAACATCGGGAACACGGTCGCTCATCTTCATGACGGTTGCTCCGCCGAGCGAAAAGCCGTGCATGATAACCTGAATATCGCTGCCGAACTCGCCTTCGAGAAAGCTCAGCCATTTTAAGCAGTCGGTGCTTTCAAAAACATCATAGCCGAACCAGGCGCCGCCGGATAAGCCGGAAGCGGTGTTGTCCGGCGCAAAGATATCAAAGCCTCGGCTGTGATAATATTCATGCAGAATGCCGGCAGTTTCGGCGTGCTCGGAGTGATAGCCGTGCACGATAAACGCGATCTTCTTGCTGAATTTTTTGCCGCAGGGGAAGTAGAAGCCCTGCAAAATCTCGCCCCTGTCGGACTCGAGCGTGTAGCAAAGATGCACCTTGCTCTCAAGCGCCGCAGAGCGCTCGTCGCGCCAGACGTAGTATTCCGGCCTGTGCGTTTTCTTATCCAGAAGTGCGTTAAGAACCGGCGGACGGCTGCGCGCGAATATAAACTTATACACATCCCACACCGCAAGCGGCGGTATGGCAGTCAGCAGCCATGCTTTTTTCATATCAGTTCACCGGAAGTACGGCGCCAACGCTCGAAAGCAGCGAGAAAGCGATGACAAGTATCTGGAATGCGAGCGAGCCGAATTTGCCGCATATTGGCGAAGCTCCTGTGCGTTTGCGTGAGCGGTTGTATGCTATGATGATCCCGATGCCGGTGACTATCTGAATTATGCTCGCAAAGCGTGTGAAACCTACGAAGCTGCTCACGCCGAACAGCGCAAGCGCAAGGCAGGGCAGAGAGGCCAGAAGCCAGCAGAGATTTTTGCTCCAGCCGGTCTGCTCACCGACGATATCGCGCAGATTAAGCGTGTTTGCCCAGAACGACGTTGCAAGCGCCAGAAGCGTGAATATATAGCCGACTATGGCGACCCAGCCGCCCAAGTGGCGCGAAAGATCGACCAGCGCGCCGTCCTCGGAGATGTCGCCGCCTGCGCCGAGCAGGGTCATGAGCGTTATTATGAATATGAGTGCAAGGTTGATTCCCAAGCCTGTCGCTATCGCTGCGCGGATGCGTTTTGCGTCGCCCTTTAATCCCTTGACGACCTGCGGCGTGCTCATAACGGCCGACAGCGAAAATGACACCATGCCGAACAGAGCAAGCGCGTTGTTAAAGCCCTGCCATCCTGTGGGGAGGGGAGCAACGTCGCGCAGCAGCGTTGCAACAAGCAGAATACCGACAACGCCCATCATTGAAAACACGGCGATCTTTTCGCATATGCCGACAAGCTTCATGCCGACGAACACTACGCCTGCGCCGAGAATATAGAATATCAGCATGCCGACGATATCGGGCAGGCCGAACCAGTTTCTGAACACGGCCGCGGCGCCGGTCAGGAATGCGCTGACGTTCACGATGACAGAAACGCCAAGCAGTATAAACGCCGTCCAGGTGAAAATCTTTTTGATCCTGCCGGAGAAAAGCTCGGCGTCAAAGCACTTTACAAACTGTGCGCCGTCGTTGTTAAGGCTCAGCTCAGCTATCAGAAAATGCAGAACAAGCGCAACTGCGTAGCCGATAAGCAGAATAAGCACGGTTTCTCTGAAGCTGTTGTGCGCGGCAAGATATGGAACGGACAGTATGCCCGCGCCGACGCCGTGCCCGACGATTATGCTTGCAGCCTCCATGAAAGTAAGCTCGGATTCACCCTTTATCTTTGCCATGTAACCGACCTCCGTCAGTCGTAATTTTTTCACCATTTTACCACAGCGCGCCGAGCATTACAATAGACAAGCAATCACGATACAATATGTTATGTAAACTTAGAGCGGACAAAATGAGCAGCCGTTCGGCTGCTCATTATCTATTGTTCCCGGCCAACAAGGTAATCGAGACTTACATTGTATAAATCGGCGAGCTTTATCGCCAGATCGAGCGGAAGTGGCCTTTCGCCGCGCTCATATTTTGAATACAGAGACTGGTCGCACATAAGAACCTCGGCGACTGTCTGCTGAGTTAAATCGTGATCCTCGCGGAGGTCACGAATTCGAAGTTTCATCATGTTACTCCACATTTACGATTTTTCGCATTGTTTCCGGAGATAGCTTCACCACTTTGCGGTCATATGTCACAAGACCGTTGACTTCTTCCTCCACATCGCTTAATTGCGTGTATACGGCGGCGGAAAGCCCCTGCTTATATGCCGGCTTTATCTGCTCGGAGTACAGCTTTTCGAGCGCTTTTTGCAGGTCGGCGGGGCTTTTTAGCTTTTTGTAGCCGAAATCGGCGCTGCCGAAGCTGTGTCCGGCGCAGCGGTAATTGTATCCGCCGAACTCCGTCAGCATGACGGCGCGGCCGAGCTTATCGGGCTTGAAAACGTATTTTTTGAAGTAGACGTGCAGGCTCTTGGTCTCACCAATCTTTTGATCGTGCCAGCCGGAGGCATGGTCGATGGTGCGAGTAGGATCTGCATTAGTGATCTTCTCGGCGATTCGCGCAGCGTCGAACTGTCCCCAGCCCTCGTTGAACGGTACCCACATTGCAATGCACGGGCAGTTATATAAAAGCTCGATCATTTCATTGAGTTCTGTTTCATATTCCATGCGGCCTTCGAGATCCTCGCGCGCGAAGAGCTTGTGGTTTTTGTCGCTCAGGTGAACGCCGGTTACGAGCGGAGCGGAAATTACGGCCGGATTATAGCTGCCGCCGCCGTTTATCATATCCTGCCACACGAGCATGCCGAGCCTGTCGCAGTGATAGTACCAGCGCAGCGGTTCGATTTTTATGTGCTTGCGCAGCATGTTAAAGCCCATGTCCTTGGCGGTTTGAATGTCAAAAATGAGAGCCTCATCCGACGGAGCGGTGTACATACCGTCGGACCAGTAGCCCTGATCGAGCAGACCGTTGTGAAAGTAGGGCTTGCCGTTTAAAAACAGGCGCTTTACGCCGTTTTCATCGGCTTCAACGGAGAATTTGCGCATGGCAAAGTAGCTCTCGACGCGATCGGCGCCGCAGATGACGGAGAAATCGTAGAGCTTTGGATTTTCAGGCGACCACGGCTCAAAGCCGGGAACGGGGATTGACGCCGGCAGCGGATACTGCTGTCCGTCAAACAGCGCATAGGCTTTGCTTTCGCCGACAACGTCGGCTCTCACATTTACGCAGGCGTGGTCAAAGTCAGATGTTATGTGCAGCGAGCGCACGCAGTCCTTGGGGATGCACTCGGCCCAAACCGTCTGCCAGATGCCGCTTTGCGGAGTGTACCATATTCCGCCGCGCTTGAGCTTTTGCTTGCCGCGGGAATGATAGGATGTGTCGCTCACATCACGTACGGAAAGCGAAAGCTCGTTTACGTCTTTGGATAGGAAGCCGGTTGCGTCAAATTCAAACGGCAGGTATCCGCCGTTGTGCCGATAAGCGCGCAGACCGTTTATGTACACGGTGCAGCTTTGATCGACCGCACCGAAATGCAGAATAACGCGCCCTTCGCCTACATCGGGCTTTGCCCAGTCGCGCCTGTACCAGAGGTACTCGTCCGGGGAGAGAGTGCGCCCTACGCCGGACAGCTCGGACTCGGGGGAGAAGGGGACAAGTATTTTCCCATACCATTTGTCCGGCTGCTTTTCGCCGGCGGCGGTGAAAGCATAGTCCCACAGTCCGTTGAGGTTTATAAACGAGCTGCGCCGCATCTGCGGACGCGGATATTCGCCGAGAACGTTGTTTTTATCGAGCGTTTCGCCCCATCGGGTAAGCATGGCATATCCTCCAAATCTGTGTATTCAATATAATGTATAACATGTATATATAATATACAGCATAAATACGCTTTTGATAAGCCCCATTTTTAACAATTGAAAATGCAGGAGGAATATTGACAAGAAAGCCACAATAAGCAAATATTGCGTTAAAATATGTGCAATTGTTAATCATTTGTCATGATAAAGCGCCGAAAATCACAAAAATTCGACGAAAATCGAGTCATTGATTGTAGACACAAAACATAGTTTATGCTATATTTAAAGTTGCATAAATTAGAGAGGTGATGTAAATGCCCTATAAGTTCCGCGGTGGCGTGCATCCTGATTACATGAAGGCTCCCAATGAGCCTGTCGTGGTCATAACCCCGCCGCCCCAGGTCGTTATCCCGATGGCACAGCACATCGGCGCACCTTGCCAGCCTATAGTCAAGGTCGGTGATTATGTAACGATGGGTCAAAAGATAGGCGATAATCCTGCGCCTGTTTCAGCCCCCGTGCATTCTCCCGTTTCCGGCAAGGTCATAGCGATCGAGCCCAGACCCCATCCTCTGGGCGATATGATAATGGCGATCGTTATCGAAAACGATTACCAGGACACCCCCTGCACGGATCTGGCTCCGCTGACTGAGGAGCAGCTGAAGGATCCGGAAGCGATCCTTACCCGTCTGCGCGAAGCAGGCATAGTCGGTATGGGCGGCGCTATGTTCCCCACCGCATTCAAGATCAGAGGCGGCCTCGGAAAGGTCGATACTCTTATCATCAACGGTGCCGAATGCGAGCCTTACCTCAACGGCGACCATTGGACTATGAAGCTGCATCCTGAAGAGCTTCTCAGGGGCATCGAGCTTGCACGCATAGCCAGCGGTCTGGACAAGGCGTACTACGGCATCGAGAAGAACAAGATGGATGCCATCGAGCTTCTCAATTCCAAAAATCCGGCACAGTACGGCGTTGAGATCGTGCCCGAAGAGGTCAAGTACCCCCAGGGCGCAGAGAAAATGCAGATCAAGGCCATAACGAATCGCGAAGTCAAGCCCGGCGGACTGCCCGCAGGCGTCGGCTGCAACGTTGTCAGCACTCAGACTGCATACGCTATCTACAAGGCATGCTATCTCGGCATCCCCTGCTACGAGCGTATACTCACCGTCGGCGGTTCGGCCGTCAACAAGCCCTATAACCTCCAGTGCCGAATCGGCACTCCCTTCCGTTACATTGTCGAGCAGTGCGGCGGCTTCGTCAAGACCCCGAAGAAGATAGTTCTCGGCGGACCTATGATGGGCCTTATCGCTACCAATATCGACGCTGTCAACATCAAGGGTACGGCAGGCATTCTGTTCTTCACTGAGGAAGAAGACAGAAACGTCGAAAATCCCACCTGCATACGCTGCGGCAAGTGCATCACCGTATGCCCCATGGGACTTGAGCCCGTTTACATGTACGCGTACTTCAAGAAGGGCGACTTCGAAAATATGAAGAAGTACCACATTCTTGACTGCTTCGAGTGCGGCAGCTGCTCTTACAACTGCCCAGGCAGAATGCCGCTTACACATTCGTTCAAGACCGCTAAGCTCCTGTTTGCTGCAAAGGCAGCCGAAGAAAAGGCAAGGGCGGAAGCTGCCGCAAAGGAGGCCGAGAAAAAGTGAAAGCAAAAGAGTATACGTTTGACGCTTCCTATCAGCCTCAGGTAAGAACCAAGACCGACACCTCGCGCATTATGCTCGACGTTATCATCGCCCTTGTGCCGGCAATGGCATTCGGCGTATATCAGTTCGGCTTTAAGGTTCTGGCGCTTCTGGCAATAAGCGTTGCATCTGCAGTGTTCTTCGAGTGGGGCTACCGCAAGCTTATGAAGAAGCCCGGCTCGATAAACGATCTTTCCGCATGTGTCACCGGCATACTGCTGGTGCTCTGCCTGCCCGTTGACGCTCCTCTGTGGATGCCCGTCATCGGCACCTTCTTTGCCATCGTCATCGTAAAGCAGCTTTACGGCGGCATCGGCAAGAACTTCGTCAACCCTGCTCTGGCAGGCCGTGCGTTCCTGTTTTTCTCCTGGACGGCCACCATGACAAGCTGGGCCGTTCCCAAGGCTCTCGGCGGCGTATCCGTCGCGGCCGACGCCGTCACCATGGCTACTCCGCTGAGCCTCCTCAAAGAGGGCAGCGACATTGCGGCTCAGGGCTATGATTATCTCGACATGTTCCTCGGCTTCATGCCCGGCTCCATCGGCGAGATAAGCGCACTTGCACTGCTCATCGGCGGCGCATACCTGCTCATCCGTAAGGTCATCAACTGGCGCATCCCCGTTGCCTTCATCGGCACCGTTGCCGTTCTGACCTTCATCTTCCCGAGAAACGGCTATGCAAACCTCGACTGGATGCTCTACAACCTCCTGTCCGGCGGTCTGCTCCTCGGCGCCTTCTTCATGGCGACCGACTACTCCTCCAGCCCCGTAACGCTCAACGGTCAGCTCCTGTTCGGCTTCGGCTGCGGCGCACTGACTGTTCTCATCCGTTACTTCGGCGGCTTCCCCGAGGGCGTTTCCTTCGCTATCCTCATCATGAACCTGTGCGCATGGGCAATTGATAAGGGCACTCGCGGCCGTCAGTTCGGCGTGACCAAGGAAGACCTCAAGGCAGCGAAAAAGGCAGCAAAGGAGGCAAAAGCATAATGAATAAGATAGTAAAGCTTACCCTCATTCTGTTTCTCGTCTCCGCGATCATTGCCGGCGTTCTCGGCCTGACCAACATGGTTACCGAAGAGCCCATCAGACTTTATAACGAGAAAAAGACCGCAGAGGCTTACAGCGCCGTTATGGATTTTGACAGCTATGACGAGGTCTCCTACAGCGGCGACCGCAGCGAGGTCACCAAGGTCTACAAGACCAATAACGGCGACTGGATCGTTGAAGCCGAAGTATCCGGCTCGCAGGGAATGATCACCGTCGCAGTCGGCGTAAATGCCGATCTTACCTGCAACGGCATATCGATCATCTCCAGCTCCGAGACCAGCGGCCTCGGTTCCAAGGCCAGCAACGCTGAGTTCAAGGACCAGTTCCCCGGTCTCACGGCAGATCAGGCTAAGGTCACCAAGGACGGCGGCCAGATCAACGCCATCACCGGTGCAACCATCACATCCCGTGCAGTCTGCACGGCAGTCGGCGCAGCTATCGAAGCTGTCGGCACGCTTGGTTAAGGAGGTCAGACATGAATATTAAAAAACAGTTCAAGGACGGCCTTATTACCAATAACCCCGTTCTGGTTCAGCTTCTCGGCATGTGCTCGACCATGGCCATCACCACGATGTTCTTCAACGGCATCGGCATGGGCATATCCGTACTTATCATCCTCACCTGCTGCAACGTCGTTATCTCCGCAATGCGCAAGATCATCCCGAATGATATCCGTATCGCAGTTTTCGTCGTCATCATCGCAGGCTTCGTTACGATAGTTGACCTCCTGCTTCAGGCATATGTTCCCGCGCTGAGCGAGTCTCTGGGCGTGTTCATCCCCCTGATCGTCGTCAACTGCATCATCATCGGCCGTGCAGAAGCATTTGCCGCGAAAAACAGCATCGGCGCTTCCGCGCTCGACGGTATCTTCCAGGGCCTTGGCTACACTATCGTTCTCACGATCATGTGCATCATCCGTGAGTTCCTCGGTTCCGGCTCCTTCGGCAAGGGCATCATCAACACCATTAACGGTATCGGTACCGGCAATGGCCTTCAGATCTTCCCCGAAGAGTTCGGCGCAAAGCTCCTGACCATGCCTTTCGGCGGCTTCCTTACCCT
>MNSZ01000041.1 GCA_001916715.1 Firmicutes bacterium CAG:24053_14
CAACAGACCTTTCCTATGCCGTGACCAGCGCATTCTACTGTGGGAAACTGGTGTTGGCCTGCTCCACTTATGACGGAGGACTGTTCCCGCCCATGAAGGCCTTTTTGGATCATTTACAGACAAAGGGATTCCGAAACCGCCGGATCGGCCTCATGGAAAACGGCTCATGGGCCCCTGCTGCCGCGCGGCTGATGCGCGCCGAGTTGGAAAAGATGAAGGAACTCCGACTGTGTGAAACGGAGGTATCGCTGCGCGGCGCACTGAACCAAACCAGCGAAGCGCAGATGGACGCTCTGGTGGCGGAGCTCTGCGCGGAGTAGGCGGCGAGTCTGGTTTCGTCCGGCCGCCCGATGCATCAAAAGCAAAACATCGTCGCTGATTTATTTAGACAACAATATGGCGTTGAGTGATGCCGAAGCTTTGAAAATGGATCGAAGCGCAGCCGCAGATGTTCTCTGCGGCTGCGCTTTTTGCATTCCGGCCACGGCGCAAACGGATGGCTTTGACCGTTGCCCTCGGTTTCTAAGGAGACACGAAGTGTGCTACATGGAAGCGTACTTCGTGATGGGATAAGATTTTTGCAGAAGATGCAGAAATCTGTCGAAACGGAGGTCTCAGCACATGAATCCATATAAAGAAATACTCCGAAAATTCTTCTCGGAATATGTCAGCGCTTTAAGGAAGCGCAGGGGACTGACACAGGAGCAGATGGCGGAGAAGCTTCGCATCACCGGACGGGCATACAGCGATTTGGAGCGGGGCATATACTGCTTTTCCGCCGTTGCGCTGGTGTTCCTGCTGCTCATGCTGGAGGAGGGGGAGATAAAGGAGCTTTTATCACCCCTGCGGGATGAGATCGAAAAAGTTGAGGGCAGAGAGGTGGCGTAGGAATCCATGGAAATGGGGGACATATACGGGCTTTTGCGCTATCTTGGCCTATCTGCGGAAAGCACTCGCTTTTTTCACGTTTCGTATGCGGTCTATCTGACGACACGGCAGCCAGCCCGGACGCCGTTTGCCGAATGGTGGCTGTACCCGGCAGTTGCCGGACACTATCACACCTGCATTTTCAACGTGAAACACAGCGCCTGCGTTGCAGTAGACCGGGTATGGGAAACGAAAAGAGAAGCGCTGAGATCCATTACGAAGTATCCCTTGAAGCGGGAGCCTCTTCCTTCGGAGTTTATTGCCATTCTTGCCGCCTACATCAAGAACGGAGATGCAGCGTGAACCTTTTGCAGTACCATGTGCTTAGGGATGCAAGAAATAATCGGCACACAGGGTAAGGCTGAAAGCGAAACGTCATCATGGGGAAAATGGGCTCTGCCCTTATGAATTATTTATGGAGTACGAAGGTATGGGACGGACGAATGTCGGGAAAGGCTATACACAGATGCTCCTGCGGGAAAAGCGAGATGTCAAAGTCATGGCGAAAGAGGTCTGCACGAATGCGCCATCTGCGCCCGTTACAGCGACTGCGCCGCACCGATGGTTGAAGACCATTGAGAACAAATTCGCGGATGCGTTAAGAATCCCTTCGCTATGTCGCTGCCCTCAATGCGATAGAAGATCTTTGCGATGTGGGTGATGACAAGTACGGCCGAGGGCAGATATCCTGCTTCGTCATTACGAAATTAACAGCATGCCAGTTGTGAAGGCTTCTCCGCAAACTGCGCTCTCTTAACAAAGATATTATGCGCTAAGAGGTATCCTAAGCAGCATGAAGAGTTTTGCAGACGAAGAAAGGAAGATCAAAATAGATGAAATTGAACCAGCAGACAGCAGCACTTGCGTTATGCACGCTTCTTGGAGTCTCTGTACTTGCAGGCTGTGGAAGAAGTGGAGATTTTTCTGAACTGCAGCCGGCAGTAAATAAAATCGAGTACACAAACCTGAACGACAGCGGATCAAGGGAACTTTTGAAGGAGCTGCTCTCCGACACAGGCGTGTCGGACAGGCGTATTCAGAGCTTTTTCCGCCGTGTGGACCGCTTTCATGACAGCGTGAAGCAGGAATGGCTTACGGATGGCTTTGAGGAAGCGGAGCTGCTATATACAAAATATGACCCTTACGCGATGCAGGACGAATGGACGGCGAAAAACGGGACGTTTCCGGGCTATAACTGCCGGATAACCGCCATGAGCCTGTTTGGGGACTTCCTCTCCGTGAGCGCGGACTCTCAAATCAATACCGGTGAAGATGTGCTGTTTGTGGACGAGGAAACGCTGAAAGCAGATCCCGATGCGCTGGGCGGAAGCAGCCTTGCAGATTTCCAAGCACTGTATTCCTCCATGAAGGCGGAGGATACCACGGAGATCAAGCGTCATGTGCAAACCGTACAAGAGGAATGGGCATCCCGCGGCGTTGCCTTTCGGGAGAATGAACGGATCTGTTTGTCGGGCATGTTGGCGTACTTTTGACGGCGGAGGACGGGACGCTGTATTTCGTAGAAAAGGTCGCCTTTCAGGAGCCGTACCGGCTGCTGCGCTTTGCCGACCGAACGGCACTGAGCGATTACCTTATGGGGAAATATGACACCTCATGGGGACAGGATACGGCGAGCCCCTTTATCATGGAGAACGACAAGCTCATGGACACAAAGTCCCCTCATTCTAATTAATAGCAGAGGGCGGCAGCATTTTGTGCTGTCGCCCTCTTGATTACCGAACAGCAAAGACGGGCGGGGCTGTCAACGGTGGGCGCAGCCCATTCACTTGCCGTTGACTGGCTTGGCTGGGTTTGCTATTTATTTCCTCACCATTCCTGTGTCTTGGCTTCCTTCCGGATTTTCATTATCTGTATTTGATATATACTGCCAGGAATTACAGAAACCAACGGTAACTGCGAATAGTGCAAACATGAGCAGTAGAAATAGGCACGGATTGCGGAAGGTGCCATAATTTTTTTCTTTATCGTCATAAGAGGTATGGAGTTCAAACGGCTTTCCATCATTTGCTTTTTCCACAATCAATAGTTCTCGGTTAAAGGTTGTTGCGTTTGTCGCAATACGCCCGCCCCGTTCTGCCCATGGACGCCAACGAGCCTTTCCAACAGAATAGTTTAGATTGATATTTTTGAAAAATACCTTATATCCAATATCCTCCAAAAAGTTAGCATAGTCTATTGAACTCTCTTTTGATTTTTCTCCGATAAACTCTACGCAATAGGTCACTTCATCAGGCTTGCATTTTTCAAATTCGTATAGCAGTTTTCCTGTCCGAACAAGTCGATATCCCTTTTCAGCCATTTTGTTTAGCCATTTTGCCTGCGTATTCAGCAACCCACCAAAATAGCGATAACACTTTTTGCTCATGTCGCACCTCCAACAATTTTACTTGCAACGCTTACAAGTTCATTTAGCCTTGCAAGCTCTTTTTCTGCAATTTCTTTTCCCTGTGCTGTAATGTGGTATTCTTTTTTTCTTCCCTCACTATCTCCATAAGGCTCGATCCACTTCTTGTCCTGCAAAGAGTTTAATGCTCCATATAAAGTGCCTGCGCCTAACGAAAGCCGCCCGCCCGTTTTTTCTTCAACAAACTGCATAACG
>MNSZ01000055.1 GCA_001916715.1 Firmicutes bacterium CAG:24053_14
GAAGCACTTGGAGGCGGCTCTGGACGACGCCTCCATTGCCGGCTGACTTCACTCAGCCGGAGCCTGCAAATAAATTTGCGCATAAATCTTGACGGCACCACTCCGGAACCTCCCGACCCGCCGGAGGGAAGTCGGTGCAAGGTGATACCGTTTGAGAAGGTGGGGTAGACATGTACACAAATCACACCATTGGTGCAACCAATGGTGTCTTCTAACAACAAAACAGCACTCTGATACCGCTTGTGTGTCAGAGTGCTGTCTTATCAAATCATCGAGGGAAATAGTGTTGTAACCATGGAGCTTACCAGTAATTGCTTACTCTAACCATTCTACAGGAACAAGTTTGACATTATTTCTCCATTTTTCAATCAGATGGATGCGAGAATCCGGTATGTTGCCCCATATATCATCATCCGCGTGCTCGGTCACTATAATCTGGATTCCAAACCCAGCATCTTTTACAAAGGTAGATAGACTTTCGAATATCTTTCGAACTGCATTCTTATCGTCATCGTTTAACTGCAGTTCAGCCTCGTCCGGGGAGTACCGAGTGCGAGGGAAGTACACTTGGCTTGGCTGATCGAAAACAATAAAGTTTGGAATATTTACACTCGATTTAGTTTGGAAAAAGCGGTGCAGGGCAAGAATCAGCGCTATATGATAAGATAGCCAATTGGATGCGCTACCAATTTCCCACAGATAATCATCGCGTCCTGCTTGGTTCTTAACTCGCACGGTCAAATCTTTAATAACGAATTCTGCAGGATCTTCCGGGTGTTCAACATCCAGTTGAGCAAGTATCTTTCCCATCTCTGTGCTTATATAGCCCAGAGCATAGTCAAGCTTGCGTCGAATTTCAACTTCATTTACTTCTTTTTTGAGCTGCTCAATACGAGCATTTACCTCATCGAGCTTGGCTTGGAGTTCACTATCCGTTCCGATACGTTCATAAGTACTTATTGCAGAATCTATGCGTCCAAGAAAACGCGAAATTGATTCCAATGTGTAATTTTCTTCACGATGAGCAACAAGCGACTGAGATTCAACTCGAATTCGATTTTGGATGGCCTCCAGTTTGTCAGTTAGTTCCTGAATTTGCACTTGCACAGTTTGCATTTCTCGCTCAAAAGCTGCAGGGACAACAGCCATTTCTGTTGTAGTGCGCTCAATCTGTTCGATGGCACTGCACAAAGCATCAACATCGTCCATGACATTTTCATGACTGGGCTGGAAAATCGGAAGTACATTCCGCTCAATCATATTAGAACGAATCCAAGTTGATATATCGAGTCGATCAAGTTGGATTTGGAGTGACTGATCATATTTGCCCATTGATTGCATCAATTGAAGCATTTCAGTATGTCGTCTGCGGGCAGCAAACAATTCACTGGATATTTGTTGTTCCTCTTGCCGTAATACCACGATATCTTCGGACAAATAAGCAACTTGCGTTGAAGCAACAGAAGCATCTGCAATTCGTTTTTGTGAGATAATGCGAAGTTCATCAACTTGACGAGCAAACCCATCAGTATCATTGGTAACATAATCAGTTAGACCGTACTCATGAGCTTGGGTTAACCAGCCAGCTACTTCCTGCCTCCATCCTTCAGCAACGACTTTGATCTGTTCAAGATCTCGCCGATATCGCTCTGAGATTTTAGATAGTCTTTCGATTTCTTTGCGCTTAGCGAGCGTTTCAGGGGTAACGGCTCCGAGTGCATACGGGAAAACATCGATGAGCTTTTTGCGATGTTCCATTGTATCTGCTTTGTAGAACAGAACATCGGCGTTAGCAACGATGTTTTGTGGTTGAAAAAGGAATGCCATAAAATCGCGATATGAAGGGCGGAATACTCCTGCATCGGGATCAAGTTCAAGGAAAGACATCCCAAACAACTCGTTTAACATATTCTTAATGGATGTAACATTTGCGTTTTTTTCAATATGTTCAGGGATTGAGATTTCCTTGTCCCGAAGGAGGAACATATCGTCAGTAGATCCCTTATTTCCGGGTTCACGGCGACAAAGCAACATTTGCTCGTTTTCCATATCGAAAAGCACTCCAAACCATGAACATGCATCACGAATAATATCCACAGGAATGGTGCATTTATCGGAGCCGAGGCAATAATCAATGATTGGTATTAACGCGGATTTACCAGTGCGCGAGGCACCAGTAATAATGTTGACAGCTTCGGAATCAAACGACAGGCAGCGAGGGGAATGTTCAGTATTTCGAGGCCATAAAATTATAGAATTAATTGTAAAGTTCATTCTAAAACCTCACTTTCAGCCATTTTCCGACTTCAAGAAGTGTGAGTTCGGAGCACCATGCTCCAAGTTTTTCTGCGGCAGACAGCATGATTTTGCAGTCTCCTTTGGGAACATATTTACGAATAGCTGTGGTCAGAGGGGATACTGTTGCGTTTTCGGTTGACAACGACATGAGATTCGCTTCAACGGCTATATTAAATGCTTCAAGTGTTAATTCACGCATTTGTATGGCCGTATTATTCACATAATGAATGCTATCATTTAACTTACCTGAAAACAGTTTCTCCGAAACCTTTGATAAACCGCTGGCTTTTTGGGTGCTCTTTATCACGCTGCACAAATCTTGGCGAAATACAATTGGTAAGACCACAAATAGCAAAGGAAAAGGGACTGGCCGGTTTTCGTTAGAGTAATATCCGCAAGTAAATCTCCAGAGCAGAACTGTACCAAGAGCGGGGTTTTGTACATACATTACATCAAGATCCTGGCTACTCATACACTACCTTCTTTCAATAGCGCTATATACTGAGGATGCCATCCAATTTTCGGCGAATCAGCAGGATCGTTTGCCAAGTCCTGTAATGAACCGCTACCAAAAAATGGAGGAACCTCAACGCCCTGTAGCTTTTGCCGCGCAGAATCGTCTCTGCACTTGAAATATACTGCTTGACCACAAGCGATGGGATCTGTTCTGTATTGCAATCCCAGAAGCTGTTTTTGATTCGTCCAGATACGGTAAAGTGCGTCACGGTAATCCTCAAAGCTCTGCGCATGAACAATCCCACGCTGTGCCCACTCTATTTTGTCAACTTTTGCGCGTAAAAAATCGCTGGCAGCTTCGTATAAAGTGGTATCATCCACTTCAACTAACTGTAATTGCCTAATGTAGGTGTCAAGTCGTTCTACTTCGCCACTTTGTTCGATTCGTGAAGGGGCTCGTGAAACTGCTCGAAGCACGGCGTTTGTATTATATGCCCTGATTTGTGCGTTCAAGGCTTTGCGGTAATCTGCTGCAGAGATGTAGGCGGGTTTGTTGTCCTTTGTAAATGATTCCACTGTTTGAGTAACCCAGCCGAGCATATCTGTCAGAAGAAGATCGACATATTCAGAAGGAATGCCTACTTGATTGCTAAAACGATTTAGGAGGTCTTCGTCATAGGTGTTATTGTGTATCTCGATTTCCATAGCCTTGATGACATCGCAAACGATTTTAGTTCGGCTGTCATCAAAGAGGTATCTTATATAGTCCCTATACGAATCTGGTAGGGTTGCATACACATCGGCTGCAGAACCACCTTGAGTTGTACCCAAAATTGCTTCTTTGGCATCGGCAAGCGCTTTTTGGGCCTCATAGTCAGAGTGCGCATTCATGAAGGATGCTTGAATGCCGCCGGGGAAGACAGTACCGTTTGAAACAACTACAAAGCGCATAATGGCTCCAGAAGGTAGATCCCCAGCCACGATATAAGTACACCAGTTGTAGAGAGTTTTCCAGAAAACTGAAGACCGTTCAGCTATTGGATTATTAGCTGACGTAACGCTTTTTACTTGTTCAGCAATAACCTTTCCATCGGTCTCTACGGCCACATCATCCAGTTTCTCGACGCTAACAACGCGGTCATCAACTGAAATGAGCTCAAAGAGCATATGCTTCACCTGAAGTAAATACCCTTGCAACTTATCGGGAACCAATGTTTTGTTCGGCATATGCACCCCTCCAATTCTTCTGCCATAATCTACGGACTATTATTGAGCATTTCCCTTAATCAAAATGCTATAGATACAACAAAAAAGACCGCATAGGAATACTCCCATACGGTCGCCTTGGTGGCGCAAAGGCTCACCGTAGAAATATTATAGTGCATAACGCCGAAAAATTCAAGATATTGTCACACCTGCGCACAAAAATGTTGAAAATACTCCCGTTAGGGATGGGTTAGGGATTTTGCATTTTTCGGCATTCTTCCGTTCCAAGGATAAAGCCGCCATTTTGCCTCTCTGAACACAGTCGTTATGTGGTCAATTGCCCTCAAAAATCGAACTTTTAACGCAGAAAAACCGCCTAAAAAGGCGGTTCTTCTGAAAAAGGTGGTCCGAGTGACAGGATTCGAACCTGCGGCATCCTGCTCCCAAAGCAGGCGCGCTACCAACTGCGCTACACCCGGTTATTGAGTTTTCTATCCGGCTGGTCGTATTCTCCCAAACCAGGCGCGATACCAACTTCGCTATACCCGGATATTCAATTTCTGCCATTATACCACGGCGGAGGGGAAAATCAAAGATTTTTCTGTCTGTGGTCATTCATGTGGTCAAAGCCGCTTTTATGCCGCTTTCGGTAATCGGAGGAAATCCCGCAAATGCAGGTGTCACAAGGCTTTGCGGCGTTTCGCCTTGCCCCGTCCCGGATACCGCCACGGCACTCCCAAAGCAGGCGCGCTACCAACTGCGCTACACCCGGATGTTCAGTGGGAATTATTATACCGCATGTTGAGATTGCACGCAAGTATTTATTGAAAGTTTTTAATAAGCTGTTAACAGTCGAATTTTGCGGAATGTCGTCGAAATTTTTCCGTCCTTATAATTGAGGCGGCAAACGGCCGAGCCGCAACACGAAAATACATGACTATTTCCAAACATGTATCGGCCAACGGAAAACATTTTTATAAGGAAGGAGCACTATACAATGTTAAATCACATTTTTGAAAGCATCGGCAAGATCCTTGAATGGTCAGGCGGCAGCGACGCAAGCAAGACCGTCATGGATATCCTCGCAAATATCTTCGGCAAAATTGAAGGTAAATAAGTAATCTACTTATATATTTTAAGTGCCCGACAAATTGTCGGGCACTTTTTCACAGAGTTTGTGATTTTGCAAGCTGCTTATTCTTATATTCGGCTTTGCCGGTCACGTCGCTGATGATCTCAAGCTCCGGCGGAGCGCTGCACTCCGGCTTTTCGGAATAACAAAACAGCACTGCGCGCTCGGCCGAGAACGGGTAAACGTCGATCTCAAACCGGCAGCTGTCATACACAAAGCGGTACTTCACCTTGCTCACGCTGCTGAGCGTTGGGTCAGCCTCGAGCATATAGCGGCCGTATTCTTTTTCGGTGATCGGCCTTTCGGTGTCCCACTTCGTGCCGTCGGGGCGAAAATGCTTCTCGGTGTAGAAATACAGCTCCTCTTCGCCGTTTTTCTGCCGCCGGACGCGGCGTTCTATGGCCGGGTTCGTCATTGCGAGGTATGTCTGCACCATGTCGATGCCGACGGCGCGGTAGCGCGACTTCAGCAGCTCGATATCCGGCATGGCAATGAGGTACTTGCGCTTTTTGACCATAGGCTCGGGTTCGCCGATGACGCGATAGATCTCGCGTATCGCACGGTTGATCTTATCCTCGAAATTGACCGAATTATCAATAATGCGCAGGTTCTGATACGCGCTCCAGGCATTCAGCGTTCGATCGTCGATCTCGCGCGCGTACTCTATCGACTCGCTGCGCGCGGTGTTGCCGAGGTTGTACGCAAACTCCGCGCCCTTGGCACAGGTGACGAGATACAGCACCGCGTCGTAGCCTGCGAGCACCTCGGCCTCGGTCTTGCCGCCGACGCGATAAAGCGTTTCGGCAAACTCCTCGTCGGTGATGTATGCCTTGTCGTCCAAAAGCGCGCGGTCGTAAACGATGAGCACCTTTTCCTCCGGCACGACTTCTGCCGCTTGGAGGGCAAGCTTTTCCTTGTGGATCTGGTCGGCAATGACAAAGTCCTGAAACTTCAGCATCGACATGCAAACACCGAATGGGTTTATTCCGAAGCCCGATATAAGCTCGGTCGCCGTTTCGGGAATGGTTATAACGCGCCAGCCGTCATCCTGCTTGAATTCCTTGAGGATGCGGCTTATAAGCGTCGTCTTGCCCGAGGCGGGGCCTCCGGTGAGCACGACGCGGTAGATCTGTTTACCCATTTTCATTGTCAAATCTCCTCAAGGAAGTCGGAAAATCCGGCAACCGTTTTGAAGTATTTATCGCAATTTGAGCGCATGAAGCTCTCGATCTCCGGGATGTCATTCGACCAGCCGGCGGCGGCGAAATCCACGCCGCAGCTTTTGGCCATATCGTAGCCGGGCTTGAGGTCATCGAGCATCAAAAGCTCTGAGCGTGAAAAGCCGAAGCTCTTCATTATCTGCTCAAGCGGATAGGGGCTGGGCTTACGCTCGCTCGCCGGACTTTCCCAGCCGAACACCAGGTCAGGCTCGGGCAGGCCGTTTTCGCGGTAATCGCGCAGAATGTTCTGAGTGTAGGAATGCGATACGACGCACAGCACGCCGCCCTGCTCCTTATGCCGCCAAAGCAGCTCGCGCATGCCGTCGTAGGCCTGCGGAACGTGGTGCTGGACATAGTCGTTCCAATATATCTGCTCGCGCTCGGTCTCGGCGCGGCTCATGCCGATGATATCGCAGAAAAACGCGACAACGCCGGGGTCAAAGTTGTATTTTATATACTCCTCAAGTGTGTAATGCACCTCGGGATGATAGACACCTGTGTACTCGACAAAGCAGGGGTAGTGGACCGTGGCGGTGCTGTTGACAACGGTGTCATCATGATCGACCACCAGACAGGGATATCTCATGTTTTCCTCCGGGACCTGATAATTACTTATATATATTATACCTTGTTTTTTTCATTCACGCAATACGCCCCTGCGCCGATGTGACGCAGGGGCGATTTTTTGTTTTGAGCTTATTTCTTTGCCGTCTGCGCGTTCTTTACGCGGTATCTTTCAAACAGATAGCCGATGAACATTACGACCGCGAAGAAGATCAGGAAGCCGACGCACTGCTTCCAGCCGTAGCCCGTCCAGATCGCGTAGCAGAAGAACAGGCAGCAGGCAACGCCCAGAATGGGCAGAACAAAGCGCTTGACGGGGCCAAGCTCCTTTGCCTTGACCATGAGTCCGATCATCATGGGGATATACATCAGATACAGACAGATGATGCCGATCTCGTCCGGCTCCCAGGCGAACCACTCGCTTGAGTGCACCGCGCCGAACAGGCCGGGGCCGCCCATCCACATCATGACCGTCCAGGCATACCAGAAGCCTGCGAGCATCATGCCGACGATGGAGGACTTGATGGCGAAGTTATTCTGATCGTCGATGTGGCCGAAGAAGCTCGGCTGCGGACCCATGCCGCGCGCGGAAACTGAGTACATGCTGCGGCAGGAGGCCATGATCAGGCCGTTCATCGTGCCGAGGCAGGAGATGGTGATGAACACATACACGATAGTGCCGATGACGTTGCCGAACAGCTTCGAGAACGCAAGGCGCGGCAGGCTCTCGCCGAACGGCCAGGTGGAAATGATGGTGTTAACATCGCCCACGATGCTCATCGCCCAGATATACAGAGCGTAGAGAACGATCGTCACCAGCGCGCCGATGACCAGTGCGCGAGGCAGGTTCTTCTTTGAATCCTTAAGCTCGGCGTTGATGCTCGTTGCGAGTATCCATCCCTCGTAGGCGAAGGCAAATCCGACGATCGCCTTGAAAAATCCCGTGCCGTCAACGGCGACATAGTCGGCGGAATTTACATAGTCGAGCACCTCGAGCGTCGTGCCGTTGACAAGCCCGGCGATGGTTCCGGCAACACCCATGAGAATTAGCGGGATGAGCTTGATGACCGTCATTCCGACCTGGAGCTTGCCGGCGATCTTCGGGCTGAGCGCGTTGATGCCGTAGCCTATCATCAAAAATCCCGCGCCGACACCGATCGCAACGGCGTTTACCTGGCCGTTTGCAAAGTCGATCGACGATATGCCGAACAGCTGCAAGAACATCATTGCCGAGAAAAACGCCAGCATCGACGCAAGCGCCGGAGTGTAGATCGTTGTCATGAACCAACCTACATAGTAAGCGTACTTGGAGCCGAGCGCAAGCTCGGAGTAGTCAACGACGCCGTTGACTTTCTCATACTTGCTGCCAAGCGTTGCAAAAACCAGCGAGCAGATGATGCATATCAAGCCAACTATGCCGACGACCGCAATGCCCTGCAAAAGGTTGCCGCCGGTGAGCGACAGGACCTTGCCGCCTTTGATAAAGACACCGGAACCGATAACGATTCCGATGACCATGGAAATCGCGGTAGGCAGTCCGTACCTTTTTTCCATTTTGTTTTCCATTACTTTCTCTCCATTAATTCTTTCTCTTGCTTTTTTAATTTAAAGCAGTATATAAATAATACGCCGTTTTAGTAAATTTGTCAATATAATCATGAATAAAGTGTAAATATCTTTCATCCTTAACGGTTTACTTGCACGCAAACGTACAAGCCGGGCTCGAAAACAGCCTATGGGTAGAGGGAGCTGAGGCATCAGCATAGAATAAATTGCCGAAAGGAATGATCAATTTGAAAATATATCTCTCACCCTCGGATCAGCTGAGCAATCCTTATGCTTACGGCGGCACGAACGAGGCTCTTCAGTGCCGGAAGATCGCCGCCGCGTGCAAGACGGCGCTCGAGCGAAACGGCTTTGAGGTAAAAACAAACTTCGCCGACGGCTCGAACGCCATGTACGAGCGCGTGCGCGAGTCCAACGCCTGGGGCGCGGACGTTCACGTCTGCATCCACACAAACGCCGGCCGCGGCCGCGGCTGCGTCGTGTTCGTCGCGTCAAAAAGTCCCGAGCGCATGAAATACGCGCAGCCGGTTTTTGACGAGATCGACGCGATCACGCCCTATCGCTCGGTCTACGGCATACGCGAGAAGCAGTTTTACGAGATCCGCAACACGACCGGCACATGCATCTACTGCGAGTGCGAGTTCCACGACTCGCCCGACACCGCGCGCTGGATAGTCGAGCACACGGACGATATCGGCGAGGCGATATGCCGCGGCATATGCCGTGCCGCCGGGCGAAATTATATTGAGAAAGGAAGCGAAAACGACATGACAAGATGGGAAAGGCTTGAGGATATACCGGCCGGCTACCGCGAGATGGCGCAGCGCTTTGTTGACGCCGGCGCCCTGCACGGCAAGGATGGCGGCAAGCTTGATATAACGGAAGATATGCTCCGCACGATGGAGATCATGCGCCGCTATTTTGAAAGGGAGGCGTAGGAAAATGGACACACCGGATAAAGCCGCCGAGATAAAGGCCGCGGCGGCAGCGCTTATCGCATTCGGAACCGCGCTGTTCGGCTGGGTCGGCTGGATGGTGGTATTGTGGCTTATCGCGATGGCGCTGGACTATCTTACCGGCACGTTCGCGGCACTGTATAACAAAACCTGGAGCAGCGCGGCCGCACGGCGCGGCCTGTGGCACAAGCTGGGCAGCATCTTCGGCGTGCTGGTTGCCGCAATGTGCGATCTTGTGCTCAGGCTCGTGGGCGATAACTTCGGCTTTGAGCTGCCGATGATCGGCCAAAGCTGCCTGATAACGCCCATAGTCGCGGCGTGGTATTTCTTCACGGAGCTTGGCAGCATCGTGGAAAACGCCGCCGCAATGGGTGCTCCCGTCCCGGATCTCCTCAAAAAGCTCATCGCGCGCGGAAAAAAGACCATTGACGATAAAACCGGCGACGGCGATAATGAGGAATAAAACAAAAACAGCAGGTGCGGACTTTTCTGCACCTGCTGTTTGCACATGGGAGATATTATGGATATTTACGGTTACGCGCGCGTGTCGAGCACCGACCAGAACGAGGAGCGGCAGTTGCTCGCGCTTCGCGCAAGAAACGTCCCGGAGCGGAACATTTTCGTTGACAAGCAGTCGGGCAAGGACTTCCTTCGTCCGCAGTACAAACAGCTCGCACGCCGCTTGCGCGAGGGTGATCTGCTGTATGTGCTCAGCATCGACCGTCTCGGCCGAAACTATTAGGAGATCCAGCAGCAGTGGCGTTATCTCACGAAGGAGATAGGCATTGACATCGTCGTTATCGACATGCCGCTTCTGGACACGCGGCAGGGCAAGGACCTCATGGGCACGTTCATCGCCGACCTCGTGCTGCAAATTCTGTCCTTCGTCGCGCAGTCCGAGCGCGAGAACATCAAAAAGCGGCAGGCAGAGGGCATAGCGGCGGCAATGGAGCGCGGCGTGCGCTTCGGAAGGCCCGAAAAGCCGCTGCCGGATGATTTCTCAAAGCTTGTTTACAGATGGGAGATCGGCGCGCTGCCCTTTGGCGAGCTTATCGCGCGCTGCGGAATGAGCGAGGCCACCTTCTATCGCCGCCTGCGCTCAGAACGCAGCAGAAGTGAATAAAAAAAGCATGGAGTTTCGTAACTTCAACCGGATGCATAACTACGCCAATCGTATCCGCAGCTGCATCACTATGCTCTAAAAAACGGTACGGAATTATCCGTACCGTTTTTTATGCTTATAACTTTTCCTCTGTCTCTTTAATAAACATCATGAAAAAGCTTATTGTCAGCAGAGCGCAGGAAAACCAGATCGCGCGGACGGCAAAAACGTTTGTCAGCAGCGCGCCAAGCCCGGCGCCGAGCGCAAACAGGACGATCACGCCGAAATACGTCAGCGCCTTGTGCAGGATCGCGATATCGCGCGTGTGGAAATATGCGCAAAGTGCCTCGGTGCCGCTGCGCATGTTGCCGATGCACATGGTGCTTGCGTAGGCGTGGCCGCGCACCTTTCGGAAGGTCTGCACCTGCATGGCGCACACAAAGGAAACGACGGCGTTGGCGAAAGTATTAATCGTCTGCGGCAGAAAGCCGACGGCGAAAAGCAGGACTATCTCGGACAAAATTATGAGCTGCCGCCAGTGTACACGCTCCATGTATTTATAATGCCGGTGGACGCACTCGGCAACGAAAATACCGAGCATAAAGGCCAGCACAGGGACAAGATATCGAGTGCAGTGCGACCATTCTCCGTCGAAGAGATATGCGCTCAGCAGCACGATGTTTCCCGTCTGCGCGTTTGCGAAAACCTTACCGCGGCAAAGATAGGTGTAAGAATCCTGCAAACCGCCGGACAGGATTATAAACACGGCCGTGAGCATGGATTCGGACATCTGGCCGCGTATGCGCTTGGCGTACATGAAGCAAATTCCCCCTCGCCCGAAAAAACAGCCTCGATTATACGCCCCGCCTTTCCCTTTGTCAACTTTTTAGTGGCGATTTTTTAGAGGCGTATTGGTGACTGCGTCAATGCTCCTCCAAAGAGCTGTCGTAGAGGGTTTTGGAGGACAGACCGGTTTCGGCGGAAGCCTTTTTGCAGGCGGCCTTGCGCGACAGGCCTTCGGAGCGATAGTGCTCGACGAGGGTGAGCGCGTCGGCGAGCGTAAACTCCGGCTCGGAATCCGGCGCTCCGTCGATGACCAGCACGAACTCGCCCTTGGGCGGCGTTGCGGAAAAATACTCGACCACCTCGCCGAGCGTTGTGCGTATCGTCTGCTCATGGAGCTTTGTCAGCTCGCGGCACAGCGCAATGCGGCGATCCGCGCCGAATGTGGCTTTCATGTCCTCGAGCGTGCGCATGAGCTTGTGCGGCGCTTCGTAAAAGATCATGGTGCGCTTCTCGCCGCGAAGGCTTTCAAGGTGCTCGCGGCGGCTTTTATTTGCGGTGGACAGGAAACCCTCGAAGCAGAATCTGCCCGACGGCAGCGCCGACAGTGCAACGGCCGATACCAGGGCGGCCGGGCCGGGCACGACAAGCACCTCGACCCCGCTCTCGGCGCACATGCGCACCAGCTCCTCGCCGGGGTCGGATATGGCCGGCATGCCGGCGTCGGTCACGAGCGCGCAGTTTTCTCCGGCGATGATGCGCTCGAGGATCTTCGCGCCGGACGCATATTTATTGTGCTCGAAATAGCTCACGAGCGGCTTGCGTATGTCGAAGTGGTTGAGCAGCTTCATCGTAACGCGTGTGTCCTCAGCGGCGATGAAGTCTGCGTCGCGCAGCGCCTGCTCGCCGCGCGGCGAAAGGTCGCCGAGGTTGCCGATCGGCGTTCCGACCAAGTATAATTTACCGCTCATGTCAGTCCTCCCTGTGATAGATGCGTTTTATCTCGGCGCTCTCGCGCCCGTCGTCGCCGCAGATATGCAGCGGCGGCATTATTTTAAGTCCCGAGCCTGCGCCGCGCCGCGCCTCGATGAGCACGAGCGACGGCTCCTTGCCGGGTCTGTGCGCGACCGTGCGCAGCCGCTTTGCCTCAAAGCCGTTCTCGAGCAGCAGGCATATCACGTCTGCAAGGCGCTCGGCGCGATGCACAAGGCAGAATGCGCCGCCCGTTCGGCACAGGAACGCGGCCGCGCGGCAGACATCCTCCAATGTACACAGCACCTCGCCGCGTGCCGCGGCCTTATCCGCGTTCGGGCTGAGCTTGCCGCTTCCGGCGGCAAAGTACGGTGGGTTCGACACTACGAGGTCAAACTGCCCGGTCTTGAACTCATCCCGGCAGCGTCGGATATCGCCGACGACGATATCGCAGCGCGCATCCAGCGCGTTCGCGGCAATATTTTCGCGCGCAACGCGCGCGGCCTCGGGGTTCAGCTCAAGCCCCGTCATATGCAGTGCCGTGCTCCTTGTCAGAAGCAGCAGCGGCAGTATGCCCGAGCCGCAGCCGAGGTCGATGCCTCTGCGTCGTGCGCCTATATTCACAAAATCGGCCAGCAGCACGGAGTCCGTGCCCAGCCGGAAATGCTCCGACTGCTCAAACTGCGGCCCGTTTTTCCACAATTCCATTTTTTCAGAGGCGCTTTAGCGCCGCTCCTATACATTTATATTAGTGCCCGGTTCGGAACATTGGAGGAAACCGTAACGTTTCGCCATACATTAGATTGTGCTATATTAGTGCAAAACTTTGTCTGCACCCAAATGTCTTCCCCTCAAGCTGCGCAGGGGAAGGCATTTTAGTAGCGCCTTTACGCTGATGCCAATACGTTCGTTGCGTCAGCCCGACCGGTGAGTGCTGACAAAACCATTTGCTGCACTTGCGTTACGCGAAACGTTATGGGTTCTGCCAATGCCCCGAACCGGGCACCGGCAATCACCGTATCCGTAGCAGCGTCAATTCGCCACTGAAATATTGTAGCAAAACTTAAGGTTCGCGTCAATGCGCTTGACTATGCATGCCTGTATGGGTTAAAATCATAGCAAGCCAGAAAATGAAAATAAACGGAGGTTGAAACCATGAAAAAATGGCTGTTCATAGCACCCATCGCGGCAGCGGCGGCGGCAGGCGCAGCGCTTGTGCTCAAGGGCAAGTCCGACGCGGAGAAGAAGCCGGCAGCGGCAAAGCCTGCGGCGAAAGCCGCTCCTAAGTCCGGCGGCAAAAACAATGCGGAGTTTTCCTTCAAGAACCCCAAAACCGGAGTTTACAGCTTCGCAAGCGGCTATAAGGACGCAAAGGAGATCACCGTCACGGTCACATACGATGCCGATAAGCACGCGTTCGGCGTCGTGTCCGAGGGCTACATCACCGACTCGGGTGACTCGCACGTTGCGATCATAAACACCGACGACTTCTCCATCCAGATCGAATACGCGCCATACTATCACGGAGAGGACTTCGCGGCGCTCGAGAGATCCGTTGCCGAAAACTACAAGAACTTCGGCAAGGTCAGCTTCAAAAACGCCGAAGGCATCTGCTTCACAAACGGCGGCAGCTACTGCATGGCGTTCCCGGCCGCTGACTCGACGTCCGACTATGTGCTGACGACGGTCGTGCTCATGGGCGACGATAACGAGGACGAGCGCGTAAAGATCCGCTCAAACCCCGAAATGCTCGCAATCATGGACACCCTTCTCATCGAATAATTTTTTAGTGGCGCATTGACGCACCTGCGGATACATTTATTGCGGTAGCCCGGTGTCGAAGTTACCGACAAAACCGGGAAACTGCCGCGTAACATTAGTGCGGAGCTGCGTTTTGCGCCGCACTACCGGGTTGCGAGGCATCCACGGTTTCCTCCGCACCATCCGGTCGTGCTGACGCAAGAACCGTATCGGTATCAGACCAAATACGCCTCTAAAAAGCAAAAACTCCGTTCATCCGAACGGAGTTTTTTGATTGTTTAAGTAATTTCTTACTTGATCTCGACTGCTGCGCCGACTGCTTCGAGCTGAGCCTTGAGAGCCTCTGCGTCTTCCTTGGAAATGCCTTCCTTGACAGCAACGGGAACCTTCTCGACCATTGCCTTTGCCTCTGCCAGGCCAAGACCGGTGATGCCGCGGATCTCCTTGATGACCTTGATCTTCTCTGCGCCGAAGCTGGTCATAACAACGTCGAACTCGGTCTTCTCTGCGACAGCCTCTGCTGCGCCGCCTGCTGCGGGAGCTGCTGCTGCTACTGCGGAAACGCCGAAGGTCTCGCAGATCTCATCAACGAGCTCCTTGAGCTCGAGAACGGAAAGAGCCTTGATCTCGTCGATCATGGCGGTGATTTTTTCGCTTGCCATTATAATTTCCTCCAAATTTTAATGTTTGATGCAGCCGATCATTCTGCTGCTTCTGCCGGAGCGGCTGCGCCGCCCTTCTGCTCGACGACTTCGCTCAGAGCAACTGCAAGGCCGCCCATGATCGCATTCAGGGAGCCTGCCAGCTTCGAGTACAGGTCGTTCTTGCTGGTGAGCGTGGACAGCTCTGCTATCTCCTGCTCGCTGAGGATCTTGCCCTCCATGAAAGCTGCTTTGATATTGAACTTATCGCCGAGCTTCTTGGAGTAATCGCTGATGATACGGAACGGAGCGATGGGGTCCTCGGTGCTGGTTGCCATGGATGTGCTGCCGTTGAGGACGGGATCAAGTTCGTTCATTCCGACCTTGTCGATAGCGATCCTGGTAAGGGTGTTCTTGACGACGGTGTAGTCAACGCCCTCCTTGCGCATCTCGGTACGCAGAGCCGTATCTTCGGCCACGGTGATACCCTGGTAATCAACCAGAATACCTGCGCTTGCTGCGTTGATGCGCTCGACGAGTGCTTCTACTATCGCCTGCTTCTCGCTGAGAACTTTTGCGTTAGGCATGTGTGTTTTTCACCTCCACACTGATGTTCACGCTCATAAAGAAAACCTCCGTGCACAAAGACACGAAGGTTGTAAGCAATCAAAAATATGATGCCATCCTCGGCAGGATTTACACCATAAGTCACCTGCTGTCTTTGGAGCGCTTAAATAGAATATCAAAAAATCCTCGCCATGTCAAGAGTTTTTTTAGAGGCGATTTTTTAGAGGCGATTTTACATTGTACCGATACGTTTATTGCGGTTGCCCGGTTCGAGGGTGCGGTGAAAACCGTAACTGCCTCGCTACCCCATAGCACGCTGCTGAATTTTGGGATGCACCATTGTAGGGAACGGGCTTGCCCGTTCCGCATGTTATGGTTTCATCGGCACCGAAATAGAATCGTAGGGAACGGATTTATCCGTTCCGTTTTGTTGCATCTACCGACGCAGTTAATACAACGGTACGCAGTCAAGGTTTCGACATTGTCTTCCCCTTGCGGAGCTTGAGGGGAAGATGCCGCTTGCGGCAGATGAGGTGTAATTATATCCGCGCAGTAGGCGCTACTTTGTTTCCATATGTACCGACTTCGTCAGTAATCACCGGTCGGGATACCGCAAAAAATGTATTTGTAGAATGTAAAATCGCCTCTAAAAAACGATCAATGGCCGCCCCTACGATTCTATATTTGAGTACCGACGAAGCCGTGGCAAGCGGAACGGATAAATCCGTTCCCTACAAGGATGCGGTGCAAAACGCAGCAACGCACTACTGGGTTGCGTAGCAGTTGCGGTTAATTCCAACGTTTCGAACCGGGCAAGCGCAAAACGCAGCGCCGCACTTATGTATGGCGGCAGTTTTACGGTTTCGTCGGTAACTTCGACACCGGGCACCGGCAATAAGCGTATCCGTAGGTGCGCAAAATCGCCTCTAAAAAACTTTACGGGGATTTTACAAAGAGCGGATTATTGATTTGATAAACTGGGGCTAAAATGGTGATTGTAAAATGAATTGTAAAATGTAAGAGAGGGTAATTTATGGACATATTTGACGCGCTGGAGATGATAGGCGGGCTGTGCCTGTTTCTGTTCGGCATGAACATAATGGGTCAGGCACTCGAGCGCCGCGCGGGCAGCCGCCTGCGCACGACGCTTGGCAAGATGACCGGCAAGACAATGACGGGCTTTTTGACCGGACTTGTCGTCACGGCTGTTATACAAAGCTCATCGGCCACGACCGTTATGGTTGTCGGCTTTGTAAACTCGGGGCTTATGACGCTCAAGCAGGCGATCGGCGTTATCATGGGCGCAAACATCGGCACGACCGTGACCGCGTGGCTGCTGAGCCTCGGCGGCATAAGCGGCGACGCTGTGTGGGTTCAGCTTCTCAAGCCCACGTCGTTCACACCGGTGCTCGCGCTTATCGGTATAATAATGTATATGTTCAGCAAGGACAGCCGCAAAAACGACACCGGAATGATCATGCTGGGCTTTGCGACGCTCATGTTCGGCATGGACACCATGTCCGGCGCGGTCTCCGGGCTGCGCGAGGTGCCTGCGTTCAGGCAGCTGTTCGTCGCATTCACCAATCCGCTGCTGGGCGTTCTCGCCGGCGCGGCCCTGACCGCGATCATCCAGTCAAGCTCGGCATCCGTCGGCATTCTTCAGGCTCTGGCGCTGTCCGGACAGGTGAGCTACGCTGCGGCCATACCCATCATCATGGGCCAGAACATCGGCACCTGCGTCACGGCGCTGATCTCCTCCGTCGGCACGAGCCGCAACGCAAAGCGCGCGGCTATCGTCCACCTGTCGTTCAACGTCATCGGCACGGTGGTGTGGCTCACGGTGTTCTGCATTATCCGCGCCGTTGCAGCTCCGGCAATACTCGGCGAGAGCGCAACGATGTACGGCATTGCGATCGCGCACACGGCGTTCAACGTTGCCTGCACTGCACTGCTGCTGCCGGCGTCCGGGCTGCTTGAAAAGCTTGCGATCCGCCTCGTTCCCGACGGCAAGAAAAAGGATGCCGAGGTCACGCTCGACGAGCGCCTTCTCGCGACTCCGCCGCTCGCGCTCGAGCAGTGCAGCGTTGTCGCCGAGGATATGGCATACTATGCATCCGGCGCGCTGAAAAAGGCCATCGACTGCGTCATGGAGTTTGACCCCAAGGCCGCGCAGGAGGTGCGCGAGGGCGAGGACAAAACCGACAAGTACGAGGATATGCTCGGAACTTACCTGCTTAAGCTCGGCGCGGAGCCGCTCAGCGACGCCGCCAGCGAGGAGGTAACGGAGCTTCTTAAGCTCATCGGCGATTTTGAGCGCATCGGCGACCACGCGGTGAACATCATTGAGTCCGCCGAGGAGATGCACGACAAGCAGCTTGAATTTTCACGCAGCGCAAAGTACGAGCTGTCGGTCATGTCGGCTGCCGTCGGCGAGGTCATGGATCTCGCAGTCAAGGCGTTTGCCGAAAACGACGCACAGGCGGCTTCCTGCGTCGAGCCGCTCGAGCAGGTCGTGGACGATCTGAAGGATGAGCTGCGCACGCGGCATATCCTGCGCATGAAAAAGGGTGAGTGCAGCATTGAGGCCGGCTTTGTGTGGTCAGACCTCCTGACGAACCTCGAGCGCGCATCCGACCACTGCTCCAACGTCGCTCTGTGTGTGCTCGACCTGAAAAAGCACACGCTCAGCGCCCACGAGACCCAGCACGAGCGCAAGGACGTTCCCGAATTTGCCGAGCACTACCGCCGTTACTCCGAAAAATACGCCCTGCCTCTTTAGTGGCGAATTACCGCACCTACGGATACGGTCATCTCTGGTGACCCGACCGGAAACAACGAAATAAACCATAGCGTTTCGCGTAACATGAATGCAACAAAGGATTTTGCATCCCGGTATTGAAGGTGCGAGGAAACCGTATTTGCCTCGCGTAACGCAACTGCGGTACTGAATTTAGAAGTGCACTATCGCAGCTCGGCAGTTTCACGGTTTTGCCTGCCCCCTCCGGTCGTGCTGACGCAAGAACCGTATAGGTACGGACCAAATGCATAACTAAATCCGTGCGCTTGCGCACACAATTACTCTCTGCTCTCAGCTAACAGCTGCGAAGCAGCATGGTTTCCTCCGCATCCTCGAATCGGGCAACCGCAAAACGTAGCTTGGACTATCGGGTTGCGTAGCAACTATTGTTTGTTCCGCTGTCTCCTGTCGGGCTGCCAGAGATCACCGTATCCGCAGCAGCCTCAATGCGCCACTAAAAAGAAAAAATCCAGTACGGAAAATTCCGTACCGGATTTGTTATGCTTTGGTTTTATTGGGGTCTGGAGACTATATCTTCATGCAGACGTCCCATGCGCGCCAGATAGCGGTACGCAGGTTGCCGATGGTGACACAGTCGCCGACGCGGTGGATGTTCTTGCCCTTGCCGCCGACAGGTGCGGGAACGAAGCCGATGCCGTTTACGATATTGTCGTACTCGACCTCAAATACGTTCTTGCCGTCCTTGGAAGCGATAACGACGGTCTTGTCCTTGATCTCGCGGATAGTATGCTCAAGGTAAGTGGGAACCTTGTGATACTCGAGAACATCACGCAGGAAGGAAGCGTTGGACAGGCAGACGTTCTGTGCAGGAACGAGGTCCTTTGCGTACTCGACGATGATCGGGTGCTTGCCCTGGAGGACCATCTCGTATGCAGCTTCGCAAGCGGACTGGCCGCCGCCGAAGAAGACCACTTTGTCGCCTACGGGGTACTTCTCACGCAGGAGCTGAGTGAAGGTGAGGCACTTCTCGAAGCCGGGGATCAGCATCTTTCTGGGAACTGCGCCGGTTGCAACGATGATCTCGTCGTAGCCGCGGAGGATGCCCAGATCGTTGATCTCGGTGTTGAAGCGAATGTCGAGGCCGGCCTTCTTAACTTCGTTCTCATACCAGGTGATGAGAGCCTTGTCGTTCTCTTTGAAGCTCATTGCGGAAGCAGTGAGGAACAGGCCGCCGATACGGTCGGTCTTTTCAAAGATAACGGGCTTGTGGCCGCGCTGGGTAAGAACCAGAGCTGCCTCTACGCCGCCGATACCTGCGCCGACGATAGCAACCTTCTTGGGGTTCTTGGTCGGAACGATCTTGTAGCGGTTGTGCTGCATGGTGGACGGAGTAAGTGCGCAGCGGCCGAGGTGCAGGGAGTCCTCAAGGCCCTGGATGTTTGCGGTGCCCTTGTACTTAGCAAAGTTGAAGCAGCCGTTGTGGCAGCGGATGCAGGGCTTGATCTCGTCCTCGCGGCCTTCCTGGATCTTGATGATCCAATCGGGATCGACGAGGTTCTGACGTGCGATTGCGACAGCGTCCAGACGGCCGGCAGCGATCTCTTCTGCGGCGGTCTCGGGCAGCATACGGCCTGCGCATGCTACGGGCTTGTCGGTGAACTTCTTTATGTGCTCAACGTCTGCGAGGTTGCAGTTGTCGGGCATGTACTGAGGCGGATGTGCCCAGTACCAAGCGTCGTAAGTACCGTTATCGCAGTTGAAGAAGTCGTAGCCTGCGTCGCCGAGGTACTTGATAGCCTTCTCGGATTCGGGCATGTCACGGCCCCACTCTACGAACTCTTCGCCGGGAACAGCGCCCTTACCCCAGGTCTTGGTGTAGGACTTAACGGAGTAACGCAGGGATACGGGGAAGTCTTCGCCGGCGTATCTCTTGATGCACTGAACGATCTCAACGGGGAAGCGGAAACGGTTCTCGAAGGAGCCGCCGTACTCGTCTTCACGCCAGTTCCAGTTCTCCATGGTGAACTGGTCAAGCAGGTAACCTTCGTGGACAGCGTGGATCTCGACACCGTCAACGCCTGCGTCGCGCAGCATCTTTGCGGTCTTGCCCCATCTCGCGGATTTCCTTAACGGTCATGGGACGGGAGAGCATATCCTCCTGCCAACGGTTAGGAGTTGCAGATGCGGAAGCGCAGCTGTAGCTAACGTCAACGATAGGGGAAGCGATCTTGTTGAGGATGGGATTCTTGTTCAGGACGACCATCCAGGGGGTAACTGCCATGGAGCGGCCGAAGCCTGCTGCCAGCTGGATGAACAGCTTTGCGCCGGTCTTGTGGTACTCTACCATGTACTCTTTGAGCTGCTTGAACATTCTCTTGTTCTGATACAGCCAACGGCGGCCCATGGTATCACGGACACACTGCATGCCGGGGAGAACAAGGCCAACGCCCTTCTGAGCTCTCTGGAGCAGGAAATAAGCTGCCTCTTTGTCGAAATGGCAGGGCTCGAGCCAGCCAAACAGAGAGGTACCGCCCATGGAGCACTGGACAATGCGGTTCTTTATTTCGACATTGCCAATCTTGAACGGAGTGAATAGTGGTGCGTACTTTTCGTTCATCATATGGTTCTTCCTTCCTTTAAATATGATTGACTAATTTATCACGGTAGACACCGTCGGTAAAACCGCGGTGTCGAACGTTTACAAAACAGTATCACGCCATAGGTTGACGCGCGCCCACACAATAGTGGAATAAGTATAACACTTTTTTTCACAAATTGCAACCACAATATATCCCTATTTAAACATGTTTTTTGTGCTTTATGTTGAACAAACGCGCCTCTGTTTGGCGATCAATTTGTTATTAAACACATTTAATTGTGTCTCATAAATGAAAACAGGGCATGTTAACCATGCCCTGTTTTTGGCTTTTCCGTCTATTTATCCTTCTGTTCTGTAAAAATTCTGGCCGATTATGAGGCCTGTTTTTGCGTCTATTATGTATCGATAGTCGGTGACGGAGCCGGTGAATTGGACCTTGTAGCACACGGTGTCGCCGATCTTGATCATCTCGGCGGAAAGGTTGTTTGCCTTTTCCTGAGTGATTCCGGCGTCGGCAAGGGCCGTTTCGCGCGCGGCGGCATAGCCGACATAGTCCGAGTCGCTTATTATGCAGCTGCGCAGCGGAGATATCATGACGATGCAAAGCAGCAGCATGACTATCATCTGCGGTGCGCCGCGCCTGAGTCTGCCGCGTCGGTTTGCGCTGCGTGAGCGCCGCCTGGCTGCGCGCTGCCTGTCTCTTTCCGACAGATGGGCGCCGCTGCCGCGCTTTTTATTCGCTTGCTTTTTGAGGTGTTTTCCGCCCGAAGCCAAGCAGCACTCCTCCTTTGCCGGTAAAACTGTACAATCTTAACTATTATATATAGCAAAGCGGCTGTTTGTCAACAAAACATCGTCGTATTCGGCGGAGATTATCGCACTTTCGGCAATGCACAAAAGTGATACGTTACAAGGCGTGCTAATTCTGTTTATTTCAGGCTTTTCAGAAGGGCGCGGCAGCCGTCGGACACATCGCGCCAGGTTGCTTCAAAGTCGCGGGTGTACCACGGATCGGCAACATCGCCCGGGTGGTCGGTGTAGTCCATGAGCAGGTGTATCTTTTCGGCATCGCCGTCGCCGCAGATGCGCCGCATGCCGCGCTCGTTTTCGCTGTCCATGCCAATTATGAGATCATACTCTTCGAAATCCGCTCGCGTAAGCTGCCTTGCCGCGCGGCGCGGACAGGAAATGCCGTGCTCAACGAGCGTCCTGCGCGCAGGCGGATACACATCGTTTCCTATCTCCTCGCGGCTCGTCGCCGCGGACGCTATCTCAAACCGCTTTTCCAGCCCCTCGCGACGCACAATGTCTTTCATGAAATACTCCGCCATCGGGCTGCGGCATATATTGCCATGGCAGATGAATAAGATTTTTGTCATTGCTTATATATCCCTTCAAAAGCCTCCAAGCCTTGATATTTCAAGGTTTTTGGCGCTTCTTTCATTTTTGCTGTCATGCCGGAAACCTACGCATATTCCCGTAACTCTACGCAGATTTTCGGGCAAATGGTGTAGTAATTGGTGTAGTGGCTGCGATTGCTTCAACCTGATTTTCTCTGCGGCTCCGGTGCG
>MNSZ01000065.1 GCA_001916715.1 Firmicutes bacterium CAG:24053_14
ACACATGTCTTTTCATCATTTTTTATTTGTTGGGCTTCTCAAGCAGCACTTTATTATTATCATGGTGTCGAAAAATATGAACTTGAAGAAAAGTTAACAGGTGTTTATCAACATCATACCAATGAAAAGAAGATGAAAAGAAAGATTTTAAGAGGCTTTGATTTTCAATTCTACGCACCGCATTCAAGACATACAGCCGTTAGACAAGAAGATATTGAAAAGATTAATTCTTTAGATATTCTCGCAACTTCTAAAGATGCAGGGGTTTACTTAGTTGCTGAAAAAGATGGTTCGAGATTTTTTGTGACAGGACATCCGGAATATGATCCAGATACTTTAGATAAAGAATATCATCGTGATCTTGCTAAAGGGGATGTAAGTCAGCGACAGCGCGAGAACGATGATGTCGCCGAGAAGATACACCCACTGGATGCCGATCTTGAAATGATGCGAAAGGCTGAGCGCAAGCGAATCGTCGCCGGTCGGGGCGGCGTTTGCGCGGATACACAGGCCGACGCCAACGCCGACAAATGCGGCGCCTGCAACGGAGGCCGCAAGCGGCATCTGCGCGATCTGCGGCCAGAGCGGCGGGAAACGCTCGAAAATGGCGTAGAACAGTGAAAATCCTCCGCCGGCTATGAAGGAATAGAAGATGAATTCCCTGCCCAAAAGCGTGAACCCAAGCGCATAGCATGCGCCGTTGAGCACAAGGCCGCTTATTGACGGGGAAATGCCGAACCAGTGCTCAAGCAGCAGCGTAAGGCCGAGAACGCCGCCCTCGGTGACGCCGGAGATAGAGTGAATGTTGTACAGGCCGAATGCAAGTATTGCACTGCCGAGGATTATGCTCAGGCAGTTTTTAAGCTTCAGTTGCGGTAACAATTATAACAAAACCTTTCTATTTTATTTGATGCTTATTGTGTCCCGTGCGCACTTCACAAAGCGGCGGACGGCAGGGGAGGAGTGCTTTAAATTAGTAAGCGCCATGCCGAAGCTTATGCTCTTCGGCGGAGAAACAGGGATCTTTACTACATCGCACTGCCAGCTGCGCGTTATAAGCTCGTTCATGATGCTTATGCCAAGGCCCTTTTCGACCATTTGCAGCGCCGAGTAGCTCTCAACCGTTGAAAAGCGGATACCGGGTTCAATTCCGAACTCATCGAACAGCGGCATAACATCGTCATCGTGCCCGAAGCCGGGCAGAATCAGCTGCTCGTTTCGGCACAGCTCGATTGGAAAACTCTCAAGATGCGCACAGGGATGCTGCTTTGGCAAAACAGCCATCATCCTGTCCTCCGAAAGCGGTATCCAGTCGTATGGGAAGGGCTCGCGAAAGCTTGTGAATGCAATGTCTGCGCGCTTATCGTCAAGCCACTTGATGACCTCCTGACGAATGCCCTCGAGCAGGGTTATTTTTATCAGCGGATAGTCTGCCTGAAAGCGGCTTATGATCTCGGGCAGCCAGTGAGTTGCCATGCTCGAATAAGAGGCGA
This sequence comes from Firmicutes bacterium CAG:24053_14, assembly GCA_001916715.1. Taxonomy (GTDB): domain Bacteria; phylum Bacillota; class Clostridia; order Oscillospirales; family Oscillospiraceae; genus F23-B02. Next base: position 1,494 of record MNSZ01000065.1, read on the forward strand.
TGGTAACACTGCCGATAAGAAGCCCGTTCGTGTCGGCGGCAAGCTGATAGATATTATCCTCGCAGTTTAAAAACTCACGTATCGCAGGGATAAGCGTGCTGCCCTCGGCAGTGACGGTCACGCCCTTGTTTGTGCGCCGCAGCAGGGGATAGCCTATATCCGCCTCGAGCGCGCTGACAAGCTGACTCACTCCCGAGGGAGTGTAGCTCAAAAGCTCGGCGGCCTTTGAAAAGCTACCGGTATCGGCCGCAGCCAAAAATGCTCTGCACCGTGCAGTTTCCATGCCGATCCTCCTTTAAGCAATACTTAAAGATGCCATAACGATCAACAGCTTTACTTTTCTTGCGATATATTCTACAATACAGACAGTAAGAAATCAAGCACTATTCAGGGCCCGAATATAATTGAGATCTTCTGAAAATAATATTTTAGATTATATCGGAGGAATAGTTATGAAAAAGACCACACTTTTTGCGCTCGCAGTTATCGTATGTCTCGCAGGAGCAGTCGCTTCTAGCTACTGCATGGCAGTTATGACAGCAAGCGAGGCGATTTTCGGAGTGCTGGCAGTTGCGTTTGCCATTGGCTTCACGCTTTTTGTAAATAAGCTTACCAACGCTCTCGACTAAGCGCAGTTCTTATGCGAAAAATTGAATTTACAACTATCCGACCTTGCAGCTGATTTGGCGCATGGTCGGATAAATTATTTATAATTTGTGCATCACGCCGAGCTGATAAAACGCAACGGCGCTGGCAGCGGCGACGTTCAGCGAGTCAACGCCGTGCGACATCGGTATGCGCAGAGTGTAGTCACAGCCGGCAACGGTTTCCGATGCAAGCCCGTCGCCCTCCGTGCCGAGCACAACGGCAAGCTTAGGCTCCTTCGCCGGAGCGGGATCGTATATCGGCAGCGATTTATCCGTAAGCGCCATTGCGGCCGTCTTGAAGCCGAGCGAATTAAGCTGTCCCATCCAGTCTTCGCCGAGATACGTCCACGGAACCTGGAACACCGTTCCCATGCTCACTCGTACAGCGCGGCGATACAGCGGATCGCTGCCCTCGGCAGTTAGGAGCACGGCGTCCATGCCCAGCGCCGCGGCCGAGCGGAAAATTGCGCCGATGTTGGTCGGATTCATCACATTTTCGAGCACGGCTATGCGCCGTGCACCGCAGCATACGTCTTCCACTTTGCGCAGCTTTGGCCTGAGCATTGCGCACAGCATTCCGCGCGTTAAGTGAAAACCGGTGAGTTGAGTCAGCACCTCAAGCTCTGCCGTGTAGACGTTAATATCCTCCGGACACCGTGCGAGAATGTCTCTCGCCTTACCCTCGGCGTGCTTTGTTTCCATAAGAAACGACAGCGGCACGCAGCCTGCATCCAGTGCGCGCTCGATGACCATGGGGCTTTCGGCGATGAACATTGCGTTTTCCGGATCGCGTCTGCACAGAAGCTGATTTTCCGTAAGCCGCGCATAAACGTCAAGCTCCGGCGCCGCAAAATCGCTTATCTCGATAAAATTCGCCATAAGAATAACTCCTGATAAAAAACGGCAGCCGATCGACCGGCTGCCGTAACATAATTAATTCACTTCGAAGGATTTTCCGACCGTGTTTCGCCGCCGAGCATAGCGCCGGCAAGCGGAATGTCGTTGAAGATGATAACGATCTCCTGCCGGTATTCCTCGCCGCAGACCTGCGCGAGCTTATCCGTCATTGCTGCCATGATAGGCCTCTTGACAGCGTCAGTGCGGTCGGGCATCATCGTCCAGTCGATAAGAACGGTTGGAGCAAGCTTTCGCACGTTTTCCTTGTCCATCTCATGTATGTAAACATAAATGTTCTTCGACAGAGTAGATGTGTTGGCACATATCTGCTCTGCAAAATATTCCATGAGTTCGGCCTTAACGTCAGCCGGAAGTTTCTTAGTTACGGTTACATGAATGATAGGCATAACATTGCTCCTTTGTCAAGTTTTTTCGCACAAATGCCTCATTTGTGCGTTGGCGACATGATAACATATATTATATAGTACCGCCAACTATATTAGCAAATAATGCGTGTAAAAATCTTAACATCATGTTCGCACCGAAGTTTCTTGCAATTTTTGACGTTAGATGCTACTATGTCTATATAATAACATAGTCCCGATCGAAAGGAGCGATAGAAAAATGATCCCTCGTTTATCATCAAATGACCTTCAGTTCTGGGAAACAATGTACAGCTCCGGCGTGCCGGTGGCGAGCAGCCGCGGCGGCCTGGGCATTGTGTATTGGGAGCGCATAGGCAGCGCCGTAACGTTTGAAAAAAATCAGATACTTTTCCGCTATGACGAGATACCCGATAGGTTTTATGTCGTCAAAAGCGGCCTTGTCGTTGCGTATGAGGAGCAGGCAAACGGCAATGAGCTTATTTACTACATCCTCGATAAAAACACCATGATAGGCGAGGCAAACATGATGCTTGACCGCCCGGCTACCGTAAACTTCAAGGCTTTGGAGAAAACGGAGCTTATATGCGTGACAAAAACGCAGCTAACCGAGGCGATGAAAAACGATCCGCAGCTTTTAAATGTGCTGCTGTTTTCGGTATCCAATAAGTTTCTTGAGGCGATGGAGGAGCTGCGCAAGGAGCGAAATCACAGTGCAGCGTGGCGCCTGTGCGATACGCTTCTGTGCTTTTCAGAGCGCTACGGCGTTCCGTATGACGGCAAGGTGCTCATTCAAAAAAATATCAGTCTGCAATCGCTGGCGGCCATGATGGGCGTTAACCGAGCAACGGCCGTGCGCGCAATGCGCAGACTGCGCGATATGGGCCTTGTCGAGAACATAAACGGCTTTTACTGTGTCCGCTCGATCGACTCCTTGCGGCGTCATCAGGAGCTTCTTGATGAATAAACTGACAAAACAGAAAAATTTTTTTGTATAAACGCAGGTGCATTTGCACCTGCGTTTGCTTATGCGCATTGCTTTTCCTCCGGCTTCGTGAAAAAATGAACGAGGCAAGCAAAAGAAACTCAAACCGAATAAAAAAACATAAGGAGGAAATGAAATGGCATTACCTGAATTTGACTACATTGCTGCCAAGTCATATGAGGAAGCATCCAAGCTGATGGCTTCCATGGGCAGCGAATGTGTCGTAATGAGCGGTGGTACCGATGTTATCCTGCAGATCCCCAAGTTCGTGTCGCGCGGCATGAAAACCGTTATCGACCTCAAGAGCGTTCCGGAACAGACGAGACTTGAATTCGTCGAGGGCGAAGGCCTGTACGTCGGTGCGAACACCAAGCTGTTCGACATTCAGTCGTCTCCCGTAGTGCTCGACAAAATGCCGGCAGTGGCTCAGGCAGCGCACTATGTCGGCTCCAATCAGGTGCGCCGCAAGGGCACCATGGTCGGCAGCATCTGCAACGCGTCTCCTACCGGCGACTGCGGCTCGATCCTGCTGGCAATGAACGCAAAGGTCAAGATCTACAGTGCCGAAAACGGCACCCGCGAGGTCGCAATGGACGACTTCTGGCCGGGCTTTAAGAAGATCGCCGCCGATAAGAGCAAGGGCGAGCTTGTGACCGAGATATTCATTCCCGAACTTAAATCCGGCGAAGGCTCGGCTTACTTCAAGCATTCGGTGCGTAAGGCAATGGACCTTGCCATAGTCGGCGTTGCCGCATGGGTCAAGATGGACGGAAAAAAGGTTGCCGATTGCCGCATAGCGGTCGCCGGCGGCGACGTCACAATCGTGCGCGCAAAGAAGGCAGAGCAGATGCTCATCGGCAATGAGCTTACCGAGGAGCTGCTCGAGAAGGCCGCCGTTCAGGCAGCCGACGAGATGAACCCCCGTTCCTCTCTGCGTGCCTCGGCAGAGTATCGCCATGATATGATCCGCGTTTACACAAAGCGCGCCGTAAACAAGGCCATTGAGACCATGAAAGCTTGAGAAAGGAGGCCGCTATATGAATAAGATCATACATTTTACCCTTAACGGAGATCCTGTGGAAGCACTTGCTCCCGTTAACATGACCATGGTTGATTTCCTGCGCAAGGAAATGCACCTGACCGGCACAAAGCGCGGCTGCGAAGAAGGCGAATGCGGCGCTTGCACCATCCTGCTTGACGGCAGAGCGGTTCCCTCCTGCATTATGCTGGCAGTTGAGGCCGACGGCCACGAGATAACCACCATCGAGGGCGTGCGCAAAAACGGCGTGCTGCACCCCGTACAGCAGGAGTTCATGGATAAATGGGCGCTGCAGTGCGGCTTCTGCACCCCCGGCATGATCATGTCCGCGCTCAGCCTGCTCAACGAAAAACCCAACCCCACCGAAGAGGAAATACGCGACGGCATCGCAGGCAACCTGTGCCGCTGCACCGGCTATGCCAAGATCGTCGAAGCTATAGACTGTGCCGCAAAGAAGCTGGCAAAGGCAAAGGAGGCTGAAGCATAATGGCGATAATGTCCAAAGAATACTACGCCGATATCGAGAGCGTATATAAGAAACCCGAGGACTATGAGCTGGCAGGCAAGGGCAATGCCTATATCCGCATCGATGCCGAAGCCAAGGTCACCGGCACCGCGGTTTACACCGATGATGTGTATCTGCCCGGCATGTACTACTGCAAGCTCGTCCACTCCCCCTACGCGCATGCGCTTATTAAGAGCATCGACTTTTCCGAGGCACTGAAGGTGCCCGGCGTCAAGGGCGTTCTGACCGGCGCAGACTTCCCCGAGGGTCACAACCTCGGCAACCCCGAGGCGTTCAAGGAGCTGGCCGATAAAGAGCCTCTGTGCCGCAAAAAGGTGCGCATGGTAGGCGACGAGGTCGCCGCCGTCTGCGCGACCACCGAGGAGATCGCAACTTATGCCGCAAGCCTCGTAAAGGTCGAGTATGAGCCGCTCGAGCCGGTGCTCGATCCGTTCTACTCCATGCAGCCCGACGCTCCGGCGATACACTATCCCGGAACGAGCAACCTTTCAATATTCACCACCATGAAGGCCGGCGATCCCGACAAGGCGTTTGCCGAGGCCTACTACACCGATAAGCACTACTACCGCACCCAGGAGATGGTGCATGCGGCGATCGAGCCTCACGGCGCAGTCGCAAAGTACGAAAACGGCGAGTGGACCGTGTGGACGACCACCCAGGGCGCATACGTCAGCCGTTACTGGATCGCATGGGGCCTCGGAGTACCCGAGAGTCAGGTTCGCGTAATAAAGCCCATGCTCGGCGGCGGCTTCGGCGGCAAGCTGGACGTTTTCGCCCACGAGCTGTGCCCCTGCCTGTTCTCCAAGATGACCGGCCACCCCGTAAAGTGCATCCTCAAGCGCGACGAGGTGTTCATGTGCACTCGTACCCGTCACCCGATATCCTTCGAGATCGAGTCTGCGTTCACCAAGGAAGGCAAGCTTCTTGCAAAGCGCTGCAAGCACATCCTCGACGGCGGCGCATACGGCGGCTCCGGTATCGCTGCAAACACCCTTTCGCTTATCTGCGCAACCTTCCCGTATAAGGTCGAGAATATCGACATGAACGCACGCCGTCCTTACACCAACCATCCGGCATCCGGCGCAATGCGCGGCTACTCGGCCTGCCAGGTACACTTTGCGCATGAGATCCACATGGACGAGGTCGCAAATTCGCTCGGCATCGATCCGCTCGAGCTCAGACGCGAAAACGAGATCACGCCTTACTACACCGGCCCCACGGGTCTGGAGTTTACAAGCTGCAAGTTCGACGAGTGCCTTACCGCAGTCGCCGACTACATCGACTGGGAGCACAGAGACCGCTATCCTCTCGGCAGCGGCGAAGGCGTCGGCCTTTCCGGCTCGGGCTTCATGTCCGGTACCGGCTTCCCGGTTCTCGTAACGCCGCACTACTGCTCGTCAACAACGATCGTTCGCCTCAACCGCGAGGGCTACGCCGTCGTGTTTTCCGGCGCTAACGACATCGGCCAGGGCTGCGACACCGTAATGACGATGATCGCCGCCGAAGAGCTGGGTCTGCGCATGGACGAGGTAAAGCTCATCCAGTCCGATACGACCGCAACGCCTTGGGATGCAGGCTCCTTCGGATCGCGCGTTACCTTCCTCGGCGGTAATGCATGCCGCCGCGCAGTTGGCGACGCAAAGTTCAAGCTCCTTTCCCACTGGGCACAGGAGTGGGGCTGCAAGCCGCAGGATATAATGATGAAGGACCACCGCGTGTTCATAAAGGGCGACCCCGAAAAGAACATTTCCTTCAATGAAGCCTGCTTCGGCTATGAGGAGAAAAACTTCGGCCGCTGCGTAACCGGCGTCGGTTCGTTTGCTCACGAGGGCGATAAGGATATCTACGTCAAGAACGTCGGCAACTACGCAACCGCGTATTCGTTCTCCGCATCCGCGGCAAAGGTCACCGTCGATATGGAGACCGGCGCAGTCACGCTCGACGACTTCGCATTCGGCCATGACTGCGGCCGTCCGCTGAACATCCGCGCCGTTGAAGGCCAGATCGAAGGCTCTGTCCTCCTCGGCTTCGGCTTCACCTGCTATGAGGAGTGCGTATACGACAAAAACGGCAAGCACCTCAATCCGTCGTTCCGCGACTATCACTTCCCCACGGCGCTGGATATGCCGAAGATCAAGACCTTTATCTGCTCGGAGTACGACCCCGAGGGTCCGTTCGGCGCAAAGGAAGCCGGCGAAGGCTCGACCGCACCTGTCGGCTCGGCTATCGGCAATGCAATAAACTATGCTACCGGCCTTACGCTCAAGGAGCTGCCCATCACTCCCGAGAAGCTCTGGCGCGCACTTCAGGAGCATAAGAAAACCGGCAAAACCGAGTTCGGTGCAGAGGATCTGCCCGAGAAGTTTGCCAATATGCCTCCGCTTCCTGAGAGAAACTAAAATTCAGTCTGAAATAAGCAAAAGCATATCGGGAAGCCGCGTTATGCGGCTTCCTGATGAAAAATGGTGTTTTCCGAAATACACAGACCGTGCGTACTTCGGAAAGCAGGATTTTGATTTGCAAATAAGGAGTTGTGAAATGTCGGGCATGACACGACGCGATGTGAGCACGGCGCAGCTGATGAAAACCCACGGCTACTCCGCTCGCACCGATTACCATAAGGATAAGCAGGATGCGCAGGCGGTGCGTGAGCTTGCGCGCGAGATCCTGCGCCTTACGCGCAGCACGCTGCTTATCCACATGCGCTTTCTTGAAAGCGCGCTGGTGCGTTTTGTTCCCGGCGACGAGACCGTGACGCCCGAAATGGCCACCGACGGCAAGTTTCTTTACTATAACTCCATCCACATATGCAGGCTTTTCAAAACCTCGCCGCAGCTTGTCTGCCGCGACTATATGCACCTGACGCTCCACTGCATTTTCCGCCACCTGTTCGTGGGCGAAAAGCTCAACGGCGAGCTTTGGGATCTTGCGTGCGATATAGCCGTTGAGCACCTGATAACCGGGCTTGGCATAAAATCGCTTTACGCCGAGCGGCAGGAAAAGCAGTCATGGCTTACCGATAAGCTCAAGGAGCAAATGCCGCGCCTTACGGCCGAGCGAATATACCGCTATCTTGTCGAGCAGGATCTGCCGCCGCAGGAGATCGGACGCATACGGGAGTATTTCTACGCCGACGATCACCGCATATGGCACAGACAGCCCGAAGCAGGCTCCGGCGGCGATCGAGGCGAGAGCCGGGATAAGACGCAGAACGGCGCCGACAGCGCATCCGAGCTTGGCGACATGAGCGGAGAGGATGAGTTTACTCCGCCCGAGGACGGAGAGAGCGAGGAGCGCCGGGCATCCGGCGGAAGCGACACCGGCGAGCGCAGGGACAGCGGAGATAACGAGGGTATGACGTGGCAGGCAAACGAAAACCCCGGCGACAGACCTGCTATGACTCCGCAGGAGACCGAGCAGATGTGGAAGAAGATAAGCGAGCGCATCCGCGTCGATCTTGACACGAGCGCAAATTCCTACGGCGAGAATACGGGCGACTTCGTGTCGGCGATCGGCGAAGTGAACCGAGAGAAGATAGACTACGCAGCCTTTTTGCGCCGCTTTGCGGTGCTGGGCGAGAATATGCAGATAAACGACGATGAGTTTGACTACATTTTCTACACCTACGGAATGAAGCTTTATAAGCGAATGCCGCTTATCGAGCCGCTTGAGTACAAGGAAGTAAAGCTCGTGCGCGAGTTTGTTATCGCGCTGGACACCTCCGAATCGGTCGCAGGCGAGCTTATACACAGCTTTGTTACGAAAACATGGAATATCCTCAAGCAGACCGAGAGCTTTTTCACAAAGGTAAATGTCCACATCATCCAGTGCGGCGCGAAAGTCGAGGAGGATGCGAAGATCCGGGATCAGGACGAATTTGACGCATATATGGCGAAAATGAACTTAAAGGGCTTCGGCGGAACGGATTTTCGCCCGGTGTTTGAGCATGTGGATATGCTCATAAAGCAGCATGAATTTACAAACCTCAAGGGTATCATTTATTTCACCGACGGCTACGGAACGTTTCCGCCGATGCCGCCGGAATACGAAACGGCGTTCGTTTTCCTCGATAACGGCAGGGAAATACCCGATACGCCGCCGTGGGCGATAAGAATACGCATGACCGACGGCGACATTGAGCAGTTGCCCGACAGGTGAGAATATGGAAAAGTTTGAAATCATCGGACGAAAGCTTATCCGATATCGCGGAAGCGAGGACGAGGTAACGATCCCCGACGGCGTTGAGGTGATCGCCGAGGGTGCGTTCCGCGACTGCCGCGATATGTGCTCCGTCACGCTTCCAGAGGGCTTAAAGCGCATTGAAAACGAGGCGTTTCAGTGGTGCGCGCGGCTTGAGAGCGTGCATGCGCCCGAAAGCATAGAATACATCGGCCAGGATGTTTTCGCAGGAACGCCGTTTTATAAATACTATAACGAAAACGAAGTGCAGTGGAAGGACGATTTTCTTTTCCTGGGAAAATGCCTGTTCAAGGCGCGGCGCAATATCCGCGAGGCGGATATACCTGAGGGCACGGTCTCGATAACGGCCGACGCTTTCAACGAGCGCGTGCTGCTGAGCCGCGTGAGCATTCCGCAGAGTGTGCGCGATATCGGCTGGAGGGCGTTTTCCGACTGCTCGGCACTGACGCAGATACGCATTCCGTCCGGCGTGCGCCGTATAGGCTGGCACTGCTTCAAGGGCTGCGGACGGCTTGCCGTCGCGGAGTTTGAGGACGGTGTTGAGATAATAGAAAACGGCGTGTTTGCAAGCTGCCGCTCGCTTCAGACCGTTTCGTTTCCGGCAAGCCTCAAGCGCTTTCCCGGCTGGGCGTTTTTCGGCAGCAATAACATTCGCCGGGTGCAGCTGCGCGGAAGCGTTGCCGATATAGGCGAAAGAGCTTTTTCCGGCTGCGAAAATCTTCAGAGCATGGACTTCCCGGACGGGCTTAAAAAAATAGGGACCGATGCTTTTTACAGCTGCATAAGCCTTGAAAGCGCCGACCTTCCCGACGGGGTCGAAGAGATAGAAAACCGCGCCTTTGCCGGCGCAAGATACATGACCTCGGCGCGCATACCGCAAAGCGTTCACAGCATGGGAGAAAGTGTGTTCTCCGGCTGCCGCTCGCTTGAGCGAATGGACATTCCGGGGAGCATAAAGACAGTGCCGGCGGACACGCTCTTTGCCTGCGCGGCGCTCAAGGAGCTGTCGATAGGCAGCGGCATACAAACGATCGGCCGGCGCGCGTTCGGCGGCTGCACGGCGCTTGAGAGCGTGCGGATACCGGACGGAGTTACGGAGCTTGACGCAATGGCGTTTATGGGCGACGGCGAGCTTGTGAGCGCTTTTATCCCCGAAAGCGTGAAAATTATTGGGGCAGAGGCCTTTGCCCGATGCGGCAAGCTGAGAGAGATCAGCCTGCCCGGCGGTATTGAGGATATCGGAGCCGCGGCGTTTTCCGGCTGTGCGGCGCTTGCCGAAAAAGACGGCTTTGTTATGATAGGCTACGTCTGCTGCGGATATATCGGCGACGGGAGCAGCATTACCGTGCCGGATAAGGCTTCGGCAATAGCGCCGGGTGCGTTCAGAGAAAATAAGAGGATACTGTTCCTGACCGTACCGGACACGGTGGAAAAGATCGGAGCAAATGCGTTTCGCGATTGCAGGCTGCTGCGCGAGCTGCGCCTGCCGAAAAGCATAAGCGAGCTTCCGCCGGGCGCCCTTGACGGCTGCGAGGCCTTGCAGTCGATAACGGCGCCGGGCATGCTGCCCGAGCAGTTTGACCGCCGCGAGGATCGCGTTTCGGCGGTGATCGGCTTCTGCCGCGCGTGGAAGGAGTACAGCGCCTCGGCGGACGCGGCGTACAGAGGCTGGGTAAGCGAGAACGCTCAAATGCTGCTGAGCGCAGTTATAGACCGCAATATGCCCGACGCCGTGCGCTTTTTCACCGAAAATGCGCTTATCGACAGGGAAAGCTACCTTGCCGCGCTCGAAAAGGCGCAGACGGCCCGGGCAATGGAGATAGTTGCGCTTCTGCTCGATTACGGAAAAAACCTAAGCAGCGAGGATATGTTCGATAAATATGACATCTGAGGAGGGACAAACTTGAATATTGCACAGGCAAAGCAGCAGATAAAATCTGCCATGACTGCGTACTTTTCAAAGGACGAGTTCGGCGGCTACCGCATACCGATAGAAAAGCAGCGCCCGGTATTTATGATAGGCCCTCCTGGCATAGGCAAAACGGCTATCATGGAGCAGATAGCGGCCGAACTTGGCGTGGGACTCGTGTCGTATTCCATGACCCATCACACGCGCCAGAGCGCGCTCGGTCTGCCGTATATCACGGAAAAGGAATACGGCGGAAAAAGCTATCAGGTGTCCGAGTACACAATGAGCGAGATCATCGGCTCGGTGTACGACCTCATGCGCGATACCGGCAAGACCGAGGGAATACTTTTCCTTGACGAGATAAACTGCGTGTCCGAAACTCTCGCGCCGTGCATGCTGCAATTTTTGCAGTACAAGGTGTTCGGCCAGCACCGCGTTCCGTCCGGCTGGATACTCGTAACGGCAGGAAATCCGCCCGAGTACAACAAATCCGTGCGCGATTTCGATATCGTCACGCTCGACAGATTAAAGCGCATCGAGATAGAGCCGGACTATGAAACATGGAAGGAATATGCCTATAAAAAAGGCGTTCACGCATCGGTCATGACCTATCTTGCCGCGCGCAAGAAGGACTTTTACAAGATCGAAAATGCCGCCGACGGCAAACATTTTGTCACGGCGCGCGGTTGGGACGATCTTTCGGAAATGATAAAGCTCTATGAGGAAAACGGCCTTGCCGTGGATGAGCAGCTTATCTGCCAGTACCTTCAGGATGCACGCATAAGCAAGGATTTTGCGATCTACTATGATCTGTTCAATAAATACAGAAGCGACTATCAGGTGGAAAAGATCCTCGACGGAACCGTGAGCGAGAGCATAGTGCTGCGCGCCGAGCGCGCCTGCATGGACGAACGCCTGAGTCTTCTCGGCCTTATATTCGACAGCGTGACGGCTCAGCTCCGCACGGTGTGCGAAAGGGAAAACATTCTTGACCTCGTCACCGGGCAGCTGAAAACGCTCAAGGAAAAGCTGAAAGACGTAAGCGGCGCAGCGGCTTTGTTAAGCGAGATGATCGAGGCCGAGCGCGAAAAGCTCGAGCGCGGAAAGCAGTCGTCCTCGATATCGCCGCAGGCGCAGCGCGAAACGAGATTTATGCTTGAATATCTTGAAGAGTTCCGTGCGGCGGTCATGCAATCGGGCACTGCGCAGAAAGACGAGTTTTCCGTTGTACGCGAGAGCTTTGCGCAAAAGGTCGCGGAGCTTAAAGGTCTTGCAGCCGACGGCAGCAGAGTGCTTGAAAACGTCTTTTTGTTCTGCGAAAAAGCCTTTGCCGACGGCGATGAGATATTGATATTCGTAACCGAGCTTACGGCAAACTACTATTCCGCGCGGTTTATCGGCCGCTACGGCTGCGATAGGTATTACATGCACAATAAGCAGCTGCAATTTGACCAGCGGCAGCAGGAGATCATAAAACGCATGGACGAGATCCAGTGGACAGTGTGAAAGGAGCACGGCATGAGCGAAATTTACCGGCAGTATGAAAGCGCGGCGGCGCAGTGCGCGGATGCAGACGGACTGCTTGAGCTTCAGAAAAAGCTTCTGCTTCCGATCATTGCGGAAGAGAAGGAGGCGTTTATAAGCGCCGAATTCGGCCGCCTGCAGCAGATAATGGGCGTTGAATACACCGACGGAGAGGAAAGCAAGGTGTTCCATCCGCTGCCCGAGGAGCTTAAAAACGGCGAAAACATAGTGTACGGAAATCCGCGCGAGCTGTCGCTTGCCGAGCTTGCGATGCTTCCGCACCTGACGTATAAGATCAATCGCTTCGGCGCGGTCAGCCGCATGCCGCTTATCCAGTGCTATCCGCAGGATATTGCGCGCCTTGAGCTTATCGCCCGGATGTACGAAAACCTGATGATCGGGCGCAGCTGTGCGGATGCCGACGCAAAGACGCTGCTTGACGGTCACGCGGAATACATGGATTTCAAGGACGGCGGCAAGGTCGTCGTCATAAAGTAAAGGAGAACTATGGATAAGCTTAATATCAGCACTTTTCCCGGCTGCGTTGAAAAAACGCTGGAGTATATAAAGACTGCGCTCAAGGCGCTGCATGTTTCGGCGGCAGATTCCGAGGCGCTGCTCGGCTCGGCCGGGGAGATAATAAGCGCGATATGCGCTGCCGACGCAAACGGCTCGGTCATAGTTAGCGCGGAAAAAAGCGCAAAGGGCTGCTGCGTGCAGTTTATGCATCTGGGCGCGCTTTTTAACCCCTGCCCCAAGGCTCCGGACAGCATTACGCAAAAATGCATGGACGAAATTTCATTTGAATTCAAATACGGCAGAAACGTTCTGTCCGTTTTTAGAAGAGCAAACTCCGACAAAAATATTCAAGAGGTGAAAGAAATGAAAGAAATTCAGATCAGAAACCACAGCATCAAGCCCGGTGATAAGATCGCCGTTATCAACGAGCATTCCAAGGCCGACATTCTTGCGCGCGCCGAGGCTCTTGCAAACGACGACAGCTTCGCTGCGGTCGAGTGGAGGATCGACAACTACGATGACGTGTTCGAGATCCGCTTTGTTATCATGCCCGAGACTATCGCCGAGGTTCGCAAGGCTCTGGGCGACAAGGTGTTGATGTACACCTTCCGCGACAAGCGCATCGGCGGCGCACACCCGACGACCTGCATGTATCACAGCCGCCTGAACAATCTGGCGATCGATTCCGGCGCAGGCGATATCATAACGGTCGAGTGGTATGACGAGCTTGACGCGGCGATCTCCAACGTTGAAAATGCCCATAAGGGCGGCAAGGTCGTCGTCGCATCGTGGTGCACCGACGGTAAGCTCTGCGCAGAGTGCGTGCAGCACAAGCTTGAAGAGATGCTCGAAAGCCAGGCGGAAATGCTCGAGCTCGGCGCTGTCTGCGCGGACGAGGAAACAAAGGCATCCCTTGACGCAGGCATTGCCGCATTCAAGGCAAAGTATGCCGACGTGCTCGTTATCCGCTCGGTAATTACCGCCGACGGAAGCGAGGAAAAAACCGTTTTCTAAGCAGATTTATTTAATATCAATGCTGTACCGATAACCACGGGAGGGCATTCACTCCCATATCCTTGTACCCCGAATGCAAATAATTTGGAGGGAAATCGATATGAAGAAACTCACAAAATTCGACGTAATACTTAACATCTGGGTATCGCTTATAATCAACATCGCACTGAGCGCGGTCCTGCCGGCGCTGAACGGATTTTTGACCTGGGGAACGTTCTTTTCCGGCTTTGCAATAGCGTTTCCGGTGAGCACGATCCTCGTGTTCGTTCTGCCGGTCGTTTCATGGGGCGCAAAGTTTGCGTCGCTGTTTAAGCTCAAGCCGAACACGCCCGTGTTCACGATCGTTTCGACAATAGTGCTTTCGTTCATCGTCGGAACGGTTATGACGCTGCTTATGACGGCGATAAATGCCGGCATCGGGCCTCATTTCCTTGCCGCGTGGTGGTCGTGCTATCTGCTGGCGCTGCTGACTGTCTATCTGTCCGCGCTGCTCGGCTTATTCACCGGCCTTCCGCTGACCAAAAAAATACTCGGCATTCCTGCCGAAGCATAAGCTTTATTTAACTTGGAGGTACGAACAATGACTGTTATATCTTCTGTTTGCGAAAACAACACTCTTACACTTACTTTGCGCATTGAGCGCGGCGAGTTTGCCAAGGCTCTTGACAAGGCATACATGAACGACACAGAGCATTATGCCGTTCCGGGCTTTGCGGCAGGACTTGCTCCGCGCGAGAAGATAGAGGAGCTTTACGGCCAGACCGCGCTTTTTGACGAGGCGCTGGATATCTGCGTGCCGAGGCTCTACAGTCGGTACCTCTCGGAAAACGGCATACGCACCGTGGGCCGCCCTCAGCTTACGGCCGTGACATGGCTCACGGGCGGCGGAGCGGACTTCACGGTCGTGTGCGGCGTATATCCCGAGGTGAAGCTCGGAGAATATAAGGAGCTTGAGGTCAACGCAAAGCGCGACGACGAGGAGGCGTTCACCGCAGCCGTTCTGACGGCAGCGTGCACCAACATGCAGGCCGAAGTGCCGGAGAGCATGGTAAAGCAGAAGCTCGAAGCGATCCTGGCCGGCGACAAAATGCGAGTTGCGCAGGATCCTATATACAATGTGCTTGCAGATTTCACGGCCATTCTCGACGAGGCATACAAGCAGTCGGACGTAACTCGCTCGCGCGCTCAGGTCCAGGCCGAGGCACTGGACGTTATGCTGCAAACCGTGTCGGGCGATAACCGCGAGGTGTCTCCGGCAAAGCTGCACGAGCTTATTCGCGAGCTTGTCGAGCACTATCGCATAGTGCCGCGCAGCTTTGATGAAATGCTTGAAAACATCATCTCCGAGCGCGGCACGAAAAAGCGCGCCATGACCGACGACGAAAAGATAAACGATGCCTTTGCGGCGTATCTCGGAACGATCAACCAGACCGAAGAGATGTGGCGCAAGGACAACACGAAACGCGCCGAGGACGCCGCGCGCTTTGACCTGCTGCTCAACGCAGTTGCACAGGCGGAGAAGATCAGCGTAAGCGAAGCCGAGCTTGCCTCGCTTATGCACGACATCGCCGAGGCGACCGGACTTGAGCTTGAGAATGTCATGGCCGTTGTGGAGCCTCAGCCCCTGTGCGAGCAGCTTATGCGCGATAAGGCGCGCGAGCTGATCGTTTCCTCGGCAAAGGAGGCCACGGCATGAAAACGGTCGCGCTTTTCGGAGCAGGGCAGATCGGAGCCATGGTATCGCGCCTTCTCGGCACGGGCTACGGTGCGTGCTGCTTTGCGGATAACTCCGAGGAAAAGTGGGGCGGCGAGCTTGCCGGAATACCGATAGTCTCGCCGCGCGACGCGCTGCTTTTTGACCCGGACGCAGTTTGCATCTGCGTTCTGGATGATGAGCGCGCAGCCCAAATGCGCAGTCAGCTTGACGCGCTCGGCTATGACGGCGAGATATTAAGCCCGGCTCTGCTTAAAACCTTCGACGTAAGAAGCGCGCAGATGCGCCTTATTGCCGAGCAGATAAATGCCCTCGCCGTGCCGGGCGACGTTGCCGAGCTTGGCGTTTTCCGAGGAGACTTCGCCGTTCAGATAAACGCGGCATTCTCCGACAGAACGATACATCTGTTTGACACCTTCGAGGGCTTTTGCACCGCCGATGTGGATATCGAAAGGCAAAACGGCTACTCCGCAGCGCGCGTCGGCGACTTTTCGGAAACGGCAAAGGACATTGTGGATAAAAAGCTCTTGTACAGAGAGCGTGCGGTTTTCCACAAGGGCTTCTTTCCGGCCACATTCCGCGGATGCGAAAAACGGCGCTTTGCCTTCGTCTCGATCGATGCCGATCTCTATGCGCCGACGGCCGCGGCTCTGCCGCTGTTCTGGGAGCAGCTTTCGCCGGGCGGAGCGCTGATGATACATGATGTTTACAGCACTCAGTTTGGCGGCGTAAGGCATGCCGTCGATGAGTTCTGCGCCGAAAATGATCTGCTGCCCATGCCGGTGTGCGACCTGCACGGCAGCGCCGTTATAAGAAAGCCGCTTAAAAATGGACAGAAGTGAACGTGGAAAACTGACGGTCGGCTCTCCGGGAAAAAAGCTCATTGCTTTTGCCGTTCCGATAATAATAATTAACCTCATGCAGGCCGTGTATAACGTCGCCGACATGGTCATCATCGGCCACTTTGTCGGCGCGGCAGGCATGAGCGCGGTGAGCATCGGCGGACAGATAACGACCGTTGTGCTCGTCGTGATAGTTGCGATCGCAAACGGCGCCGCCGCGATAATAGGGCAGAACTTCGGTGCAGGAAACGCCGACGCAATAGGCAGGACTCTGCGCGTGATGTATTCGCTTGCGATGATCGTTGCGCTCGCGCTGACGGCTGTCGTGATATGCTTTGCGTCGCCCATTCTGCGCTTTTTGAACACACCTGCCGAGAGCTTTGACGGCGCCGTGAGCTATCTTAATATCTGCATGGCAGGAACGGTGTTCGTGTATACATACAACTGCTTTTACGCAGTGCTGCGCGGCATAGGCGAAAGCGTCGTTCCCATGAAGATCATGCTGCTGACGACGGTCGAGAATATCGCGCTTGACCTCGTTTTTGTCGCCGTGCTCGAAATGGGTGCTGCCGGTGCGGCTGCCGCAACTGTGATAAGTCAGCTAACGAGCGCTGCGCTTATCAGCCGGAATGTATGCCGTCTCGGCTACTATCGTTTCGGCAGGGACGGCTTTTCGCTCAAGCAGGAGCCGCTGGGCGCACTTATGCGCCTGTGCGCGCCGCAGGTCGTGCAGATGGTGCTTACAAATTCAAGCTTCATGCTCATCGGCGGACTTATAAACTACTTCGGAGTCAACGCCTCGGCCGCTGCCGGAGCGGTGACGAAGATATGGAACTTCACCGTTCTTGCCGGTCAGGCGATGATGGCCGCCATGATAACGATGACGGCGCAGAACTATCCACGCAAGGCATATGAGCGCATACTCAAGGCTCTCGGCGCAGGCTGCATGCTCGTTACGGCAGTCGCGGCGGTGATAACGCTTCTGTGCGAGCTAAGCCCGGAATGGATGCTGTCGCTGTTTACCGACGAACAGGCGGTCATAGAATCTGGCATACGCTATCTGCGCTTTTTCGCGATAGGCTTCATAGTTGAAAACATCATGTTCTGCATGTTCGGAACGCTCACCGGCGCAGGACACACGATGGTGCCGTTTTGCTGCGCGGTCATATCGGCGTATCTTGTGCGGTATCTTCTCGCGTGGGTGTTCAGCCGCATGACGGCGCTGGGCTTTGACGGCATTGCGATAGCCTATAGCATTGCGCCGTTCATAAGCTGCGCCATATGCTCGGTGTTCATAGCATCCGGCCGGTGGAAAAAACCACGAATAAAAGTAAGCTGATATACTGACGTAAGACGTAAAAAGGCACTTGCTAAAAAGCAAGTGCCTCAGGCTGTCGAAAAACTATGCTGCAAAAGAAAGATAATAGAGCAGCAGGGGAGCTCGAGGGGGCAAAGGCCCCACTCGAAATTGGATTAATAGCCATCGCGTAGCGAGATTTTTCGTGAAAACCTGTTTTCACAAAAAATGTGGCGTTTTTGAAGCGTGCAAAAAAGTCAAAGACTTTTTTGACACGCTGAGGCACTTGCTAAAAAGCAAGTGCCTTTTTGGTGCGGGTAACAGGGGTCGAACCTGCACGCCGTGAAGCACGAGAACCTAAATCTCGCATGTCTGCCAATTCCATCATACCCGCGAATATTCAATTGCCAGTTGCAATAATAGCACATCATTTATTTTTTTGTCAATCACTTAAAAATGAGTGTTGACTATTGTAAACAGAATAATTAGAATAAGCGAGGTATTCGTGAAAAAGAAGGTTTTAGAATGATCGCTGCAATTGTGAATGCTCTGGGTATACTGATCGGCGGAACGCTTGGTACGTTGCTCAGGTCAAAGATAAACCACAAGCTTGTCGATTGCCTTATGACGGCGATGGGACTTGTTGTTCTGTCGGTCGGCGTGCAGGGCATAGTCGGCTCGACGGATACGATGTGCCTTGTTCTGTGCCTTGCGATCGGCGCAATTATCGGACAGGCGCTGCGCATAGATGAGTTTATCGACGGCATGGGAGTGCGCGTTGCAAAGCTGTTTGAGGGCAAAAAATTTGCCGAGGGCAGATTTGCCGACGGTGTGATAAGCGCATCGGTCATGTTCACGGTCGGCGCGATGGCCATAATGGGCTCGCTCGATGCCGGACTGCGCGGAAACTACAGCGTGCTGTTCACGAAAACGGCGATTGACGGCGTTGCAGCCGCGGCAATGTCGGCGGCGATGGGCATCGGCGTTGTGCTGTCGCTCGTCCCGGTCCTGATATGGGAAGGGCTGCTTATATTGCTGGCCGGAGCCCTGGCACCCATCCTCAGCGCCGAGGTCGTTTCCGAGGTAAGCGCAGTCGGCGGCGCGATATTCATCGGCATGGGACTTAACATGATCGGCATAACCGATCGCAAGGTGAACGTTCCGAACCTTTTGCCGGCTCTGCTGCTGCCTATATTATATGTTCCGCTTGCGTCGTGGATAGGAGATCTGCTGTGATGAAAAACAAATATGTTATAATGGTGCTGCTTGCAGGCTCTCTGTGGGGCTTCATGGGCTTTTTCCGCCGCACGCTCGATTCGATGGGCGTTTCAGCCATAGGCTGCATTGCCGTAAGATGCATTTTTGCCGCCGCGCTGTTCGGAATAGTCCTTCTTGTAAGCGACAGGCAGGCCTTTAAGATCAAGCTCAAGGATATATGGATATTCTTCGGCAGCGGCATAGTGTCGCTTTTGGTGTTCGGCGTGTGCTATTTCAAGGCCATGGACTACATGAGCCTGTCGGCAGCGGCAATATTGCTGTACACGGCGCCATGCTTTGTTATCCTGTTCTCGGCGCTGCTGTTTAAAGAAAAACTCACGGGGCAGAAGCTCGCTGCCATGCTGCTTGCGTTTGCCGGCTGCTGCCTTGTATCCGGCATCGGCGGAGGAACAACGATAACGCCGATCGGCCTCCTGCTCGGCCTTGCGTCGGGCGTATGCTATGCGCTTTACAGCATATTCAGCCGCTTTGCCCTTAATCGCGGCTACTCGAACCTGACGATCAATTTCTATTCCTGCCTGCTTGCAACGATCGGGGCAACGGTCGCCGGCGGAACGGAATACCTTAATATTATAACGGCAAGCGCGCCGAACTTAGGCTTTGCGTTTGCCACCGGCCTTGTGACATGCTTTTTACCGTATCTGCTGTACACTCGCGGCCTTGAGGGGCTTGAAAACGGCAAGGCCTCTATCATGGCCTCGGTCGAGCCGGTCGTCGCTACGATAGTCGGTGTTGTGATATACAAAGAAGCGCTCACGGCAATGAGCGCCGCCGGCATAGTCCTCGTCCTTGCGGCGATCGTCCTTTTGAACATAAAGCTCGGCAAAAAGCAGAAAGCTTAGCAATAATGTAAAACAGCCACGGTCATCTGACCATGGCTGTTTTTTGCTATATCAGAGGCTTTCGACCCATGCGGCGAGGTCTGCTTTTGATGTGCCGCGTCTGAACACCTTGCCCTCTAAGAGCTTAGCGCCGCCGCAGCTCGGCTTGAGCACGGAATTTGTCTTGCCCATGCCGCTGCTGCCGGAGGTGGCAAAGGGGATGACCGTTTTGCCGGAAAGCTCGCAGCCTTCAAGGAAGGTGTTTATGATCCTCGGCGCAACATACCACCAGATCGGGAAGCCGACGTATATTTTGTCATAAGCGCTGACGTCAGGCAGCTTTGCTATTGCCGGGCGCGCGTCGGGGTCGTTCATTTCAATCGTCGAGCGAGCATTCTTGTCCATCCAGTTGAGGTCGCCGGGCTTGTACGGAACCTCGGGGACTATCTCGAAAAGATCGGCGCCGATCGCCTCGGCCAGCGTGCTTGCAACTGCCTTGGTAGAACCCGTCGGTGAAAAATATGCAACTAAGCTTTTGCTCATGATTATCACTCCTTATTTAATCTTGATAACTATATTGTACACCATAAGTCAAAAAATGCACAGTGCCGCCCGGCACTGTGCATTTAAAATTTTGCTGATTACTTGTACATCTCGATGAGACGCTGCAGATGCTCGTAGCGAGCCTTTGCATTCTCCTCGTTGCGCTCGAACAGGTTCTCAGCGCGGTCGGGGAACTCACGGGTCAGACGGTTGTAGCGAGCCTCGTTCATGAGGAAGTCGCGGTAGCCGCCTGCAGGAGCCTTGGAATCGAGGGTGAACTTGCCGGTCTCAGCCGCAGGATTGTAGCGGAAGAGGTTCCAGTAGCCGCACTCTACAGCCTTCTTCATTTCGGACTGGCAGTTGGTCATGCCGCCCTTGATCGAGTGCATCTCGCAGGGAGAGTAAGCAATGATGATAGACGGGCCGGGATAAGCCTCGGCTTCCTTGATGGCCTTGAGGGTCTGGATCATGTTTGCACCCATTGCGATCTGTGCAACGTAGACATAGCCGTAGGTCATGGCGATCTCGGCGAGGGACTTGGACTTGATCTCCTTGCCTGCTGCCGCAAACTGAGCGACCTGGCCGATGTTGGATGCCTTGGAAGCCTGACCGCCGGTGTTGGAGTAGACCTCAGTGTTGAATACGAAGATGTTGACGTCTTCGCCGGAAGCGAGAACGTGGTCAACGCCGCCGAAGCCGATGTCGAATGCCCAGCCGTCGCCGCCGAAGATCCAGCAGCTCTTCTTGTTC
>MNSZ01000066.1 GCA_001916715.1 Firmicutes bacterium CAG:24053_14
AAAATACCGCCCGTAGTCTCGTTTGGGCGGTACTTTGTGTAAGATTGGCAGTCCATTATTAAGTTTTTTATTATGTTCCCTTTGTACACCGTTGCAAGCTTAAGATTTGGGAAACTGCGGCGCTGTGCGCGCTGTGCGTAACGCTGTGCGTCTGCGCGTGGGCGCAGGGGCGGCAGCAGGATATAAGTTCGTCGCTCGTGCGGCTGCACGTTATCGCGGCCTCGGATGAAGCAGCAGAGCAGGAGCTGAAAATGCGCGTGCGCGACAGTGTGCTGGAGTATCTCACGCCGGTGCTGGATAATGCCGAAAGCCCGGCACAGGCTCGGAGCATCATAAATGCCGAGCTTCCTAATATCCGTGCTGCGGCGGAAAAATGCGCCGAGGGGCGCACGGTGCGTGTAACACTCGGCAGCGAATATTATCCCACGCGCGAGTACGATAGCTTTTCGCTCCCTGCAGGGCAGTACAGCTCGCTGCGCGTCATCATCGGCGAGGGGCAGGGGCACAACTGGTGGTGTGTCGTGTTTCCGCCGCTGTGCGTTTCGGCCGCCGAGCAGAACAGGGCGCTGGACGCGATGAGCGAGCCCGAGCGCGCGCTTATCACCGAAGCTGACGGCTACGAGCTGCGCTTTCGCATCGTTGAGCTTTGGGGCGAGCTTATTGAGCTTATAGGTAAAAACGCAGACGCTTGAGCGTCTGCGTTATTTGTCATTTACCAGGTGAACGTTCAGATGGTCGTAGCACATTTCGACGCCGTGCTTTTCAAAGCATGTGCGCAGGTTTTCGTTCAGCGCGAAATACACATCCCAGTAGTCCTCGGTTTTGCACCAAGTGCGCACGGTGTACTCTATCGAGCTGCTGCCGTAGCTTGAAATGGCGGCAAACGGGGGAGGATCGCTGAGCGCCTTGTCGATCATACCGATCGCATCGAGGCAGGCTGCGCGCACATCCTCCGTCGCGCTGTCGTAGGATGCCGTGACGGATATGATAACGCGTCTGAGATCCTCGGCGGAAAAGTTTACTATCTGCCCCGAGGTCACGCTGCCGTTGGGGGCGTAGATCATGCGGTTATCGACCGTGGCAAGGCCGGTGTAAAACAGGCCGATGCTTTTGACGGTGCCGCTCTGGCCGCTTATCTCAACATAGTCGCCGACCTTGAACGGATGCGTGGTCAGCAGCGTTATGCCGGAAAAGAGGTTAGATAAAAGTCCCTGCAATGCAAGCGAAAGCGCAACGCCGGCTACCGACAGCACGGCAACAAGGCTCGTCACCGGGATGCCAAGCGTTCCGGCAATGATTATGACTGCGATCGTCCACAGCACGGCCTTTATCGCGCTGCGGAAAAACGACTTGAGGCTCGCGTCGATGTGACGGCTCGAGTCAAGGATCTTCTCGAATGCCTTGCACAGGATCTTTATCGCAATATAGCAGAGAACATAGACTATCAGCGCCGAGAAAACGGAGCTGAGCGACACATCGCCGAGCTTTATCGATGAAAGAGAGTCGAAGAAATTCATGCCTTAACCCAGCTTCAGCGCACGGCAGGAGCCGAGGCCGAAGGCCGCCTCCATTTCGGATTTGTATTTCGGGAAGTATTCCGAGGGCATGAGCGCCTGCACGCAGCCGGCAAAGCCGCCGCCGTGGACGCGCCATGCGCCGATGCCGTCGAGCAGCTTGCTGCTCAGATACAGGCCGGTTTCCAGCTTGCGGTCGTCGGTCGCGCTCGTGACGATGTTGGTCAGCAGCGTTTCCGATGAGCGGCCGGACTCGTTCATAAGGCGCATGTACTCCGCCGCATTGCCTGCGATGAGCGCGTCGCGCATTTTGGGAACGCGAGCGTTTTCGTCGAAAAAGTGCTTTGCGCGGCGCACAGGCCGGTCGGATATGTTCCACTTCTTTGCATAGAACTCGGCAGGATCGACCTCGCCCAGAAGCTCCTTGCCGAAGAAGCTTGCAATATAGCGCATGTCGGCCGGGATGCGCGCATAGCTCGTGTCAAGTCCGGCGTGGCTGCCGCCGGTGTCCGTAAGGCACAGCGTCAGACCCATGCGCGAAAAGTCCGCGTTCACGGGGATGATCTCGCCGGTGAGGAAATCGATATACACCGCCTTGCCCAGCGAACAGGCAAGCTGATCCATGAGTCCGCAGGGCTTGCCGAAGTGCAGGTTTTCCGCCTGCTGGGCAACGCGCGCCACGGCATACGGCTCAAGCTCGGAGTTGTTGTACAGACCGTTGAAGATCCTGCACATAAGCACGGCAAACGCTGCCGACGAGCTGAGACCCGAGCCTGCGCTCAGCTCGCTTTCGAGCGTCGCGTCAAAGCCGCCGAAGCTTGCGCCGATATCGTACATTGCCGATGCAACGCCGCGAACCAGAGCCGCCGACGATCCGAACTCCTCCGGGTGCACGTCAAGGTCCAGCAGGTTTATGTCCATATCCGGGAAGCCTGCCGACCTTATGCGCGCGACATTGTCGAAATTCGGCTCGACAAATGCGTGTATGCCTTTATCGACCGCCGATGCGAGCACGCGGCCTTTCTGATGATCTGTGTGGTTTCCGGCAAGCTCAGTTCTTCCGGGAGCAAAAAAGCTGTTCATAATACGCCTTCTCTGACCGGCCAAAGCCGGTACATTTTATTTTCTGTCCAAAACCTTTTCTATACCTTCGATAACGCCGTCGGCGTCAAGGCCGTATTTGGCGAGAAGCTCCTTGTAGGGAGCGGACTCCGTGAACGTGTCCTGAATGCCGACAAACTCGGTCGGAACGCCGCAGCCTTCGTACGCAAGCACTTCGGAAACCGCAGAGCCGAGGCCGCCGTGGATGTTGTGCTCCTCGGCGCAGACGATAGCGCCGGTCTCTTCCGCGCACTTTACGATAAGCTCGCGGTCGATGGGCTTTATCGAGTACATATCGACAACGCGAACGGAGATAAGGCGCTCTTCAAGGATCTTTGCTGCCTCGAGAGCCTTATGCACCATTATGCCGCAGGCGATAACGGTGACGTCCGAGCCGTCGCGGACTATCGCGCCCTTGCCAAGCTCAAACCTGGTGTCCTCGGTGTACAGATCGGGATACACCTCGCGGCTCAAACGCAGATACATCGGGCCGTAGTTTTCAACGGCGTATTTGGTCGCCCAGCGCGCGGCGGCCGCGTCGGCAGGGGCGATGACCTTCATATTCGGCAATGCGCGCATGAAAGCAATATCCTCGGTCGCATGGTGGCTTGCGCCGTCCAGCGCGTCGGACATGCCGCAGTATGCGCCGCCGAACTTGACGTTCAGGTTTGCGTAGCATATCTGGTCGCGAGCCGAGAGCAGACCCAGCGAGGTGAGGAAAACCGTGAAGGTGTTCACGAACGGGATCTTGCCGCAGGCAGCCATGCCGGCGGCGGTCGCCACCATGTTCTGCTCGGCTATGCCCATGTTGAAAAATCGCTCGGGGTGAGCCTTGCCGAATATTGCGCTCTTGGTCGAGCCCGAGAGGTCTGCGTCGAGCACGACTATGTTTTCGTTCGTTTCGCCCAGCTCGGCAAGCACCGAACCGTAAACTTCTCTTATCTGCTTAGGCATTGACCGCACCTCCCAGTTCTTCCATCGCTTTTGCGAAGCTCTCGTCGTCTATCGCCTTGCCGTGCCATGCGCTTTTGCCTTCCATGAAGGAAACGCCCTTGCCCTTGACGGTGTTGGCAATGATAACGGTGGGGGCGCCGACCGCGCCGTCGGCGACGCTTATGCAGAAGTCGAGTGCCTCGAGGTCGTGACCGTCGCACTCGAGCACCGTCCAGCCGAAGGCCTCCCACTTAGCGGAAAGATCGCCCAGGGGCATGACCTCGTCGGTCGTGCCGTCGAGCTGTACCTTGTTGTAGTCAACTATCGCGATCAGGTTATCAAGCTTGAACTTCGGAGCGCTCATTGCGGTTTCCCAGATAACGCCCTCGTCCAGCTCGCCGTCGCCGAGAACGGCATAGACCTTGGCAGGAGAGCCGTTGAGCTTGAGCGCCATCGCCATGCCCTGAGCGGCAGGGAAGCCCTGACCGAGCGGGCCTCCGGGCATCTCAACGCCGGGAGTGTGCATGCTCGGATGGCCTGCAAGACCGCCCATGCGGCGCAGAGTCATCATTTCCTCAACGGGGAAGAAGCCCTTTTCCGCGAGGTTGCGGTAAAGCATCGGTGCTGCGTGACCCTTCGAGAGCACGAGCCTGTCACGGTCGGGGTCGTCGGGTTTGGATGCGTCAAGATTCATGTGCTCCTGATAAAGATACGTCAGTATCTCGCACACGGAAAGTGAGCCGCCGGGGTGACCGGATTGCGCTGCGTGTATAGCAGTCAAAACGTCGATTCTGAAGCGTCTGCAAAGCTCGGTAAGCTCGGCATAACGCTCGGCAGTTAAAGCCATTATTTTGTCCTCCGTTTGATTAGTTTTTCTCTTTTTCGTCTCTTAACTACATTCTTTATCATTATATAATATAGAACAACGACACTTTAAAGTCAATTGTTTTTAGTGGCGCTTTTTAGAGGCACTTTTTAGAGGCGCATTGGGGCACCTACCAAAACGTTTATCTCTGGTAGCCCGGTATCGAGGGTGCGGAGGAAACCGTGGCTGCCTCGCGCTACATAAGGCTACGCACCCGTAGGGGCGATCATTGATCGCCCGCATGTTCCGATTTCGTCGGCACTAAAATATATAATTGTAGGGAACGGATTTATCCGTTCCGCTTACCTCGGTTTTGCCTGCACTCCCCTGTCGGGCTGACGCAATAACCGTATTGGTTTCAGCGTTGATGCGCCGCCCTTTGCCTTCCCCTGCGTAGCTTGAGGGGAAGGTGTCACCTTTGGTGACGGATGAGGTGTTATCAAATCTGCGGTGTTAACCGCCACATTATTGAATCGGGCGAGCAATGCTCGCCCCTACGACGTTGGTTTCGGTGCCGGCAAAATCGGTATATGCGGAACGGATAAATCCGTTCCCTACGGCTATGGATTTGGGTGCCGGCAAAACCATCACACGCGGAACAGGCTCGCCTGTTCCCTACGAGCGACCGTTGGCCGCAGTGAAGAGGTAATAGGTAATAGTGAATAGGTATGGTGTGCGCAAGCGCACGGATTTAAATTCATTCGCCCTCCGGGCGAATACCTAACTTCTTCACTTTTACTTTTTACTTATTACTTCGCAGACGCAGTCTGCGCTGCCGGGCTACCGGAGACATATGTATCCGTAGATGCCCTAATTCGCCTCTAAAAATATTTACAAGGAGGAGAGTTTAGTGTATAATATTACAGCTATTTTTATTGAGGAATGATTACGATGATAGAATTTGAAGAATATAAGGGAAAACTCAACGGCCTTAAGCCGACGCTGGACTCGCTGCGCGAAGCGCTGCACCTTGAGGCTGCCGAAAAAGAGATCGAGGAGCTTGAGGGACAGAGTGCGCGCGACGGATTCTGGAACGACGTTGAAAATTCTCAGCGCGTGCAGAAGCGTTTAAAGCAGCTCAAGGCCAAGGTCGAAAACTATGAAAAGCTTTGCTCGGGCTGGGACGATCTCATGACGCTGTGCGAAATGGCCATCGAGGAGGACGACGACTCGATGCTGCCGGAGCTTCAGAGCGAGTACGCCGAGTTTGAAAAGAAGCTTGAGGAAACGCGCCTGGGAACGCTGCTCACCGGTGAGTACGACGCCAATAACGCCATCCTTACCTTCCACGCAGGCGCCGGCGGCACCGAGGCTCAGGACTGGACGCAGATGCTCTACCGCATGTATAACATGTGGGCCGACCGCCACGGCTACACCGTCAAACTTATGGACTATCTCGACGGCGACGAGGCCGGCATCAAAAGCGCGACCATCATGATCGAGGGCGAAAACGCTTACGGCTTCCTGAAAAGCGAGCACGGTATCCACCGCCTTGTGCGCATCTCGCCGTTTGACTCGTCCGGCCGCCGCCATACCTCGTTTTCCGCGATCGAGGTAATGCCCGAGATCAGCGACGATAACGAGATCGAGCTGCGCGACGAGGATATCAAGATGGACGTTTACCGTTCCTCCGGTGCAGGCGGCCAGAAGGTCAACAAGACCTCGTCCGCCGTCCGACTGACCCATATCCCGACCGGCATCGTGGTTTCGTCTCAGGTCGAGCGAAGCCACTTCCAGAACCTCGAAAACTGCCGCAACATGCTGCGCGCACGTCTTGCCGAGATCAAAGAGCGCGAGCACCTTGAGAAGATAAGCGACATCAAGGGCGTTCAGCAAAAGATCGAATGGGGCAGCCAGATCCGCTCCTACGTTTTCATGCCCTACACCCTCGCCAAGGACCATCGCACCGGCTATGAAAACGGCAACATTCAAAACGTCATGGACGGCGACATAGACGGATTTATAAACGCATTCCTTGCCATGAAGGCAGCTACCTGACAGGTCTGTTTGCGCTCATACTGCGTTGAAAAGCCCGGGACATACACAAAGTATGCCTTTTTAGAGGCGATTTAAGGCTGTACCTATACACCTATTGCGCTTGCCCGGTTCGCGGGTGCTGATGAAGCCGTGACTGCCTCGCACAGCATAAGTGCACACTACTGTAGAATCGTAGGGGCGAGCATTGCTCGCCCGCTTTTTTGGAGGCGATTTAAGGCTGTACCTATACACTTGTTGCGCTTGCCCGGTTCGCAGGTGCTGATGAAACCGTGACTGCCTCGCACTACTGTTGTACGGCGCTCTGCTTTTCAGCGCACTACAGTAATGCGAGGCAGTTGTTGTTTTGTCAGCAGTTTCCGGTCGGGCGACTGCAATAGATGTATCCGTAGCTGCGCCAATGCGCTACTAAAAAGCACCGCACTCATTGAGCGCGGTGCAGTTGTTGTTTTATCCGCAGTATCGAACCGGGATACCGCAATAAACGTATCAGTAGTTGCCCCGGTGCGAATCTAAAAAACGGGTGAGGAATTCGCGGGTCTTGGGGTTCTGCGGATTTTCGAATATATCGTGGGGCTTGCCCTCCTCGCAGATAACGCCGCCGGACATGAACACGACGTTTGAGGAAACGTCTCGGGCGAAAGCCATCTCGTGGGTGACGACGATCATAGTCAGGCCGTCCTCGGCGAGCGAGCGCATAACGTCGAGCACTTCGCCGACCATCTGAGGGTCGAGCGCGCTCGTCGGCTCGTCAAACAGCAGCGCCTCCGGCTCCATAGCCAGTGCGCGCGCAATCGCGACGCGCTGCTTCTGGCCGCCCGAGAGCTGCGAGGGGCGTGCGTTTATGTACGGCGCCATGCCGACGCGCTCGAGATACTTCATTGCGATGGCCTCGGCCTCCTCGCGGCTGCGCTTTAAAACCGATACCTGGCCTGTGATGCAGTTATTGAGCGCGGTCATGTTGTTAAACAGGTTAAAGCTCTGGAACACCATGCCGACCTTGGCTCTGTACTGCGAAAGATTTATGTCGTGTCCGGTGATATCCTTGCCGTGATACAGGATCTGGCCTGAGGTCGGGGTCTCGAGCAGGTTTATGCATCTGAGCATCGTGCTCTTGCCCGAGCCGGACGCGCCGATTATGCTGAGCACCTCGCCCTTGGAAACGCTGAGATTTATATCGCGCAGAACGGTGTTTTCGCCGAACTGCTTCTGAAGATGGACAAGCTCTATTACTTTTTCGGACATAACTTATGCCTCCCTGCTTATGCGGATCTCGGCCGCGCTGTCGCTCTGCGAGCCGAATATGACGTAGCTGTCATTGCCGTCGAGCTTGCGCTCGACCCAGCGCAGCAGGCGCGTGACCGTGAAGGTCAGAATGAAGTAGATAACGCAGACGACCAGATAGGTCTGGAAGGTCTCAAAGCTCTGGCGCTTTATGATGCCTGCAAAGTAGTACAGCTCCGTAACGCCGATGACGTTGAGCACCGAGGTGTCCTTGATGTTAATGACGAACTCGTTACTGACCGAGGGAAGTATATTGCGCATGACCTGGGGGATGATGACCTTGAGCATGGTCTGCGAATGGGTCATGCCGATGCTCATTGCGCCCTCAAACTGCCCCTTGTCGATGGAGATGATGCCGCCGCGGACGATCTCGGCCATGTATGCGCCGGTG
The DNA here is from genome assembly GCA_001916715.1 of Firmicutes bacterium CAG:24053_14. Classification (GTDB taxonomy): domain Bacteria; phylum Bacillota; class Clostridia; order Oscillospirales; family Oscillospiraceae; genus F23-B02. The sequence continues at coordinate 8,084 of MNSZ01000066.1, forward strand.
TTTATCGAAACGATCAGGATACCCGAGGGGATAAGCGGCAGGGTGCTGCCGCCGGTGGCGAAGGCATAGCCCCAATAGATGACCATTGCCTGCACCATCATAGGCGTGCCGCGGAATATCTCGACATACACCGCAATAACCGCGTTGAGGATCTTGTGCAGCACGCGCAGCACCGCGTTTTTGGAGAGCGGAGCTGTGCGTACAACGCCGGTGAGAAGTCCGATCACGAGACCGGCAACCGTGCCGATGAGCGCGATCAGCATGGTGTTGCCCACGCCGTCAAGCAAATTGGGATAATATTTGATTACTATATTTACAACATCGTTTAAAAAGCTCATGGCATTTTACCGGCCTTTCGGTTTTGCTTACTTACGGATGATGACGACGAGGTTGGACTCGTAGTAGGTGTCGGAGAAGTCGATCTGCTGTGCGCGCTCTGCGGTGGGACTCATGCCTGCCGCAATCGCGTCGATGGCGCCGGACTCAAGCGCCGGGATGAGGGAATCCCATTCGAAGGAGTAGATCTCGAGCTTCATGCCAAGCTTGTTTGCGATATACTGTGCGATCTGGACGTCGTAGCCGTTTGCGTACAGTCCTTCCTTGCCTTCGCCGGAAATGGGAACTGCGCCGAGGCTGGTGCCGTCCATATCGGTCCAGTTGTACGGCTCATATGCGCATTCCATGCCGACTCTCAGAACGCCGTTGGTGGTTTCGGGTGCGGGGCAGCTTACTGCAAATTCGCTTACTTCGCCGCCGGATGCAAGGGTGACTATCTGCTCCATGAGCTCTGCGCGCTGCTCATCGGTGATGGTCGCGAGAACCTCGTTTATCTGAGCTCTCAGCTCCGAACCCTTCTTGAGGCCGACCGCGATGCCGACATCTGCCGCGGTTGCGGTAAAGCCGGTGTCGTTGTTCTTGAGAGGAATGTAGGTCAGGTTGTCATTGGACTGGCAGACGGAGAAGGCTGTCGGCTCTTCTGCGACATAGCCGTCGATAGCGCCGGACTTGAGAGCGGTCAGAAGGTCTGCAAACTCGGGGTAGGTGGAGGACTGAACGTTCTTGATCTGGGTAAGTGCGTCGGCGTGGAATGTGCCGGCCTGGGCGGCTATCTTGCAGCCTGCGAGGTCTGCAAGGCTTGTTGCCTTCGTAAGGTCAACGGCTTCGCTGTCGTTTCCGTTGTTGCTGCTGCCGCAGCCTGCAAACAGGCAAAGGCACATTACCGCTGCCATAAGCAGCGCGATCAGGTTTCTGGTTCTTCTCATTTTCTTGGAACTCCTTTTTGATAAATTAATAAGCCTGCGACCCGAAGTGGTATCGCAGGCTTTAGAAAAAAGAAATTCCAAAATTAAATCGCCTTCGATAGCTCTCCACATAAATGTGACAGTCCGACGCTTATTCAGCGAAGTCCCAGCTTCAGCCCGGCGGCAACCGAACTGTGCTTCGGCGGAATTGCCTTTCCTCCGCAGCCGCTTGCCGGCGTATACCGTGGAGTACTGATCGTTTCCGCAACCTCTATCAGGTGCTGTCTTATTTGAACCGAATTATAGAACCCTCTTTTTCCGTTGTCAATACCTTTTTTGCACTTTTAACACATTTGCACGAATTTTTAGAGGCGAATTGAGGCTTTACTTATACGATTATTACAGGTGCCCGGTATCGATACTGCGTAGAAAACCGGAGTTGCCTCGCTTTGCATGAGCCGGGAGGGATGTGGTTTATTACAGGCTCCCGGTGTCGAAACTGCGGAAAAAACCACCGCTGCCTCGCTCTGTGTGAGTTGGGTGGGCTGAGTGCCCTTTAAAATCCGTGCGCGAAGCGCACACAATAATTATTCATCATTCATTATTCACTATTAATTGCCTGTAAGAAAAGAAGCTTGCCGCGGCAAGCTTCTTTCAGCGTGTCAAAAAAGTCTGTGACTTTTTTGCACGCTTCAAAAAACGCCACATTTTTTGTGAAAACAGGTTTTCACGAAAAATCTCGCTACGCTCGTCAAAAAGCCTGATAAATCAGGCGTTTTTGATGGCTATTAATCCCCCCTCGTGCTCCCCTGCTGCTCTATTACTTCGCATTGCAGCATAGTTTTTTGACAGTCTGAAAGAAGCTTGCCGCGGCAAGCTTCTTTTTTTACAGATACGGTGTTCCTTCCGGAGGAACGTATTCGTTTTTGAGTATCTCGCTGAAGCCGGGATCGGCGGCGGTGGTGTCCTCCGTGTCGCGCACATAATTGATAAACTCGTTCATAAGCTCGCTCGGCTCGCGGTTTTTCATGCGCACGAGGACGTATTCTATCTGCTTGGCCGGGTCGGTTATTATCTTCGTGACCAGCAGATCGTTCGGAGTGTATGTAGAGCGCGGAAAAATGGTTATGCCGATATCAAGCTCCGACATTGCCACGGCATCAAGATAGTTTGACAGCGTGCATATAATATTCGGCTCGGCGCTCGCCTCGGCAAACCATGCGCGTATCGAGTCGATGCGCGAGGGACGGCTGGGGACGATCAGCGGCTTTCCGGCAAGGCTTTTGAGCGGTATCGTGTCGCCGTCGAGATCGGCAAGCTCGTTTGAGCGTGACATTATCGCGACCCACGGGCCGCGCCCGACGGTGATGCCCTCAAGATGCTCGGTGTCGTAAGGCGCGGCTATCACCGCGAGGTCAACAAGACCCTGACGCAGCCTGTCGAGAACGTCGTCGCTGCTGCCGTTCCACATGCTGTATTTGACATTGGGGAACTCCTCCTTAAATCCGGCTATCCAGCGCGCCGTGAGAAACGGAGCACGTCCCTCGACGATGCCAAGGTTTATCGTTCCGCTCATGCCGCCTTCAAGACTCATGACTTCGTGCTGAGCCTTTTCGGTCATGTCCAGTATCTGTGTTGCGCGCAGCAGCAGCAGCCGTCCGGCGTCGGTCAGCTGCAATTGTCTCTTGCCGCGGATGAACAGCTTCGTGCCAAGCTCCTCCTCAAGAGCCTTCATCTGGTTGCTCAGCGGCGGCTGGCTCATGCACAGGCGCTCGGCCGCGTGCGTTATGTTCAGCTCCTCGGCAACCACGGTGAAATATCTAAGTGTTCTAAGATCCATCTTGTTACCTCTCTTTTCTCTGCACATGGTATTATACCATATTTTTTCGATATGGCAACCGCAATGGTATATGTATTTTATTTATCAAACTTCTTGTGCTAATATACCGCCATAAGGTCGAAGCAAGGACAAAACCTTGAACCTTATTTGTTGTAATCATTTGCTCTCTCATCTGTAAAACTGAAGTCTGCCGCATTCCTCTATGCGGCAGAATTTAGTTTTTTATAGGGGCAGTGAATACACTGAATTTAATAATGAAAAATGCAATGACGGAGACAAGTAGCTCATATGCTCGGTCGCAGAGAGTCGGGGACAGTGCGATCCCGATACCGGAGGATGAGTGAATAACACTTTATCAGCAGCGATCTGAACGGGATACCAAGTAGGAAAGACGCGGAGTGCGGCGTTAAGGCACGAGGGCTTGATTGAGCCCGTAAAAGTGATTGCTTCGGCAGTAAGTTAGGTGGCACCGCGGATTTGCAGCTATTCGTCCTAAAGTTTAGGGATAGCTGCCCAAAAAATTCGGAGGTGCATTTTTTATGTGTTCGATCATCGGTTTCACAAGCAAGAAGCTTACTGCTCAGTCAGTCAGAGAGTATTTTGACCGCACGGTATCGCGCGGCCCGGACGCAACGCGCATGGCAGAGCTCGACGGCGCGGTGCTCGGATTTCACCGCCTGTCGATCATGGGGCTTGACGAGCGCGGTATGCAGCCGTTTTATCTCGGCGGCGACGCTGTCGTTTGCAACGGCGAGCTTTACGGCTTCCGACAGCTCCGCAAGGAGCTGAGTGCAAAATACAGCTTCAAAAGCGAGTCCGACTGCGAGATAATTCTGCCGCTTTACCGAGAATACGGGCTTGAGATGTTCAAAAAGCTCGACGCGGAGTTTGCCATGATAATCTATGACGGGCAGACAAAGCAGCTTATCGCTGCGCGCGACCCCATCGGCATAAGACCGCTTTACTACGGACATTATTCCGACGGCAGCCTGATGTTTGCAAGCGAGGCTAAAAACCTTGTGGGCCTGTGCGATGATATCATGCCGTTCCCTCCCGGACATTACTATGCGGACGGCAAGTTTGTCCGCTACGCCGATCTGACGAGCGTTGCCGAGTATTCAAGCGATGATATCGACACCGTTTGCGGCAAGATCAGAGAAAAGCTCATCGCAGGCGTTGAGAAACGCCTTGATGCAGATGCTCCGCTCGGCTTCCTGCTTTCGGGCGGACTGGATTCCAGCCTTGTGTGTGCAATATCGGCAAAGCTTCTGGGCAAGAAGATCCGTACCTTCGCTATCGGCATGGATCAGGACCCAATCGATCTCAAATATGCGCGCAAGGTCGCCGACTTTATCGGCTCTGAGCACATGGAAGTCACCATGACGCGCGACGAGGTCATCTCCTCGCTCGAGGAAGTCATAGCGATGCTTGGCACCTATGATATAACCACCATCCGCGCGAGCATGGGCATGTACCTTTGCTGCAAGGCGATACACGAGAAAACCGATGTGCGCGTGCTGCTCACGGGCGAAATTTCCGACGAGCTGTTTGGTTATAAATACACCGACTTTGCCCCCTCGCCGGAGGAATTCCAGCGCGAGGCGAAAAAGAGAGTGGACGAGCTGCACATGTACGACGTTCTGCGTGCCGACCGCTGCATTTCCGTAAACTCGCTGGAAGCGCGCGTGCCGTTCGGCGATCTTGATTTTGTCCGCTATGTCATGAGCATCGACCCCAAGCTGAAGATGAACACCTATGACATGGGCAAATATCTTTTGCGCCGCGCGTTTGAAAAGGACGGCATCCTGCCCGACGAGATACTCTGGCGTCAGAAGGCGGCGTTTTCCGACGCCGTGGGCCACTCGATGGTCGATGACCTCAAGGCCTATGCCGAGAGCGTTTACACCGACGAGCAGTTTGCCGAGGGCATAAAAAAATACGATTTTGCGATTCCCTTTACAAAAGAGAGCCTTCTGTACAGAGATATATTCGAAAAGTACTATCCCGGTCAGGCACGGATGGTCAAGGACTTCTGGATGCCGAACAAAACGTGGCCGGGCTGTGACGTTGACGACCCCTCCGCACGAGTTCTTAAAAACTACGGCGCGAGCGGAAAATAAAAGGAGGATAAAACCATGAGCAGAGAAGTAAAAAAGATCCCTGAGCTGTTCGGCAGCTGCGTATTCAACGAACGCACCATGCGCAAATACGTCAAGGAGAAGTACTTCCAGGAGTGGAAAAAGTGCCTTTCCGACGGAAAGCCGCTTACTCTTGAAGTTGCCGACGGCATTGCCGAGGGCATGAAGCAGTGGGCGCTTGAAAACGGCGCGACCCACTTCACTCACTGGTTCCAGCCCCTGACCGGCATCACCGCCGAAAAGCACGACAGCTTCATTTCACCTGCCGGCGGCGGCGCGATAACGATGGAGTTTTCCGGCAAGGAGCTTGTCCGCGGCGAGCCGGACGCATCCAGCTTCCCCTCCGGCGGCCTGCGCGCGACCTTTGAAGCGCGCGGCTACAGTGCGTGGGACCCCACCGCGTTTGCGTTTATCAAAGACGGAACGCTGTGCATCCCCACCGTGTTCTGCTCGTATTCCGGCGAGGCGCTGGACAAGAAAACTCCGCTGCTGCGCTCGTGTGATGCGGTCAGCCGCCAGGCGCTGCGCATACTGCATCTTTTCGGCGATACCGAAACGCAGAAGGTCATCGCGCAGGTCGGCCCGGAGCAGGAGTATTTCCTGATAGATAAAGAGCTGTTTTTGGAGCGCGAGGATCTGCGCCTTTGCGGAAGGACCCTGTTCGGCTCAAAGCCGCCCAAGGGTCAGGAGCTTGAGGATCACTATTTCGGAACGATCCGTCCGCGCGTTGCCGAATACATGCAGGATCTCGACGAGGAGCTGTGGAAGCTCGGCGTTCTGTCGAAAACGCGGCATAACGAGGTCGCCCCGGCTCAGCACGAGATGGCGCCTGTTTATTCCGACGCGAACACCGCAAACGATCAGAACCAGATCAGTATGGAGATCATGCAGAAGGTCGCAGACCGCCACGGCCTCGTCTGCCTGCTGCATGAAAAGCCCTTTGCCGGCGTAAACGGCTCGGGCAAGCACAACAACTGGTCGCTCGGCACGGACACGGGCAAGAACCTGTTCTCCCCGGGCAAGACTCCCAGCCAGAACGCGCAGTTTTTGCTGTTCCTTGCGGCATTCGTGAGAGGCGTTGATAAATATCAGGAGCTTTTGAGATGCTCGGTCGCCTTTGCCGGCAATGACCACCGCCTCGGCGCGCAGGAAGCGCCTCCGGCGATAATCTCGGTGTTCCTCGGCGAGGAGCTTGAGGGCATAGTCGATTCTATCGTAAACGACACGGGCTACACCGAAAAGAGCAAGAGCACGCTGCGCATCGGCGTTGACGTTCTGCCGCCCATTCCGCGCGACACCACCGACCGCAACCGCACCTCGCCCGTTGCCTTCACCGGCAACAAATTCGAGTTCCGCATGCCCGGCTCGAGCCAGTCCATAGCCGGCCCGACGACGGTTCTGAACACGATCATTGCAGACTCGCTGTGCGTTTTCGCCGACGAGCTTGAAAAAGCATCGGACTTTACTTCGGCTCTGCACGAGCTTATAAAGCGCACGTTCAAGGAGCACGGCCGCATTCTTTTCGGCGGCAACGGCTATGACGAGTCGTGGGTCGCAGAGGCCGAAAAGCGCGGACTTAAAAACCTCAAGAACTCGTCCACGGCGCTGCCCGAGTACATGCTGCCGAAGAATATCGAGCTTCTGACCAAGTACGGCGTTTACACCGAGTCCGAGATCATCGCGCGCAATGAGATACATATGGAGCACTACTGCAAGGTCATCGCCATCGAGGGCGAGACGCTTGTTGACATGGTGCAGCACGGCATTCTCAACGCCGTTTCCGAGTACACCGCCGCGCTGAGCGAAACGCTTATCAAAAAGCGCAAGGCTCTGCCGGAGGTGCCCTGCCGTGTCGAAAGCGCACTGATAGGGACCCTCAGCAGCCTGAACGAGAGCCTGCTTGACAAGATGGTTTCTCTCAAATCCGCGCTTGAGACCGCGCCGAGCGTCGGCAGTGCCGAGCTTATGAAGTATTACCACGATGAGGTGTTCCTCAAAATGGAGGATATGCGTGCCGTTATCGACAAGCTCGAAACGCTCACCGCAACGGAATACTGGCCGTACCCCAGCTATTACGATATGCTGTTTTCTGTCTGACAGGCAGTGAATAAGATATAAATTCTAACGAGAGAGAGCAAATGATGATGAAGTATGTATTCGTAACAGGCGGAGTCGTGTCGGGGCTGGGCAAGGGAATATGCGCAGCCTCGCTCGGCAGACTTTTGAAGCAGCGCGGTCTGCGCGTGAAAAACCAGAAATTTGACCCGTATCTAAACGTAGACCCCGGCACGATGAGCCCCTATCAGCACGGCGAGGTTTTCGTCACCGATGACGGTGCGGAAACCGACCTCGATCTCGGCCACTACGAGCGATTTGTCGATGAAAGCCTGAGCGGGAACTCCTCGGTCTCGGCCGGGCGCATCTATTGGAACGTCTTAAACCGCGAGCGCCAGGGCGGATACCTCGGCGGCACGGTGCAGATAATACCCCATGTGACCGACGAGATAAAGCAGAGCGTATACGCAATGGAGGATGAGAATATCGACGTTCTCATCTGCGAGATCGGCGGCACGGTCGGCGATATCGAAAGCCAGCCGTTTCTTGAGGCCATACGTCAGGTGGCCGTCGAAAAGGGCAGGCAGAACGTGCTGTTTATCCATGTTCCGCTCATTGTGCAGATACCCGGCACGGGCGAGCTTAAAAGCAAGCCCACGCAGCACTCGGTCAAGGAGCTGCTGTCGGTCGGCATCCAGCCGGACATTCTCGTCTGCCGCACGGACGCCCCGATAAGCGACGATATCCGCCGCAAGATAGCTCTTTTCTGCAACGTTGAGCCTGAGTGTGTCATCCAGAACGCAACAGCCTCCACGCTGTATGAAGCGCCGCTGCTCTTGGAGCACGAGGGCCTGTCCTCGGTCGTGTGCCGCAGACTCGGCCTTGATTGCCCCGAGCCGGATCTTACCGAGTGGAAGGCCATGGTCGGCAGGATCAAGGGCGCTCACCGCGCCGTGAAGATAGCCCTTGTCGGCAAATATGTTCAGCTGCACGACGCTTATCTGTCCGTTGCCGAGTCGCTTAACCATGCGTCGGCCGCAAACGATGCCGTTATGGAGATAAAGTGGGTCGATTCCGAGGAGCTTATGGAGGATAATATCGCGTCCGTACTCGGAGATTGCAGCGGTATTCTCGTTCCCGGCGGCTTCGGAGACCGCGGTATTGAGGGAATGATACTTGCGGCAAAATATGCACGCGAAAACGACGTTCCGTACCTCGGCATTTGCCTCGGACTTCAGATCGCGGTCATAGAATTTGCGCGCCATGTTCTCGGCTGGAAGGATGCAAACTCTGCCGAGTTCACCGCCGATTCGCAGCATCTTGTTATCGATCTCATGCCCGAGCAGCAGGGCATAACCGCAAAGGGAGGCACGATGCGCCTTGGCAAATACCCCTGTGTGCTCTCGCCCGAGAGTAAGGCTTACGAATACTACGGCGAGGGACTTATTTATGAGCGCCACCGCCACAGATACGAGGTCAACAATGACTTCCGTGAGGAGATCGTTGCGCGCGGACTTCTGCCCGTCGGCATGAGCCCGGACGGCTCGCTTGTAGAGATGGTTGAAAACCCGGCGTGCAAATGGTTCGTCGCGGCGCAGTTCCACCCCGAATTTAAAAGCAGACCGAATAAGCCGCATCCGCTGTTCAACGGCTTTGTAAAGGCGGCACTGGAAAGGTGAATTAAAATGAGAAACTACGAAAAAGAATATATCCAGCGAGTTCAGTTCATCCGCTACGCCGTGCGCGAAAGCGGAGCCGACGGCATAGTTTACGGCAACTCCGGCGGCAAGGATTCCGCGCTTGTCGGCATCCTGTGCAAGGCCGCATGCGAGAACACCGTGGGTGTTATTATGCCCTGCACCTCCGTGCGCAATTACGACATGGATAAGCGCGACGGCGAGACCGTTGCCGCGCAGTATGAGATCGAAACGCGCTATGCCGACCTTACGGCGGTCAAGGCTGCCGAAAAGGCCGTGCTTGCAGGCGTTACGAAGCTCACCGATGCCGCAGAGGCAAACATTGCGCCGCGCCTGAGAATGGCAACGCTCTATGCGATCGCCGCGTCGGAAAATCGCCTCGTTGCCGGAACGGGCAACCGCAGCGAAGCCTATGTCGGCTACTTCACCAAGTGGGGCGACGGCGCACACGATTTTAACCCCATCGACGATCTGACCGTCACGGAGATATACGAATTTCTGCGTTGGCTGAAGGCTCCCGAGTGCGTCATAGAAAAAGCGCCCTCTGCCGGCCTGTTTGACGGACAGACCGATGAAGGCGAAATGGGATTTACCTATAAAGAGCTTGACACTTACCTTGGCGGTGGTAAAATAGACGATGCGGTGCTTGAAAAGATCCAGCGTATGCATGCAAAAAGCGAGCATAAGCGCCGCAGTATACTGACGTTTTGAGGTGCAAATATTTGAAGACTAAGGATATGGCCTACATCGCCCTGATGGCGGTGCTCATATCGGTCTGCTCATGGCTGTCGGTTCCGGCAGCCATTCCTTTTACCATGCAGACCTACGCGGTGTTTACGGCTCTGCTGCTTCTCGGCGGCAGGCGCGGCAGCATTGCCGTCGCGGTGTACATAGCGCTCGGCGCTGTCGGACTGCCGGTGTTCTCCGGCTTTGCCGGCGGTATCGGGAAGCTCATGGGGCCGAGCGGCGGATATATCTTCGGCTTTATGCTCACGGCGCTTTGCTATTGGCTCTGCGAAAGAGTCCTCGGCAAAAAGCTGTGGGTAAAAACAGTGTCGCTCGTCGTGGGGCTTGCTCTGTGCTACGCCTTCGGCACGGTGTGGTTTGTTAAGGTCTATTCCGCGGCAAAGCCCATAAGCTATGCCTCGGCGCTGGGCATGTGCGTTTTTCCGTTCATCGTCCCGGATCTTGTCAAGATGGCGCTTGCGTTTCTGACCGAGCGGGTGATAAAAAAACATGTGAATATCGAGTGAAAAAAGCAGCCCGTCCACGGACGGGCTGCTTTTGCGTGAAATTACGGCGGAGCGAAAGGCAGACCGGAATTTACGAATCCTTTTCATATGATATTCCAAGCAACAGCAAATTCAAGATTACCGTAAAGACCAGCAGTCCAATGCAGGTAGCGATTACGGCACCGATCGTATCTTCGATACCTCCGATGTCCCCTGCTGTTACGCGCGCTTTAATCGTAAACAGCTCCATAATTGCAGCTATTGTACAAAATGTGAAGCTGATGACTGAAAATAGATACGGACGCTTCAGCGGCTTTTTCCCATTTTTCCAAATAGCGAACGCCGGAATTCCTATTGCGACAACAATTGAAATAATTGGAATCATAGTATTCCCTCCTATAAATTTCGATTTATCAGAATGTCGAACTGCTGAAGACCACAGAATGAAACGTCATATTCTGTTTTCGCTGCCCCAGATGCAGAGCTTGTCGAGCACCTCCATGAGCGATCTTCCGCGCTCTGTCAGGGAATATTCGACCTTGGGCGGTATCTGCGGATACTCTTTGCGCGATATCAGCCTGTCGGTCTCCAGCTCCTTGAGGTTTGTGCTGAGCGTCTTGTCGGTAATGCGGCCGAGGTAGCGCTTCATCTCGTTAAACCGCACCGGCTCATATTCCATCAGGCAATAGAGTATCACCATCTTGTGCTTGCCGCTTATAAGCGACATGGTGCAGCTAAAAGGCTTGCAATCTGCGGTTGGCAGACTGCAAGCCCTTTCGGTTGTTTGAATACTTTACTTCATTGCGGTGACTGCGTCGAAGTCCTCGCAGATCTTTGCGTCGGGAGCTTTGGTCAGAAGCGAAACGACAACGATGAAGATGCAGGAGGTGATGAATGCGGGCAGCAGCTCGTAGATCGCAAACGCGCCGCCGATGGGAGCTATTGCATACTTCCAGATGAAGACCATAGCAGCGCCGGAGAACATGCCGGCGATCGCGCCCCACTTGTTGCAGCGCTTCCAGTAAAGCGAGAACAGAACGATGGGACCGAAGGTGGCGCCGAAGCCTGCCCATGCGAAGGATACGACGCGGAATATGGAGCTTGTGGGATCAAGTGCGAACAGCACACCGCAGACAGCCACGCACAGAACGGTGACGCGGGCAACGATCATGCTCTTCTTGTCGTCAAGCTCAACGCCGAACACGCCGCGGATGATATTCTGCGCGATAGCGCTTGCTGCCGCCAAGAGCTGAACGTCGGCGGTGGACATGGTAGCGGCGAGTATGCCGGCAAGGACAAGACCTGCGAGGATAGCGAAGAATGCGCCGTACTCGGACAGGACAGCAGCAATGGTGACGATAAGTGCCTCGGCGGAGGAAGCATCGCCGAACATGGCGATGATGTTCTCCTTAGCCATGGAGTAGCCGACTATGCCGATGATGACGGCAACGGACAGGGAAACAACAACCCAGACAGTAGCTACACGGCGGCTGAGCTTGAGCTTCTTTTCGTCCTTGATTGCCATGAAGTGAAGAACAACGTGGGGCATGCCGAAGTAGCCGAGCGCCCATGCGAGGGTGGATATTATCTTGAGAGTGCCGAACTCGCCGGCCTCGGCGGCCTGAATGCTGGTGGTTGCGGTCATGCTGAGGTAGCCGGGGATGGCCTTGGCATTTGCAATGACATTTTCCCAGCCGCCGACTGAGTTGATGCCGAAGATGAGGACAACCGCCAGAGCAAAGACCATGATAAGGCTTTGAACAAGGCTCGTTACCGAGGCCGCCGTGAAGCCGCCGCATGTGGTGTATGCTACGATTACGGCAGCGCTTATTATCATGGTGGGAACGTAGTCATATCCGAACAGAGTTCCGAAAAGCTTGCCGCAGGCCGAGAAGCCGGAAGCTGTGTAGGGAACGTAGAAAACGATGATGGTTATGGCGCCTATAAGCTCAATGAGCTTGGTGTTATCGTAGAAGCGGCGGGATATGTACTCGGGCAGAGTCAGCGCGCCCAGCCGCACCGAGTAGCGGCGCAGACGCTTTGCAACGAACAGCCAGTTGAGATAGGTGCCAAGCGCAAGGCCGATAGCCGTCCAGCTCGCTTCCGCGATGCCGCAGAAGAACGCCAGTCCGGGAACGCCCATGAGCAGATATGCGCTCATGTCCGAAGCTTCGGTGGAAAGCGCCGTCACGATAGGGCCGAGCTTGCGGCCGCCGAGGTAAAACTCGTGTGCGTCGGACTGCCCCTTGGAATAGTAAACGCCGATGGCGACCATACCGACAAGGTAGACCACAATGGCGATCAGGATGCAAATAATATTACCTGTCATGTTTCTCTCTCCAATCATTTTTAAACGATGTTTGAATTATAGCCGCACAAAAAGTGCGTTGCAAGGCGAAATATTATCGAAATTACTTGATTTTCAGAAAAAACGCGGTATATTATTACCATACCTAATTATTTTCATGCTAACATGAATAAAATTCATGTAAATTCCCCGGAGGAGCAATATGAGCATTTCAAAATACGAAACTCTCGCGAAAGTGGTGGAGTTGGGCAGCCTTACAAGAGCGGCCGACGCCCTCGGATGCACGCAGTCGGCAGTCAGCCATACTATTAATAATTTGGAGGCCGAGCTTGGCTTTTCGGTCATAACCCGCTCGCGCGCCGGAGTTAAGCTCACCGCCGACGGAGAGCGCATAATGCCGTCAGTGCGCGGAATGCTCAACTATGAAGAGCAGCTTAGGCAGACAGCCTCTGCCATCCGCGGCCTTGATTCCGGCACGGTGCGCATAGGCGCATTCACCTCCGTTGCGGTCCACTGGCTGCCCGGCGTAATAAAAGAGTTCCAGCACGATTACCCGAACGTCGATCTCAAGCTCTTAAACGGCGACTATTACGATGTTGAACGCTGGATAGACGAGGGCAGCGTTGACCTCGGCTTCGTTAACGTCCCGACTAAGATCAAATGCGAGTGCATACCGCTAATGGAGGACAGACTGCTTGCAATATTGCCGCACGGGCACAAATTCGAGTCTTATCCCAAATTTCCGCTCGTTGAGTGCGAGACGGAGGCGTTCATAACCTTGCTCGAAGAATCGAACCACGACGCAAATCGCGCTCTTGCCGCAGCGGGTATAAAGCCGAACATCAGGTTTTCCACCAAGGACGACTACGCCATAATCGCAATGGTCGAAAAGGGACTGGGCATATCCATCATGCCCGAGCTTCTGCTGACCGGACGGCACGACGATGTTGTTGTAAAAGAGCTTGTTCCGCCCTCAAAGCGTGTTATCGGCCTCGCAATAACCGAAACCAGCCGCAACAGCCCGGCGACACGCAAGTTTGCCGACTACACCGTTGACTGGGTGCGCCGCGGTATTGCTACCGTGTAAATAATGTGTTAATATATGCGTTACTGGATTTTTCAAAATAGATATATTGAGAGGATCTGAAAAATGAAGATCGTAATAGTCGGCGCAGGCAAGATAGGCTATTCGCTTGCCGAGGAGCTGGCCAATGAGAACCACGATATAACCGTGGTCGATATAGAAAAGGAAAAGGTAAAGCTTCTGTCCGACACGCTTGATGTCATGACCCTTTGCGGCAACGGCGCGGCGATATCCGTCCAGCGCGAGGCAAACGTTGACGAGAGCGACCTGCTCATCGCCGTCACGGCGCAGGACGAGCTGAACATGCTTGCGTGCATCGTAGCGCGCAAGCTCGGCTGCAAAAACACCATCGCGCGCGTGCGTAATCTTGAGTATACCGAGCAGCTTTACGTTCTCAAGTCGGAGCTTGGCCTGTCCATGACCATAAACCCCGAGCTTCTGGCCGCCAAGGAGATCTACCGTCTGCTGCAGATCCCGGCCTTCATAAAGCGCGATACCTTTGCCGAGGGCAAGGCCGAGATAGTCGAGCTTTTCATTGCCGACGGCAGCCCGCTTGACGGGCTTCAGCTTGCCGATCTGCGTCGGAAAATACGGGTGCATGTCCTCATCTGCGCGGTCCTGCGCGAGGAAAAGGTCTTTATCCCTGACGGCAGCTTTGTTCTGCGCAAGGGCGATAAAATATACGTCACCGCGCCGGCATCGTCGCTCGTCGAGCTTACGCACGAGCTGAAGCTGCGCAGCAAAAAAAGCAAAAACGTGCTCATCGTTGGCGGCGGCAGGATCGCCGAATACCTCGCTCCGATGCTGATAAAAACCGGCACAAGCATCAAGCTCATCGAGATGAAGCGCTCGCGGTGCGAGTACCTCGCCGAAAAGTACCCCGAGGTGAACGTCATCTGCTCGGACGGCTCGAGTCAGGCGGTGCTCAGGACGCACAACATCCGCCAGATGGACGCTGTCCTTCCGCTGACGAACATGGACGAGGAGAACATCATCATCGGCATGTTTGCGCGCAAGATGGGAGTTCCTCAGCTTCTGACGAAGATAAACCGCCTCGAATACGGCGAGATCCTCGGCGACCGCGGCGCGGACAGCCTGATAAGCCCGAAAAGCCTGAGCACCTACGCCATCATCCGTTATGTCCGTGCGATGGAGAACACCGGCGGCAGCGCGGTGCTCACGATCCACCGCATAGCCGACGGCGGCGCGGAAGCGCTGGAGTTTGCCGTGACCGACGTGACCGAGCACCTGCACGAGCGGCTTGCCGATATCCGGCTCAAGCCCGGCATACTGATCGTTTGCATAAACCACATGGGCAAGATCATCATCCCCGGCGGCCGGGACACGCTCTCGACCGGCGATACGGTTGTCATCGTCACGACCGCCGGACGCGAGATCCTTGACCTCAACGACATATTTGCGTAATGAATATTGGAACGATAAGAAAAACGATAGGCGTCATATTGTGCATCGAGGCGGCGTTCATGCTGCCTCCGCTGCTGCTTGCGCTCGCCGACGGCGACGCGTCTGCGCTGCGCGGCTTTGCCGCGGCGATCGCGGCGGTGCTCGCGGTCGGAGTGCCCTGCGGCCTGATAAAGAGCAAGGATCGCCCGCTCGGCGCGCGCGACGGCTTTGTGACTGTCGCCCTGGCGTGGATCATCATATCGCTGTTCGGAGCGATCCCGTTTTACGCCTCGGGCGTGATCGGCAGCGTGTCCGACGCCGTGTTCGAGACGATATCCGGCTTCTCCACCACGGGCGCGACGATCATCGACGATGTCGAGGCCGCGCCCCGGGCGATACTGCTCTGGCGCAGCATCACCAACTGGATCGGCGGCATGGGCGTTCTGGTTTTTCTGCTTGCGATAGCGCCGGTCGCGCGCGAGGGCGGCTCGATGTTCCTGCTGCGCGCGGAGTTCCCGGGGCCTATGGCGGCAAAGCTTGTGCCGCGCATGCAGAAGTCGGCAAAGCTTTTGTATGAGATATATATAGCAATGACCGTCGTGCAGATCGTCCTGCTGCTTCTGGGGGGCATACCGCTGTTCGACTCTGTGAACATATCGCTCAGCACGGTGTCGACCGGCGGCTTCTGCGTCCGCAACGACAGTATGGCGTCCTACGGCGCTTATGCGCAGAACGTCACGCTCATTTTCATGACCCTGTGCAGCATGAGCTTCAGCCTGTTTTACTGCGTCCTTGCGCGCGAATTTCTGCGCATCCGCCGCAGCCGCGAGCTGCGTACCTTTGTCGTCGTCGTCCTGGGTGTGGCTCTGCTCATGGGCATCGACACTGCCTCGAAATTCGCGTCCGTCGCCGACGGCGTTCACCACACTCTGTTCCAGGTCATTTCCATCATCAGCACGACCTGCTATGTGTCGATCGACGCAAGCTTCTGGTCGCCCTTTGTTTGGGCTATGCTGACCGTTTTGATGATAACCGGCCCCATGTCCGGCTCAACGGGCGGCGGCATGAAGCTGTCGCGCGTGATGATCCTCTGCAAGAGCACCTACCGCGCCATTGCGCGCACCGTCACGCCGAATTCCGTGCACCTTATCCACCTTGACGGCGAGATCGTCGAGGAGGACACGGTCTCCGCGGTCGAAAGCTTTGCCATTGCGTATTTCATGGCGGTCATTTTGACTGCCGTGGTGCTGTCGATAAACGGCTTGAGCATCGGTGACGGCATGCTTGCGGCGATCTCGAGCCTCAGCAACGTCGGCTACGGCATCGACTCGAACACCTTCTCCATGGGTGTTTCCGGGCTTAATATAATAAGTAAGGCAGTCCTGTGCTTCGACATGTTCCTCGGCCGCCTCGAAATTTTCCCCATGCTCGTCCTCTTCGCCCCCGAAACGTGGAGGAAGTAGCTCCTTGCCATTGCTCCCCTGTCAAGGGGAACTGTCATTGCCTCCCCTGTCAAGGGGAGGTGGTTCGCTTGCGAACCGGAGGGGTTGCCTCCCCTGCCGCAAGCCATCGCCTTTGGCTCCCCTGCCAAGGGGAGCTGTCGGCTGCGCCGACTGAGGGGGTTCCAAATCAACTGGGGCGTCGAGAGATAGTTCCCATAGAAAGGAGCATCACACATGGACTACAAACATAATAAACGCCTTACTTCCACAGCAAGAGCGCTCCGAAAAAACATGACAAAGGAAGAGCGAAAACTTTGGTTTGAGTTCTTGCGCCTGTATGATGTGAAATTCTATCGTCAAAGGGTAATTGCTAACTATGTTGTCGATTTTTATTGCTCCAAGGCGAAACTCGTGATAGAGCTTGACGGCTCGCAGCACTACGAGCCGGAAGCGCAGGCAAGAGATGCCGAACGCACTGCTGCTCTTAAGCATGACCTTGTATTCACTGTCGTTGACAAGCCCACCTGCACCGAAGACGGCTGGGGCTATGCACAGTGCAAAGTTTGCGGCGAGCCGTTCTTCGTCAGCGGCCCCGATTCTGAGGTTATCAGCCTCGTCAAGGCTGAGAATCAGAAGGCAGTTGCTGATATGTACACGAAAACTGGCCACAATGAAAAAGCTGCAGTTGCAGTCGAGAAGGATGTCCTTGATAAGGATGGAGAGACTGTTCTGCGCTATGCAGCAGTAGCACCCACTCATGTTGCAACTGTTGGCTATGGTGAGACTGTTGTTCCTGTTGATGCAAAAGGTAATTACAGCGCATATGGCGAGGAGCCCAGTGGCGCAGGCCGTACTGCTACCATGGTTTGCCCTGACTGCGATGCAGTTGTAGTAGATAGCATAGTTCTCGACGGCCTGAATGATGCACATTCCTCTGCAATGCAACTTGAGATTAAGCATGCAGGCTATCTTCCTTACGCAGAACTCAATAAGGAAGGCAAGCTTGTTAAGCACGATGGTGTAACTGACGTTGTTTATTGCGGCGTATGCAATAAGACCTACGGCGGTGAGACCATCTCCTACGATCAGTACTTCAAGCCTGCTTACAATTTCGGTGAGACCAAAGTTGAAGGTGCTACCGCAGCAACTTGCATTAAGGGTGGCTACACTGGCACCACAATGATTTACATGCAGGGCACTGGCCTTGATGAGTTTGGCAATCCTAATGGCTATTGGGATGTTGTTAAGTACGGCGAAGAAATTCCTGCACTTGATCACGATTATAGCGTAAAAATGGCCGATGTTGCTCCTACCTGCACTAAGACTGGTATGAAGTACGTTGACATGTACAAGTGCTCTCGCTGTGGTGAGGTTCAGCCTGACCAGGGCAAGTCCTACGTACTTCCCAAGGCAGACCACGCTTGGAATCTCAAGGTTCTTGTTGAGGCTACTTGCCAGCACAAGGGACTTACGGCAATTGTCTGTGACAAATGTGGCTATGTTGATCAGGCAAAAGTTGTTTACACAAAGGTTACCAGCCATGTAGCAGCAGATGCTCTTAAGGACGCTAAGGAAGCAACCTGCACCGAAGCTGGCTACACCGGCGACTCCGTCTGCAAGTGGTGCGGCACTCTCCTCGAAAAGGGTGAGGAAATTGCTGCTAAGGGTCACACTCCCGAAGAAGTTGCTGCTGTTGCAGCTACCTGCACTGAAAAGGGTCTGACCGCTGGCTCTAAGTGCTCTGTCTGCGGCGAAGTTATTGTCGCACAGGAAGAAACTCCTGCACTCGGCCACGACTTCAAGGATGGCAAGTGCACCCGCTGCGGCGCAGCTGATCCCGACTATGTAGCACCTGTTGTCAACCCGTTCAAGGACGTTGAGAAGTCCAGCCCCTACTACGATGCAATCATCTGGGCAGCAGACAAGGGCGTAACCACCGGCAAGACCGCCGATACCTTCGGCATAAACGATGGCTGCACTCGTGCACAGATCGTCACCTTCCTGTACCGCGCAGCCGGTTCTCCCGAGGTCAAGGCTGACACCGTCAACCCGTTCACCGACGTAAGCAAGGACAGCGTATACTACAACGCGATCCTGTGGGCAGTCGAGAAGGGCATCACCAAGGGCACTACCGAGACCACCTTTGACCCGAATGCAGTTTGCACTCGCGGCCAGATCGTCACCTTCCTGTTCCGTGCATCCGGCGATGAGAAGGTTGCAACCGGCACCGACTTCGCAGATGTCGCTTCCGGCTCCTACTGCGCAGACGCAGTTGCATGGGCAGTTGCCAACAAGGTCGCCAATGGCTTTGCTGACGGCACCTTCCGTCCCGAAGCAACCTGCACTCGCGGCCAGGCTGTCACCTTCATCTACCGCGCACTCGCAGAGTAATTAATAATTCGCAATTCTAACGATGTTTAGAGCTTAGAGCATTTACTTAGTCTCTTGTTATAACTATTCGTTATGTTGCATAAAAGCAGCGCCGCAGTGGTTCTCCACTGCGGCGTTGTGATTTTTTCTGCCTTCCCCTTGAGGGGAAGGTGTCGCTTGCGACGGATGAGGTGTAAACTATCAGCTATTAGCTATTAGCTATCAGCTCCCGGACAGGGATTAAGGCTGGAGGGTCAGTATCTGACCTCTTCCAGCCTTAATCCCTGTCCGGGCACCGTCGGTCCGGCGTTTTCGCGCACCTTTGATTCAAGCGCCCTTTTCACATCCTCGACGCTCATCCGATGCGCCCCGGCCTCAAGCAGCGTGCCTACTATTATGCGCACCATGTTGTATAAAAATCCGTTGCCCGAAACCGTGAACCGTATCTCGTCGCCGATGCGCGTAATATCTATTGTATCTATCCGCCTCACGGCGGATTTTTTCATGCGCTTATTCGATTGAAACGCCGTGAAATCGTGCTCGCCGAGCAGAACTTTCGCCGCGTCCTGCATTGCGCCGATATCCAGCGCCTCGCTTACGCGATACATGTACTTTCGCTCGAAAACGTTCTGCACCGCACTGTTCTGCACGCGGTATATATACGTTTTCCCGACGCAGCTCAGCCGCGCGTGAAATCGCGGCTCGGCAATGCTCAGCTCGAGCGCGGCAATGTCCTCCGGCAGCGCCTCGCGCAGCCGCGATAGTATATCGCTTGTATCCATCCCGGTTTCCGCCCGGAATGAAGCAACTTGCATCCGCGCATGCGCCCCGGCGTCCGTGCGCCCCGAGCCGCTTATCTCGATCTCCTGCCCGAGTATGCGCGAAAGCGCGGCCTCGACCTTGCCCTGTATCGTGTTTTCCGTGTTGCCCTGCCGCTGCCAGCCGCGGTATCGGCTGCCGTCATAGCTCAGGGTGAGTTTGTAATTATTCATATTCGAGCCTGAATTTTTTCAGCATGTACTCGGGGAAGTAC
>MNSZ01000067.1:0-595 GCA_001916715.1 Firmicutes bacterium CAG:24053_14
ACCCTCGCCGGGACGAAGCGGCTCATCCATCAGGATACGCCCCATAGCGTCCGACAGCGTAAAGGGCAGCTTGTCCGGTTGTGGATTGCCCAGGCTGATCGTCAGGCTTCCTTGCGGGTCTCCGTCGATCAGCAGGACTTTCTTTCCAGACTGCGCCAAACCGATTCCAAGATTGGCACAGGTGGTGGTTTTGCCAACGCCGCCTTTCTGGTTGGCGATGGCGATGATTTGCGTGTTCATTGACTTCACCTCATTTCTAATTGTTGCTGTTGCTTCTGGAAATAGAAAAAGCCGCCACTCCAAAATAAAAAGTGAAGTGACGGCTCTTTCTATCGCCGGAATACGAGTTCCTGAAATGAAAAAAGCACCCAGTCATTTATACTGCGTGCTACATCAAATTCATATTCAATTATTCAAATTAGGTCAAACTATGTCAAACTGCCACAGACCAAAACGAGGGAACAAAGGACTGAAAAGCGACCCCAAAACACCCCCAAAAATCGGCTCTCGGTTAACCACTTTGGGCACCACTTGACCCTCTTTTTGCCCTCTTTTTGGCCGGTTAACCACTTGCGGACCACTAAAAATTGGGTGA
>MNSZ01000067.1:683-21743 GCA_001916715.1 Firmicutes bacterium CAG:24053_14
TTGATTTTCCGGGGTTTTTGAACCATTTTGATACGGTTTGAACAGCAGATTATCTCTTGCTGAACTGAGGCGCGCGACGAGCTGCCTTGAGACCGTACTTTTTACGCTCTTTCATTCTCGGGTCGCGGGTCAGGAAGCCTGCGGCCTTCAGGGATGCACGGTAGCTCTCATCGACGAGGAGCAGTGCGCGTGCGATGCCGTGACGGATAGCGCCGGCCTGACCGGAAACGCCGCCGCCGTGGACGGTAGCCTCGATGTCGACCTTGCCGACGGTGCCGGTGGTGACCAGGGGCTGACGAACGATGAGCTTCAGAGTTTCCAGACCGAAGTAATCGTCGATATCACGGCCGTTGATGGTGATAACACCGGTGCCGTTGGGGATGAGGTGGACGCGTGCTACAGACTGCTTTCTGCGTCCGGTGCCGTACATATACGGTCTTTTGCACTTATAAGTTGCCATATTCTCTTCCTCCTATTAGCGATCCCAAACTTCGGGCTTCTGAGCTGCATGGGTGTGCTCTGCACCGGCGAAAACGCGCAGGCGCTTGAGCTGCCACTGAGCTATGGTGTTCTTCTGAAGCATGCCGCGGATTGCAAGACGCATTGCCAGCTCCGGGCGATTTGCCATCAGGTGCTTGTACTGAGTCTCCTTCAGGCCGCCGACCCAGCCGGAGTGAGTACGATAGTACTTCTGCTCGAGCTTCTTGCCGGTCAGGACTGCGTCCTTTGCGTTGATGATGATGACGTAATCGCCGCAATCGACGTGAGGAGTATAGGTGGTCTTAAGCTTGCCGCGAAGCAGATCGGCAGCAATTGCAGCGGTCTTGCCGAGGGGCTTGCCTGCTGCGTCAAGGACGTACCATTTTCTTTCAACGGTCTCCTTGGTAAGCATTGTCGTGGACATATTTGTGCCTCCAAAAAATTTAAATATACTTTGACATTTTAACGGGGCGCTATTAAAATACAAACATTGAAAATAGCGTGCTCTATTTTTATACCACAGCCGCGAAACAGTGTCAATACCGATTTTAATTTGCGTTTGATAAACTCGCAAAATCTCGCAAATGCTCCTTAAATCGGCCCGATGCTCAATTTCATTTTTGCATTTTTCGAGAGGTTTTAGCATGGACATACGCGCACTTAACGAATTTACCGGCATTATCCGCAAGGCCGTGGACGATTACGGCATGATAAACGTGGGCGACAGGGTCGCAGTCGGTGTTTCCGGCGGCAAGGACAGCATGCTGCTCCTGCTGGCGCTCAAGCATCTGCAAAGCTACTATCCCAAGCATTTTGAGCTTGAGGCGATCACGATCGAGCTGGGCTTTGAGGGCATGGATTTTACGCCCGTGCGCGAGATGTGCAGGGAGCTGGACATTCCCTACACCTGCCTGAAAACCGACATCAAGGAGATAGTCTTTGACGTGCGCAAGGAGGATAACCCCTGCTCGCTGTGCGCAAAGATGCGGCGCGGCGCGCTCAACGACGCGATCCGCGCGCGCGGCATATCCAAGCTCGCGCTCGGCCACCACTTCGACGACGCGGTCGAGACGTTTCTGATGAGCCTGCTGTTCGAGGGGCGTCTGAGCTGCTTCCGGCCGGTGACGTTCATGGATCGCAGCGGCGTTACGCAGATACGTCCGCTCATCTATGCCGGCGAGCAGAAGATCATAAACCTTGCCGACTCGCTTGATATCCCGATCGTCGAAAATCCCTGTCCGCAGGATAAGGCCAGCAAGAGATATGAGATAAAGCAGCTTATAAAGACCCTCTCCGCCACATATCCCGACATGAAGTCTAAGGTATTCGGTGCGATGCAGCGTCTGCCGCTGCCCGGCTGGGGCATTGAAAGTTAAATGAAAAAGAGCACCCGACCGGGTGCTCTTTTTTTGCGATTATGCTTTTTACTCGTCCTTATCGTCGGGGCTCATGTCGAACTCAAGCTCCGCGTCGCACTTCGGGCAGCGGATCGAGCCGAAATCGAGATCCTCCTCATAGACGGTGATCGTTTCGCCGCATTTCGGGCAGGTCACTTCGTACTCCTGCTCGTCGCCGCAGCTGCCGCAGCAGCCGGTGCAGACGTCGGCGTCGTCATCATCGTCATCGATCTCGTCGTAGTCCTCATCATCATCGTCGTCCATATCACCGATGCAGAGATCCTCGAGGTATTCCATATCCTCGCTTATATCGCTGATGCTGTCGGAAAGATCCTTTGCATGAGCGTCAACGGCTTCGATATCGTCGGCCATGGCTTCGAGCACGTCGATAACGGCGAGCATCAGCTTGCCCTCGTTGGTGCTGTCCTTAATGCCGAGGCCGTCTGCAAGACCCTTGAGGTATGCGACTTTTTCACTTACTGTCATATTAATAAATTTTCCTCCATTTTTGCGTCGGTATGCCGTCAGGCAACCGATAGCCGATAGCGGATATTTTTTTAGTAGCGCCTTTTAGTAGCGCCTTTGCGCTGATACCGATACGTTTATTGCGGTATCCCGACCGGGAACTGCCGACTAAACCATTACGCACGGAACAGGCAAGCCTGTTCCCTACAAGCGGCTGATGTCGCAGCGGAGAGCTAATAGCTGATAGCTAATAGTTATTGCGCTTTAATTCAACCCCTCGGCAGCAAAGCTGCCTGCTCCCCTTGACATGGGAGCCAATGGGGTGCGGTGCAGGATTTAACATCGCACTAATGTGTAGCGGCAGTTTTCCGGTTTTGCCGGTAACTTCGACACCGGGCACCGGCAAAACTCAGCTTGCACTACCGGGTTGCGTAGCAGTCACAGTATATTCCAATGTCCCGAACCGGGCCACCAGAGATAACCGTATTGGTAGGTGCGTCAAAGCGCCTCTAAAATCACTTGGAGCGGCTGAGGTACTCGCCGGTGCGGGTGTCGATCTGGATCTTCTCGCCGGGCTCGATGAAGAGGGGAACCTTGACCTCTGCGCCGGTCTCGAGGGTTGCGGGCTTGGTCGCGTTGGTAGCGGTGTTGCCTGCAAAGCCGGGGTCGGTGTCGGTGACTACGAGGTCAACGAAGAAGGGAGGCTCGACGTTGAAGACCTTGCCCTTGTAGGAATAGATGGTGCAGGGCATATTCTCTTTGACGAACTTGAAGCTGTCGTTAAGGACGGACTCGTCCACAGGCTCGAGCTCGTAGGTTTCGGGGTTCATGAAGTAGTAAAGGTTGCCGTCGTTGTAGCTGTATTCCATGGTCATACGATCGACGGTAGCGCTCTCGAACTTTGCGGTGGGGTTGAAGGAAGTTTCGGTGACGGCGCCGGTGATGACGTTTTTCATCTTGGTGCGCACGAAAGCCGCGCCCTTGCCGGGCTTAACATGCTGGAACTCGACGACCTGCATGACCTGACCGTCCATCTCAAAGGTAACGCCGTTTCTGAAATCGCCTGCTGTAATCATAATAGGTGATCCTCCTATGTGAATTAAAATTAATGTCTATAGCCTTAATAGTTTACATTAAATTACGCCATATTGCAACGATTATTTTTTGCTTTTGTTCTTATTTGCATTATCCGGAGCGTCATTTTCGCGTTTTCCGGTGCGTTTTTCAAACGCGATCTGGAACATATACACCACCATCGCCATAACGCCGACTATGTAAAGCACGTTGCGCAGCACCCCCGGGAACGCCGGAATGAAGCTTTGCAGCAGCGCCGTTACGCACACGACGATGAAGCCGCCGTAAAGAAACGGCGTGAGCGAAAAGTTTATCTTTTTTGCTTTCTTGTTTCCCTTTGCCATTGTTTTTCCCCTCCGTTTACAGTATCAAAAGCTGCTTTGCGGCCTTTGTTATCACTTCGCATCCGCCCTCGCGCAGGATGAGCACATCCTCGATCCTCACGCCGAATTTGCCCGACAGATATATGCCCGGCTCGGCGGATATCACAGCGCCCTCCGAGCTGTGTCCGAAATATTCGCCGTAGCCTGCGTCGGAGATCACCTTGCGCGCCGCGCCGTCGATTTCCGCGCCGGTAACGCCGGCGGCGGCCTTTGCAATGCCTGCAAGCTGGGCGCGCAGGACGATATCGTATACGTTTTTCATCTCGTCGGTAGCGTATCCGACGGCGACGGTGCGCGTCATGTCCGAGCAGTAGCCGTCCTTTATGCAGCCAAAATCCATGGTGATGAAATCGCCCTCGCACACAACGGCATCCGACGGAACGCCGTGCGGCATGCTGGAGTTTGCGCCAGTCACGGCTATGGGGTCAAAGCTGTTGCCCTCGCCGCCGTGCTTGAGCATTCGGTAGGTTATTTCGGCGGCGATATCGCGCTCGGTGATGCCGGGTCGGATGATGCCAAGCACATCGTCCAGCGCCTGCTCGGCGATTGCCTGCGCGCGGCGCATGCTGCGTATTTCCGACTCGTCCTTCGATGCGCGCAGCCTGTAAAACAGGCTCTGGCACGGATGCAGCTCAACGCCGAGCACCCTCTGCCAGTTGAGGTACGCCCCGTGCGAGAGCGAAAACTCCTCCGCACCGAGCATTTTCACGCCGCACTCATCCATTGCCTCGCGCACGAGCTGCGAAAGGCGCTTGCCTGCGCCGAACATGCGCACCGTTATATCGCCCGAAACGCTTTTTTCCGCCGCCTCGATATAGCGCGAGTCGGTCAGCAGGAACGCCCGGTCGAGCGTTACGAGCACCGCGCCGTCTGTAAAGGCAAAGCCCGCTGCATAGCGCTGATTAAGCTCATCTGTTATAAGCACCGCGTCAAGCCCGAGATCTATAAGCCCTCCGCGTATTTTTGCAAGTCTTTCCACTGTGTGCCTCCGTCTCAGAAGCCGCCCGGCTCGTCGCTTATCGGCTCGAACGCGCTGTCGGACCGGATGGAATCCTGAAGATCGACGAGCAGTATCGAGCCGTCCTTACCGCTCTGGAATATGCCGCGGACTATCTCCGTTCCGTCGGCAAGCTCGTAGGAGACGGCGATGCTCGGCTGCGAGTCGGGAATGAAGCTTTTGACCTCGACGCCCTCGCCGGTTGTGAGATAGTTGCGCTGCCAGAGCATCCTGCCGGAGGTGTAGATCTTCACGTTGTAAACCGTCTCCTCGGCCGAGAGCACAACGCTCTGCCCATCCTCGTCAACAGTGACCGTGCCGAGGATATTCAGGCTGCTGCGGTCGAGCTTGTCGCCGTCGTCGGCAAGCAGCATGCCGTTTTCGCCCTCGTATTCAGCGGGCATGAAGCCCTCGTCGATGAACTCTTCGAGCGCCGAATACGGTATCTCAAACAGCAGCACGCCGCGGCTGTAGGGCGCGATGTCATAGGGATTTGCGTAGAACACAAGGCCGCCGTCACTGAAATACCAGTTTGCGCCGGCATCGACGAGGTCGTTTATCGTGCTCTCAAAATCGTCAAACAGTATGCTGACGCCGCCCTCTTTATAATCGTCCCCGGCAGCAAGGCCGATGACGTAGTTTTTAATAAATGTCTTGAGCTGCTCCTCGTTTTTGGCAATGTCCGCAAGGGTCAAAAGCGAGCCGTTATCGGCATTGTAGCTGCGGCTGGTTCGCGTAGAATCGGCGTGGATGCCGCCGATATCCTGCGAAACGTCGAACACGGCGCTCAAAACGCGTGTATCGCAGCGCGTCACGCTCGGCGCGCAGTAGTAGCTCAGCGCGATCTGCTCGCCGTCGGTCTGATCCTCGGCAACGCGCTGGGTGTACTCCGCGTCGGCCCCGAACCTGACATACAGCTCCGCCAGCGAGGAATTTATCCGCTCGGCCGCGCGCTCGTCCTTCGAGCTTACCGTCGCCGTGCCGAGGCTCTGCCTGTAATACGTCGTACCGTCGCCGCTTTTAAGCTCCTCGTCCTCGAAGCCGTAGCTCACCGTCATGTCAAACTGCGGCACATAGGTTCGCTTTTCGTAGTCGCCGCCGTGCTGGCATGCGCACAACGTCCCCAGCATCGCGCAGCAAAGCAGCATGGAAATTGTCTTTTTCATTATCTTCAACCTTTCACACCGGTATCAAAATGTTAACAAATCGCAAACAAAACCGTTGAATTTCAAGGGTTTTGCACACTTTCAACAAAGTTATCAACACATTATGTAAATCACAGAGGGCTATCCGCATTCAGAAAGCCCTGGATGCCGCGCGCGCAGTAAGTATCAAGCACATAGGCGACTCGCTCGGGCGCGGCCTTCATGCCGGTATCGAGCCAGTATTTGACCACAGTCGATATGGACGAAACAAGCAGCTGTTTAAGGAACTGCGAAAGAGGCTCGCTCACCTCGCCGAGCGTCAGGATCTCCTGCTCGAAGTAGTCGTCGGCGTGCTTTGCAATGACCTTGAGCATCGCGTCATGGTCGCCGTAAGGGCCGGCAAAGACGCGGCAAAGCTCTCGGTTTTCGCTCAGAAGACGCAGCGTTTGCAGCGATGTCAGGCGCTTAAGCCCCGACTCCTGAAGCCGCTGCGCAAGCGCGTCGGAAAGTTGATCCTCCAGGCTCCTTTTCAGCTCATACGGGTCGGAATAGTGCGCGTAGAACGTGCCGCGGTTTATGTCCGCCTCGCGGCAGATCTCCGTCACGCTTATTTTTTCGATCGGCTTTTCGGCCAGCAGGCGCAGAAAACCGTCCCTGATCGCCTGCTTGGTGTATCTTACTCGTCTGTCTTCCTTCTTTGGCTTCGCTGTCTCCATTCCCGCCACGCTCCTTATTTCTTATACATACATCTTACTATACAAATGATAGAAAATCAACACAATGCCTGTTTTTTTAGAGGCGAATTACGGCAGCTACGGATACGTTTATTGCGGTGGCCCGGTTCGGAACAATGGAGAAAACCGTAATTGCCTCGCGCTACATTAGTGCGACATAGCGTTTTGTTGCCCGGTTCGGAACAATTGTGGAAAACGTATTTTTAGAGGCGCATTAAAATTTTACGAATACGTCTATTGCAGTGCCCCGATTCGGAACATTTGAATAAACCGTAGTTGCCTCGCGCCACATGAGATCGTGCTATATTAGTGCAAAACTTTGTCTGCACCCAATTGTCTTCCCCTTGCGGAGCTTGAGGGGAAGATGCCGCTTGCGGCAGATGAGGTGTAAATAAATCCGCGCCGTAGGCGCTACTTTGTTGACATATGTATCGGTTTTGCCTGCATCCACCGGTCGGGACACCGCAATATATGTATCGGTATTAGCGTAAAGGCGCCACTAAAAATGTGTTTGCCTGACGGCAAAGATTTAATAACACCTCATCCGTCACCAAAGGTGACACCTTCCCCTCAAGCTACGCAGGGGAAGGCAAGCGCCGCCAATGAATAATGAATGATGAATAATTAATAGTGAATAGTGAACAGGTGCGATGGGGGTATGGGCAAAAACTTTTGTAAAAAATGATAAAACGCGAAAAAAGTGCTTGACAAATGGCCGAAACGGCGCTACTATGCCCACGTCAAAACAAACTGACAATTTCGAGGAAAGGCAGAAAGCATCCATGAAGAAGCTGAGCAACGCAATGATGATGATGTACATGTGCATGTGCCGCATGTGCATGTTTCGTCGCGCTCACTTCGGTCAGAAACTTTCTGAAACCTGTTTAACGGCTTAAAGCCGAACCTCTTCGGATAGCAAACAGCGGAAGGTCGATGACCTCCCGCTGTTTTTTGTTTATCCGCCGATTTCGATTTGAAAGGAGATGTGCCGTATGAAATGGCAGGTCATGCGAATGTGTCCCCGGGACACAGAGGATATTAATCACTGACAGACGACACGGCCCATTAAATTCTAAAACTTTTAAGGAGAAAACGAAAATGAAGAAGTTCACCAAGATAATCGCACTTGCTCTCGCGGTAGTGCTCGCATTCAGCCTCGCGGCATGCTCCAGCTCCGGCAACGGCGGCGACAACGCCTCCGACAAGGTCATCAAGATCGCAGTTCCCAACGACACCACCAACGAAGCCCGCGCACTGCTCCTGCTCCAGGAAGCCGGCATCATCAAGCTCAAAGACGGCGCAGGCATCACCGCAACCAAGAACGACATCGCAGAGAACCCGTACAATGTTGAGATCGTTGAAGCCGAAGCCGCAGCAATCCCCCAGCTTCTGCCCGACGTTGACTACGCAGTCATCAACAGCAACTATGCAATAAACGCAGGCCTCAACCCCGTTAAGGACTCCCTGTTCAAGGAAGGCTCCTCCTCGGCATACGGCAACATCCTCGCAGTTAAGGAAGGCAACGAAAACACCGACGCAGTCAAGGCACTCAAAGCAGCTCTCGAAAGCAAGCAGGTAGCAGACTTCATCAGCGAGAAGTACAACGGCAGCGTAGTTTCCACCGTAGATAACCTCACCGACGGCTACGACAGCAGCGTTGACTACGCAGCTCTCGCAGGCACCACCATCTCCGTCGCAGCTTCCCCCACTCCGCACGCAGAGATCCTTGAGATTGCAAAGCAGATCCTTGCAGAGAAGGACATCACCCTCGATATCCAGACCTACAACGATTACGTCGTTCCCAACAACGTCGTTGAAGACGGCACCGTTCTGGCAAACTACTTCCAGCACACCCCCTACCTCGATGACTTCAATGCCGAGCAGGGCACCCACATCGTCTCCGTGGCATCCATCCACGTTGAGCCCATGGGCCTGTACGGCGGCACCCAGACCACTCTGGACGCAGTCTCCGGCAAGTAATTAATATTAAATAGTAGCCGGCAGGGTCAAGCTCCCTGTCGGCTACATCAGAGAGAGGGAAACGACAGTGATTGAACTTAAAAACGTCAGCAAGACCTTTGACTCCGGAACCGGCGAGGTAGACGCGCTCAAAAACGTCACGCTCACCATAAACGACGGAGACATATACGGAATAATAGGCATGTCCGGCGCAGGAAAGAGCACGCTCGTGCGATGCATAAACCTGCTCGAAAAGCCCTCGAGCGGCGAGATAATCGTAAACGGCGAGAGGCTTGACACAATGAGCCCGGCTCAGCTTCGCGCGGCAAGACGCAACATAACGATGATCTTCCAGCACTTCAATCTGCTCATGCAGCGCACATGCCTGAAGAATATCTGCTTCCCGATGGAGCTTGCAGGCGTCAAAAAGACCGAGGCCGAAAAACGCGCAAGAGAGCTTCTTGAGCTTGTCGGTCTGCCGGATAAGGCAAACGCCTATCCCGCTCAGCTCTCCGGCGGCCAGCAGCAGCGCATAGCAATAGCCCGCGCGCTCGCCACCGACCCCAAGGTTTTGCTGTGCGACGAGGCCACCAGCGCCCTCGACCCGAAAACGACACGTCAGATCCTTGAACTGATAAAGGACATAAACCGGAAGCTCGGCATAACGGTCGTCATCATCACCCACCAGATGAGCGTTGTCAAAGAGGTGTGCAACCACGTTGCCATCCTCGATGACGGCGAGGTCGCCGAGGAGGGCCTTGTCGCCGCGGTGTTCGCCGCACCCAAGTCCCCTGCCGGACGTAGGCTCGTGTTCCCCGGCGGAGTTGACGAAATGGTCTCCGACCCCAAAGCCGAGCGCCGCGTAAGGCTCATTTTCCGCGACAGTCAGACCACGGCTATCCCCCTTGTCGCGCGCCTTGCATCCGAGGAGAACATCTTCTGCAACATCATTTCCGCATCGACGCAGAAGCTCTCCGAGGAGGTCTACGGCAGCCTTCTGATAGGCATCCCCAGCGCCCATTTTGACAGAGCGCTGAAATTCATTTCATCCGTTGCAAACGTCACGGCAGAGGAGGTGGACGGCAATGTACAGTAATCTGTTTTCCGAAAAGTCCGTTCAGGACCTTATCTCGATACTGCCCAGTCTGCCGACCGCTCTGTGGGAGACGTTTTACGTCACCGTTCTGAGCACCGCGCTTTCCCTCGTGATCGGGCTTCCGCTCGGCGTTCTGCTCGTCACCGGCGAAAAGGACGGCGTTCTGCCGCTGCCGGGCTGGCTTATGCACCTGCTGAACATCATAATAAACCTGCTGCGCTCGATCCCCTTCCTTATATTGATGATCATGGTCCTTCCTCTCTCCAGAGCGCTCATAGGCACCGCCGTCGGCACGACGGCGACGATCGTTCCGCTGGTCGCGGCTGCATTCCCCTTCGTTGCGCGCCTTGTTGAGAGCAGCCTGCGCGAGCTTGACGGCAACATCATCGAGGCCGCGCAGAGCATGGGCGCATCGCCCTTCCAGATAATTTGCAAGGTCATGATCCCCGAAAGCGTACCCTCGCTGATCCAGAACGTCACCATCGCACTGACGACCATCCTCAGCTACTCGGCAATGAGCGGCATCATCGGCGGCGGCGGACTCGGCAAGATCGCCATCGACTACGGCTACTATCGCTACAAGTACCTCATCATGGTCGTTGCGGTCATCATCCTCATCCTGCTCGTCCAGTTCTTCCAGAGCCTCGGAACATATCTGGCAAAGAAGAGCGACAAGCGGCTCAAATAAAAATCCCCTCTCTAAAAATTCTCTCTTATTATAATGTATAATGAACAGTCCTTTTCGGACTGTTCATTTTTTTAGGCAAATCGCGCCTAATGCTTGATTTTAGGACTGATAACTGATATTGTCTATGTTAAATAAAGTTACTTTATTGTAAGTTTAGTTTGAGTAAAAGTCGATGCAAGGGTGGTTATATGAAGAATACGTTCAAAATATTCTTTTCCGACATTAAAAGCCTCTCCAGGCACTTCTTTGCAGTCCTCGTCGTGATCGCCATAATGATCATACCGGCACTGTATGCGTGGGTAAACATCTACGCAAACTCCGATCCTTACGGAAACACGGGCAACATAAGCGTTGCCGTCGCTTCCGACGATCTGGGCTATGAAGGCCAGAACATGGGTGAGAGCGTACTCGAAGGTCTGAAGGACAACAAGTCGATAAACTGGGTGTTTACCGGCAGCACCGATAAGGCCATCAAGGGTGTTGAAAGCGGTAAATATTACGCCGCCATCGTCATAGGCGAAAATTTCAGCCGCAACATGTATGATCTCAAAAGCGCGCTGACCGACAACGAAAGCACCGTTACATATTACAAAAACGCGAAAACGAACGCCATTGCCGTGAAGATCACCGACACGGCGGCCGAAACGGTTCAGAATAACGTTAAGGTGCAGTACCTCAAGGTGCTGTTCCAGACCGTTTTCACCAAGGGTCAGGAGCTTGGCGAGGACATTGACGAGGAGCAGGCGGTAAACGCCGTTATCGCGCAGCTTACCGACCTGAGCAAGAGCCTGCGCCATTACAGCGACTCGGTCGGCCGCTTCGTCAGCGACAGCTCGTCGATATCCTATGTTCTCTCGGGCATTGGCAGCAGCACGGCAAACGCCTCGGCGGCGCTCTCCGGCAGCCAGGCGACGCTAAACTCCGCGCAGGCGGCAGTTAGCAATGCGCAGACCTCGATAGATCAGCTCGCCAACGGACTTGACGGCAAGCTCGCAGAGCTTGAGGCCGATCTTGACGCGGTAACGGACGCGCTGAACAAGCTCGCCTCCAGCGAGGTCATAAACGGCAGCATCGAGCTGCACAATCAGATGGTCGATAACGCGAAAAACGCGGCGGCCAAGCTCCAGACGCATCTTGAATCGCTGCGCGCCATCCTTCCGGAAAACAGCGCGCTGAGCGGAACGGCATACGTTGCAAACACGCTTGACGCGCTCATCGAGCGCACAAAGCAGATGCAGAACCAGCTCGACCTGCTTTATAACGACGCGAGCTTCGTCGAGGATGCGGCGAACATCACCGGCGCGTGCGCCGACACGGTCTCGCTCATGCGCTCGATGATAACAAACCAGCTTAAAACCGGCATCGACATGATGCTCACGAACCTCTCGAGCACGCTGAACATGATGAGCCCGCTCATCTCGAGCCTCGGCATAACGCTTGACGATATCGCGCCCGTTGTCGAGTCGGCAGGCGATACGCTTTCGTACGTCTCCTCGGCAATGACAAGGCTCCAGTCGCTTATGACCCGCGTTGCAGACGCCTGCGACCAGCTTCTTGTCAAGATAAACGAGGGTACGGCCGACGAGCGGCTCCAGACGCTCATAACCGTCCTCAACGGCAACGCGGAAAAATACGCGGAGTTCCTCTCCTCGCCGGTGAGCGTGACGGAGGAGACCATATATCCCGTCGCAAGCTACGGCGATGCAATGACGCCGTTCTATTCCGCGCTGGCCATCTGGGTCGGCGGCGTTATCCTCACCGCGATACTCAAGGTCGAGGCCGAGCCTAAGGGTCTGCGCAACGTGACCGAAGGCCAGAAATACTGGGGCAAGTTCATCCTGTTCTTCGTCCTCGGTCAGATACAGACCGCGGTAATCGTTCTGGGCGATATATATCTGCTCGGCTGCCAGTGTCAGGAGCCGGTCATGTTCTGGGTGGCGTCGGCAATAACGAGCTTTGCCTTTACGGCGGTGATCTATTCGCTGGCGCTGGCGTTCGGCGATATCGGCAAGGCGATCGTCATCGTCATCGTCGTCATGCAGGTCGCAGGCTCCTCCGGCTCCTACCCGATCGAGATCCTGCCGGATATATTCAGCAAGATCTATCTCTTCTTCCCCTTCCCGTACGCCATAAACGCAATGCGCGAGGCGATATGCGGCATGTATCAATGGGACTACTGGATCTATCTCGGCGAGCTTATGATATTCGCCGTCGGCGGCATACTCATCGGCCTTGTGCTGAGAAAGCCGTTTATAAAGCTCAACCGCTTCGTAGAGCACGAAGTGGAGAAATCGGGGGTGCTGTGATATGGCGAAGAAACTCAATGTCCGCGTCCGCGAAAACAGCACCGATGTGCTTTACGGCAAGCTGCTTATGTACGCCGAGCAGGTGCATCAGGGCAACAAGCGCCGCATAAGGCACGGCCTTGTGAGCCTTATAGTGATCCCGATCGTTCTCATGGTCGTTCTTCTTCTGACAGAAAGCTCGCGCATAGTGTTCCTGCTTATCTGGATCGCGTGCATGTTCGTCGTTGCGGCGTTTTTGCTGTACGTCGCTTATTCCGACTGGATGCTGCAAACCACGATAAACGAACTATCGCGCGATGAGCTGGGCGAGCTGGACAGCCTCATAACCGTCAAGCAGCCGCGCAGCCTCAAGCTGCTGAAAAAGCTTGAAGAGGAGGTGACGAAGTGAAAAATATCTTCGCAATATGCAGAAACGATCTGCGCAGAATATCTTCAAACGTCGTCGCCATAGTCCTCATCCTCGGACTTGCCGTTGTTCCGTGCCTGTATGCGTGGTTCAACATCTTCTCAAACTGGGACCCCTACGGCCCGGACGCGACCTCGCGCATAAAGGTCGCCGTCGCGTCGGAGGACTCCGGCGCCTCGGTGCTGGGACTTAAAATCAACATCGGCTCGCAGGTCATATCCGCGCTCGAGGCAAACGACACCATCGGCTGGCAGTTCGTTGACACGAAGCAGGAAGCACTCGACCTTGTTTACAGCGGCGACTGCTACGCGGCTCTCGTCGTGCCCGATGATTTTACCGCAAACGTCACAAGCTTTCTAAGCGGAGACATCACCAATCCCGATATCATTTTCTATCAGAACGACAAGAAAAACGCCATCGCGCCGAAGATAACCGGCAAGGCCAAGACCGCCGTTCAGGAACAGGTAAACGCCACCTTCGTTCAGACGATATCCGACGATATCGCGTCGCTGATCTCCGTTGCCAACGCAAACGGCATCTCGGCCGAGGATCTTCTCAACGATATGAGCAAGGACATAAACGACCTGAGCGCCAAGCTTTCCGACTGCTGCGCGGCTCTGAGCGCGGCAAACGGACTGACAAACTCAGCGCGAAACCTTATAAACGTTTCGGTGAAGCTTTGCAACAGCACCTCGGCAAGCCTTGAGCAGTCAAAGGCTCTGCTGGACAAAACCGGCGACGACGCTGCAACGATAAATAACCGCATCGACACGACGGTGCAGAGCGTGACCACCGCGCTCGCGCAGGCAGACTCCAACCTCGCTGCCATTCAGGCAAGCCTCGAGGACGCTTTTTCCGACATAAACCGCTATAACGACTATGTTTCCACCGGCCTTGCGGCCGACGTCGCCATGCTCGATGCGTTCAGCACCAATTGCAGCGATATGGCGCAGTCGTTCACGTCTATCGGCTTTGACGCCGCGGCAGCCCAGATGAACGCGCTTGCCGCAAAGCTCAAAGCCCTCAGCTCCGCTCTGTCGAGCCTCAAGGAGGCAAACGATGACAGCTGGGCCGGCATCCGCGAGCAGCAGGCCGCGCTCATCGACCAGATCACCTCCGCACGCGAGACGATCAGCAATCTCTCGGCAAGCGTCAGCAGCGAGCTTTCGCCGAAGCTGCACGAGGCGCTGAACAAGGCGCAGGGCGCATCGTCGTCCGTCAGCTCCATGCTCGGCAAGCTGCAAAGCTCGACGAGCGCACTCAGCGGAACGCTCAACTCCTACCTCGGCTCCATCGGAACGATGCAGACCGGCTTTGCCGACACGCAGAAGGCCATTGAGGGCGCGCAGGCCGAGCTGAAGGTCGTTTCCGAGTTCGTATCCGCCCTTGCGGGCAGCAATCTGCTGGCCGAGGTCTCGGACACGCTCGAGAGCGAGGGCGACCTTGTCGGCAATTATCTCGCCTCGCCCATAAAGATGGACACCGTCATTAAATTCGACATCAAAACCTACGGCTCGGCAATGGCTCCGTTCTACACCGTGCTTGCCCAGTGGGTCGGCGCGCTGCTGAGCGCCGTGTTCCTCAAGGTCAAGATCCGCAAGGAGCATGAGCCGGCAAACCTGCGTCTGCACGAAAGATTTTTCGGCAGATACGGTCTGTTCTTCCTCGTAGCCATCGGTCAGGCGATCATAGTTTCGCTCGGCGATCTGTTCTATGTCCAGATCCAGTGCGTCGCACCGTGGCGGTTTATACTCGCGTCCGTGGTGACAGGACTTTGCTTCTCACTCATAAACTACGCGCTTGTTTTTGCGCTTGATAACATAGGCATGGCGATCTCCGTTATCGTTATGGTCTTGCAGGTCGGCGGCTCCGGCGGAACGTACCCCGTCGAGGTGCTGCCGGAGATATTCCGCAAGATGTATGACTTCATGCCGTTTAAATATGCAATGAACGCAATGCGCGAGACCATCGGAGGTATGTACGGCGATGTGTATCTGCACAACATTGTTGTCCTCCTGTGTATATGCGTCGGTTCGATCATTCTCGGACTTGCGCTGTACTATCCCTGCCTTGGTCTGAACCGCTTAATTGAATCAAGTAAAAGAAAGAGTGAGATTATGCTATGATCATCGATTTCAAAGCGCATGTTATGCCCGGCATGGACAAAACCTGCAAAAACCGGATCGACACTATTCGCCGCCTTATGGCGGCGAAGGATGCCGGGGTCGATCTGATCGTCGCCGCGCCCGTTTACGATCCCGACGAGTGCAGCGTCGAGGAATTTCTTGACCGCCGCCGCCAGAGCGAGGATATCCTCGGCAGTCTCATGAACGATGAGCTTCCCGAGGTCATGACGGCCGCGATGGTCAAATTCAGCGATAAGCTTCTGACAGCCGACGAGCTGGATAAGCTCTGCTTCGGCGACAGGTGCTTTATCCTGAACATGAGGGACACAACATGGGACGACACCACCGAGGCCGTGCTGCGCAGGCTCACCGGAAGGCTGTGCATGAACGTCATCCTTGCCGATGCGAGCGAGGATGTGCTCAAAAACAGCGATAAGCTCCAGCAGCTCGGAGTCCACGTCATGCTCGATCTCGAGGAGATCCACCACAAAAAACAGATCCGTGCCTATCTTCCGCTGATCGGAAGCGGCCTTATCTGCGCCATAGGCAGCGACTGGGGTTCGGAGGCTCCCTACCGTTTCCTGCGCAAGACCAAAAGGCGTATGGATGAAGCGTTTGACACCGTTATGGCAGCGTCCGCGCACCTGCTCGGCCGATAACGCCACAGCACGCAAAGAAATAGAGACGATTTTACCCCCGGCGGATCCCGCCGGGGGTAAGATCATGTGTGGGTGTGTGATGCGGTTTATCTGCGGCGGTCCGGGTAAAAGAAAATCTCGAAGCTCAAAAGCTTCGGGATCAACTATGGTGGACGATACAAGACTCGAACTTGCGGAGGCCTGCCGCTTTGCGCCCGGCATCCGCCGCCTGTTCCGCTTGAGCAAGCTCAAGCTCGAATTCGGTCACAAGCTTCGAGTCCTTATACCTGAAGAAAAAAGAAAACCTACAGCTCAAATAAGCTGTAGGTTTGTGGTGGACGATACAAGACTCGAACTTGTGACCTCCCGCACGTCAAGCGGATGCGCTACCAGCTGCGCCAATCGTCCAATCGCAAAGAGCACATAAAAACCATTGATATTTCATGATTTTTTGCGGTTTGATTATAGCATACATTTTAATCCGCTGCAACTACAGGACGGTGAGCCGGGCTTTTCTGTTGACACATTGTTGACAGTGGGGGAGTCTTAAAACCTCGGAACAGAGCATAATTCGCCATAAAGCGTGTAGGTGATGCAATCATATACTGAGCCGGAATCTGTCGATTTATATTTATAATGAAATTGTTAAATTCTCGTGAAAAGTCTTTCAATGATAGCTGGGTTGCTACTATTTCTGAGGCTACGATTCGATATTTTTTAGCTTTTCAGATACTCTTTCACAAGCAGATTACAGGCGTTCTCGAATAGTGTTAAACGAGCGGAGATGTAATAACTGCAAATGACATTAATCGATAGAGTCATAAGAATGAATGCACTGCGTTTTATGATAACGGATAGCGGCACAATATGTGCTCAATTAATAATATGCTTGCCAAAACTGTAGTTACCTATATAATATAAAGCTGCAATTTTGGCAATTTTCATGCGTCAATCCTCATTTATTTTAAAGACCGTGGTTCGTTGGTTGTTTATGCTCGTCTCACAGCTCTTGTTTATCAATAAAACTTGAATATCATCCGGAATGTACTCGGTAGATAAAATCGTATCTCTAAGTTTTTTCTGCTCATCCGACATTGGGTGCTCGCTGTTATACATACTCCATATTGCCTGTGCCTCTATCCTGCAATATCTTACGGCTCTTCTCTATTGTTGAAATTCTCGGAGTATAGATTATCCCTTTTTTATCACACGGAAGTTGAGTACATATATTGCAAATTTGAAAATTCCTCTTCTTGTGCTATGGAGTACTATCTCGTTTTACCGTGAATAGGGATATAATTTATGAGAGAAGTTTTAAGGAAAAATCTCCTATGCAAAAATGCACCCATGCTATAACCAAAGGATAATGCTGTTCTCATGACAGACCATACCCAAAGCTTCTCAATTCGGAAGTGGTCACGACTGTCATTTCGCTTCGGCTGCTTCCGCTTTTTCCTTTGCAAGCTTTGCGGCTTTCGCTTCGCAATGGGCATAATACGAGTCGCCCATTTTTTCAAACTCCGCCTTGGGCATGATAAGCTCGTCAAGCTTCTGTCTCGTCGCGGGAAGGATCGTGCCGTAGCGAACATAATCAACGCCTGCCTGAGAAACATAGCTCAGATATTCCGCAATGCGGTCCTTCAGAATCGGAACCGGGAACATTTCGCCCTCGCCGCAGAACAGCGTCGTATAGTTGCCAACACCGTGAATGAGATCCATCTGCGCTCTTACGGCATCATAGTTGCCCTTATCGGAGAAAAAGCCGCAGGTCGATATATAGACATGGCGCTGATGGGAAAGATCATAGCGGGACGAATGCTTGCCGTTGCCCTTGCCGTCAAATCTGTCCTTCATTACGGGCTTCATGGTGGGAACCTGACGGTCAATAAAGTTTTTCATGCGACCAGGCAGCGAGTAGTAGTAAAGCGGGAAGCTCCAGATGATAACGTCCGCGGCAATGAGCTTTTCTATGCAGCCTGCCATATCGTCGTTCTTGAAGCACTTGCCGGGTGTACGCTTCCAGCAGGAAAGGCAGCCCTGACAGGGCTCGATGTTGAGCTTGTAAATGTCGAGCTGTTCAAATTCCACCTCGGTTTCGCTTTGCAGACCCTTTACGAAGGCGTTTGTCAGGCGAAGTGAATTGCTTTTTTCCAATTTCGGACTTCCGTTAATAACCAGTAATTTCATCGAATTTCTCCTTGAACTATATTTATCACAATTTTGCGTTATTAATTAATGCTCAGCTGCTTGGCACCATATGGATGACAATTACTCGCATGTATAAAGCCCCTTGCGCTTTTCGAGCATTGCCTTTGAAGCCTCCGCCTTATCCTTTGTGCTGACGGTATATATTCCCTGAATCTCCTCGGCAAGAAGCCCCGATGCATAGCTTGATTCAGCCGCAATGTTGATGCACTTCTTGCACATCTGAACCGCGATGGGCGGAAGCTCCGCCATTTTTCTCGCATAGCCCAGGGTCGTGCTTTCAAGCTCCTCCAGCGACACGAGCCTTTCGACAAGCCCGATGCGGTATGCCTCCTGTGCATAAATATCCTCACAGGTAAGCGCCATCAACTTGGTCATTCCGGGGCCGATAAGCTTGGTCAGCCTGGTCGTTCCGCCCATGTCAGTGCTTATACCCACCTGAACCTCACGCAGAGCAAACCTCGCATTTTCCGCCGCGATCCTGAAGTCGCAGGCCGCCGCAAGCTCTATCGCCGTACCCATGCACGCGCCCTGTATTCCGACCACGACGGGCAGATTGCAGTCGTGCCAGAACTGATATGCCCGCTGCCAGTACTTCACGCCGTAAAGACTTCTGCCGGGCTTGCCTATCACGGTGCTTGCGTAATTGAGGTCGATACCCGCGGAAAAGTGCTTGCCGTCGGCAAGAAGCGCAATGCTTCTAAGCTCGTGGTTGCCTATGATTTTTTCTTCCTGAAGCTCGATCATTGCCTCAAAAAACGGGGCGCTCATGGTGTTGTATGCCTCCGGCCTTGACAGTCGGACAATGCCTACATTACCCTCCTGAGAGAAGCTTAAAAACTCTCCGTAACTCATAATATTCCTCCTTAACTCGTTTTTGCGGTATCAGCTAAGCCGACGGGAAATTTTGTCGAATTTTTATCACCATTATTTAATAACATGCGCCTGCGTTTATCAAGGGCACAAAGTACGAAAAAACATTTCGAATTATTCGGTGTTGTGTGTAAAAATGCAGGAAAACAAATTGAATAATTGGGCAAAGGCTACAAAAATCAGAGGGAAAATGCATCCCCACTTCATATTTTATAATCTTGAACGAAATCCGCCTCTTTGATAATCTAATAACACAACATATAAATTTATCTATACAAAAAGGAGCAGAACAAATGGCTGATTTCGACAAGGAATTTTTCGAAGGCGTAAAAGACGGCGTTACCAAGGGCAAGATCGAATAAACCGCGATAATCTCACCCGGATCATCGAGGACTGGCTGGATTCGTTTGAAACGGCTGACGAGGCATGCCGGGTGCTTGACAGCTTCGGCGTTCCCAACAGCAAGGTCTACTCACAGCAGGATATCCTCAAAGACCGGCATGCATGGGAGTGCGGATGGCTCCGGAAGGTGCCTCTGCCGGAGAGCATGAAAGGTCCTTCGGAGGAGATCGTGCTCGCGGTGGGTATTGCGGATTATTCGGGCTTCAAGCCAGAGTATAAGTCCGCGCCGGACCTCGGGCAGCATACGGAGGAGATCCTGCGCGATTACGGCTTATCGGATGACGAAATTCACAGCTGCATAGATTCGTGGAACAAAAGCAACAAACTTTAAATTAATAATAACGATAGGAGAAAAACAATGATTAAGACCAGACTTACCGAGCTTGTCGGCATCAAGTACCCCATCATTCAGGCAGGCATGGGTCCCTACCCCGTAACCAGCCTCTGCATTGCAGCGGCAAACGCAGGCTGCCTCGGCCTCTGCTCAACCTTCGCAACCGCATCCCGCGAGACCAACAAGGTCGTTTTCGACGACTTCTGCAAGCAGGCACACGCAGATCCCTCCGATGACGACGTTACCATCTTCAAGAAGATGTTCACCCGCGTTTTCGAGGAAACCAAGGAATCCGACGGTATCTTCGGCGCAAACGTAATGGTATCGGCAGAGCTTCGTCAGAACGCCGCCAACGTCATGAAGGCAATCAAGGAGCTGCGCGAGGATCCCGAGATGGCACGCAGATTCAAGGTCCTCGTCACCACCGCGGGCGACCCGATGCCCTGGTCGAACTTCGTAAAAGAGCAGGGCATGATCTGGATGCACGTATTCCCCGGCGTCCGCACCGCTGCCCGCTGCAAGAAGGCCGGCGTTCAGGTTCTTATCGCTTCCGGTCACGAGGGCGGCATGCACACCGCATGGCAGCCTGTCCACAGCCTCACCCTCCTTCCCGACATCGTTGAGAAGTTCTCCGACGAGAACACCCTCGTCTGCGGCGCAGGCGGCTTCTGCGACGGCAAGAGCATGGCAGCCGCATTCGCAATGGGCGCAGACGGCGTTCAGATGGGCACCCGCTTCCTCGCAACCGAGGAATCCGACTTCTGCGATCTGTGGAAGAAGATGGTCATTGACTGCCAGGACGGCGGCACTCTGGTTGCAAGAGGCTTCGTAGGCCCCGCTCGCTGGCTGAGAACCGACGTTTCCCTCCAGCACGCATACAACACCGCAAAGGACGCTCCCGGCTCCTATGTCGGCGTTCCCGATGACTTCTCCACCATTCCCATGGACCTGCTCACCTTCGAGCGCGTCGGCGTAGCGGCAACCTATGCAGGCGATGTCGAGCACGCAATGGCAGGCGCCGGAGAATGCGCACAGCGTATCACCGACCTGCCCAAGACCGCTGACATGGTCAAGAAGTGTGTCGACGACGCAGAGGAGATCCTCAAGGGCATTTCCGGCAAATATCTTGCATAACAGCTTTTAAAAAAGTCCCCTCGCGGGGACTTTTTTAAATTATTGAAACGCAGATCTGCTGCAACGGCGTTTGCAGCAGATTTGCATTTTGCCCGCAGCAAAGGCAACCACTAGCTAAGTTTGACAGGACGACAAAAGAACAGTATAATAACGTCACATATGAATATGCCTACGATGCCTCGGGGCAGCTCGCAAAGCAGACCTCGACGGCGGGGGAA
>MNSZ01000068.1 GCA_001916715.1 Firmicutes bacterium CAG:24053_14
ATACCCTGTATTACAAACCCCTTGCCCACCCCAAAATGCTCATCGACGGTGTCCTCTCCGACGGGCTCGCCATTTTAGCGGGAGACTCCAAGATCGGCAGGTGCTGCGCACCGGCGCTGATTTCAAGCTCAAATGCCTCGGCTGCGGGCATGAGGTCATGGGCGCGCGCAGCAAGTTCGAGAAAAATATCCGCGCCGTTGAGCGCAGCGGAAAAATCATGTAAAAAACCGCCCGTCAGGGCGGTTTTAATATATTTGTGTACCGTCGATTGTGCACATCGGAGAAACTTGCGGAGCTTAACACATTGCCCGTCGGGAAGTGGTAAAATGAAAGAAAAGCTCAGGAGGTGCATCACCATGCGTGATCCGAATAAATTCAGGCGCGTCGCTCTGCCGGCGTTTTTTGGCGCGGTACTCGTTTTACTCATTCTGAGCTCGTTTATCGCGTCGGAGGTGTTTGTTGCCGTTGCACTGATACTCGCAGCCGCGTTTGTTGCGCTGTTTCTTATTTTCTGGCGCTGCCCGAGCTGCGGCAGACTCCTGCCCAACAGCGGCTTCCTCAAATGCTGCCCCTACTGCGGGCACAAATTCGACGAGAACGAGTAATTTTTATGAAAAATTTTGACGCACCCATTGGCTCCCTTGCGTAAAGGGAGGTGGGTTGCCGCATAGCGGCAAGCCGGAGGGATTGTCTGTCGAACCTATCTCCGCACTTCCGACGATAATGTTGGGGCGAGCAATGCTCGCCCATTTTTTATGGTTTTGCCCGTACTTTCCGGTCGGGACACTGCAATAACCGTATCCGTAGGCGCGACAAACGCCCTTTACGCAGCGCTGCTGAGAGTGCTGCTCATCATTTCCGACGGGCGCGCGGTGAAAAATTCCTCGCAGCTTATAGTCTCGTTGTGCTTGTCCAGGGTTATGTCGGTGCAGAGAAAGGGCTTCATATCGGGTTCCCTTTGTCTATGACTACCTCCGTTCGGGGGCATGCTTTGAATTTGCCACACTATTCAA
The DNA here is from genome assembly GCA_001916715.1 of Firmicutes bacterium CAG:24053_14. Lineage (GTDB taxonomy): Bacteria > Bacillota > Clostridia > Oscillospirales > Oscillospiraceae > F23-B02. Next base: position 1,014 of record MNSZ01000068.1, read on the forward strand.
TTGCTTGCAATAATTTTTGGCTCATATAAGCCCGTATTCCTCAAGGCGCTTGTAAAGCGTTCCGCGAGATATCGAAAGCTCGTTTGCTACCTTGGTCTTGTTGCCGTTGTATTTCATCATAAGCTCACGCAGCTTCTGCCCTTCAAGGTCTCTGTAGCTGCCAGCCAGCAAGCCGTTTGCGGCAGCCGGCTGCGGCTCCTCAGAGCGCTGACCGGCTCCCGTGAGAAGATCATACACATCCGTCGGGATGCTCGCGGGACTTATGAGCGGCTGCTTTGCATACACCGCGCAGCGCTCGACGATGTTCCGGAGCTCTCTGACATTGCCTGGCCAGTCGTAGCCGCAAAGCAGCGCCGTGGTCTCGTCGGTGAAACTCACCGGTCTGCACACGCCCTTTGCGGCAAGGCGGGAAACCATGTGTTCTACGAGCGCAGGAATATCATCGGTCCTGTCGCGCAGAGGCGGAATGACGATCTTCGCTATATTGAGCCTGAAATAGAGATCGGCACGGAAATTGCCGTTCTGCACGCACTGCCAGAGGTCCTTGTTCGTGGCGGCGACTATGCGCACATCGAGAGGTATATACCGGCTGCCGCCGAGACGGGAAACAACGCCGTCCTCGAGTATCCGCAGCAGAGCCCCCTGCATGGACAGCGGCAGCTCGGCGATCTCGTCGAGGAATATCGTGCCGTTGTTTGCCTGCTCAAACTTTCCGGCATAGCCACCCTTCTGCGCGCCGGTGAACGCCCCGTTTTCATAGCCGAAAAGCTCGCTGTTCATGAGCTCGCTCGGAATCGCGGCACAGTTTACGGGGACAAACGGACCATCGCTTTTCTTGCTGGCGGCGTGGATGGACTGGGCGAAAAGCTCCTTGCCGGTGCCGCTTTCGCCGGTTATGAGCACATTGCTGCCGGCTTGGGCAACATCTCTGCCGAGCTCCTTGAGCTTTTTCATGCAGTCAGAATCGCCGATTATGCTGTCAAACGAATATCTGAGCGTCTGTCCTGCGGCTTTGCCGGCAGGGGCTTTCTTTTTGCCTGCCCGCACGAGGGTGCACTTTATCCCGCTTGCCCGATTGTCGATATTAACGAGCTCAAAATGTATGGAGTAGAAATACGACATACCGTCGGCATTGGCGAGCAGTATCTCTCTGCCGAGCACCTCGCGCCCCTCAGAATACTTGAGCGCGAAGGTGAGCTCGGGCATGAATGTCCGTATATTCTCAAATAAGCCGCGGTTTGCGCGCTTGTTGAACTCGGTCTCGAAGTTGCGGTTCGTGAATACCACATCGCCGTCCTTATCCATCACGATGACTATATCGCCGGCGGTGTACATCATCGACCAAAGCAGCTTGTGCCGCGTTTCCATGAACGGATAGGACACCCTCATGGTCATGTCGTTTGAATCGAGGAAGAAAATGAGCTGTTTTTTCAGAAACACCGTGTATTTGCTTTTAGGCGCGAAAATGAGGTTGCTGCCTCTGAAATTACGGATGTCCTCCTCCTCGTAGCGCGCAAAGCAGGCGTAGTCGGCGAATATCTCAAGGTAGTTTTCCTCTCCGACACGGCACAGCGATTCGCCCGGCTTATTCCAGCAGAGATTGGCGACAAAGCAGCCGACATTTTCGACCGTGAACTGCGTGCCGTGGCGCAGTCCCTTTCTCTTCAGCTCCTCCAAAAGCTGCGGCGAGCCCGCCGTGCGGAAGGTGGACAGATTGTTGTCCAGATAGAATATCGCGCAGTCAAGCTCGGCAAGCGCGTCTTCCTTCTTTATCACGAAGTCGTCGAGCAGGGCGAGCTTGAATTTCGTAAATGTAGATACATTCTCAAAGACCCGAAAGTCGCGGTGCTCGTCGCCGAGGGCGGGGAGGCGGCAGTCAACATTGTGCTCTACCGAGCGCTGCCACTCGCTCACGAAATCGGAATAGCCCTCCGAATCGGCAACGGGCTGACCGCATATCACGCGCTCTTTCAGCTCGCGCAGGTATATGTCCCGCTCGGGGGAATAGATCTGATGCAGATTCATGTGTACCTCCCACAAAAATATACTGGACAAAATCGAACAAATATGATAGCTTGTAACAAGAGCACTTCGTTAATAAATTTGTAAATTGTTCCAAAGTGCTTATTTTTCATTATTATACTAACAGAACTGAGTTTTGAAGTCAAGGGGCTGTTCAAAATTGTTCAACAATTGAACAATTTTGAACTGATCGGGAGCGCTTTTTCAGCGTCAGTGAGGTGATTGGACTTGCGCAGCAGCCAGCGATTTGAAACAACACAGAATCAGCAGCAGAAAATATCGCAGAGCACCATACAATCATGCAGGATTCTTGCCATGACTACGGACCAGCTTTCGCAATATGTAAAGGAGCAGGCGATGGAAAATCCGGTGATCGAGCTTGGCGACGATCCGTGGAGCAGCGAGAGCCTGCGCATGGACGATTCGGTGTTTGTCTATATTCGGGGCTCTTCGCCGAAAAGCTCCGCCGGAGAGGACGAACGGTTTGACGCAAGCCGCTGCTGCCGCAAAACGATAGAAACGCTGTGCGACCACCTTGTTTTGCAGTTACCCGCCAAGGGGTTGAGCCAAAAGGAGCGGGTGGCGTTCCGATATATGGCGCAGAGCATCGACCCGAACGGCTACCTTGACCTCGAACCCGAGGAGCTGAGCGGGCTTTTCGGATTGACTCAGGACAAAGCCGAGGGCCTCATGACCCTTTTGCGGCAGATGGATCCCGTCGGGGTGGGCGCACATGACCTGCGCGACTGTCTCCTTATACAGCTTGAAAAGGAGCATCCCGAGAACGCGCTTGCGCGAAGGATAGCCACGGACTGGCTCGAACTTCTGTCGAAAAACCAGCTTTCCGCTATAGCGGGGAAGTGCGGCGCGGACCTTGCGTCGGTAAAAGCCGCCGCGGAGCTCATCCGCAGCCTCGACCCCAGACCTGCCGGTCGTTTTTTCGAGACCGATGCGCCGTACATCATCCCCGATGTGAGCGTTGAAAAGGTCGATTGCGGATATATTCTGAAGTCAAATCAGCAGTCGCAGATATGCCTTAATATCGACGAGGGCTACCGCGGCATATTAGGCGGCGAAAGCAATGACGCAGCGGAATATCTCGACGAAAAGTACCGGCAGGCGTATTTTCTGAAAAGCTGCATCGAAAACCGCCACAAAACGCTCATGAGGGTCGCCCGAGAGATATTTGAGACGCAGAAGATGTTTTTCTACCGCGGCGAGGAATATCTGAAGCCGCTTACGCTCAGGCAGATAGCGGACGCGCTCGGTATGCATGAATCGACCGTGTCACGGGCTGTGCGCGGCAAGTATATCCGGTGCCGGTGGGGTGTGTATGAGCTTAAATATTTCTTTTCAAACAAGCTTGCTCCCGCGGCTGACGCGGCGGCGCAGAACCCGATAGCGCTGATAAAGCAGCTCGTTGCGTCGGAGCCGAAGGACAGCCCTTACAGCGACCGGCAGCTCGCCGAGCTCCTTGCCGAACGGGGCATTGCCGTATCGCGGCGCACGGTCGTAAAATACCGCGGCAAAGCCGATATAAGAAGCTCCTCGGAACGAAAACAGTATTAAAAAAATCCTCCCGATCGGGAGGATTTTTTGCTGTGACAAGGGTTCAGCCTATGAGAGCTGTGAGAGCGGGAATGATCTTGCGCAGGTCGCCCACGATGCCGTAGTCGCAGTATTTGAAGATGGGCGCCGCTTCGTTCTTGTCAACGGCGATTATGGTGCCGGCGCTGCTTATGCCCACGACATGCTGTATCTGACCGGAGATGCCGACGGCGATGTAGGTCTCGGGCTTTAGCATTGCGCCGGAAACGCCGATGTAGCGCTCCTTGGGCAGCCACTGTTTCTCCTCTGCCACGGGACGGGTGCAGCCGAGCTCCGCGCCAAGCTTTGCGGCAAATGCCTTGCACAGCTCAAGATCGGATTCCTCGCTTGCGCCTCTGCCGACGCCAACTACGAGCTTTGCAGCGCCGAGGTCGCAGCCGGAGGCCTCCTTTTCGCGCCTTTCGACGAGAGTCACACCGGCCGGTGGCTCTGCGGATATCTCCTCCGCGGCTGCGGGCTCGAGGCTGTCCGACGCGGAAAATGTGCCAGCGCCGACGCAAACGACCGCCGTTTCCGCGGAGCGCTCCTCGTTGAATGCAGCGCCGCCGAACACCATGCGCTTTGTTATCACGCGCCCGCCCTCTACTCTCAGCTCGGATACATCGACCTGAGCCGCGGTTTCGAACTCGGCTGCCGCGTGAGCCGCTATAAGGCGGGAGTTTTTGCTGCAATCGAGCAGGATAACATCCGGTGCGAGCTCTTTGCACAGCTTAACGATGGTGGGGATGAGCTGCACCGCGCTCTCGCCGCCGCAAAGCCTGTAAGCCTTGGCTGCGTTTGAGGGGCTTTCCACGGTATGCGGGCATATAAGGATGACCTCGCCGGCTATTCCGGCAGCGCCGGAGGTCAGCTCGTTCATTGACTTTTCGTTGAGTGCGATCACGACCGCACGATTAAGTTTTTCCATGATGATCCTCCATTTTTCGTTATTACAGGAGCGCCTTCTGGATGAGCTCGTAGAACGCCTTGATGTCGTCCTCTGAGTCTCCCTTTATGACTTCCTGACGGCGGTCGGTCTGCTCGGGAGCGAGAATGCCGAGAGACTCTACGGCGCACGGCTGACCGGCGCTTTCCGTGATCTCGGCGGGCTTCTTGCCCGCGCCCATGATGTCCCTCATGCTGGGGATCTTCGACGGGCAAATATCGCTTGTTACGCTCAGCACCGCCGGAAGGCGGACATCGAGCACCTCGGCGCAGTCCTCAAGCGTGCGCTCCACGCGCACGGTACCTTCTGCGCCCGCGCTTATGCCGCTGACGGCATTTACATTGGCTGCGCCGAGCAGCGCGCCGAGCATTGCGCCGGTCTGCTGGCGGTACATATCGCCCGAGCCCTCGCCGCATATTACGAGATCCGCGCCGCCCATGGCGTCGATGGCGCTCCTGAGCGTTTCGGCAACGGCATAGCTGTCGCCCATATCCAGTCCCTCGCCCTTAACGGCGACGAATTTTGCCGGACCTCTGGACAGGGCGGCTTTTCTCACCTTTCCGTTTTCGACCCTTTCGCCGCCCACGGTAAGGGCGATGACCTCCGCGTTTTCGTAGGACGCGGCGGCTCTCATGGCAGCCTCGATCGCATTGCAGTCATACTGGCTGACGGCAAAGGGGACCCCGTCGAGATTGAGTGTTCTGTCGGCATTGACCTGTATCTCGCTCTCTTCCGGTACGATTTTAAAACATACTACTATTTTCACATTATCACCTCATACGAGTTGTTGCGCAAATCCCTGCGGCAGCGTGACTTACCGCACCGATATTGCTTTGCTTTTTTATGCAGCAAGTTTCATGCCATTTATAAGAAAATTAGTTTTTACAGCATTTTCTTATACATATACAATTTGTTTGTCATTATAATTCGGGGGAAATGCACGGCAATTGCACATGATTGTTCAGGCATTGTCAATGTTTGTTCAAACATTGACAATACGTGTTCATCCGATATACTGAACGATAGCGGCGCAGACTTTGCCCGCGCCGCCGTATCTTTGCGGGGCTTTGACATTAATCTATCAAAATGCACAAATGCTATGCCGACATATTGTTGACTATCCACAGATATTGAAAATATCCTTTGGTTTTTATCATTTCGGGCACGGTCCTTGCTGGTTAATTAATCGTCTTAATCGTCAAGCAGTTTCGGATCGACTGCGACAGAGAAAAAACTAAAAGGAGAATTATTCATGGAAAAAAAGAAATCCAGCTTTGCGATAGTAGTCGCTATCGCGTGCTGCCTCATCGTTTTCGGCGGTGTCGGCATCGTTTTCAGCACGGCGGGCGTTTTTTACGCCGTCGTTGCGGACGCCTTTGGCGTCGGCAAGGGCACATTCTCGATCTATATGACCATCGTATGTCTGGTCATGTCGTTTTCGCTTCCCATCATGGGCAAGCTTGCCGTTAAGCTTGACATCCGCAAGCTCTGCCTCATAAACGCTCTGTGCGTCGGCGCTTCGTTTGCGGCGTTTGCAATGGCAAAGAGCCTCGTTGTGATCTACATTGCGGCGGCGGTCCAGGGCTTCGGCGTTGCGGGCCCCATGTACATTATCATTCCCACGATGATCAGCCGTTGGTTCAATAAGCGCAGCGGCTTCTTCATCGGTCTTGCAATGGCGTTCTCCGGCATTGCGGGAATAGTTCTTCAGCCGGCTATCGCGGCTATCATCCAGTCGTCGGGCTGGCGCACTGCATACTGGGTAGAAGCAGCGGTTTCCTTCTGCTTTATCGCCATCCCCGGTCTGTTCATGCTCCGCAGCCGTCCCTCCGACATTGATCAGGTCCCCTACGGCTACGAGGAGATCGCGGAAAACGCAAGCAAGGCGGCGGCATCTCCCATTCAGGCGGGCGTTGCTCTCAAGACCGCTATGAAGAGCAAGACCTTCTATATGTTTGCCGCTCTGTGCGGACTCATTTCCTTCTACACCTGCGTAAACTTCTACTGGACCTCCTATGCAGCCAGCCTCGGCTATCCTCTGGTCCTTGCGGCGACCATCAGCTCCTGCGCAATGTACGGTCAGCTTGTCGGTAAGATCGGTCTCGGTGCCATCAGCGACAAAAACCTCAATGTCGGTCTTATCTGTGCCTACGGTCTCGGCTTTATCGGCTGCCTTGTAATACTCATCCTCGGCGGCAAGGCTCCCGCATTCGTCCTGTTTGCCTGCATCTTCATGTACGGCTGCACCCACGGTGCCTGCGCGGTCGAGTCGCCCATCATTGCCAAGGAGTGCTTCGGCAACGGCAAGGATTATGCTCAGATATATTCAAACGCCATGAGCTTCGGCACCTTCTGCTCGGCTATCGGCTCTACCCTGTTCGGCTACATCGTTGACTGGACCGGCGGCTACACCACCGTTTTCGTCATCGGCGCGGCATTCGCGGCTATCTGCTACGCAGCTGAAGGGTCACTCCCTTATCCTGCTGCACCAAAACAGCATCCGGAATATCGGATGAGAACAGGAGAAAGCAATGCTTGAAGGAATAAGAATATTGGATCTCACCCGATATTTCCCCGGCCCCTTCGCCTCGCTCCGCTTACAGGAGCGGGGTGCGGAGGTCATAAAGGTCGAGGATCCTAACGGCGACCCTGCGCGCGTGATGGACAGGTTAGACGGCGAGGAGGGGGTCATCTTCCGCTCCATGAGCCGCGGCAAGCCCTGCGTCTGCGTAAACCTCAAGGATCCCGCCGAGCGCGAGAAGTTCTATGCTCTCGTATCGACAGCCGACGCGCTGATCGAGAGCTTCCGCCCCGGCGTTACGGCAAAGCTCGGCATCGACTATCCGACACTAAGCAAATTAAATCCCAGACTTGTGTATGTCTCCGTTACCGGCTATGGGCAGACGGGCACCTACCGCGCCCTTGCCGGTCACGACCTGAATTACCTTGCAATGTCCGGCGTTATGGATCAGCTCCTTGACGACGGCGGCAAGCCGATAAAGCCGCAGATAGCCCTGGCAGACCTCGTGACGGGCGTGACAGTCAGCGAGGCGGTAGCCATGGGCCTGGTCAAAAGCTCCCGCAGCGGACAGGGCGCGTATATCGATCTGTCGATGACCGACGCCATGCTCAGCTTTATGGGGCTGCATATCTCAAACGCCTCCGCCACGGGAGAGATACACGGCATAAACGACCACGGCATCGGCTACGGCATATTTGAAACGAGCGACGGGCGCTATGTGGCGCTGTGCGCGCTCGAGGAAAAATTCTTCGCAAACTTCTGCCGGAGCGCGTGCTGCGAGGAGCTCATAGAGCACCAGCACACTCCGGCATCGGCGAATAACCCCTATTACGGTAAGATGATAAGCATAATAAAAAGCCGCAGCTTTGAGCAATGGAAAGAGTTTTCCGGCAGGGTAGACTGCTGTATGTCTCCCGTGCTGCACACCGATGAGCTGAAAGACAGCACCTATGTGCGTGAGCGGGGCTTTATCGAGCACAAATGGGGACTCGACTATGCGGCGGCGGTCCTGCCCGAAAAAAACGGATTTTTGAATTATGACAAGCCGTTTCATCGGCTTGGTGAAGACAACGAAAAGTATTTAGGAAAATAAATAGATAAGGAGATAACAATATGAATTTCAACATAACCGAAGAACAGCAGCTTCTGATGGAAAGCATTCAGCAGTTTATGGAAAGATATGCACCCGAGAGCGAAGTGAAAAAATGGTATGAAAATCATCATGTCCCCACAGAGGTCAGTAAGGCCTTTGTAGAGGCAGGCTTCGGATTTCTTGGCGTTCCCGAGGAGTACGGCGGCACTCCCTGCGACATGGTAACGCTCATGATGTTCGCAAAGGAAATATCCCGCCTCACCGCGGGCACGATGCCGTTCATGTCGAATATCCTCAATATGTACGACATGCTGCTTCTCGGCACTCCCGAGCAGATAAAAATGGCGCTCGACTCGTATGTCGAGACCGGCGAATCCTGCTTCTCGCTCGCCATTTCCGAGCCTCAGGCGGGTTCGGACAACTCGTCGATGACCACCACCGCAAAGCGCGTCGGCGATAAGATCATCCTCAACGGCACAAAGACCTTCGTAACTCACGGCGATGTTTCGCCGATGACCATAATCGTTGCAAAGGAAGAGGATCCCTCCCGCGAAAACAAGCGGATGTCCATGTACATGGTGCCGCTGAACACCAAGGGAATATCCACCTCGCGCCTTCACAAGATCGGGCAGGGCACTACCGCCTTCTGCGAGATGTATATAGACAATGTCGAGTGCGACGATTCCTGCCTCGTGGGTGAGTGCGGCAAGGGCTTCCTCCAGCTCATGCAGAACTTTGAGATCGAGCGTCTGCTCATCTGCGCACAGGCTCTCGGACTTGCCGAGGCTGCGATGGAGGATGCCGCAAAGTACGCGGCCCAGCGTGTTCAGTTCAATCAGCCCATCTACAAGTTCCAGCAGATTCAGCAGATGCTCACCGATATGGAGATAAAGATAGTCAATATGCAGAACCTCCTGTACAAGTGCGCATGGGAGCATGACAACAACATCTCCATCCGCCTCGATTCGGCGCTTGCAAAGCGCTATATCTGCAAGTCCGCTACCGAGGTTTGCAGCGACGCAATGCAGATATTCGGCGGCATCGGCTACACCACCGAGACCAGAGCTTCTCGCTGCTGGCAGGATTCCAGAGGCTGGCAGTTCGCGGGCGGCACGAACGAGGTCATGGTTCATATCGCCGGACGCCAGATAATCAAGAAGTACAATAAGTGATGCGGCGGGCGAAAGGAGCGGGCGTAATGGAAAACGCTTATGATTTCACAAGACCCATTACCGACTGGGAGTACACCTGCATTGAAATATCCGAGCCGATAGAGGGCGTTAAGCTTATAACCCTCAACCGCCCGTATGCCTCAACGCCATTTCCATAAAGGAAGCTCGAGATTTTGAAAATGCGCTCCAGGAGCTAAGGTTCGATAACCGATGCCGTGTTGTGATACTCACCGGAGCAGGCAGAGGCTTTTGCGCCGGTACAGACCTCAAGGAAATGAGCGAATTCACAAAAGACCCTCGGGTCACACGCAACACGTGGCTTCTGCAAAAGCACATGGCAAACATCATAGAGCTTATGCGCCATATACCGCAACCTGTCATTGCAGCGGTCAACGGCCCTGCGGCAGGCGGCGGCGCAAGCTTTGCCATGGCTGCCGACATTCGTATTGCCAGCACGAACGCCAAGTTCATAAACGCACAAATCAATGTCGGAATGTCCGGCGCTGACATGGGTTCAAGCTTCATGCTGCCACGCCTTATCGGCGTGTCAAAGGCGGCTGAACTTATCTATACGGGCCGTCCCGTTCTCGCAGACGAGGGCGAGCGTATCGGCTTGTTCAACAAGGTCGTGGCTCCCGAGGAGCTTATGGATACGGCGCTTGAGTATGCAAAAATTCTGCTTGGCAAATCCGAGATGGGACTTCTTCTTACAAAGGAGTGTCTCAACGCCGCAATGGACGGATCGTCGCTCGATGCTCAGCTGCATATTGAAAACCGCAGCCAGACACTGTGCGCAGCAGTTGGCAGTTTCGGTAATAATGCGAGCAATTTCACAAATAAGGATGACAAAAAATGATAAACACTCTTTACCGTACCGGATATATCGGAAAGGTCGAATTAAAAAACAGACTCGTTATGGGACCCGCGGGCTTCGGCTTCTGCGATGAGGATAAGGGCGCGGTAAACGATCGCATGATAGAGTTTTTCCACCAGCGTGCCCGAGGCGGCGTGGGTCTTATAGATGTCGGCGCGGTGCAGATAGACGCCGACCACTATACCGACCACGACATGGTGAAGATCTATTCCGACGAGTTTATTGACGGCTTCAAGCGCCTTGCCGACGCGGTACACGCCGAAGGAGCGAAGATCATGGGACAGCTCCTGCATCAGGGGCGCTACTGCGCCAGCCGCGAGTATTTCGGCGAGATCGGCATAGGGCCGTCGGCTGTGTACACGAGCTACACCAAAGAAACGCCGAGGGAGCTCACAACGGAGGAGTGCGAGGAGCTTATAGAGGAGTTCGGCATGGGCGCCGAGCGCCTTGTCAAGGCTGGCTTTGACATTGTCGAGATATGCACCAATTCCGGCTATCTCATAGGGCAGTTCCTTTCCCCGCTGACAAATCTCCGCAGCGACCGCTTCGGCGGCAGCAGCGTCGAGGAGCGCTTCACATTCCTTCGTGAGGTCATCCTCCGCGTCCGCCGCGGTGTCGGACCCGATGTGCCCATCTCCGTGCGCATCGGCGGCAACGACTTCGTCCGCGGCAGCAACACCAATGAGGACGCGTGCAGGATCGCGGCTCTTATCGAGCAGACCGGCGGCGACTGCATAAATGTCACCGGCGGCTGGCATGAGACCTTCCTGCCGCAGGTCACGATGGATGTTCCGTTCGGAGCATACTCGTACCTCGGCAAGCAGATAAAGGAAAGCGTGAGCATTCCGGTAATTCAGAGCAACCGTATGTGCATAGAGCAGGCAGAAAAGCTCATGTATGAGGACACGGTGGATTTCATCTCTATGGTAAGACCGCTCGTTGCAGACCCTTATCTTATGAACAAGGCAGCCGCCGGACGCTATTCAGAGATCCGCCCCTGCGTAGGCTGCAATCAGGGCTGCCTTGACCATATAATGCGCCATAAGCCCATAACCTGCCTTGTAAATGCCGAGGTTGGGCGCGAGGCAGAGGTCATGCGCGGCGGTAAGCTCCCCGTAGAGTCGGCAAGTACGGCTCCGGAAAGAATACTGGTTGTCGGCGCAGGTCCCGCCGGCATGGAGTTTGCGCGCATTGCCGCGAGCCGCGGCCACGGCGTGACCATATGGGAGGAGAAAGACCATCTCGGCGGTCAGTTCGATCTAAACTCCGTTCCTCCCGGCAGGCACGACTTTGCCCGCTTCAGAAATTATCTCGCGGCGGAGATGGCGCGGCTTGGTGTGACCGTTGTGACCGGCAAAAAGGCCGATGCCGGCGAGATAGAAGCGCTCGTATCCGACGGAAGCTTTGACCGCGTGGTCATAGCTACGGGAGCAAAGCCCATCTGCCCGCCGATACCCGTTGAGGAAGGGTGCAGCGTCGTTCAGGCGTGGGATGTGCTCTTAAAGAAAGCCGAGCTCGGCAAAAATGTCGTGATAGCCGGCGGCGGATCCGTAGGCGTTGAAACAGCAGAGTATATCGCCGAAATGGGAACGCTCGACCCCCAGGTGCTGCGCTTCCTCATGCTATACAAAGCAGAAGCGCCCGAAACGCTTTACAAGCAGCTCGTGACCGGAACGAAGAAGGTCACCGTGATAGAGATGCAGCCCAAGATAGGGCGCGATATAGGCATAACAACGCGCTGGGGTATGCTCCAGAGGCTTAAGATGTACGGAGTTACGACTCTTGCGGGCACAAAGGTGCTCTCGGTCGAGAAGGCGGGAGTAAGAGTGCAGCAGGGCGACGGCACGCAAGCCGTTATCCCCGCCGACACGGTTGTCCTCGCCGTCGGCTCAAGGTCTGAAAACGCGCTTTACGGCGCTCTCGAGGGCAGGGTCAGGAAGCTTACGCTCATAGGCGATGCCGAAAAGCCCGCCTTCATCCTCGATGCCGTTCGAGCTGCATATGATGCCGCGATAGAAATTTAAACAAATCAATATACAAAGGAGAAATAACCATGTGGAAGAACATGAATAAACCCGATTTCGGCGTTCTGGACGGTCTGAAGGTCGTGCACAGTGCCACGAACATGGCAGGTCCCATGGGCGCAACGATGCTTGCCGACCACGGCGCCGATCTCATCTGGCTGGAAAATCCCCGCATTCCCGACACCTCGCGCTCGGGTATTCCTCTCACCGTTGAGATAGAACGCCGCAACTGCCGTACCCTCGCTCTTGACATTCCCTCGCCGCAGGGCAGAGAGATATTCAAAAAGATTCTCGAGGATGCCGACATTTACATCGAGGGCTGGAAGCCCGGCACGCTGGCAAAGTGGGGGCTGAGCGACGATGTGCTGTGGAGCTGGAATCCCAAGCTCGTCATCGTTCATGTTTCCGGCTACGGTCAGAGCGGCGATCCCGAGTACTACACCAGAGGCGGCTACGACGCCATCGGTCAGGCAGCTTCGGGCTTTATGAACCAGAACCACGGCGCGGTCGCGCCCTTCTCCTGCGATGCGCAGGCGGCAATGTATATCGCTTTCTCGTCCCTCGCGGCATATTACCGCGTCTGCAAGACCGGCGTGGGCGAGAGCATAGACCTTTCTCAGGTCGAGATAATGATGCGCCAGCAGCTCTACCTCTCCGACTACGCAACGAACGGCCGCACCTACGGCGACGAGTCGAAGAAGAGCGCGACCATCGCGGGCTGGGGTCCGTTCACCGCAGCCGACGGTCAGGATATTTATGTAGTCGGTATCGGCGGCAACACCATGCGCAAGGGCGCCGACTGGCTTGGACTAAAGTACGGCTCCGAGCTCAACCCCGAGGGCAACTCCATCATCGCCAAGGGCACTGCCGCCGGCGACGAGTGGGACAGAGTGCTCACCGAGTACATTGCCTCCGTTCCCGCAGCCACAGCTGAAAAGGAGCTGCTTGCTCACAGCATCCCCTGCACGAGAATAATGACCTATGAGGATGTTCTCAATACCGAGCATTGGAAGATGCGCGGCACCTTCACCACCTACAAGAGCAGCCACGGCTACGATATAAACAGCGTTGCTCCAATGCCGCACATGGCAAACCGCCCCGGTCAGGTCTGGAGAGGCGCGCCCAGTCTCGGCATGGATAACGAGGAGATACTCGGCGAGCTCGGCTTCAGCGCGGAGGAGATAGAAAAGCTCTATGCCGACGGCGTTATCAACAAGCGCCCCGTAGAGGATTTCCGTCAGTGATCCGATAAGACGCGTAAGGGGAGAGCGTCAGCCAAGCGGCGCCTCCCCCGACACAGTAAGATAGGAGAAAACAAATGAGTTTATATTCTACCTATGATCTGAGCTTCTGGGCTGAAAAAACTCCGGATAAAACTGCCGTGTTTGATACGCGCCTGCGCATGAGCTACCGCAGCCTGCATGAAAGATCGCTGCGTTTGGCGGCATATCTTCAAAGCCGCGGGCTAAAAAAGGGCGACCGGCTGCTCACGTCGCTCCCCAATTGCTGCGAAGCGGTGGAGCTGATGTTCGCGGTGAAGGCTGTCGGCATCGTTCTTGTGCCGTTCAACACCCAGTATAAGCACTCGGAGATAGACCACATCATAAAGCTCACGGCTCCCGCCATGGCTGTTGTGTGTATCCCTCAGCAGGCAGAATATTTCCGCGGCGCTTATCCGTCCATCCCGCTGGTGGAGCTCGGGCAGATAGGCAGTGAGGATATGTTTGAGCCCTTTATCGAGAGCATGGAGCCCGTTCGGGCGCGGATGCCCGAGCTGTGCGATCCGGCGCTCATAGTCTGCACCTCCGGCTCGACCGGAGAGCCCAAGGGCGCGCTTTTGAGCTATGGCAATATGTTCATTCCGGGGCTCGACATTACCAAAAGCTTCAGGATAACGCAAAGCGATGTCACATTTATTCCCGTTCCGCTGTGCCATATGTTCGGAATAATGGGCGTTGTCGTAACGCTCGGCTGCGGCAGCACGATAGTCATGATGCAGAAATTCAGAGAGACTGAGGCTCTCCACCTTATCGAAAGCGAACGCGTGAGCGTTCAGTTCTGCGTCGCCTCCATGTATGAGCGCGAGATAGCCGAATACGAGAGCGCTGCCGCAAAGCCCGATATCTCCTCGCTGCGCACCGGAATGATAGCGGGGGCTCCGAGCATAAGGACCTGCATCGAGTGGTTTGACAAAAACGCGGGCTGCCGCCTGCTCAACGCCTACGGGCTGACAGAGGCGCAGGCTCTGGCGGGAGTGGATTTTGACGATCCTGAGGATGTGAGATATACCACCGCGGGTCACGCAAGCCCCCACTGCAAGCTGAAGATCGTCTGTGACGACGAAACTGAGTGCGCCGTCGGTGAGACGGGCGAGATAGTGTGCTCGTCCCCCGGCATCATGCTCGGCTACTACGGGCATCCAGAGCTCACCGCGAAAAGCTATACCTCCGACGGATTTTTCAAAACCGGCGACCTCGGGCGCGTCGATGCGCAGGGCTATCTGACCGTTACGGGACGAAAAAAGGATCTTATAATACGGGGCGGCTATAATGTCTTTCCGTATGAGATCGAATCCATGTATAACGCGGTAGACGGCATAAGCGAGGTGTGCGTAGTCGGTTATCCCGACGAGGTGCTCGGCGAGCGCATCGCGGCATACATCGTCCCCAAGGCGGGCTTTGAGTTCTCACCCGAGAGACTGCGCGGCTATGCGCTTGAAAACATCGCAAAATACAAAGTCCCCGACAAGATCATTCTGACCGACGGTCTTCCCAAGCTGTCCAACTGCAAGCTCGATAAGCTTTCGCTGAAGAGGAAGCTCACCGAGTAAAACTCACATGGGTGCAGTATAGGTCAATACAAACTCCGGATAGCTACCGGACAGTTACAATATGCTGTATGTATTTTAATAGTGGGCAAACGCCCGTATATAGAAGGATAATAGTATATCGTTTATTGCTCATGTTATGATCTATTATCTGTCCCCCTCTTAAATCAAAAACATGAAAGAGAAGGATCGATAATTATGAGTAAGAAAAATTATATTATATTGGCGGTCGCCGTTATTATCGGCGCGGCCATCCAGTTATTCGTTCCGGCAGTAGGCGGACTTACGCCGGCAGGCGTGTCGATGCTCGCGGTATTTATCCCGACGATAATATTGTGGATAGGCATCGGGACCGGCTGGACGAGCTTTCTTGCGCTGACTGTGCTTGCGCTTATGCAGGTGCTCGACGGTCAGACGGTTTTCAACACCGCGTGGGGCAACAGCGTAAATGTCGTTATCATCCCCATGCTCATCATCGTTCAGGTAATGATAGACAGCGGTGCGATGCAGCACATTGCCGAGTGGATAATCTCCAGAAGGATCGTGCGGGGCAGACCCTATGTGTTCTATGCCCTGCTGTGTCTGGCGATATTCGTTATCGGCACGGTCGTGTACCCCGTTATCATGTGCTTTATTTTCCTGAAGCTCATAGACAGCGTTACCGAATCGATAGGATACACAAAGCAGGATAAGTTCTACAAGGCAGCCCTGCTGATAACGCTTTGGGTGACGACGGTCATGGACGGCGTATGGCCCTTTGCAAGACCGATCCCCATTGTAATAATGACATTCCTTTCCGGCCTCGGCTATGATATTTCCATCGTCGACTGGATGAAGGTCAGCATTCCCTTCGGTATCCTGTGCATCCTCGCAGCGCTTTTAATAATAAGATTTATCTACCGTCCGGATGTCTCGAAGTTCAAAAACTTTGACGATGCCGCAATAAGGCAGCGGCTCAAGGCAAATCCCATCTCCCGAGCGGGCAAGCTCTCGACCCTGTTCGTGCTGCTCGTAATAATAAGCTGGGTGCTTCCTAATGTGACCGGTCTGGGCGGCATCGCGGAATATTTCAAGGCCATCGGCGTTCCCACCTGCGCGTGCCTTGCGGTCTCTCTGCTGTGCATAATCAAGGATGAAAACGGCAAGCCCATCATTGAGCTCGGTCAGGCAATGGCTAAGGTCAACTGGTCTCTCGTCGTGTTCCTCGGCGCGGTAATGTTCTTTGCCTCCTACCTCGGCAGCGATACCTATGGCGTAGTGGCAATGTTCAAGTCCCTGCTCATGCCGCTGGCAGAGTCGATACCCGCCCTTGTGGTCATAGCTCTCGGCATTTTTATCGCCTGCTTTGCAACCAACTTCATGAGCAACACCGTTTCGGCTACCATTTCGGCAAGTGTTTTCATACCGGTGCTGCTGAACTACTCGTCGATAAGCTCCGGCACGATAATCGTTACGGCGATTCTCATCGGCTGCGTTGCAAACAGCGCATACCTCACCTATGCCTCAAGCCCCACCTCCGGCGTTATTCTCACGGATAAGACCGTGTCCCTCAAGGAGTCCGTGCCGTACAGCTCAGCAATGATACTTGCAACTTATATCCCCGTTGTAGTGTGTCTGCTTCCGCTGCTCAGCAAGCTCTTCTGATATAACCAAGAGAGCCGGCGTTCAATATCGTCGAGCGTCGGCTCTCTTATACACCCGCCGTTCATTTTTGTGCATCACCCTTTTGCCTGAGCCGGCAAATGCATTGCAGATTCAGGCAAGACGGCGATCATGCGCTGGCATGGTTCTTGCTAATCTATTATCAGCCGAACGAAATGAAGTGACAAAGACAGATGAATGAAAATAGTGCTCCAAAGCAAATAAAAGATAATATTTATGTTTTCCCGATAGTGCTTCCGGATAACCCTCTGAAGTGGCTCAACTGCTATGCGATCAAAGGGAGAGCCGGTGAGCGCAGTCTGCTCATCGACAGCGGCTTCAACCGTCCCGAGTGCCTTGAGGCGCTGTGCTGCGGAATGGCATCGCTCGGACTTGAACCGGAGAATACCGATGTGTTTTTCACCCATCTGCACGCCGACCACACCGGCAATGCGCACGCTCTCGAAGAACTCGGCTGCCGGCTCATCATGGGACGAAAGGAATACGGCTTCATGCGCGCGCAGCAGGAGCTGAACTGGGGCGGCGATATTGATAGAGCAATGCGTGAGGGCGCAGACGCCGCCTGCCTTGAAAATGCCAGAGACAACAAGCAGTCGTTTCTTTTTGAGTCCGAGCCCTTCAGCACGGACTGCGTTGACGACGGAGATGAGCTTTGCTGCGGCGGACACAGGCTGCGCTGCATCCTCACCCCCGGGCACACTCCGGGACATATGTGCCTGTACTCGGCTCAGGACAGACTCGTTTTCCTCGGCGACCATGTTCTGTTTGACATTTCGCCGAACATCACCGACTGGAACGGTGTTGATGATTCTCTCGGAGACTACCTTGCAAGCCTTGAGAAGATGCGCGGACTGCGCGCCGAGATCTGCCTGCCTGGGCACAGAACGGCTTTCGGAAAGTCACTCGATGAGCGAATAGATGAGCTCATCGAGCACCACGGGCATCGGCTCGCGGAGCTTGAAGACATTATCGGGCAGAACTCCGGCATAAACGCGGGCGAGATAGCAAAAAGCCTGTCGTGGCATATGCGCGGCAAGACATGGGAGGAATACAGCCTGTCGTCACGCTGGTTCGCGTTCAAGGAAACGCTTGCGCATCTTGATCATCTTGCCGCTCTCGGACGGATAGAATACACCGCCGATACAGGCGGCTACATAAAACGATAAAAAAACAAAACGACATAAGAGGTGAATTTAAAATGGATATTAAGAGAACCATAACGCAGCTGACGGACGAGCTGGGAGAGGAGCGGGTGCTGACGAGAACGGCAATAGGCGCGGACTACTGCCATGACGAGTACCCCGGCGGAAGCTATGCTCCCGATGCCGTAATAGAAGCCCGCACCACCGAGGAGGTCTCGAGGGTGCTCAAGGTCTGCTGCGAAAACGGCGTTTTCGTCACCGTTCGCGGCGCCGGCACAGGTCAGGCGGGCGGCTCGGTCGCAATAAACGGCGGCATCGTGCTCTCGGTAAAGGGCATGAACGGCATCCTCGGCTTTAACGCCGAAGACAACACCCTGAGCGTTCAGGCAGGCGCCCTTTTGCAGGATGTGAAGTCCGAAGCAGCAGCCCACGGGCTGTACTACCCTCCCGACCCCGGCGAAAAGACCGCTACCATAGGCGGCAACGCCGCTACCGACGCCGCCGGTCCCTGCGCCGTCAAATACGGCAGCACTGCAGACTATATCGTTGACGGCACCGCCGTCCTCGCCGACGGAAGCGTAATTAAGCTCAGCGGCGCAAAGGACATTATCGGCAGCGAGGGAACCCTCGGCGTTATCACCGAGCTCACGCTCAGGCTCATCGAAAAGCCCAAAGCCGACGCTATCCTTCTCCTGCCGTTCATGGACACCGAGACCTGCGTGAACGCCGCCGGCACCATACTCAAAAACGGCTGCGAGCCCGCTGTGCTCGAATACATGGACACAGATATCATCGAGTTTTCCGGCAATGTCACCGGAAACCCCGTGTTCCCCGTGGAGCTTGACGGCGAGCGCGTCGCAGCGACCCTCATGGTAGTGCTCGAGGGCGAGGACGACGACAATGTCATGGAAAAGATGGAGGCTCTCGCGGAACTGGCGGAGGAGCTCGAATGTCTGGATATACTCGTCGGCGACACACCGACCATGAAAAAAGATATGTGGGCAGCTCACGACGCCTTCCACACCTCGATGGAAAGCGGCGCGAAGAACGCCTTTGAATATAACATAACCGTGCCCTCGGAGCACATTGCCGAGATGGTCGAATACGCAAAGCAGCTCGGCAAGGCAAAGGGCCTGAAGGTGATGGCCTATGCCCATGCCGGAAGCGGCGGTATGCACATCCACGCCGTGTCTGACGGGGATAAGACCGAGTTTAAGACAGCCGTTGCGGAAACGGAGGGCGAGCTCTACGCCAAATGCGTATCCCTCGGCGGAGGCGTGCGCGGCGAGTACGGCTTCGGCTATGCAAAGAAAGCCTACACCCCTGCCGATGTGCGCGCAGCGTTTGCCGCCTCCAAGAATGCGCTTGACCCGAAGAAAATACTCAATTACGGAAAGGTGGCTGAGATATGCTGAAGATATTATGCTGCGTAAAGCAGGTGCCGGATGTTGACCAGATGCGCATGGACCCCGAGACCGGCAGCCTCATCCGCGCCGGAGTCCCCGCCATACTCAACCCTCAGGACGCAAACGCCCTGTCGGCAGCAATGAAAGTGAAGGAGACCTATGGCGGCGAGATAACGCTCATCACCATGGGACCGCCCAATGCCGAGGCCGTGCTGCGAGAGTGCCTTGCGGTCGGCGCGGACAAGGCGGTGCTCGTTACCGACCGCGCGTTCGGCAATGCCGACACCTTAGCCACGAGCTACTCCATCCTCTCTGCCGCAAACACTCAGGGCAGCTACGACATGATCTTCTGCGGCAAGGAATCGCTCGACGGCGCCACCGGTCAGATGGGCGCACAGCTTGCCCAGCGCTTCGGCGTTTCTCAGGTGACGGGCACGCTGCTCATAGAAAGCTTTGACGAGGACTCGAAGAAAGCCGTCGTGCTGCGCGAGCTCGACGACGGCGAGGAGCGGCTCGAGGTGCTGCTGCCGTGCCTGTTCACGATGGAAAAGACGAACTACCCCGCGCGCATACCCAATCTCAAGGGCAAGATCGCGGCAAAGAAGGCTCCGGTGGTAACCGTCACCTCGGAGGATATACCCGAGCTCGACAAAAGCCGCATAGGCGATGCTGGCTCTCCGACGAAGGTGCCGCGGATGTTCCCGCCGGTGCTGCCGGAGCCCGGAGTCATATTGGATCTCGGCAGCGTGAAGGCAAATGCTGCGGAGCTTCTCCGCATCATCGGAAAGTGAGGTGCAGACGATGGACAAAAGCTGTTATAAGAATATGTGGGTGCATATAGAGCACGAAAACGGTAAGGTGTCTAACGCATCGCTGGAGCTGTGCTGCGAGGTCCGCAGGCTGTGCGACGAATCGGGAGATAAGCTCATCGGCGTTGCTGCCGGAAGCATCCCCGAAAGCGAGATGCAAAGGATAAAGGAGTGCGGCGCGGACGGAGTTATCTCCGTTTCCGGCACCGGCTATGACAGGTACAGCACCGAGGCTTACTCAAACCTCTATGTTGAGCTTTCGAGAAAGTATCTGCCGTCGGCGGTGTTCATAGCCGCAACGGCAAACGGCAGGGACTTTGCGCCCCACTTTGCCGCGTGTCTTGAGACCGGCTGCACATCGGATGCGACCGAGCTCATATATAACCCCGAAACGAAGGACATAGAGTTTGTCGAGCCGGCAGCCGGCGGCAAGATAATGGCGGTCATCACCATTCCCGTGCTGCGTCCTCAGGTGGGCACGATACGCCCCGGCACCTTTAAGCTCGCCCCCGGCGGCTGCCGCGAGGACTTCGAGGTCATTCGGGAGCATATAGACTTTGACCTTTCAAAGATCCGCACGAAGCTTCTTGAGCGCATAGCGAGCGAGTTTGATCCCGAGCTGGACATCGCCTCGTGCGAGACGATAGTTTGCATCGGCAACGGCGTGAAGGACGAGAGCTTGGGTAAATACCGCGAGCTTGCGCGGCTGCTGGGCGGAAAGCTTGCCGGAACGCGTCCGGTGTGCGACAGGGAACTGCTTCCGGTAAAGCTTCAGGTTGGGCAGTCGGGCGTTATGATAAAGCCAAAGCTGTATCTGGGCTTCGGTATCTCGGGCGCGGTGAACCATGTCACGGGCGTTGACGCGGATATGCTCATCGCAGTGAACACCGACAAGACCGCGCCGATATTCAACTACTGCGATTACGGCATCGTCGGAGACATGGACGAGGTCTGTGACGAGCTGATCGCGGCACTTAGCTGACCCGTATACGCGGGGCAGGGGCATGACTATCTTCCTTACACCTTGCATGATGCCATTACTATGAGGTTTCTCCCCCTTCCATTTAATTCTTTTCCCCCACCCCCGCGGATACTTGAAATATTCAAACTGTTCAGATGCTGGGCAGGCAGAGTATGGTACACTCTGCCTGTCATCCCTCTTCCCTATTTTTTAAGGCGCTGCTCTGTGTGAGCAGCGCCGAATTTTTTGCGGCTAATTGATACAGCTAAAAAACGATCCCTCAGTCACCCCCCCGGTGACAGCTCCCTTTACGCAAGGGAGCCAAGGCGCGAGCGGAGGGATTGTGCCACTCGCCGTGGCGGGCATTGCGTTACCGGCATTGGAAATTGGTTTTTCTGCGGTATCTCGACAATTACAAATACAAAAACGCGGGCGAGCAATGCTCGCCTCTACAGTATAACCTGTACTTCCGACGATGATTGTATTTTAATGATTTTATCCGCAGCCCGTCACCGTGCGGCAGCATTTTATTAAAATACCATTGTTCGTAGCGAAACGCCGGTCACGGCGAGTGACCGACCAATGGTCGCCCGCTGTGATGGTTTCGCCGGTACTCTCCGGTCGGGACACCGCAATATCCGTATTCGTAACTGCGGAAAAACGCCTCTAAAAAATCTTGCGGAGGGGAGGGGTATCGGGTATAATGATTTATTATTTGTTTGGGAGTGACGGACAATGAAAGCAATCGTTACGGTCGTGGGCAAGGACCAGGTAGGCATAATCGCGGGCGTGTGCAACACGCTGGCGGAGTACAATGTGAATGTCCTCGACATAAGCCAGACCATCATGGAGGGCTACTTCACTATGATGATGGTCGTTGACCTTGCCGCGTGCGGCGAGTCGTTTGCGTGCCTGAGCGAGGTCCTGCGCACCTACGGCGAGGGCAGAGGCCTGTCGATACGCATCCAGCGCGAGGATATATTCGACGCGATGCACAAGCTGTGAGGTACCGCGATGCTCAGTCTAAATAACATTTTCGATACGATCGACATGATCGACAAGCAGCACCTCGACATTCGAACCATAACCATGGGCATATCCCTGCTAGACTGCGTGAGCGAGGACCCCGAGCGCTGCTGCGCCAAGATATACGACAAGATCTGCCGCCGCGCCGAAAACCTCGTGCTCACCGGCGAGGAGATAGAAAGCGAGTTCGGCATACCCATTGTGAACAAGCGCATCTCGGTAACGCCCATTGCGCTCGTCGCCGGAGGCTGCGACACAAGCGACTATGTGCCGTTTGCGCGCACGCTCGACAGGGCGGCAAAGCAGTGCGGCGTGAACTTCATCGGCGGCTACTCCGCGCTCGTGCACAAGGGCTTTGCCAAGGGCGACGAGCTGCTGCTGCGCGCGATACCGCAGGCGCTTGCCGAGACCGATCTCGTGTGCTCGAGCGTCAATGTCGGCTCGACGAAAGCCGGTATAAACATGGATGCGGTCGCCCGCATGGGTCAGATAATAAAGCGGACTGCGCATTTAACGCGCGATGCCGACGGCCTGGGCTGCGCAAAGCTGGTCGTTTTCTGCAACGCGGTGGAGGATAACCCATTCATGGCGGGCGCGTTCCACGGCGTGGGCGAGGCGGACAGCGTTATAAATGTAGGCGTTTCCGGCCCGGGAGTTGTGCACCACGCGCTGAAAAAGTGCAAAGGCGCGTCGTTTGACGAGGTTGCCGAGACGATCAAAAAGACCGCTTTCAGGATAACCCGCATGGGTCAGATGGTCGCGGCGGAGGCGTCGAAAAGGCTCGACACCCCGTTCGGCATAGTTGACCTTTCGCTTGCGCCGACCCCCGCGGTAGGCGACAGCGTTGCCCGCATACTCGAGGAGATGGGGCTTGAGATCTGCGGCACCCACGGCACTACCGCGGCGCTGGCGCTGCTCAACGATGCGGTGAAAAAGGGCGGCGTTATGGCGTCGAGCCATGTCGGAGGTCTGTCCGGCGCGTTTATTCCGGTGTCCGAGGACGAGGGCATGATAGCCGCCGCCGAGTGCGGAACGCTCACTATAGACAAGCTTGAGGCAATGACCTGCGTGTGCTCGGTCGGGCTTGACATGATAGCGGTCCCGGGCAATACGAGTGCCGAGACGATAGCGGCGATCATCGCCGACGAGGCTGCCATAGGTATGGTAAACAGCAAAACCACCGCCGTGCGTATAATTCCTGTAGAGGGCAAGGGCATCGGAGATGTCGTTGAGATGGGCGGACTGCTGGGCTCGGCTCCGGTCATGCCGGTGCACGGCGCATCGAGCGCGGAGTTCATCGCCCGCGGCGGACGCATCCCCGCGCCGCTTCAGAGCCTTAAAAACTGAGATCATTCAAAAATTTTATACATAACAGTCGGTAATGTCGTTTGACTTTGCCGCGGATTTGTATTATATTTCGCATATCACCGTTTACCGACGGCGTTGGTAGGATTTTGTGCGAGCATTCCGGTTTAGCCGGAGCTCACCGGTCAGGCCGGCGCAATGAATGTATAGGCACAGCAAAAAGGCGTAACTAAAAAAGGAGAAAAGGGATATGAAAGACAAAACGGTAAGAAAGTTAGTGTTTGCGGCGCTGTTTGCGGCGCTGAGCTGCGTTGCGACAATCTTCTCCAATTTAACCTAATCCCTCACACCTGCACCGGCAAGAAAACCCGCTGCTACGCCATCAAAAAGAGCGATGTGATCGCTTTTATGAACGACCGTGAGGTCAACCCGGAAAAATACATAGCGCCGAAGAACTGGGGCGCTACTATGAGAGCAAGCTGGCCGCGCTGCCAGATGTGATGGATGTGGCCGCCGCCGTGGACTTTACAGGCTATAACCGCCGCACCGTCTGCCAATGGATTCGCGTGGGGAAGCTGAAGGCGCTGGCGCTGCTGCAGAAGTACATGATCCCCAAATGCTATCTCCTCGGACGATTACAACAACACCAACCGCAAATCCCGCCGGCATATCGATATGCTTTGGGAGGCGCAGAAATGGAGAGATGGGCGATGAAATAGTGGAATTGTAAAAATGCCTGCTTCAAGCTGTAATTGCGTAAAAAGCTATATTCGGCGGACTTCCTTTGCTTGCGCGAAGGAGGTCCTTTCGCATTATTAGACGAGGCGGCTCTCTGTTTTTGAGAACAAACAAGGCGGGCACTCACATCGAATAAGCGAATATTCGCCGAAAATTCACAAACTCCGGTTGACAGGGCGAATTTTATGAGTATAATATAATTAGAATTCGTATAAGGGGGCGTCTCCATGAACTTTGAAACCGAAAATATAGAATTCAAGGCTCAGTTTACTGAGGAAATTTATAAAGAAGTGATCGCTTTCGCAAATACGGACGGCGGCGTGGTGTTCGTCGGCATTGACAACAATGGAAATGCCGTCGGACTGGCAGATGTGGATCAGGAGTATACCCGAATCACCAACGGCATCCGCGATGCTATTGTGCCGGACGTTACAATGTTCGTGCGCTTTTCAATCCAGGATAACAGGGTGGTGCGTATTGCCATCAGTGAGGGAAGCAACAAGCCCTACTACCTCAAAGGAAAAGGTCTGAAGCCCAACGGTGTTTATGTACGCCAGGGCACCTCCAGTGTGCCAGCGTCCCCTGAGCAGATTCGCCAGATGATTAAGGAAAGCGATGGCGATGCGTTCGAAGAAATGCGCTCCATGGAGCAGGATCTGTCCTTTGAGGCTGCGGCAAATGCTTTCGAAAAATATGGAGTGCCGTTCGGCAAGGAAAAGTACCGTGCCCTTGGGATTACACAGAAGAATGATGAGCTTTTTACCAACCTTGCACTTATCATCTCCGATCAATGTGCGCATACGACGAAGGTAGCAGTTTTCGGTGATGATTCCAATACCACCTTCAAGGATAACAAGGAGTTCGGAGGCTCCATCTTTGCGCAGTTGGAGGACACCTTTGATTACCTGATGCTCTGTAACAGAACCAAGGCGTCATTTAAGGGCTTGGAGCGTATTGAAAAGCAGGATTACCCCGAGGAGGCTCTTCGCGAGGCACTTTTGAATGCCATTGTACACCGGGATTACAGCTACAGCGGCAGCATTATCATCAATGTGAACGACGAGCGGATAGAGTTCATCTCTATCGGCGGCCTCCTCCCCGGTCTCTCCACCGATGATATCCGTATCGGTATTTCACAACCCCGCAACAAGAATCTTGCCGAGATGTTCCATCGCCTGCGTTTGATCGAGAGCTACGGCACCGGCATCCGCAGAATCTATAAGCTTTATGAAAACTGCCCCGTACAACCGGTCATCGAAGCAACGCCCAATGCATTCAAAATGGTCCTGCCCAATATGAATGCCATGACCGTTGCCATCCCAAAGCAGGCTTCTCCGGTCACCGCACAGATGCAAAAGGTTCTTGACTATACCTCCGCGCACGGCCATATCACGGATGAAGAGGTCCAATCCTTGCTTGGAATCAAGAAGACCCGCGCTTTTGAGCTTATGAAACAGATGCGGAATATGGGGCTTGTGCAGAGGGTAGGCCGCGGGGCTGAAAAGAAATACTTGCTGAATTAGCTCTCAGCCAGTGTTTGCTACAAATAATTAATTGAATGCGGCCATCGGTGACGCAGACTTATTCAGGAAGCAGGAAATGCATGAAAGCATCCATTAAAAATATAGAACAGACCATCGCCTCGGAGCAGTATCGTCCTGCTTTGAGCGAGGAATACCAAGAGTTGTTTCAGCGACTTACTCGGCGCTTAGAAGACACGTTACCCATGAACAGAGCCCGAATTATCAGCGATGAGCTTCGGCGTGTTTCTGAAACTGCACGAGAAGCCGACCTTGACTGCCAAAAATATATGGCGGCCCTAAGCGTATTAGTTGATCTTTCCCTTCAAGGCTGGATTTTTGATTTTCAGGATCATCAGCTTACCTTGAGAATGGAAAACGATAACATTGATGATAAAGAGAAAATACGCTATAGACTTAGCGCAGAGCGCAATGCGCAATTTAAAAGCGAAAGCGTCGCACGCTTCATTAAGTATATGGAGACCGAGCGGAATTATAACGGTACTCCAGTATCGGTTAAGTGCTTGATTGGAAATAGGCCTTCACATAAGAGGTCAGTCTAATAGCCAATAGCACTATAAAAATCGTCAAGTGCGATTTGGTCAGGTGTGATTCGGCAAATCGTATGAGACTATTTTTCTGTCAAATCTGTAAATCTGTTTTTCGCACATTGGGCTTTTCCTTCTGGCTGCGCTATTATGTGGCTGTTGATAGAAGGCCATACGGCGAGCGTGAAGGAGGAAGAGTATGTACAACAGATTCGCAGAAATGCGCAGGCGGTATCTGCGCGAGCACAGGGACGGCATCTACACGGGGATGCTGCTGACCGGCAAGCTAGACGAGCATCTCAAGGAGATCGGCGACACGGCACAGGAGATGTTTGATCGGCTGGCCGTGCAGATGAAGGACGCCGAGGGTGTTACTGAGCGGCTGAAGGCCGAGAATCAAATGGAATGGGTGGGACGGATGAACAGCATCCGCAGCCGTGCGGAGGAGGTTGTCTTTTCTGAGCTGATTTATTGCTGAGGTGTGGTGATGTTCAAGCATAGAAGAAATCGAGTGTTGGCACTCTGCGCCGGCGAACGGCGGCTGCTTACAACGGCCATGGTGTCCTTTCGGAACAAGCTGATAGCAAGCGGCAAGCCCACTGAGGATATCAATGATCTGCTGATCCGGCTGCTGCGGTAAAAAAGAATACGAGAAATAAGTGTCTGCTTCTAAAAAGAGGCAGGCGCTTATTTGGGGCGCCTTCAGACGTGGAAATAAATCCCCGGTTCTACCGAGGGAAGAAAAATAGCTTTAGCATGAGTAAAACCGCCTATTGCGGTATACCGGTAAAGGTTTGGCGACCGCATTACCAGAGCAATAGGAGTTTTTATGCAGATTAAGAAAGACGAAAGAAACGAGATAAAAAGCACATCACATTCAAGATATCGCCGCCAGTATCACATCGTATTCGCACCGAAGTATGCATACGGCGGTAGCCAGCGGCAGCAGGTGTGGTGCTGAACGGCAGCGGCATCATTCCCTTGGCGTCTGTTGAAAAAACGCCGATTTTGTGATACTATAATAGCAATAAGCCGAGCATTTGCTGAAGCCACCGAAAAGCCGGGAGGGAACAAAAATGAGCAGTACTTTCCTCAACGATGAAAACAAGGGCGATATCGTCATTTACCAGTCTGAAAGCGGCGAGACAAAAATTGATGTCCGGTTTCAGGATGAAACTGTCTGGCTGACACAGGCGCAGCTTTGTGAGCCGTATCAGAGCAGCAAGGCCAATGTCAGTGAGCATATAAAAAACATTTTTGAGGAAAGCGAGTTAGAGCAAAGTGCAGTTGTTCGGAAAATCCGAACAACTGCCGCAGACGGGAAAACCTATGCCGTAAATCACTATAACCTCGATATGATCATTTCTCTGGGCTATCGCATCAAGTCCTCTATTGCAACGCAGTTCCGCCGCTGGGCTACCGAGCGCTTGAAGGAGTACATGATCAAGGGCTTCGCCATGGACGATGAGCGACTGAGGAATCTCGGCGGCGGCAGCTATTGGAAGGAACTTCTTGACCGCATCCGGGACATCCGTTCCTCCGAAAAGGTGATGTACCGTCAGGTCCTCGACCTCTACGCCACCAGCGTGGACTATGACCCCAAAAGCGCCGAGTCGGTGGCTTTTTTCAAGATGGTGCAGAACAAGCTGCACTATGCCGCCCATGGCCATACCGCCGCAGAGGTGATTTTTGAGCGAGCCGATGCCGAAAAGCCATTTATGGGGCTTACCGCATTTTCCGGGGATTTTCCCACGGCGAAGGATATTACCGTCGCAAAGAACTATCTCTCCGCGGACGAACTGAAGATACTGAATGCTATGGCGGGAGAAAACGCGGATTTCTGCGATTTCTCCCGCTATTTTCAGCGATTAAAGCTCCAATACGCACGACTTTACGGCCCAAATAAAAACAGAGCAAAGTTTCAGAAACTTTCCGGTACAAGCGCCAGTTTGTTGATTGATTCGTGAGCCCGGACGAGAGCATCACGCACCTTTGGCCGGGCGAAAAAGAACAATATTCGGAACAATATCAAAATTTTTCGGAATAATGTCGTTGTACTATCGGAACTATGTCAATCTAGATTTCGGTGCGGGTGGTGCGCTGCTCATAATAGCTATGAATGCGCTGCTGGGCTTCATCAATAGTGATTTTACCCTCGATGTGATCCTTGGCCGTATCCAGCAGATAGGCAGAGGTGTTCAGCCCGTCCACCGCCTGCAAGCCGATGGCGGTCTGCCACGTCTCGCTTTTTTCGGCTCGGTCGGGTTCACCCTGCTTGATATATTCTTCCAGTTCAAATTGCCAATTCTGATCGGGCATATCTGCACCTCATTCCTTGCTCAAATCTTCCGTCTTGAAGGTCGTGTAACCCTCGTAATAATAGCTGTAGTCGATGCCCTTCCTATACACTTCCCGGCTGTTTATTTCGTCTGTAAGCGCGCTTTTTAGTAACACTTTGATTTCCACATCTTTAATCGGGCTGCGCTCCATTGCAAGGAGATAATCCTCTTTATCCACCTTGCTCCAGTCCACGACCTTGCCGATTTCGTTTTTCAGGATATGGTCAAGCCAGTCGAGAATTTACCCGCCGGGAGCGTATCGAGTACGCCGTTTTCAAACAGTTCTACCGCCTTTTTCTTGCTGAGGCGTTCTTCTTCACGGGCAAGGTCGGCGGAGCTTGTCAGCCCCAATTTATTTTCCAGTGCCATCGTGCATCTCCTGATTAATTTACAAGGTATTTAAGCACAAAAAACAGTCCGACAAGCACTGTAATAATCAATAACACAACCCATCCAGTGGCTTTCTTCGCTTTCTTTTTTGAGTAAACCGGCCGTGCGGAATATGTATATTGTGCTTGCGGAGATTGGCGGAGCGGTTTTGGCTTTGCGACAGGCCGAGGTTTTGTCGTCTTTTGATACATAGCAAGAGGATCACCTTGCTTCATAATCCTATCATAAAAATTGTCAATCCATTGTGCGTCGCTGAGGTCGCACATATTTTCTTCGCTGCTATTCGGGTCGTGTACAATTTGGTTTCTGACCCAGCGGTAATGCTTAAGGCACTTGAGATCTTCGACCCAGCCTTGCACCCAATATGAACCATTTGGGGTACTTTCCATCTCAGCTATATAAGCGGAGACACCGTGCTGAGTTTGCAGCATATCTCCACACAGCTTTTCGAGATGCTTATACGAATCTATAAAGCCCATAGCTCATCACCTAATCTAGATTATTTATCCGCCGCCACGCCGGACTTCATCCAGGCGTCTACTTCGCTGACCTTGAATTTCCAAAGGCGGCCTATTTTTGCAGCGGGCATATTTCTTTTCTCTATCCAGGCGAGTACCGTATCACGGCTAACGCCGAGGTATTCGCAAATCTCTTTCATTGAGTACCAGCGTTCGATGGTCGGTTCCATGGGAGTATCCTCACTTTCAGGTGGTTTCCAATAGCTATAATTATACAATTTAAGTATATCACGGCGATGCCGATTTATCAAGGATTATTGCGGATTTACGATGAAAGCAGAGGATAATCCCATGCTTTCAAGAATGAACTTCTTGTTTTTTATCACAGGGCCTTATCAGATGGGGGAAATATTCGCCGAAAATTCGCTCCATTCACCCGCTTAGAGTGAATGGAGCGAATTTGGCTTGCAAACAGAATCGTAAAATGGTCAAATCTGCAAATCTGCTTTTCACACATTGGGCTTTTCCTTCGGGTTGCGCTATCATGTGGATGATGATAGAAACCCACACGGCGGGCGTGAAAGGAGGAGGAACATGAACAACAGATTTGCAGAAAAGCGCAGGCGGTATCTGCGCGAGCACAGGGACGGCATTTACACGGGAATGCTGCTGACCGGCAAGCTGGACGAGCATCTCAAGGAAATCGGCGACACAGCACAGGAGATGTTCAATCGGTTGGTCGCGCAGATGAAGGACGCTGAAGGTGTCACTGAGCAACTGAAGGCTGAGAATCAAATGGAATGGGTGGGACGGATGAACAGCATCCGCAGCCGAGCGGAGGAGGTTGTCCTTTCTGAGCTGGTTTATTGCTGAGGTGTGGTGATGTTCAAGTATAGAAGAAATCGAGTGTTAGCACTCTGCGCCGGCGAGCGACGGCTGCTG
>MNSZ01000042.1 GCA_001916715.1 Firmicutes bacterium CAG:24053_14
CTACAAGGGCAGCGTGTTCGGCGTAGAGCCTCCCTTCTTCATGGAGCTGGAGGTCACCAAGACCGATCCCGGCTTCGCTGGCAACACGGCCACCAACGCCCTGAAACCTGCCACCCTGGAAACCGGCGCAGAGGTGAAGGTGCCCCTCTTTATCAACGAAGGCGACAAGATCAACATCGACACCCGCACCGGCGAATATCTGGGCCGCTCCAAGGCCTGACTTACAATAAGGAGAATCATTATGACACTTTCTGAGAAGTCCGCATACCTGAAGGGCCTGATGGAGGGCATGAAGCTGGACACCGAAGCCAACGAGGGAAAGCTCCTGGCCGCCATTGTGGACCTGCTGGGCGATATGGCCAAGACAGTATCCGATGTGGAAGAGACCACCCTGGCAATCTCCGATGAGTTGGATGAAATCGAAGAGGATCTGGACGAGGTTTATGACTATCTCTCCGAGGAAGAGGACGACTTCGACGATGAGGATGACCTGGACGATGAGGAAGACTTCTCCGATGAGGACGACGATTACGACTTCGACGATACCACAGTCTATGAAGTGACCTGCAAGTGCGGCGGACTTTGACGAAGAGACTCTGGAGCACGGCAGCCTCACCTGCCCCAACTGCGGCGAAGTTCTGGAATTCTCTACGGAGGACGTAGAGGAATGATGTATCTGTCCGGGGCGCGGCATAGTCGCGCCCCGGAAGACAGGCTCCAGAAAATGACAGATTTTCCAGTTGACAAGGAGCTGGATATGTGGTAGAATGTTGAGGTCTCTGATACGGAGAGATGTCCGAGCGGTTTAAGGAGCTGGTCTTGAAAACCAGTGACTCAGCAATGAGCCGTGGGTTCGAATCCCACTCTCTCCGCCACATTTTTCCGCCCAATTGCATAACCTTTGATTCGGAGTGATACCCAAGAGGCCGAAGGGGCTCCCCTGCTAAGGGAGTAGGCGTGTAAAAAGCGCGCGAGAGTTCAAATCTCTCTCACTCCGCCAGAATGTGTTGCTGAAAAAGATGCGCAGCAAAAACGTCGCACAAAAGTGCGACGTTTTTGCTGTTGTGCGCCCGGCATGGGCAAAATCTAAAGGGTGAAAGTCCCGAGCCCGCCCGGTAGAGGGAAGGGCATAGCTGAACACCAAGGGTGTCCATCGCGAGGAGGAATCTGAAGGAAGGTGTAGGTAGAGTCAAGAGTTATGCGCAAAATAGATTTTGGTCACTGGTAGAAATCTATTACAGGGGGCGGCTTAAGCGCTCCTTGGTTACATTTCAGCAGGCAGGACGCCGGCCGTGGTTTCTGTTTCCATGGCCTCCAGATGCTTCATGTTCATGTATTTCTTGCTGCCCCACTGGGTTCCCACAACATGACGCAGCCGGGCGCACACCAGCATTAGTGCCGAATTCCCGTCCGGGAAAGCGCCCACTACCCTGGTTCTGCGCCGGATCTCTCGGTTCAGACGCTCAATGGCGTTGTTTGTTCGGATCTTCGTCCAGTGTTCGGATGGAAAGTCACAGTAGGTCAGGGTTTCCTCAATGCCAGCCTCTACTTTCTTTGACGCCTCCGGCAACTTCATGGCCTTCAGCTCGGTAACCACTGCGGCGGCCTTTTCCCGGGATGCCTTCTTACTCTCCTGGGCGTGGATGGCCTTGAGCATTTTCGCTACATTCTTCACCTTGGATTTGGGAACAACAGAGAACACATTCCGGTAGAAATGAACCACACAGCGTTGGTACTTTGCCTCAGGAAACACCTCTCCCACAGCTTCCAGCATACCCAAACACTTGTCTCCAACAATGAGTTTGACGCCCTCAAGGCCTCGGCCCCGGAGCCACTGGAAGAAGCTGACCCAACTGGCCTTGTCCTCCTTCATGCCTTCAGCAGCCCCCAAAACCTCACGGTAGCCATCCTCACTGACGGCGATTGCCACTAAAACAGCCACATTTTCATATTCTCCACCCCAATTTCGTTTGAGGTAGATTCCATCCACATACACATAAGGGTATTTACCGCCTTGCAGGGGACGGTTGCGCCAGGCTTCAATGTTGACGTAGGCTTTCTTGTTCAGCTCGCTGATGGTGGATGCGGACACCTTGCTGCCCCACAGAGCTTCCGTGATGTCCTCCACGCGGCGCACAGATACACCCGCCAGGTACATCTCGATAAGGGCTTCCTCCACGCTGCTCTCCCGGCGGCGGTAACGCTCGATGATGGCAGTCTCGAAAGAGATACCCTTTAGACGGGGCACGTGGAGCGTCACATCTCCGGAAGTGGTGGTAAGGTTTCGGTCATAGTGACCGCTGCGGTAGCCCTGCCGGGCCTCGCTGCGCTCGTAGCGGGCAGCCTGAGTCAATTTCTCAGCCTCCGCCTCCAGAAGCCCATTCAGTGTTTCCTCCACGCTTCCCCGAACCAATTCCTTGATTTGCCCCT
>MNSZ01000046.1:0-82291 GCA_001916715.1 Firmicutes bacterium CAG:24053_14
CAGGCAATGCGATTACGGGTACAAAGAGCGAGACCTATTATAGGCAAAATGGTGAAGTTACGCTTTCCCCTACAACAGAAACAGTTACCTATGTGGAATTCAATATCTGATTGTAGCTCTCATTTTTTCGATTGTTGCAATCAGTGTTGGAGGTGAAGAAATTGGATCGAATGCGTTAGAGTTCAGTTCAGTGATCTTTATCAGCGTTATAGGGGTATTGGGCTACAAAGAAGATTTCAAAGCACTGATCCAAAATGGATATACGCGAAAATATATCTTCGGGGCTACCATTTGTATGTTCACATTGCTGGCAGGAACGATGGCGCTTATCGATACTATAATCGGTAACTCCATTCATTATTTCAATGATAATTATTTTACTCTATTCGGCAGTCTTTACGGGTACGGTAATGTTTTTCTAAACTGGCTATGGCTTACGGTTTTATACTTGATGTTCTGCAGCTTATTCTACTTGGCTGTATTGGTTATCAATCGAGTTGGGAAGATGGTGTCGCTGTTCATAGGTGTTGGACTTAGCTGTGTTATCCTTCTTGTCACTTCACTGTTCCGATTTGTATTTTCACAAGAATTTGTAAGCGCCGCTGCGGAATTTGTGATGAAGGCAATGGGATTTATGAGTAATGGTACAACCAATCTGTTTTTCCCTATTCTTTCGTTTCTTGTAATTGGAGCAGTGTTCGGAATTGGCTCATACGCAGTCATTCGCCGGACTGAACTGAAATAAATAAGCAATACAGAAAGAAACCGGAGCACGCAGAGTGTCCCGGTTTCTTTCTGTATTATCAGCTGAATCTTCATTTTGTATGGGCAATCACTTTTGGATAGGGAAACAGATTTCGATACAGAAAGTGGACCCGTTCAGGTTGGCTGTTATCATTCCGCCCATACGGTCAATCAATCCCTTGGCGATAGAAAGCCCCAATCCTGTGGAGGCACTGCTGCGTGCAGAGTCCGCTTTATAAAATCGCGAGAACACCTGACTCATATCAACTTCATCTGGATTTTTTACATCGTTTCGGCAGCAGAATACTGCCTGATTATCACGAACCGATAGACTGAATGAAATCTGTTTTTGACCGTGTTCCAGCGCATTTTTGATGATATTTTGGAGCGCTCTGCGGATTGCTTCGGGGTTTCCGAGAATAGGCAAGTGCCCATCGCAGAAATCAATCTGAGGTTCAATCCCCTTGCGCTGGAATTCGTCATAGAAGGAGAAAACGGTGTCAAAAACCGATTTCCCAAAATCCAAAGGCTCAATCTCCAGCTCGTATGTTTCATTTTGGAGTTTCGTATAAGTAAAGAGTTCTTCCAGCATATCTTTGAGGCTGACGATACGGCTTTGAATGACAGCGATATAATGCTGGCGTTCCTCTTCCGACTGACTTTGTGTGAGCAATTGAAAATAGCCGTCCATTGAGGTTAGCGGAGTACGGATGTCGTGAGATAAATTTGTGATGGTCTCTTTCAAACTGTCTTCGCTTTGCTGCGCTGTTTTTTTGATTTCACGAGACAGATCCAGGATGTCATTGATCCCGTCTACCAGCTCATTAAGTTCATGGAAGGGCAGATCAGAGGTCAGACGCAGGTTCGTTTGATGATTTTTCAGAAACGCCAACTGGCGGCAGGTTTTTTGAACCTGTCGCCGGTAAGCGAAGAAGATGAAGATTGTGATAACTGCTACCGCAGTAGCAATGATTGCCCATGCGCTCATAAAACACTCCTATCGAACATCTCGTTTCTTCATTGTCATCATGGCCAGTGCAAGGGATACAATTAAGAATACGATTCCCACAATCGCTCCACGCAGTAGTGTATCGGAAACAGCACTGACATCGATCATTCTCATATTACTTTCCAACATATAGTTGCTGATATCAAAATTCCAGCTTGGCCTCAGATTGGCAACAATCTGATTGATCCCGGAATACAAGAACGCTGTCATGCCGGAGCAAATCAATATACCTGTCGTCATTCCGAATGCGGCACTGTGTGTCAGGATGGTTAAGAACATCATCAGGGTAGAGAGACCTAAGTGAAGCAGGTACTGGACTCCTAAAACCTTTATGAAAGGAAGAAGCGATGCTAAGTAGACTTTATCTCCCCAAAAGATATATCCAAATGCTGCGGTTACTGCGGAAAAAACAACCAACAAAACGAAGATATGAACCGCAATGGCCACGAACTTTGAGAACACCAGTTGACCGCGACGCGGGAACTGCCCTGCGATGTTTTTAATAAATCCATTCTTTTGATCCGCATTCGCAAACAGCGCAACGAATATCACGCAAAGAATAGAAGTAAGGCCGCTCTGAAATTCCATACCAACAAGATCGCCAAGCTCAATGTTTCCGTTTGCCCATTCGGGATTCCCGGTTACATAGAAGCCTGCCAGCATACCAGAGGAGTCATCATCGGTATTTTCCTGAATGATAAGACCAGTGGGTGGCTCATCTTGAACAGCCTGAATGTCCATATCCGTCATTGCGATTCCGAAAATCGCAGTTAAAATGGCAAAAACGATTGTGATCCAAGTGACGGTTGAATGCGTGAGACGGTGCATCTCCATTTTAATCAAGTTAAACATTTGCAGTACCTCCTGTCAAGTTCAAATAATAGTCTTCCAGTGCCTCATTTTTTACGGTAATACCCATCGTTTTCACGCCGTTTTCAGCGAGAGCCATTGTGATATCACCGCCATCATTCAGCCGCTCAAAGACCTGGATGGTACTGGCGTCAACCACTTTATAATCTTCAATTCCCATGCCTTCCAATACGGTGCAGGCTTTACGGGTATCGTCGGTTTTGAGTTCGATCCGCTCGCTACATTTTGCAAGTAGTTCTTCGCGCGTCATCTCCTGCAGTAATACGCCATCATGGATGATGCCGTAATTCGTTGCAATCTTAGACAACTCCTCAAGGATATGACTGGAGATAATGAAAGTAATGTTTTTCTCTTTATTCAGTCTGGAGAGCGTTTCGCGTATCTCCGCAATTCCCTGCGGGTCAAGGCCGTTAATCGGTTCGTCTAAAATGACAAGGTCGGGATCACCGACAAGAGCCAGCGCAATGCCGAGTCTCTGTTTCATTCCGAGAGAGAAGTGTTTGACTTTCTTTTTGTCGGCATTGGAAAGCCCGACTGTTTTCAAAAGTTCCTCAATCACGCCTTTCTTCCGGACCCCCATCGCCAAACATTTCAGTTTGAGATTTTCCGCTGCAGACATATTCGGATAAACGCCCGGCGCTTCGATCAGTGTGCCGATGCGAGACATATACTGGTATGCCTCTTTTCCTGTCTTTCCAAAAAGCGAAAACTCTCCTTCGGTAGGAGCAGCCAATCCGCTGATCATTTTCAGGATGGTTGTTTTACCGGCGCCGTTGCGGCCGATCAGACCGTAGATATCACCCTGACGGATGTGAATATTCACGGCATTCACTGCCTTATGTCTTCCATACTGTTTGGTAAGACCGTTTGTATGAAGTAAGTATTCCATTTGAGTGCCTCCTTTACTTTACGCTTTTTAGTTTACAGCCAGAGTGCTAATTAAGCGCAAAGCAAAGTTAAAGAAAAGTTAAAGTTATTTTGCCAAACGAAAACCAATTCCCCAGACAGTCTCAATATACTCTTCTTCCGTGACCGCTTTCAGCTTCTTGCGGATATTGCTGATGTGGACATTGATGGTCTTGTCTTCCCCGATATAGATGTCATCCCACGCATAATCGTAGATATCCTGCTTGGAATACACTTTGTTCGGATGAGAAAGCAGCAGCTCCAGGATTTTAAATTCCTGCTTGGTCAGAGGAATTTCGGTTCCATTCGCAGATGCGGTGAAGGACTCCTGGTTCAGAATCAGATCTTTATATTTTAGCATCTTGGCACTGGTATCGTCGTCTCCGGCAAAGCGGCGGATCTGAACCCCGACCCTTGCAACCAGTTCTTGAATCTCAAACGGCTTGGTCAAATAGTCCTCAGCACCGCTGGTTAGGAGATTGACTTTGCTGTCGAGGCTATCCTTGGCCGATACAACGATGACAGGTATCTGCTGAATTTCCTTTAGTTTTGGTAACAGGGATTCCCCGGAAAGACCAGGCAGCATCAGGTCCATTACCGCAAGCGCAAAAGTCTCGCGCTCTAAACACATGAGAGCCTCTGTAACGGAAAATGCCTGCGTACAGTGATAGCCGGCTTTTGTAAGCGTCTCA
The DNA here is from genome assembly GCA_001916715.1 of Firmicutes bacterium CAG:24053_14. Taxonomy (GTDB): domain Bacteria; phylum Bacillota; class Clostridia; order Oscillospirales; family Oscillospiraceae; genus F23-B02. The sequence continues at coordinate 4,222 of MNSZ01000046.1, forward strand.
GATATGACATTGTTGATGTCGGTATCGTCTTCGATAATAAGAATGTTCTTCATTTTTATAAAAACCTCTTTTATAGGGATGATGGCATAGTTTTATCGTCCATGCTTCAATGACAAGGTAGGCAAAAGCACCGGCGGTGCATACCTAAACTTATATTATAAAAGAAATCAGCAGAGAAATCAAGAAAACGCTACCCAGTTTCCCCCTCCTACCAGACTCAAACTTTATATTCCGTATTTTTGAAACATGGTATTGACAAAACTGTTCTAACTGTATATACTGTACCTATACAGAAAAGACAAGGGAGGCGATTTGGTGAATGTATTCATAGATAATAAAAGTGGCGCGCCTATCTATGATCAAATATATACGCAAATCAAAGAGCAAATAATAAATGGAACTCTTCAGGAAGACGATCCTCTACCGTCTATCCGAAATTTAGCGAAGGATTTAAGGATTAGCGTGGTAACGACCAAGCGGGCGTATGACGAGCTTGAAAAAGAAGGATTCATCTATACCATAGCGGCCAAAGGCTGTTTTGTAGCGGCAAAGAATGTTGAGTTATTGCGCGAGACAAATCTGAAGAAGATTGAAGAGTATATGGAGCAGATTGCTCGGTTGGCTGTCTCTTGCAACCTGACAAAGAAAGAGATTCTTGAAATGTTCGACTATATGATGGAGGAATAAAACGATGAACGCTCTTGAAATTAGAGATTTATGCAAATCATATCCCGGCTTTTCACTGCAGAATTTGACCCTTACACTGCCCCAGGGCTGCATTATGGGTCTGATTGGTGAAAATGGGGCGGGCAAAAGCACGACCATTCGATTGATTCTCGAAATGGCACAGAAAGATTCGGGAAGCATCCGGATTCTTGGAAAAGACAATACCGAAAACATTTCTCTTACGAAAGAAGATGTAGGTGTTGTTTTGGATGAGGTTGGATTCCCGGAATGCCTGACCGCACAACAAGTCGGAAACATTATGAAAAATACTTATCGCAACTGGAATCCGGATGTATATAAAAAATATATGAAAGAACTGGCATTGCCGGAAAACAAAGAATTTAAAGAGTTCTCACGCGGGATGAAAATGAAGCTGGGTATCGCAGTAGCCTTGTCTCATGATCCAAAGCTTCTGATTTTGGATGAGGCGACCAGCGGACTGGATCCGGTGATCAGGGACGAGGTGCTCGATATCTTCAGTGAATTTACGCGGGATGAAAATCACGCAGTTTTGATGTCGTCGCATATTGTGAGCGATCTCGAAAAAATCTGTGATTATATCGCCTTCCTTCATAAGGGAAGACTGCTCCTCTGTGAAGAAAAGGACAGGATCATGGAAGAGTATGGGATTTTTCGTTGCTCCGCAGAGCAGTTTGCGGAACTCGATCCGGCTGCAGTGAAAGGAAAAAAGGAATCCGCATACGGTGTTGAAGCCATTGTAGAGCGGGACAAAGTTCCGGCGGCGCTGCAGCTGAGTCCCGTTGATATCGAACAGTTGTTTATTTTTATGGTTAAGGAGGCCAATTAAGATGAAAGGATTACTTCTGAAAGATTTTTATATGGCGATGAAATATTGTCGCGCATATGTTGTGATTGCAGTTGTATTTTCTCTTTTGTCAATTTGGGGCAATACTTCATTCCTGTTAGCGTATCCCGTATTATTGGCAAGTGTTATTCCTGTAAACCTGATATCCTATGATGAAAAAAGCAGGTGGAGCAGTTACTCTGGTGTATTTCCATATTCCAGACAACAGTTGGTGTCGGTCAAATATCTGATGGCATTAATTTTCCTTGCTTTTGCGATTGTACTCGTATTGATCGGGCAGATTGCAAGAATGTTGCTAAACAATACCTTTGATGTGAATGTAGTGCTTTCTTTGGTCGCATTGCTGCCGGCGATGGGAATTTTGGCCCCTTCTTTGATGCTCCCTGCTATTTTTAAATTTGGAGCAGAAAAAGGCCGTATCGTGTTCTATGTGATTATCTGCGGATTTTGCGGCGTTTTTGGAGTCCTTGGCGCTATTGGAGAGGAAGCGGATTTAGCCAATCTGATGATATCCATGCAGTCATGGCTCATTCCGGTCATTACTTCTGTATCCGTTGTTTTGCTGGCAGCATCGTGGCTTCTTTCCATAAAGGTATACAGGAAGAAGGAGATATAAGATGAGCATGGTTATACCGGTTGGTGGTATCAGAAAGAGAATGCTGATTCGGCAATTCCTTGATGCAGGGGCTGCATCTCCTGAAACTGCACAAACATTGCATGACATCGGTGTGTGGAAGGGTATTGGGCTTGTTTTCGATAAATTAGAGCGAAAAGGCATCATAGTTTGCTGTTCGGACGGCAGATATTATATCGACAAAAATAAGATCTCATAAGGGGTAGAAAACAATGAGCGATAGATTCAAGATAGCATATTCTCAGAATTCATTCGGTTCAACGATAGAAATTTTAGTGGACAGGGAAACTGGCGTAAATTATATCTGGAGGCGTTCGTGCAATGCGGGCGGAATGACACCCTTGCTGGGGGCAGACGGACGGCCAGTCATTTCAGTAAAGGATGAGTGCGATGAAAAATAATCATTGTTGTCCTAAATGTGGTTCAACAGAGATCAAACGCATTCCCGATAACGGCAGGTATGCGAGCGGAAATAATATCTATACGACCACAGTCACTTTGTTCGGGAAAATCCCTGTTATACGCTATGTGTGCTGTAACTGCGGTTATGTAGAGAACTGGGTAGAAAAGCAAGAAGAATTGAATAAAATCCGTAACTCTTTTTAAGGGAAGGCGAGAATGATATGAAGGAAAATAAAATGGGAAACAGCAAGGAATTCAATCAACAAGAAAGTGAAGATTCCGTTGGCACCGACCCGAACGGAACGATCCATAATGAGGATTTGGATTCTGATGAGGTGGTAACGCTTATGATGTTATTAGGACTCTTATAACCCGAAAAAGAGGCGACTCAGTTTGTGCATGGATAAATTCAGCCAAACATCTTGCAAAATCAAGTGAAGTCCGCTATAATGATGATATCAGTATCAGTAATTGCTTTTTAGCGATTAGAGTTTTCCGGTTACACAGCGTCTGAGAGTATTGGCTTTCAGGCGCTTTTTTTGTTTCTACTGCCTCTCTTCAATAAGAGGCACAGAACCAGTTTCGCGGAGGAGTGGACATTCCGTCCGCCTTTATATTTTAATACTTTGACTCCAATTGAGTCACAAAGGCACTCAGAGAAAGAAATTTCTTTGGGTGCTTTTTTTATATAAATCTGGAGTCGATACTGGCTCCCCCTATCCTTTGTTCCGGGGAGCCTTTTGGCTTATCCCGTTTACATATATAAAATTCAAGCGCTGAGCGCAGAAAGGAAATGTTTATGACGCTATATTTAGACGCAAGAACAAATTGCTCTGACCTGATGGTTGATTTCATCGAAGTTCAGCTATCAAACGGAGAGGTCGTACCTCTCAACTGGGATCAAAGCGGAATTGACCGTGATGATGCCGGATTTAGTGCCCGATATAAGGGAGTCTATCTCGGTGAAGAGCACGCAAACGGACGGCTGAATGATCTTCGGGAAATGAAGATTCAGATGGTTCAGGTATATACGGAGCTGGGTATTCCCGTAACATTCCAAATTGACGAGATGCTTTTTGTGGATGCAGAAGAAGAGCTGCGGTTCAAATCACCTTCCTATGAAAAAATGGAGGTGGAGTGATGGCAGCAAAATCACAAAGCCCAAAGTCTGCAAAAGATAAGTTGCAGGATGCGATTCGATCTCTTGGCACGACGATGGGGCTGAATAATGCGTTCACCAAATTTCTGGAACTGACCGCCACTGCCTTAGGAGCTGTGCTGGATCCTGTCAACGCCAAAGAGCGCAATCAGCAGTATGAGGATGCTCAAAAAGGCTTAAAGCCAGATGAGATATCTGAATTTGCCCGGATGACAGCGCTGATGTGGTTGTCTGTGCTTGAATATAAGGAAGAGCCTGAAGATATTCTTGGAGATATTTATCACAGCCTGCGCCTCAATAACGAGTGGAATGGGCAGTTCTTTACCCCTGATCATGTCGCGAGGCTGATGGCAAAGCTCTCTAACCCCGTTTCTGAGTCAGACAGTGACGAAGGCTATGTGACGATTAACGAACCGACTTGCGGTTCCGGTACGATGGTCATTGCGTGCATTTGGGAAATGAAAAAGAGAGGCTTTGATTATCGAAATAAAGCCTTCTTTGTGGCACAGGACATTGATATCCGCTGTGTGTGGATGGCATATATCCAGCTGACTCTATATCAGATTCCGGCTGTAGTCATTCACAGCAACACACTGACGATGGAAGCTTGGTCATACTGGTATACGCCAAATGCCACCCCATACCTTATGGATCATATGAAACCGCAAGGTAATGAGACGGAGGTGGCAGGATGAACCGGGAACCAAATCAAGTTTATCTTGATATACCGCTTGCATTGGCATACGGTGAAATTTTGGTGTCGGCAGAACTCAAACAATCTGTTTGGGAGCTGAGGCTTACGGGACTGAGGCGGCTGCAGGCGCAGCTTACACATTATGAGAGACTTGGGTATAACAGTTCACTTTTAGAAGCAATTTCTGAAAAGAAATCGCAGATGGTTCTGCAGGTTTCTTCCCAGACTGAGCTTGACAAGGTGATCTGCCCGCGTGCTCCGCATTTTGATGGAAACAAGCTCATTCCGGACAAGTACAGCATTCCCGAGGAAGAACTGATCTGCTGGTGCGAGACATCTCTGCGAGGGCCGCTCAATGAGTATGGCCAACATCGGTATATGGAAGTCTTTCGGCAGGTATTTCCTGAATACAGCAAAGTAATAGATATGAGGGAAAGCTTATGAAGATTTTATCGTTCGGCGCCGGAATGCAGTCAACTGCGCTCGCTCTTATGAGTTGTGAGAATGCGTTCGCAAAAACAGACGGCAAGGAATTACCTTATCCCCTGGTTCCGATCTACGACATCGTGATTTTTTGCGATTTGGGGTTGGAGCCGGTATGGGTACGCAAGCAGGCGGATTTTGTCCGCAGAGCCTGTGAAACGGCAGGGATCCAGTACAAAGAACTGGACGCGCCTCTGTATCAGGACCTGATGCGTGATTTTGGAAAGAAGCGTGTTGTCAGTATCCCGTGGTGGACGATTGACGAAAAAGGACACAAATCCAAATTTCCACGCAACTGCACGCTCGATTACAAGGTTCAGGTAATTTCAAAGTATGTCCGCTGGGAGCTGCTTGGATACCGAAAGCACCAGCGGCTGCGCGATGAGGATAAGAAAGCTCACGAGATGCACTTGGGGTTTAGCTTTGAAGAAAAGAAACGCTGCAAAGAAAGCCCGAATCCAATGTTCGTAAATAAGTTTCCGCTTGTCGATATGAAGCTGGAGCGTAAAGACAACTACGCTTACATTAAAGATGTGTGGGGACTGGATACGAAGGCATCTGCTTGCTGCTTCTGTCCGTTTCATCGAAACTACTTCTTTGAGCATCTAAAGCACAATGAGCCGTCAACTTATGGGAAACTGCTCGCTGTGGATACATTGCTTGAGGAGAATTCACCCAAACCGCCGACTGAATCGAAACTGTATATCTCACGGAGCCGGAAACGACTACCGGAGCTCACTGCTGAGGACTGTAATGATGCGGAATGTTTTCTGTATCGCGGCAATCCGGTATGGAACGGTTTTTAAGGGAGGTGCGAGTGATGGACAAGATCGTCATTGTTGTAGAAAAAGGTATGGTGCAGAGCGTTTACGGCACTCACCCATGCCAGACTGACATAGAGATACTTGATCTCGACTGTACGGATCCTGAATTTGAGCATATTTTACAGGATCGCTTGCAGGAAGTAGAGCAGGTTCTCTGCAAAATTTATTGAAAGGAGTTTGCGCCAATGAGTGCGAATAAGTACAAAACCAACCACGAGCGAATGCTCGAATTGATTGAAAAACTGAATGAGGCGGATATCGCTTACTACCGGGATGACAATCCTATTATGAGCGACCGTGACTATGACATCCTGATGGATGAACTCAAAGGGCTGGAAAAGGATACGGGACTGGTGCTCTCGAATTCTCCGACGCAGAAAGTGTCCGGAGAGATTTTGGAGGAACTGACACCGGTCCGTCATACCCGTCCCATGCTCTCTGCAGATAAAATCAAGTCCGTGGATGATTTGGCTAAATTCGCAGCCGGCAAAGATGTGCTGCTGTCCTGGAAGATGGACGGTCTGACACTGGTGCTTCGTTATGAACACGGTCAGCTGGTGCAGGCAATCACTCGGGGGCGTGAAGGTATCATCGGCGAAGATGTCACACATACTGTGCGTATATTTCTCAATGTGCCGCTCTCCATACCGACGAAGGAATCTTTTGAGGTGCGTGGTGAAGGCGTCATTTCATGGAAGAACTTCAGAAAGATCAATATGAGTCTGGAGGATCCTTATTCCCATCCGAGAAATTACGCTTCTGGCAGTGTGCGCAAGCTGGATGCCAGCGAGGCAAAGAACAGGCTTCTTGAGTTCTGGGCCTTTGATTTGGTCAGTGACTATTTGGAACCGAAAAGTAAAGCCAGCCAGCAGGAGTTTTTGAAGCACAACGGCTTTTCCGTTGTTCCATATATATACATCAAAGCAGGTACAAGCGAGGAGATGATTCGGAATGCCGTTGCGACAATGGCCGAGCAGAAATTGAATTCAATTTCCGCGATGAATTGGAAGAAGTTTTGCTTTGGGCAGCAATGCGAAAAAAGGAGGTGAACAAATATGCCGGATAAGACGCTCGCATTCTATATCCGTCTGTCAATGGAAGACGGAGACCTAAAAGGCTCGGCGGACAAAAAGGAAAGTAATAGTATTACCAACCAAAGAAAATTGTTGATGAACTATTATGAGAGCCATCCGGATCTAAAGAAATACCAGATTATTGAGTTTTGTGATGATGGTTTCAGCGGCACAAACTTTGATCGCCCGCAATTCACGAGAATGATTGAAATGCTGCGTAACCGAGAAATTGATGCGGTTATGGTAAAAGACCTTTCACGGTTCGGACGAGACCATTTAGAGGTCGGCGGGTACTTGGAATTATTGTTCCCCCTGTTCGGAACACGCTTTATTTCCGTCAATGATAATTTCGATACGAACGATTATGTCGGGACGACCGGCGGTCTGGAATTGGCAATCCGCAACCTCGTCAATGGAATGTATAGTAAGGATCTTTCGCTGAAAATACGAAGTGCAAATCAGGCTCGGCGAAAGCAGGGATTTTATCATTCCTGCGGTCACGCCTTTTATGGCTATCAGCTTGATCCTAAAGATAAGCGCAAACTTATTGTGGACGAGAATGTCCGTGAGGTCGTAGTCAAGATATTTGACTTGTGTATTGAAGGACGCAGCACTAAGGACATAGCGCAATATCTGAATGACAAAAATATTCTATCGCCGCGACAGTACAAGCTACAAAATGGAATGTTTTATAACGGCAGAGTGGTTGACAACGAGAGTATTTGGCTGGCTTCCACGATCCGAAAAATTCTCAATGATGGAAGATACACAGGCAAGATGATTTCTAACACGAGAGAGATGGTAGGAATACGAACCAATAACAGCCGTGTACTTCCGCGTGAACAGTGGATAGTTGTAGAAAACACCCACGAGGCCATTATTTCAGAGGAAAAGTTTCAAGCCGCTGCTGCTTCGTTGGCTTCTCGAATCAAAACAGTCAATATGAATACTTCCGGTAACAGAGCCGGCAATTTATTTGTTTGCGGCTATTGTGGAAGGAAGCTGCAGAAAGCACCTGCGATTGATACACATCTATTTTGTTTGAAGGCATCCAGTCAAAACAAAGCGGAATGTGCCGCTATCCACGAAAGTCTGGAAGTACTCCAGGACAAGACGCTGAGTGTTGTGCAGGCAATCGCACGAATTCTGCTGGACAAGTCTAAGTTTGTGAAAAAATATGATGTCACAGAACAGGCGCAGCTTGAAAGGCTGATCGCAGACATGGAACGCAGACGCAGGCAAATTGCGAATGGAAAAAGCTCTCTATATGAGGAGTATAGGAATGGGCATATAAGCAGAGAGCGATTCATCAAAATTCAGTCCGATAATAAGGCTGAAGACGAAAGGCTTCAACAGAAGATCGCAGAAAAGAATGTGCTATTAAATGAGTGTATTCAAAAACAAAAAGCTCTTACTCTTGCAGGGCAGGATGCGGAACGGATTCAGGCTTTGACCGAGTATCGCCCTGAGGTTATAAGCCGACTGATAGATAAAGTACGAGTATTTGAAGGTGGGCGAATTGAGATTGGACTAAAAAGCAAGTATCTGACAGATATAATCGGAGAATGTATTCCGGGGCTTGCTTCGTAATATGGAAAAAAGAATTCCTGCCGAATTTCGACAGGAAAATAAAAAAATCTTTTAGGGTTTACTTGACACAAGCAGAGGGCTTAATAAGCGGAACGGCTGCAAAAATGTTCATCATCTCAGGCCCCGTTATAGTCTACGGTATCACCGCCAGCGTGATATACGGGCTGATACTTTGCATTTTGGGAGGATAATTATGAGCAGAAAAAGCAAAAAGCACGGCGCTCTGCCGTCGGGCGAAAACGTCGCGCCGAACGATTATCGCGGCCGCGAGGGCCATGTCAAGGACGTCCGCCGCGTCAAAGCCCCCGACGGAATATCCGGCGACTGGGGGAAATAAACAACAGCAATATGACGACCGCTCATCTTAAATTTTTTCAAAAAAAATCGTCTCAGGCAATTGTACCTGAGGCGATTTTATCATTTCCAGAGCTTGTCGGGGTATATGCCGCGCGATTTCATGTCGGCTATTGCGAGCTTTACCGAGTCGAGGTCCTCGCGGTAGGTCATGCCGTACCACGTTTCGCTGCAATCGAGTATTTTTACCGTGGCAAGTCCCTCTTTTAGCTGCTCGTTGGCGACAAAAGGCAGAAAATATTCGCATTTGAGCGGATTTACGGGCAGATTTTTATCCAAAAACGCCGGAAAGCGCGCATTGAGCTGCTCGAGCATCATGGGTGAAAATCCCCAGAAGTTCATGGACACGGTCGCATCACCCGACAGCGGAACGAAGGTCTCCCCGTCCTCTGTGTAGGCAGCATCCGCGCCGCGCTTTTCGATGTGCGTGCGCTCGGTTATATCGACAAGATATCCGTTTTCGATATCGCACACTCCGCGAGCGACCGAGCCGTTTTCGGTGACTGTATTGCGCAGCCGATAACCGACCATGGCGTACTCGCTCTGCTTCCTGCTGCCGCTGAGGAAACCGTACATTGCCTTGTACGCCCCGGCGCCATAAAAGTCATCGGCGTTTATGACCGCAAACGGTCCATCCACGACGCCGCGGCAGCAGAGCACCGCGTGTCCCGTGCCCCAGGGCTTTTCTCTTCCTTCGGGAACGGTGTAGCCCTCGGGCAGTTTGTCGAGCTGCTGATAGACGTATTTTACATCAAAATACTTTTCCATACGGAGGCCGACGGCAGCCTTGAAGCTCTCCTCGATCTCGCGCTTTATAATAAACGCGATCTTGCGGAAGCCTGCACGGTAAGCATCAAAAAGCGAAAAATCTATTATCGCATGCCCCTCGGTATCAACGGCGGTTATTTGTTTTAGTCCGCCGAACCGGCTGCCCATTCCGGCAGCCATTATAACAAGCGTCGGCTCCTTCATATCACTTACCGCTCAGATCAAGCTCGTTTATGCCCATAGCCACGGAAATGCCGCGGATAGCCTCAAAGGTCTTGCTCTGCGCTATCTCCATGCCGGCATTCATTGCCTCTTCCGAGAATTCCTTGACGTCGTCGGGCAGCTTTATGACGGTCTCTGTGGTGATATCGAACACAAAATACTTATCCTCGGGATCGTGGATAACTATGTTCAGATACAAAAACGCAAAGCCGCTCCACTCCTCGGGGAGCTTTACGGATACCTTGCCGGTCTGAGTCAGCTGAAGCTCGGCGCCGATGCTCGTGTCAAGCTTGCTTGTGAGGCTGACGGTTTTAAAATCAATGTAATCAACGTTCATATTCTTTTCCTCTCAGTTCGTTCTTTTTTTGCCGACGAAAAACGCCGCCATAAGTCCCGGCCCGCAATTTGAGCCGATGGTCGTTCCGATATAGGTGTAAAACACGTCGCGGAAGCCGAATTCCTTTTTAATATCCTCGCCGAACTGCTCGGCCTCCTCGGCGATGTCCGAGTGGCAGATGTAAAGCGTCTGGTCCTCGGGATCGACGCACAGCTCGCTTATGATCCTGTGTATACGCTCGATGGTTTTCTTTTTGCCGCGCTCCTTGGCCTGGACGATAAGATGTCCGTCAAGGTCGAGATTGAGTATCGGCCAGATGTTCAGCGCGTGGGCTATGACCATGCCGGTGCGGCTGACTCTGCCGCTGCGGTAAAGGTAGGTCAGGTCGCCGGTCGTATAGTAAGTGTTTATATTGCTTTTGACCTTCTCAAGCTGCATCTGGCACTCGTCGGCGTTGCTGCCGCAGTCGCGCAGATCGGCGGCAAGAATGGCAAGCATTCCGTAACCTACCGATGCAAGGGTTGAGTCGATAACTCTTATGTCGGCATCCGGATGATCCTGCATAAGCATATCGGCTGCCGAAACGGCATTGGCCCATGTGCCCGAGATCCCGCTGCCGAGCGCAATGTGAATGATCGGCTGCTTTTTTTCAAGCAGCGGCGTCCAAAATTCCGTGAACTGATACGGCGTCACCTGGCTCGTTTTCGGAGTGTCGCCTGATCTCATTCCGTCATAAAACGATTTAAGATCCTTGGGGTCCATCGTGTCTGTATAGTTCTTATCTCCGATGGCATAATTCATCTTAAGCGGAATTATGCCGCGGCTGCTGCAAAAGCTCAGCGGCAGATCGCAGCCGGAATCCGTCGTTACTATAAAGCTGCCCATGTCTCTATTCCTCCTGTAAAGCTCTATATGTTCAGCATATTTATCTTTCTTCCGCTGGAGCTTATGAGCCCCTCCTCGCGCATCAGGCGCAGCTCGCGCATCAGGCTTGTCCTGTCAACGCACAGATAGTTTGCAAGCTGCGACAGGCTCAGCTCCGTTTCAAAGCTTGTGCTGCCCGTTTTCTCGGCAAGGTATTCAAAATAGCTTATAAGCTTCTGCCGGACTGTTTTTTTGCTTATCATGTTGATGCGCAGGGCCATCATCTGCGCCTTTTTAGCCGAAAGTCCAAAAAGGTTTTTGGTTATCTTCGTATGATGCTCGCATGCATTTGGGCATCTTCCGTAAAGCGTGCTCATTTTGAAAAACATGACGCTGCAGTCGGAATCGGCCTCCGCGACGTAGCCCAGACCGCTGTACGGCATGGTGAACACCTCGCCGAAGATATCGTTTTCCACGTAGTTTTCAAGCAGCGTATATTCGCCCTCGCTGTCCACGCAGTAAAGATGCGCCTTGCCCGAAAGAAGAACGCACAGGCTTTTTACCTCCGGCTCGAAAACAAGTATGGTATCGCCCTTTTTGAACTTGCGCACCTCGGGACGGAAACAGCTCATCATCGCGTCGATGCTCGCGCATGTTACGCCCTTGAAAAGCTCAACATTCTGAAGCTCCATTGCTCATTTCACCTCTATAGACGATTTTTGAATGATTATATCACACAATTGTGGTATACGCCACAGTTTTTTGCCGTGAAAAAGGATAATATTATATTATAAAAACAAATATGGGAGGTTTACTATGTACTGCACCAGAAAAGTTACCGAAGATCTGACCTGGGTCGGCGCAGATGACCGCCGCCTTGCCTGCTTTGAGGGCGTTTACGGCGTTCCCGACGGCGTTTCCTACAACGCATATCTGCTCAATGACGAAAAGACCGTTTTGTTCGACACCGTCGACAAGGCCGTCAGCCGCACGTTTTTTGAAAACCTCGCCCACGCTTTGGGCGGAAGGCAGCTCGATTATCTTATCATTTCCCACATGGAGCCGGACCACGCTGCGACGATAGAGGAGCTTACCCTGCGTCACCCCGAGGTCACCATAGTCTGCAACGCGAAGATCAAGACCATGCTCGGCCAGTTCTTCACCCTGTCGGACACGCTTAAATACCACATCGTTGCCGAGGGTGACAAGCTCAGCACCGGCAAGCATGAATTCACCTTCGTCATGGCTCCGATGGTGCATTGGCCCGAGGTCATGATGACCTATGATCTGACCGACAAAATGCTTTTCTCGGCCGACGCCTTCGGCACCTTCGGCGCGCTCAACGGACATCTGTTCAACGACGAGGTCGATTTCTTTGCCGACTACGTTGACGAAGCCCGCCGCTATTACACGAACATCGTCGGCAAATACGGCGCGCAGGTGCAGGCAGTCCTGAAAAAGGCGGCCGGACTTGAGCTTAACTACGTCTGCCCGCTGCACGGCTTTGTATGGCGCAGTCACTTCGGCGATTTTCTCGACAAGTACCTCAAGTGGAGCTCCTACACTCCCGAGGAAAACGGCGTCATGATAGCCTACGCCTCGGTCTACGGCCACACGGAAAACACCGTGAACATTCTCGCCTGCAAGCTCGTCGAGCGCGGCTTAAAGGTCAAGGTATACGACACCTCCGTGACCCCGGCATCGTATATCGTCTCCGACGCGTTCAGATACAGCCACCTTGTGTTTGCGTCAACGACCTACAACGCCGGAATATTCGTCACGATGGAAAACCTCGTTCACGACATAGTAAACCACAATCTTCAGGGCCGCAAGATCGCCATTCTGGAAAACGGCTCGTGGGCGGCAACCAGCGGCAAGCTCATGAAGGATCAGCTTTCAAAGCTGCGCGGCACCGAATTTATCGGCGAGACCGTTTCGCTCAAGTCCGACGTCACCGAGGCACAGCTGGCAGAGCTTGATGCGCTTGCCGATGCCATCGCCGCCGATATTCGTCCCGCGCTCCCCGTATTTGAAGCCCCGGCAGAGCCTATCGGTCAGGCGCTTGACGTTGACAACGCCGCATTCAACAAGTTCAGCTACGGTGTTGAGATCCTCACCACGAACGTTGACGGCAAGGACTACGGCTGCGTCATAAACACCGCAGGTCAGGTCGCGGCAGGCGACCCCAAGAAGATCACGATTTCCGTCATCAAGAAAAACAACACCTGCGACATGGTCGCAAAGGCAGGAAAATTCAATATCTCCATCCTCACCGAGGACGCTCCCTACAGCCTGTTCCAGCACTTCGGCTTCCAGAGCGGACGCGATGTTGACAAGTTTGCAGACTTTGACGATCTTGACCGCATGACAAACGGCATAGCCTATGTCACGAAGTACACCAACGCCGTTCTCTCCTGCGAGATAATCGACGTCGTTGACGTTGAAACTCAGGTGCTTTACGTTGCAAACGTTGTTGAGGCGAAGGTCCTGTCCGACGCTCCCAGCTGCACCTACGGATATTACCATGCTCACATAAAGCCCAAGAAAAATCCCGCTCCGGCTCAGGGCGAGGGCTACGTCTGCAAGGTCTGCGGCTACTTCCACGAGGGAAGCGAAATGCCCGACGACTTTGTCTGCCCCCTGTGCAAGCACGGCAAGGAGGACTTCGAGCACATCGTTCCCGAGGTCAAGCAGCCTGTCAAGGGCTATGTCTGCACCGTGTGCGACCACTTCGTCGAGTGCGACGGCGAGCTGCCCGAAGATTACGTCTGCCCGATCTGCAACCACGGCAAGGAAGCCTTCGAGCCTGCCGTCAGGTAAAGATAATAAATACACAGCGAAAAGCCGCGTTCATCCGAACGCGGCTTTTTGTTAAAATGTTATGGGAGTCTTACTTAAATATGAGGATCAGAGCCGTGCATATCACGCCGATGACGAGCATAACGGCAAGGCCGGTCTTGCTCGGTTTTTTGACCTGGACAGGCACGACAAACAGCGCTCCGTTTACAAGCAGGAGCAGAGTATACGCTATGGGAAACGCACCGGCCAAAAGTCCTCGGAAGCAGAACAGCAACGGCACAGTCAGCGCCGATGAGGTTATCGGAACGCCGAGATAATGCTTGCGCTTTTCGTCCGTATGCTGCTGACGTGTCTCCTCGGTGACATTATAATACGCAAGCCTTATAAGCCCCGCGAGCGCAAACAGCGCCATTATGGCTATCTGCCACCACTCCCTTGCTCCGCTGCACACACCGATGACAAACGGCAGAACTCCGAAGCAGACAATATCGCTGAGCGAATCGAGCTGGATGCCGAAGCGCTTTTCCTCATCCGTGCGATCCTTCTTTGTTCTTGCAACTATACCGTCGAACATATCACAGAAGCCGGAGAACATAAGGCATATGACAGCGGCAATTATTTTGCCCTGCACGGCAAAGCCCATACCTACAACGGATGACAGCATTCCGACAAAAGTCAGCCATACCGTGTAATTATAATAACCTATCAAAATAACATCCCCAATTTACCCTCTTAACTGTGTGGCCAGTATACCACACGGTTGTATACTATTTCAAGCTTTTTTCGACAAGATGTTCACAAACCATTGAAAACTCTATGCAATTTTGGATTTTGATGTTATACTGGCAGCGGAGAAATCTATCCGGAGGGATGAAGAATGGAACGTAGCGATGTTAAGTATTCGCAATATCTGCAAATTTTGCGTGAAGAACTTTTGCCTGCAATGGGCTGCACCGAGCCTATCGCCATGGCCTATGCCGCGGCAAAGGCAAGGCAGACCCTCGGCGCAATGCCGGATAAGATCGACATCGTCATAAGCGGCAACATAATCAAGAACGTTAAAAGCGTTGTCGTTCCCAACACAGGCGGTCTGAAGGGCATTGCGGCTGCCGTCGCGGCAGGAACGGTCGTGGGCGATGCCGATAAGCAGCTTGAGGTCTTGTCGTTTGTAAAGCCCGAGGAGATACCGCAGATCGGCAAATTCATGGACGAATGCCAGATGACCGTCATGAAATCCGAAAGCGGAAAGCTGCTGGACATTGACCTGCACATGTACAAGGGCACCGACAGCGTGCGCCTGCGCATATGCGACTATCACACGAACATTGTGCTCATCGAGAAAAACGGGCAGGTGCTGCTCAAGAAGGACGAAAGCGCGGCGGCAGGCAGCGAGACCGATCGCAGCGTGCTGAACGTTCACGACATTCTCGACTTTGCCGAGTCGGTTTGCATCGACGATGTTCGGGATATGCTCGAGCGGCAGATAGACTATAACCTTGCCATAAGCGAGGAAGGACTGAGCGGAAACTACGGCGCATCGATAGGCAAAACGCTTCTTGAAACGCGCGGCGACGATGTGCGTGTGCGCGCACGCGCGCAGGCCGCGGCAGGCTCGGATGCCAGAATGAGCGGCTGCGAGCTGCCGGTCGTCATCGTGTCCGGCAGCGGAAACCAGGGCATGACCGCTTCCCTGCCGGTCATCGTGTATGCGCTCGATATGCACGCAAGCCGCGAGCAGCTTCTGCGCGCGCTTTGCGTTTCAAACCTCATAACCATCCACCAGAAAACGCCCATCGGCAGGCTCAGTGCCTTCTGCGGCGCGGTTTCGGCAGGCTGCGGAGCCGCGGCCGGCGTAGCCTGGCTTTTAGAGGGCACATACGAGGCCGTTTCCGCAACGATAACAAATACGCTCGGCATGATATCCGGCACGGTTTGCGACGGGGCAAAGCCCTCGTGCGCAACGAAAATCGCCTCTGCCGTCGAGGCCGGGCTTCTGGGCTTTGACCTCTACGAAAAGGGCAAGGCTCTGCACGGCGGTGACGGAATACTCAAAAACGACGTTGAAAGGACCATCGAATCGGTCGGCCAGCTTGCGCGCGAAGGCATGCGCGAGACCGATGAAGAAATTCTCGACATAATGCTTGACGAATAACGAAGAATCCTCCGAAAATCGGAGGATTTTTGATTATCTGTTCTGTTTTTTCGGCTTTGCGTTTTTCTGATACAGTATCGCAAGGCCCTTGAGCAGAAGATCCGGCTCATGCTTGATCTCGTGCTTGCAATAGGGGATGATGCCGCCGGACAGGCCGCCGGTAGCGATGACCGTTGCAGGCTGGCCAAGCTCGGCCTCCATGCGCTCTATCATGCCGTCAATCATTGCGGCCGTTCCGAACACGGCGCCGGACTTCATGCTGTCAACGGTGTTTGTGGCAATGCATTTTCTCGGTGCTTCGATGGATATGTTCGGCAGCAGGCTCGTCCCCTGCGAGAGTGCCTCGAACGAGAGGTTCACGCCCGGAACGATCGCGCCGCCTATATACGCACCGTCCTTATCCACGGCAACGATGGTCGTTGCCGTTCCCATATCGACAATGATGATCGGGGGCTTATACATCGATAATGCGCCGACCGTGCCGGTTATCAGGTCGCCTGCGAGAGTGCCCGGATCGTCGATCTTCACGTTGACGCCGGTTTTTATGCCGGCTCCGACTATGATGCACTCAAGCCCCGTGAGCTTGCGCACGGCCGAGCGTATGGCGCGGTTTACCTGCGGAACGACCGAGGACAGAATCGCCCCCTCGAACTCGTGGTAATCTATGCTGTCAAACGCAAAGCTCTGGCGCATTTTCATCGCATAGTCGTTGGGCAGGTCGCTCGTGTTGGTCGCAAGGCGGCTGCGGCTGACGACAACGCCGTCCTCAACACAGCCGAGAACAACGTTTGTATTTCCGACATCTATCGTCAATATCATGGATCAATACCTCAATGCATTTTTTTGCCGGCGCGGATGATGCGCTCGATTCCGGCGGCAAGCAAAACGTTGACGCCAAGCTCCACGAGGAAGTTAACGCCCGTCAGTACGACGATTATATACAAAAGCATATTCTGTCCGCCGGCCCAGCCGCTTATCGTGTCAAAGAAAAATACCAGCATGCCCAAGATGAACAGCCCGGTATTCACAACGGGGCAAACAATGCCGGACACGATGACCGCAGTCTTGTCGTTTTTCTTTGCTATCGCCTCATAGCACAGACCTGCGAGGAAGCCTGCCGCTGCGCCCTTGACGATGCAGATGAGTATGCACGCAACAGGGTTTATGCTCATAAGCAGCATGACCGTGCCGCCGTCCCAGCCTAAAAGGCCGGTTATGAGAACAACAAGGCCGAATACGCCGCCGAGATACGCGCCTGCACCCTTGCCGTAGATCGCCGTTGCGATGATTATCGGCGCAAGTGCCAGCGTTATCGAAAACGGGCCGAAACGCACGAACGTGCACAGTACCTGAAGCACAACGATGATCGCGGTGAAGATTGCAAGCCCCGTCATGCGCCGGGTATTGCCCTTTTGTTTGCCATTATTCATTTTTATACCTCCTGCTGTCGCCCCGATCCTGTCGGGTGCGGCGCTTTAAGTTTATACCGGTCTTATCCGCCGGTATTTCGCGTAAATAGTACAATATGTGCGCCGCATTGTCAATATGCTATCAATTATTCTCTCCCGAACGGCGCGAAAAATTATTCGATTGCAACGGCAAATATCATGTGATAAAATTATTTCAAATATATTTTGATTTGGAGAAACGAAATGGAAAAGAAATGCTGGTATAAGGAAATGGCGGTGTATCAGATATGGTGCCGCAGCTTCTGCGACGGCAACGGCGACGGCATAGGCGACCTGTGGGGCGTACTGTCAAAGCTCGACTACATTGCCTCGCTGAACGTTGACGGCATATGGTTTTCGCCCCTGTACCCTTCGCCGAACGCAGACTACGGCTACGATATATCCGACTACAAAAACATCCACCCCGATTTCGGCAACCTTGAGGTATTCAAGCAGGTGTTAGACGGTGCGCACGAGCGCGGCATGCGCGTTTTCATGGATCTTGTCGTCAACCACTCCTCCGATGAGCACGAGTGGTTCAAGGAAAGCCGCAGGAGCAAGAATAACCCCTACCGCGACTATTACTACTGGCGCCCCGGCAAGGGCAAAAAGCGCCCCCCGAACAACTGGGACAGTCTGTTCGAGGGCAGAGCGTGGGAGTATGACAAGGCAACCGACGAGTGGTATATGCACATATTCTCCAAAAAGCAGCCGGATCTTAACATGTCAAACCCCAAGGTGCGCGAAGAGGTCAAGGATATAATGCGCTTCTGGCTCGACATGGGCGTGGACGGCTTCCGCGAGGACGTTATAACCTACATCGCCAAGGCCGACGGTCTGCCGAGCGCAAAGGTAAAGCTCCCGGCGGCAACGGGCATGCAGTATTACACCAATCTGCCGAAGGTCCACGACTATCTTGCCGAGTTCAAGCGCGACGTGCTTGATTTTTACGACTGCTTCACCGTCGGCGAAGGGCCGCGCATGGAGCCGGAGGTCGCGCTGAGCTATGTGCGCGAGGGCAAGGACAAGGTGCTCGATATGATGATAAACTTTGCCCACATGGAGGCTGACTGCTTCATCACCGACTTTCTCCAGCGTCCGTTTGACCTTGTGAAGCTCAAGAAGGCCTTCACCAAATGGCAAACGAAGATGTACGGCAAGGGCTGGAACGCGCTTTACATGGAAAACCACGACCATCCGCGCATCATAAGCCGCTACGGCAGCGAAAAATACCGCGTCGAAAGCGGCAAGAGCATTGCCGCAAGCTACCTTTTCCAGCGCGGCACGCCCTTTGTATATCAGGGGCAGGAGATCGGCATGATAAACACGCCTCTTCCAAGCCTTGACGATTACAAGGATATCATGGTCAAAAACAACGCCCGCATAGCGCGCTCGCTCGGTCTTTCAAAGGAAACGGTGCTCAGGCTTGCTCAGAAGGCATCGCGCGATAACGCGAGGACCTGCATGCAGTGGTCAAGTGCCCCCAACGCAGGATTTACAAACGGCAAGCCCTGGTTCGTCGTAAATTCCAACTACAAGGATATAAACGTTGAAAGCCAGCTTGGCGATCCCGGCAGCATATTAAACTTCTACCGCAACGCACTGCAATTCAGGCGCGACAACCCCGTTGTCATATACGGCGACTATGTTGAGCACATGCCCAAAAGCAAGGAGCTGTATGTCTACGAGCGCAACCTTGCCGGCAAAAAGCTGCTTGTCATCTGCTCATATTCCGAAAAATGCGTGCGCTTTGACGCGCCCGAGGGCATAACGCTTGACGAAACAAAGCAGGTTTTTGGAAACTACGACAACAATTTTGTTATATCAAACGGCTTTACAACAAGGCCGTATGAAATGAGGGTGTATCTGTTTTGATGAGAAAAGCAAACCGCGCGATAACGGATCTTGACGAGATAAAGGCGCTTATTGACAGCTGCGATACGATCCGCCTCGGCTTTGTTGACGGCGACGAGGCATACATCGTGCCGCTCTCCTTCGGCTTCGAGGCCGAAAACGGCGAATTCACATTCTATGTTCACGGCGCGAAGGCCGGCAGGCGGCACACTCTTGCGAAAAAAAGCGGCCGCGTTTGCGTCGAGACCGATGTGTGCTCGGGCTTTGTCGAGCTTGAGCAGGGCTCGCAGACGGCAGACTACAAAAGCTTCATAGGCTACGGCGAAATAAGCACCGTGACAGGCGAGGAAGCCGTAAAGGCGCTGACGCTTTTGTGCCGCCACTGCGGCTTTGACGAGATGGGCTGTAGCGAGGCAGTGGTCAATGCAACGGGCGTTGAAAAAATCGTCGTCCGCGAATTTTCCGCAAAGCAGCGATTTAAATAGCTTCACATTTTATATGCATACCATCGGTTAACAAACGGCAAGGTCAATTGACCTTGCCGCTTGCTTTTTGAGATTATTTTGAGAGGTTTGAGGTTTATCAGATAGCGCAGAAGCGCTGGATTATTGCTGCCATCTCGGCACGGTTTGCCGTCTTATCCGGAGCAAAGCTGCCGTCGGTGTAGCCCTGAACTATCTTGTTCTGGCATGCCCAGAGGATGGGGTTGACCGCCCAGTCGCAGACGGAAGCTGCGTCGGTGAAGCTCAGCTCGCCGCTGACCTCGGGATTGCCGGAGTAGCGATAGAGCATTGCAACAAGCTGCTCACGGGTTATTGCCTGCTTGGGCTTGAACTCATCGGCGCTGAAGCCGTTGACTACGCCCTTGTTGAGCGCCCATGCTATTGCATCGTATGCCCAGTAGTCTTCCGGGACGTCCTTGAAGCTTACGCTCAGGCCCTCGACGGAGGGGCTGCCTGCCATGCGGTAGAGAACGGTTGCGAACATCGCGCGGGTCATGGTGCCGTCGGGAGTGAAGGTATCGTCGGTGGTGCCGAGCATCAGCTTGTTCTCGTAAACGTACTTGACGCTGTCCTCGTACCATGCGCCGGCCTTAACATCCTTGAACGGAAGCTTGCTGCCGTCGTCGCCGGCGGAAATGAAGTCATCTCCGAGGAGGTTGGAGAATGCGAAGTTGCTGATGAATGCGTACTCATCGCGCTGGTGTACCTTGTGGGTGAGGCTGTTGGCAAAGTAAACGACGTTTATCTCGTTCTGTGCGTCTGCGGTGAGCTTGCCCTGGTAGGAAATTGCCTGAACAGAGCCGTCGAGGTAGGCCTTTGCCGCTGCGGTCTGATCCGCGTCGATCATCTTGACGAAGCCCTCGGTCGGGGTCTTGCTGCCGTCCATCTTGACGAGCACCTGAGCGCCCTCGGGGATCTTGGAGAAGTAGCCTACGCCGTAGCCGTAGAGAACATCGTCGTTATCCATGACGTAGGATGCGTTGACGAGCGTAGTATTCGGGTAAGTTACATAGCCGAGGCAGTCCATGCCGTCAGCCGCGCTGCGGGTAAGATCGGAGCCGAAGATGTTCTTGCGTGTTGCCGAGGAGCCGTAGCCGATGTAGGGAGTGCCTGCAAGGACCTGTGCCTTTGCCGTGTCATTGAGTGCGCTTGCGCCCATGATGAGGTCTGCCTGTGCAGGATTGCTGGTGGTATCAAAGCCCATAAGCTCGAGAGCTACGCGGTCGTAGTTCCAGTTGCCGTGGCTCCAGTTGATGCGGCTTGCCCACTTGAAGCCTGCGTCGTCTGCGCCGACCTCGCCGGTGATGTACACCTTGGGAGCCTTGGTGATGGTCTTTGCCGCAGGAACATCAGCCTTTGCAAGGCCGGTGCCGCTGAGGACATACTCTGCGGAAACGGTCTGCCAATCTGCATAGCTGCAAACGAAGTCGCCGTAGAAATCGCTTTCACTGTCGGTCACCATGCCGACGGATTTGCCTGCCTTGAGCAGTGCGTTGACCGCTGCGGTGGAGTCCTCGGATGCGTTGGAGATGACGACGTATTCGTCTGCTTTGCCGGTGAAGTAGGAGCCGAGCTTATTTGCAATGTAGCTGAGGCAAGCGTCGTGATCCATCCAGTCGCCGCAGACTGCCTTGATGGTCTTGTATGCGGCAGGCTCGGTGACGGTTACCATGTCAAAGCCGCGGGTCTCGTTGAAGGTGGTGATGCCTTCGGAGTAGAGAACGGTCCAGCTCGTTATGAGGGTGCCGTCGTACAGCACGCCGTTTGCAACGGAGCGCTTTGCCTGATACATCGAAACGATCATCGTTCCGGCAGGATAGGTGACGCCGTCGTAGGTGAATTCCTTATCGGTGACAAGGACCTTAACATCGTTGCGGGACAGCCACTCCATCATGTCGCCGGCCGCCTGGAGGTTGGTCTGGTTAACGCCGTCAAGAGGAATGATGTAGCACTCGGGGTAGAAGTTGCCGTTTTCGCCTTCGCCGTCATACTCGGGACGGAACAGATCGGATTCGGCGCCTTCGACATCGTTCTGGTCGCACAGCCACTGGCCGACGAGGTCGTATGCATCGGAGTTTTTGTTGCCGACGCCGCGGCTGAATATCTTGGTCTGGGATGTGAGGTAGCCGAGCTTTTCGCCTGCTATGTAGTTTGCCTGGCCGAGGCAGCCGTACTGAACGAGCTGAGCGCCTGCGTCGTTGTAGCCGGGAAGCTCAACGGTGTAAGCAACGGTGCCCTGAAGCATTGCAAACTGCGGAGTGTAAGAGGTGGACATATCGTCCCAGGGATCGGCCCAGTAGGTGGTGCCGTCGCCGTTATCGGTGAGATAGTCACGCTGAGGGATAACAAAGCTGTTGTAGGTATCGTTATTTGCAACGGCCGCTATGCCGAGAGCCTCGCCGCCTGCGATCAGGTGATCTGCCAGCAGGTCGTACTCAAAGTTAGGCTCGTGAGGGGGATCGCAGGGCTCGCACTGGAACGCGGAAACGCGGCCGTGGAACTCGGTGAGGGATACGGGGTTAAAGGTTGCGATAAGCTTCTGCATGTTCTGAGTTTCCTCAGTGGTCTGGAAGGAGTTATCGCGGTTGAGGTCGTAGCCGTTGGAGGCTTCACGGGTGATGTAGGTGCGGCCTTCGACGTTCTCTTCGGGAACGAGAATGAAGAACACGCCGTCGAGCAGCTCGTCGATAGTGGTGTTGACGGTCTCCTGAGTGTAGTACTTATCGAGATCGACTACGCCGGACTGTCCGTTATTTTCGGCAGTCAGCCAGCCGAGGTAGGTTGCGCTGTCCTTAACAAGCTCGGGAACGGCCATTTTGCTTGCGGCCTTCTCGCTGTTAAATTCGGTCTGACCGTCGGCAGTGAAGCCGGTGAGGTTGTTGTAGCTGAGCTTGCCGTCGCCGGCTGCGGCATTAACGAGCATCCATGCAAATTCCATGATGCCGTCGGTCGCCGCGACTTCGTTTGCGTGGATGTTGGAGAACATCACGGGAACCTTAATATCGTCATACTTGCCGGCCTTTATATCTGCAAGCACCTGATCGGGCTGAGTTTCCGCCTTTTCGGTGAACTCGAGCCACTTGGTCACGGTTGCCTGATCTTTTGCGACAATGAGGTAGGGCATGTCGAGCGCGTCATAGATATCGCCCGAGGACTTGCCCATGGAATACTTCTGCACAAAGACACCGGAGTCCTTTGCAGCCGCTACCATCTCATCAAGCTCGGTGTAGATCTCGTCCATCGTGTGGAAGCTGTCGTAGGGAGCGATCTTCACGGGAACAGAGCCGATAACGTTGCCCTGTGCGTCGGTCGCGGTGAGATTGAAGTAGCCGCAGGAATCGAGGTAAGCGCCGCCTTCATCGTGGGGAGCGCTGTTGTCGGGGTAGCTTTCGCCGGTATACCAGTCGTAGCCGTAGAAGAAGTCGTTGGTGCTGAACTCGGCAACGAGTGTCTTCTGGCCGTTTGAATCCGAAACGCTGGTCTTGACCTCATTGAAGAACGGGGTCTTGCCGTCGTCGCAGATCCAGGTGCTCAGCGCGCCGCCTTCGGTCTGGTTCGGGAAGAGCTCCTTGCTGACATAGCTCTTGGAGCTGTCCTTGACCATCGTCCAGGTTATCGTGGCCGGGTCAACGTCTGCGCTGATCGGGATACTTGCTTTGTATTCGCGTCCTTCCGCAAGAGATATTATATCTTTGCCTTCACCTGACACATTTTCAAAGCTTGCGCTTGCCGGGTCTGCCGAGGCCGTGATCGGAACGATCGACACGAGCATCAGCACAACAAGCAGCATGGAAATGAATTTCGTGAAATTGTTGTTTGTCTTTGCCTTATGCATGTTTTCCACCTTGTCGCCTTTCTGTTAGGTTTTTTATTCATTGACAGTGGCTATTATACATTTTTATTCACAATTATGCAATAGTTTTGAATAAATATTTACTCGTTATTTTGAACAAATTGTCGTTCCTCAGCTGCCCTCGCTTGTATAAATCGAACAATCGGCGGCAAATATGCATAAATCCCTGCAAAATTCACGAATTTTGCAGGGATTTTGAATAATTATTCTTATGCAGTTATTGCGCACGCAAGTGAATACTTATTACACCAGTGTTCCGATGTGGATAACGCCGTATGTGAGCACCAGGACTATAAGTCCGGCAACGGCAACGCCCATACCGATGGCAGGCAGCGCCCTTTTAAGGCGCATATCCAGCAGCGAGGCGACGAGCGCGCCCGTCCACGCACCGGTTCCGGGCAGGGGTATCGCAACGAGTATGAAAAGTCCCCAGAAGCTGTACGCCTGAACGGTCTTGGCCTTTTCCTTGCCCTTGTGCTCGACAAAGGTCGTCAGCTTATCGAGAATATGGTGCTTTTTCATCCATTCTATCACTTTTCGGGCAAGCAGGATGAGAAACGGCACGGGCAGCATATTGCCCACAAAGCCTATGGCAAACGCCGTCCACGGGTCCATGCCGGCCGCAACGCCGACGGGTATGGCGCCGCGAATTTCGAGTATAGGCAGCATCGCCGTAACGAGCGTTTTGAGTATGTCTTCAAGCATTAGGTTCTCCGGTTATAAGCTCAGAAATTTGCCATCGCCTCGCGGCAGTAGTGATTAAAGCGGCGCTCACGCTCGAGCGTAGAGCTGTCCATATGGCCGGGATACACCTCGTAGTCGCCGGGAAGCATGCAGAGCTTTTTGACCGATCTCAGCTCCGTTTCGGTATCGCCGCCGGGCAGATCCGTTCTGCCGCAGCTTCCGCGGAACAGCGTATCGCCCGTGAAAAGCGCGTTTTCGCAGATAAGGCTCACGCCGCCCGGGGTGTGTCCCGGAGTTGCGATGACCTTAAACTCAAGGCCGGCCTCGGTGATAACGTCGCCGTCGTCATAGTATTTGCCGCCCTCGGGGAGCTTGAACATCATGCCGCTCATGCCGACCTTATAGCCCTCGTCGCGCTTATTTATATACACCGGGCAGCCTGTCTGCTCGGCGACGGCGTTGACGGCTCCGACATGGTCAAAATGGCCGTGAGTGAGCATGATCGCCTTGCATTTTAAATTATTCGACTCTATATAGTCCATGATGGTGTTGCTCTCGTCGCCCGGGTCTATCACGACGCACTCGAGGGTATCCTCGTTTATGACGACATAGCAGTTTGTTTCAAGCTGGCCTACGGGCAGAGTTTTAATATTCATTTTCAAAGCTCCCTTGTGTCAAGAATAATGGTGACAGGTCCGTCGTTTATCGATTCGACCTTCATTTCCGCGCCGAACTCGCCTGTTCCTACCTCGAAGCCGCGGCTGCGGCACTCGGCTATGACCTTTTCGTACAGCGGTATGGCTTTTTCGGGGCGCGCTGCCTTGGAAAAGCCGGGACGGCGCGATTTGCAGTCGGCAAAGAGCGTGAACTGGCTGATTATAAGCAGCTGAGCTCCCGCGTCGGCGGGATTTACGTTCATCTTCCCTGCCTCGTCCTCGAATATTCTAAGTCCGCAGATCTTGTCGGCGATCTTCAGCGCTTCCTTTTCCTCGTCGTCCTCGTGAACGCCCAGCATGATAAGAAAGCCCTTGCCGATGCTGCTTTTGACCTTTCCGCCTATCGCGACGGACGCACTGTCCACCCTCGTTACTACAGCTCTCATCGTTTACCTCCGTTTCTTTTGACCTCAACGACACCGGGCAGCGCGCTTATGCGGTTGACTACCGCGCGCAGCTCGTCGATGCCGGAGGTTTCAAGCGTTATATTGACTATGGACTTATCGCCCGTATCGCGTGCGTTTATCGTGCGCACCTTGGTGTTGAGCGTATTGAATATGCTGGCAATATCCATGATAAGTCCGTTGCGCTCGCGCGAGACGACGGTTATCGCCGTTGCGTAGCTTTCTTTTATCTCATCGGCCCAGCTGACGTTTATCCAGCGGCCGATATCCTCGGGCTTAAATTCGCGCCGGGCATAGTTTGCGCAGTCGGTGCGGTGGATGGAAACGCCCTGGCCGCGCGTTATATAGCCGACTATATCGTCGCCGGGTATCGGAGTGCAGCAGCGCGAGAATTTTATCAGGCAGTTATCCAGTCCCTCGACCAGAACGCCGTGCACGGGCTTGACCTTTTTCTGCGCCTGCTGCTCGCGGCGCTCGGCGGCCTCGGTGACCTTCTCGAGAACGGTCTTTCTGCCGCTTGCGTGGTGCAGGCGCGCAAGCTCGTCCTTCATGCGGTTTACGGCTCTCGTTGCCGCCATACCGCCGTAGCCTATGGCGGCGTACATCTCGTCAAGGCTCGTGTACGAGACCTTTTTCAGCAGCTGCGGCAGGACCTCCTCGTCGGTGATATCGTCCATGCGCAGGCCCTTGTTTTTAAGCTCGGACTCGAACATTGCGCGGCCGCGCTCGATGTTCTCCTCGCGGCGCTCTTTTTTGAACCACTGCTTTATCTTCGTGCGTGCAGACCCGCTTTTTGCGATATTGAGCCAGTCGCGGCTCGGCCCGGCTGCGTTTTTTGAGGTCCTGACCTCGACGATATCGCCGTTTTGCAGCACATAGTCGAAGTTTACGATCCTGCCGTTTACAGACGCGCCGATCATGCTGTTGCCGACGGCGGAATGGATGCTGTAGGCAAAGTCTATAGGCGTTGCGCCGGCCGGGAGATTTATAACGTCGCCCTTTGGTGAGAACACGAACACCTCGTCGGCGAACATGTCGATCTTCAGATTGTGGAAGAAGTCCGTTGCGTCGGATTCCTGCTGACTTTCCAGCAGTCGCCTTACCCACGCGAATTTCTCCTCGTCGCCGTCCTTGACGACAGTCTCGGCGGCTGAGCCTATCTTATACTTCCAATGCGCGGCGATGCCGTATTCTGCGGTGCGGTGCATTTCCCAAGTGCGTATCTGCACCTCAAAGGGGATGCCCTCGGAGCCTATGACCGTCGTGTGAACGCTCTGATACATGTTCGGCTTCGGGGTCGAGATATAATCCTTGAATCTGCCCGGGACGGGCTTGAACATATCGTGGATTATGCCCAGCACATTATAGCAATCGGGTATCGTATCCACTATAACACGGAACGCACACAGGTCAAATATACCATTGATATCGAGCTTTTGCGCGTACATTTTGCGATAGATGCTATAAATGTGCTTTATACGGCTGTAAACCGTGACCTGAAGTCCCTCGTCGGCAAGGCGCTTTTTTATTTTTGTATCAACGTTTGACATGAAGGTTTTGAGCGTATCCATGCGATAGTTGAGCGTGTCGGTTATCTCCTTATAGCCGGCCGGGTCGAGGTACATAAGTGCCAGATCCTCAAGCTCCCACTTGGCTCTCTGCATACCGAGGCGGTGCGCGATGGGGGCGTATATCTCCATCGTTTCAAGCGACTTCTGACGCTGCTTTTCCTCTGTCTGATATGCCATGGTTCGCATATTGTGCAGACGGTCGGCGATCTTTATGAGAATGACGCGGATGTCCTTGGCCATTGCCATGAGCATCTTGCGCAGATTTTCCATCTGCTCGTCTTCCTTGCTGGTGTACTGCACGCGCGTGAGCTTCGTGACGCCCTCAACGATGTTGGCCACCGGCTCGCCGAACTGCTTTGCAATATCGCTGTGGGTAAGGTCGGTATCCTCAATAACATCGTGCAGAAGCGCTGCAACTATCGAGTCCTCGTCAAGACCCATATCGGCCGCTATATCCGCCGCCGCGACGCAGTGGGTGACATAGGGCGAGCCGTCCTTGCGAAGCTGCCCGGAATGGGCGAGCTTTGCCATGTTGTATGCCGCTTCTATTCTGCCCATATCCATATCCATGCCGCTGTCGGATATTTTTTTGCTGAGCGCGGCAAACATCTCGTCGGGATCAAGTTTTCTGTTTTCTGTTTCTGCCATTATGACCGTCTCGCTTTCAAGCGTTTTATAAGCTCCGAGCTTTCAAGATTTACCTTGGCGCTGCCGGACACCATTTTCGCGCCGAACACCGAGCCGGGCTTTACCGTTTTCAGCAGTCCCAGCTCGCACAGCACCATCAGGCATATGCAGAACCGCTCCGGCTCTATCCCGTGCGGACACTGGCGTATAACGCCGTCAAGGTCGGCCGCTACCGAACCGCCCAGCGCCTGAAGTCTGCGCCAGGCCTTCACAAAGGCGCTGCGATCCGGGCAATAGGGCGACGCCTCCGTAACGGGCAGCTCATCCTCGAGTATCATGCCGCACAGCGGCTTAGGATCGTGCAGGCGCATCGCCGTTATCTGAAGCTGCACGCTGCGGCGCAGGCGAAATTCGTTTATCTGCGGAGTAAAGGCAATATCCACCTTGTCGCCCGCTTTAAGGCCGAGATCGGCCTCCGAGTGCGAGAAAAAAACGCACTCAAGCTCCGCGCCCTTGTAGCAGACAGAAAGGCGCAGGTGCTTTCCGCCGCCGATCGGCGTTACCTTATCGAGCCTTGCACCGAGGATACACATCGTTGGCTTCGGATTTCCGCTGCCGTACGGCTCAAGGCGCGAGAGCGCATCCACGCCCTTCATGTCAAGAATTCCGGGGTCTGTTACGCAGATATCGCAGCACAGCGTCGGAAGCTCCGTAGGCTTGTTGTTTTCGTAATACTCGCTGAACGCGCGGCAGAACTGCCTGAGCTTATCGCGCTTTATATTAAGCCCGGCCGCAAGCGCGTGTCCGCCGAAGCCCTCGAGATATTCCGAGCATGCCGACAACGCGTCGAACAGATTAAAGCCGCCGTAGCTGCGGCACGAGCCCTTGCCCTTGTCGCCGTCGAGGCAGATCATGATCGTCGGCTTTGAATACTGCTCGGCAAGCTTGGAGGCGGCAATGCCGATAACGCCCTGATGCCATTTTTCGCTGGCAAGGACTATGGGCGTTGACGGCGTTTTTCCGTCCATCATGCCTGAAGCATCGTCCCATATCTCAGTCTCAAGATGCTGGCGGCGGCGGTTGAGCTCGCAAAGCTCTCCGGCGAGGGTGCTTGCCTCCTTACTGTCATGCGTCATCAGTAGCTTTCCTGCTATGGACACCTCGCCGAGGCGGCCTGCCGCATTCAGGCGAGGCGCGAGCGAAAATCCAATCGTAGAGGATGAAATTTTCTTTTCCGAAGCGCCGGACTCGCGCAGCAGCGCAGCAAGACCCGGGCGCGATGGATTGCCGAGCAGCTCAAGGCCGCGGCGGACAATATACCGGTTCTCTCCGGTAAGCGGAACAACGTCCGCGACCGTGCCGATGGCCGCGAGATCTGCATAGCGCTCGACTATAGGCTCGTTTTTGCCCTCGACCGCGCACACGAGCTTGAGAGCAACACCAACGCCGGCAAGATCCTTGTTCGTATAGCGGCAGTCATCCTGCTTTGGGTCAATGACCGCGATCGCATCGGGTATCGTCTGCTCGCGGCACTCGTGGTGATCGGTGATGATCAGATCGACCCCGATCAGGCGTGCATACTTTGCTTCCTCGGCTGCCGTTATGCCGCAGTCAACGCTGATGATGAGGCTGACGCCTTTCTTGTGCAAACAGTCGATCGCGGCGTTATTAAGTCCATAGCCCTCTCCGATGCGGTCGGGGATATACGGATAGCACTCAAGGCCGCAGCTTCGCAGCCAATCGGTCAGCAAGCAGGTCGATGTTATACCGTCAACGTCATAATCGCCGTAAACGGCGACCGTCTCGTGCTTCGAGATGGCGCTTTTTATGCGCTCGACCGCCTTGTCCATATCCTTGAGCAGCATCGGGTCGCGCAAAAGCTCCGCGCCGCCGTCAAGGAAGCTTTCGGCCTCCTCAACGCTGCCTATCCCACGCACGCCGAGCATCGCCGCAAGCAGCGGCGGATAGCCGGCAGCAGTGAACATTTTCAGCTTATCTGTCGGACATTCTTCAATTTTCCATTTACTGTAATTCATCTACAAACACTGCTTCAATATAATTTTTATTTATAATAGATTATAATAACAAAACCTGCGCCGTTTATCAAGTGCAGCGCAGGCATTTCCGCAATTATTCTCCTGCGGGTTGACAGAAGGCCAAATTTGATGATAGACTGTGTCGTCATCTGATCGTTTCGGGAGGCGCAGAAATGAAAAACTATGTTTTATTTGATTTTGACGGCACTGTTTTCGACTCTGCCGAAGGTATAACCAAGAGCGTTCAGTACGCGCTTGGCAAGATGGGGATACATGCGGAAACGAGCGAGCTTATGTGCTTTGCCGGCCCTCCGCTCGACGAGATGTTCGCGCAGCGCTACGGCATGGATGCGCAGACCGCACACCGGGCAGTTGAATTTTACCGTGAGCGCTACACCCCTGTTGGTTGGGAGGAGTGTTCTCCCTTCCCCGGCATGCACGAGCTTATGGGCAAGCTGCACGCAAAGGGGATCAAGCTTGCCGTTGCGACAAGTAAGCCGCGCGTTTTTGCGCAGAAAATTCTTGAAAAGTACAGCATGCAGGATGATTTCGACCTTGTCTGCGGCTCGGAGTTCAATGGCGAGCGCGGCCAGAAGTGGGAGGTCATAGAATATGCGCTGGAGCAGTTCGGCATCTCTCCCGACGAGGCGATCATGGTCGGCGACAGGAAATACGACGTTATCGGCGCAAAAAAGTGCGGCGTTGAGTGCATCGGCGTTCGCTTCGGCTACGCGGAGCCGGGCGAGCTTGAGCGTGAGGGCGCGGTGTACGTCGCCGAAAACGCCGACGATCTGTTCGAATATCTGACGAAATAGAAAAAGCGTTGCCCCTGACGACCAAGCAGTCGCCAGGGGCAAAATTTTTTTATTCAGCTTTCAAGATCGCAGCTGCAAAACGGGCAGTGGGTATCTTTCAGGTGCTTATATGATATATGCCGATGGCATTTGGGGCATCGGAACCATATCAGGCGGATAACTACGCCTATAACGAGCACCGCACGGGCCACAGCCAGCATGGCAACTGCATTGCCGCCGCGATTCATGATATATGCAGCGGCAATGTAGCACGCCAGAGCTATGCCGAAAACGACCTTTGTAAGCGTTTTTGTGAATTTATAGCTCATAACCGCCTCAGAAATCAAGCATTACCTTGACTACCGGCTCGGGGCGTTTATCGGCCATCTCCATAGCCTGCTTGAACTCCTCGATCGGGTAGCGATGCGTGACCATGCGCTCAAGACCGGAAATGCGGCCTCTTGCTATCTCATCGCAGATCAGCTCGAATTCCTCGTACTTGTACATGTTGTACGCTTTGAAGCTCAGCTCGTGCTGCTGATGTATGCGATACGGGAAGCCGACGCCGTCGAGCATCAGCGCATGCTGATGTACGGTTCCGCCGCGGCGGACAATGCGGCACGCCTGCTCAAGCACAGCTTCATTGCCGAAGCCGAGGAAAACCATGTCCACGCCAACACCGTCGGTAAGCTCCGAAATAACTTCCTCAAGATCCTGCTTGCTGCTGTCAACAACATTTTTGCAGCCGAACTCGCGGGCCATTTTGAGGTTTATCTCGGACACATCCGCCGCTACGATGAGCTTCGGGCCGTAAAGCTGAGCGCCGATAAGGTCGCCCAGGCCGATCGGGCCGCAGCCGATGATCGCCACGGTGCTCTCCGGCGTGATGTTTGCACGGCGCACGGCATAGATGCCGTTTGCTACCGGCTCTATGAGCGCACCCTCTTCATAGCTTACATTGTCGGCAAGCTTGACGACGGTTTTTTCGGGCACGACGATGTATTCGCCCATGGATCCCGTCCACTCGCCGTTATCCAGCTCGGGGACTTTGTAAGACGCGCCAAGCACTCTCTTTGAGGTACACAGATTGTACATTCCGTGCTTGCAGTAGTAGCACTCGCCGCAGCCGTACTGGGGTTCGCCGGTGACTCTGTCGCCGGGCTTGAATTTCGTCACGCCCTTGCCAACCTCGACCACGTCTCCGGCAAACTCATGGCCGGAAAGGACCGGGGGGATACGGAACGGGTGCATTCCATGCAAGGCGTGAACCTCGGAACCGCATATACCGCATTTGCGGATGCGGATCTTCACATCTTTATCATATCTGATTTGCGGCTCCGGCATATCGCTGCGGAATTCCGCAACGCCCAATTCCGGAAAATAACCAGCTCTCATGGTATATGCCTCCTATAAATTATTTCACCATCAGGCTCGGCAGGATCGTTGATATCTGCGGAATATAAGTGACGAGCAGAAGAACGATAAGCACGGCGATTACGAACGGCCAGATCTTCTTGACCATGTCGGTGAGCGTTATTCCGGCAACACCGCAGCCGGTGAACAGGTTAACGCCGACAGGAGGCGTAATGAGGCCGAGTGCGAGGTTGACGGTCATTACCGCGCCGAGATGCACAGCGTCGATGCCGAGGGTCTTTGCTATCGGGAAGAGTATCGGGCAGAGAATATAGAGTGCGGAGTTTGCGTCGATAAAGCAGCCTGCGATAATGAGAATGATGTTGACCATCAGCAGGAAGGTGTACTTATTTCCGTGAGCGATAGAGATAAGGCCCTGGCTTGCGTCACTTGCAAGGCCGGTAAAGGTAAGAACCTTGCCGAATACGGCTGCGCATCCGATGATAAGCATGACAACGGCAGTCTGCGAAACGGACTGGCGCAGGATAACGACGATCTCTTTAAAGCGCAGGGTCTTGTAGATGAATATGCCGACTATAAGTCCGTAAATCGCCGAAACCGCAGCGGCTTCGGTCGGGGTGAAAATACCGCCGTATATACCGCCGAGGATGATGACAGGCATAAGTATGCCCCACACGGCGTCGCCAAAAGCTTTCCAGCGCTCTTTGCCGCTTGCTTTCGGCTGACGAACCAGATTGCAGCCTCTGGAGCTGATAACCATGGTGAAGTAAATTGCAACGCCAATGAGTATGCCGGGGATGATACCTGCCATGAACAGGTCGCCGACCGAGGTTCCGGTTACGGAGCCGTAGACAACAAAGGTGATCGACGGTGGGATAACGATACCTATTGCGCCCGCCGTACTCATGAGCGCGGCGCTTGTATCCTTTTCATAGCCGGATTTGCTCATTGCAGGGATAAGTATTCCGCCGAGGGCCGCGACGGTAGCCGGGCCGGAGCCGGAAATTGCCGCGAAGAAGCACGCAACAATGACGCAGACCATTGCGGTGCCGTGCTTTGTGTGTCCTACAAGGGAGTTAAAGAAGTTTATAAGTCGCACGGATATGCCGCTGACGTCCATGATGTTGCCGGCGAGAATGAAGAACGGGATCGCCAGCAGAACATAGGTATTGGTGGAAGAATAGAGGTTCGCCGCTATAGTGGACATCATAGCCGGCTTGACTGCCATCGTAGTTATGATGCTCGACACGCCCAACGACATTGCTATGGGCACATTCAGGAAAAGAAGGGCGAAGAATATTCCAAATAAGAGTACAGCACTCATCCGTTATTGCCCTCCTTGCTTGTATCTTTAAAATCACGGCCCTGCACAAGGTAGACGCCCCACTGGATAAAGCGGATGCACAGCACGGCCAGTCCTATCGGGAGCCAAATTCCGAAAAGCCATTCAGGCCACTGCATGCCCTGCGTAAGCACGTTGTTCTGATATTCCTTGATAACCATAAGGACACCGTAGTATACGGATATCCCACAGAAGAAAACGCCGCACAGGCAGCTGAAAAGTCCCGCGATCTTCTTTCCCTTGGGGGAGAGCTTATCGGTGACAATGGAAAGTCCTAGGTGAGAATGATTCTTAAGCGCTACCGCCGCGCCTGTATAGGACAGGATAACAAGACCGAGGCGGTTGAGCTCTTCTATCCACGGCAGTGAAGAGAGAAGGACGTATCGCATGATAACATTTATAAAAGCGAGTATCGTCATGACCATGAGCATGGCCGCAAGTATGTAATCCTCAAGCGAATTGAGGACTTTTCCAGTCTTTTTCACTTGAAACTCCTTTCGGTTGGATGGAAACCAATTTCACGGCACAGGCGTTCGGCAAGCCGAAACGCCTGTGCCGTGGATCTTAAGGTTCAGTACATATACCGATTATGATGCAACATTGATGCCGAATGCGGTGCATGCTTCCTGACCGTACTCATTTGCGTACTGCTCGGTAACGCTTGCGACTGCTTCTTTGAAAACTTCGATCTCGCTGTCGGACAGACGGTAAATTTCATTGTAACCGTTGCCTTCCCAGTTGCTGAGGATCTTTTCCATGGAATCTTCGATCTGCTTGTTTGCATCAAGGCAGGCCTGCTTTGCACAGCTTGCGATCAGCTCCTGAGTTGCCTCGTTAAGGCCGTTGTACCAATCGCTGTTTGCACTCCAGGTGAATGCTTCGTAGGTGTGGTTGGAAACGGTGATGTACTTCTGAACTTCCTGAACGTTTGCGGAGTTGATGGTGGAGGGGCTGTTATCGTGGCCGTCGATGGTCTTCTGCTGCATTGCAGTGTAAACCTCGGACCAGCTCATTGCCTGAGGAGATGCACCCAGTGCGCTCCAGAAGCCGTTCCACAGATCGCCGCCCGGGGTGCGGATCTTCTGACCGACGAGGTCGGAAGGAGCCTTGATCTGGCACTTGGAGGAGGTCATGCACTTGAAGCCGTTGTGGAGTGCTCCGAGGTAGGTCAGGCCGTGCTCTGCGAGGACGGAGGAGACGAACTCGCCGCCGGCGCCGAAGAATGCGTCCTCAGCCGCCTGATAGTCGGAGAAGGTCCAGGGCAGGCAGCTTACCATGAGGCGCTTGTCGATGGACGAGATGATGGAGGTGGAGTGGATATCCATCTGGACGGTGCCGTCCATAACCAGCTCGAGGCCCTTGGTCATGTTGCCGCCGGCAAGCTGATCGTTGTTGTAAATGGTGACAGTGATCGCACCGCCGGACTGCTCTTCAATGTACTGCTTAAAGAGGTTTGCGCCGATGCAGTCGTTTGCGGTATCGGACTGGCCGTTGCAGGACAGGTCGATGCTGATCTTATCGTACTTGCTGCTGTCAGCGTCGCTGCCGCCGTTGTTGGAATCGTTGCCGCAGGCACACAGTGCGAAGACCATGCACAATGCGAGAACGATTGACAGGAATCTTTTCATTTCTTTTTCTCCTTTGTTTGTTATTTTTCCTAATTTAAGCAGGCAATGCCTGTTGTTTACTCAAATTCCCTTTACGATGGAAACAATGTTTTCAACCGTGATGCCATTCATTTCAAGCAGTCTCTCGTACGGCGCCGACTGACCGAACCGGTCGAGAATGCCGATACGCTTGACAACGCCGCGGCCCATATCCGCAGCAACAGACGCAACAGCGCTGCCGAGACCGTTAATTATGTTGTGATCCTCAACGGTAACTATCTTGCCGCACTCATTGACGGCTTTGGTGACCGCTTCGACATCAAGCGGTTTTATCGTGTGCATATCCAGCACACGAGCCTTTATTCCCTGCTTGAGAAGCTCCTCGGCAGCCTCAAGAGCAATGTGAACCGTATCGCCTATTGAAATGATTGCCGCATCGGTTCCCTCGCGCAGAGTGATCGCCTTGCCGATGACAAATTCCTGCTCGGGACCGTATACCTCGGGAACAGCATCGCGCGTAAAGCGGAGATACACGGGACCATCAAATTCTGCGGCTGCACGGGTGAGCTTACGGGCTGCATTATAGTCGGCCGGCATGATGACGGTCATGCCCGGTATCGTTGAAAGTATGCCCATATCCTCAATGCACTGGTGGCTTGCGCCGTCGTTTGCCGGGGTCACGCCTCCGTGCGAGCAGGCTATCTTGACATTAAGATGAGGGTAGCAGATCTCCTGACGGATCATTTCGCACATACGCATGGAGCCGAATGCCGCGTAAGTCACGACGAAGGGTATCTTGCCGCAGGTCGCCAGACCCGCCGCGACGCCGGCGCCGCTCTGCTCGGCAATGCCGACGTTAACATGCTGTGCAGGAAGCTGCTTTGCAAAATTTGTGGTCTTGCAGGACTTGCCGATATCCACATCGATGACCAGGATATTCTTGTTTTCGCGTCCCAGCTCGACGATCTCATCGCCGAAGCCGTCTCTTGTTGCTATCTTGCTCATGCTCGTGCTCCTTCCTCAAGTTCTGCCATGGCCGCTTTATACTCTTCGCTGTTCGGA
This sequence comes from Firmicutes bacterium CAG:24053_14, assembly GCA_001916715.1. Classification (GTDB taxonomy): domain Bacteria; phylum Bacillota; class Clostridia; order Oscillospirales; family Oscillospiraceae; genus F23-B02. Next base: position 40,004 of record MNSZ01000046.1, read on the forward strand.
GCTTTTCCGTGCCAATCGCCGCGGTTTTCCATGAAGGAAACACCCTTGCCCTTGACAGTGTTGCCCAAAATGAACTTGGGCTTGCCGTTTTTCGACGCACAAAGCTTGTCGAGCGCATCGACTATCTGCTCCATATCGTTGCCGTCTATGGTCATGCATTCGAAGCCGAAAGATTCAAACTTTTTCGCAAGATCCAGCACCGGCATGACCTCATCACAGGTTCCGTCGATCTGAAGGTTATTGTAATCGCAGAACACTACGATGTTATCCAGCTTATATTTGTTGCATACCTGAGCAGCTTCCCAGATCTCGCCTTCCTGACTTTCGCCGTCGCCTATGACGACAAACACGCGGTAATCCTTACCGTCAAGCTTTGCGGCAAGCGCCATGCCCGCGCCGCAGGCAAAGCCCTGTCCGAGCGAGCCCGTGGAAATATCTATACCGGGGCACTTTTTCATGTCCGGATGCCCCTGAAGTATTGAGCCTTCTTTGCGAAGAGTACTCAAAACCGACTTATCGAAATATCCAAGCTCGGCAAGAGCTGCATACTGTATCGGACATGCGTGTCCTTTTGACAGCACAAAGCGGTCTCTGTCGGGCCATTTCGGGTTTTTCGGATCAACTTTCATTTCCGAGAAGTACAGTGCCGCAACGAAATCGGCCGCTGAAAGAGATCCTCTTGAGCCTAGGAGATCATTGAAATAACATCTTTTCGCAGTTCGGCTGCCTTTTCCTTGAGAAATTCAAGCTTCTCCTTTTGCATTTGCTCCTCCGTTCCGGCTGCATGCAGCCATAATTGTCACAAATCAGTTCTCCCAAAGTTGAACATTGGGTGTTTGTTGATTTAATTGTACTATTTGCAAAAAAGAAAGTCAACTGTTATGAATTTAACAGTTGACTTTTGTGCAATGTTTATAATTTATAAGTCGTTTTCCAGTAAATATAACTAAAATCAATCGTCTCTTCAAGGGAGTATTTCGATTTCCGCTCGACCAGATCCAGCGTTGCTCTGTGAACATCGACGAGATACTGCATGTTATCATCCCTGCGGCACATCTCTATCGCACGCACTCTCGACTCCGCCGTAAGATCGGCTACATAGTCGTGGAACACTTTGACAAGCTCGTTCTTCGTGGCCGCTGCAAGCATCTGATGGAAGCATATATCCTCGCGCGCTATCATCTCAATATCCGCGTCGCGGCTGAGCACAAGAGATGAATAGAGCTTATGCTGCGCTTCGAGTGCCGCCTCATCCTCCTTATCAAGTCCGCAGTCTATGATAAGCAGGAACACGCCCGTGTCTATCATACGTCTCAGGCCAAGAAGATCATCGGCATTGCTCTTGCTGAAAAGAAGCGAGTAAATGACGGGGTTGAGCATCTTGGGCGTAAACGAATGCGTGATGAAGGTTCCTTCCGGGCGGCGTATCTCGACGGCGCCGTAGGCCACCAGAATTTTAATTGCCTCGCGCACGGTGTTTTTGCTCATGGACATCATCTCGGCAAGCTGCATCTCCGTCGGGAGCTTATCCCCCGGCTTGTATCGTCCGGTGAGAACATCGTCGACTATTCTGTTAATTACAATATCAACTGCCGATTGTTTTTTGTTCGTCGGGGAATACTTCGGCCATTTTTCACTCGTATTCAATGCTCGGACCCCATTCTGCATAGTTTTGATTTCAACAATGAAACTCATTGTAGCAAAAAGCCCGGCCGATTGCAACAGCAATTTGCCTCCGCAGCGCGACAAAGTCCATTCATCTGTCAAAACATCCCGAACATTTAAAAAAATCGGCAGAAAGCAGCCTTTTTCAAGACTACGCGCCGTACAGAAGCTATTCTATGGGCAGCTGGATGACCTCGATATCTTTTTTCTGCGCATAGCGGATGGTGTTCCACGTTCCGCCGGACATGCCGTCGTAGCAGGCGACAAGGACGCTCGAATTATCTACCATGAAGCGGTTTCGTATCGCCATGCACGCCGGACTGTAGCTCTCGGCAAGCACTGTGACTTCATCACAATTATCTATGATCCTGTCGTATCGCAGGCGGTTATACTCGTTCCAGTTATCGGCCTGCCCCCTGTACGGAACAGCGGCCTGGAGCGTAACCTCCGAATGCATTTTTTTGAGACTTATGACGGCCTCGGCACAGTACATATCGCAGCCGAGCGCCATTCCGCAGATAAAATGCTTTATCCCCGAATCGTACACCGCGCCGATAACGGCAGACAGCTTTTCCTTAAATTCAACGCATCTCGGATCCGATTCGTCATAGCCCCATGGAAGCTTCGACGGCCGGTGTCCCGAAAAGCAGCAGCTTTTTCCGTGTTCCATAACATCACCTTTTTCCATTCCATTGTAAGGCATACGAAGAAAAATGTCAAAAGGGTATTGACATTTTATGCAGCAGCGCTATAATGAGGGCACAACCGAATAGGATATCTTCAGGGCAGGGAGCATTTCCCGACCGGCGGTAAAGTCCGCGAGCCGAAAGGCATGAACCGGTGTGATTCCGGTACCGACAGTATAGTCTGGATGGTAGAAGATGTGCGCTTTGATTTATTGCGTCGCCTGAAAGATATTTTCTTTCGGGTGATTTTTTAATTTCGGAGGTACATATCCATGGGAAAGCTTATCTCTCAGATAGGTGAAAATCTTTCGTTCGTGCTCGAATGCCTCGGCATATTCGCGGCACTGTTCGTGCTGGCGCTGCTGTTTGAGCGCTTTGTTATGAAAAACCGCAAAAAGCTCGGCAGTACGCATTTCCTCGCCTACACGGCGATCTTCTCCGCAATGGCGGGCGTTTTGATGTTTATCGAGATACCACTGTTCTTCGCGCCGAGCTTTTACGAGATCGACCTGAGCGAGATCCCCATCATGATCTGCACATTCTACCTTGGGCCGGTATCCGGCGTCGTGGCGGAGCTTCTCAAGATCATCGTTAAGCTCGTTTTCAAGGGCACGACGACCGCCTTTGTCGGCGACTTTGCAAACTTCGTCGTCGGCTGCTCGTTCGTTCTTCCTGCATCGTGCATCTACCACATGAAAAAGAGCAAGCGCGGCGCGCTTATCGGCATGATCGCCGGCACGCTCGTAATGACGATTTTCGGAAGCCTTTTCAATGCGGTTTACCTGCTGCCGACCTTCGCAGAACTGTTCGGCATGCCGCTTGAGGCGATAATCAAGATGGGCAGCGACATAAACTCGGCCATAAACAGTGTATCCACCCTCGTTTTGTTCTGCGTCGTTCCGTTTAACCTTTTAAAGGGCATTATAGTAACGGTGCTGACGATGCTGCTTTACAAGCGCATATCTCCCCTGCTTCACAAGGGCGACAAAAAGCTTGCCGAGCGCAAGGCTAAGAACGGATGACCTTCCTCAGCCGCAGCATGCTCAGGGCAAAATTCAGGCATTCGTTGAAATAAATGATACAGATATAGCCCGTCAGGGCATACACCGGAAGCACTCTCCACACGAGCAGTACGCCTAAAAGCGCATCAAGCACGTTTATGCCCATATTCCACATCTGCTGGCCAAGCCCCTTAAGGCAGCCGTCGCAGAGCATGTCGGTGTACATTATCGGAATAAGCGGCGCGAGCAGACGCAGAAAATGCCCTGCCTCCGGCGAGGAATAGACGGCTATCCCGAGCCTGTCGGCAAAAATGAATATTGCAAGGGCAACGGCAAGCGAATAGCCGCTGCCCTTTTTTAATAAGCTTCGCACCGTGTGCGATATCTCGGCGCGCTCGCCGCGCATCTGCGCCTCGGTAAGCTCGGGTATCATAAGCTCGCTGAGCGCCATGAGAAAGCAGGCCGGGAACGATATTATCGGCATGACCATTCCCTGTATCGTCCCGTAGCCGGACAGAGCGCGGTCGGCCGAAAAGCCTGCCGATTTGAGTCCGCGCGGCACGAGCAGATGCTCGAGCGTTGACAGCGCCGAGCGCGCATAAGCCGAAAACGCAAGCGGCAGCGCAATGCGCAGCATACGTGAGGTAAGCCGCAGATCGTTTTTGCCGCCGCCCGGATGCCAGCCGCGGTCGGTTAGGTAAAAAAGCAGCATCATGACAAAGGATATCGCGTCGCCGCAGACCGTTCCGAGCATGACGGCGGAGCAGTTTTTTTCAATATCACCGGTCGGGGAGCGCACAAGGAAAAATGCAACGAGCGCAATGGTTATTATCTGCTCGAAAAAATGCACAACTGTCGGCTTCCATACCCTGCCGCAGGCGGTGAAATAGCCCGACATAGCCGAGCACAGCGACACCATCGGCATGGCATACGCCATGATGTGCAGCGAGCGCACGGTGCGCGCATCGCCTATCCACAGAAAGCCTATCATTTCTGCTCCGCTGTGCAAGACGAAAAACGCCGCGGTCCCGAACAGTGCGCTGTAAACAAAGCAGCGCCGCATCGCGCCGCTTATCCCCCGTTCGCGCTCGTGTCCTATCTCTTCGGAAACAAGCCGCGTCGCGGCAAACCTCACGCCCGAAATTGCAAAGGTCGTACACAGAAACGATACCGACACTACCAGCTGATAAAGCCCTATACCGGCCGAGCCGATGCGTCCGGCAAGCCACACCTGAAACGACATGGAGATGAGGCTCATTATAAGCGATGAGCCTGTTAAGAGCGCGGTATTCATGATCAGTCGTTTTTTTCTTATCATACTAAAAACATATGCAAGAAAAATTATTTATGTATGTTGATTTTTTCACAAAGAGTGCTATAATGAAACCATCAAAAGAAATTGAATTGGAGGCGTCATTATGATTATCACCATCGGAAGACAGCACGGTTCAAGCGGCAGAGAGATAGCAAGACTTCTGGCAAAGGAGCTTGGCATCAAATGCTACGACAAAGAGATCGTTGACGAGGCGGCAAAGCACTCCGACTTCAGCCGCGAGCTCATTAACGCATACGACGAAAAGCGTATGTCAGCTTTCCTGCTGCACGCAGGCGGCTATGGCCTGAATGAGAATTTCCGTCTGAACATGGAGGTAGTTTCCGCACAGTTCGACGCGATCCGCGAGATCGCATCCAAGGAAGACTGCATCTTCGTCGGTCGCTGCGCCGACTATGTCCTCAACGACAGAGACGATGTTGTCAGCGTATTTATCCTCGGCGACACCGATGCGCGCATCAAATGCCTTGAGGAGCGTCAGGGTCTTGATGAGGCTCAGGCACGCAAGAAAATCAAGGAAGTCGATAAGGATCGTTCCAGCTTCTATAAGTACTACAGCGATCAGACCTGGGGCGACGCGCAGAACTATGATCTGTGCATCAACAGCTCTAAACTCGGCGTCGAGGGCACGGTTCAGACCATCTTGAGCTACATAAAGGCTCGCGGCCTCAGATAAAAGTATTTCAAACACATAAAGCTCCCCAAGGCCGGCTGACACAATAAAATATACGGTTTTGAAACGATTTTTTTCGCCACTGCTACGTCCAAAGCCTTGAGAATACGTCAGTGTACTCTGTAACTTTGTCCTTGCAGGAGCAAAAATCTCAGCTTCAAAACTGCACGGCACCAAAAATAACGGAGCAAGTGCGAGGTCAAGGCGCGGCGGTGCAGGCATACTTTGTGTATACCAAGCCGTCGCAACGAAGACATTCGTGCTTGCTCCGCCTTTTTTGGCGTAAGCTGGCAAGAGTCAAACCGCTATCGGTTTTGACGGGCAGATTTTCACCCATGCTGCGTTAAAGCTCTTGAAAATACGGCAGTATTCTCCGCGAGCTTTGCCTTGCCTGAGCTAAAATCTGCTCCGACAAAACTGCAAGGCACCTGTCGGCTGCGCTTTTCGAGATATTTTCGGCTTTCTTTGATGCAGGTGGGCTGGCGCCCATCAAGACAAAAAAGGCGAAAATAGCCGAAAGGGCGCGCCGACAGGCGATAGGGGTTCGGCTCTTGTCAGCTTATATTTTATTGTATCAGCCGGCCTAACGGGGAGCTTTTTGCTTATGAGCCGTACAGCTCTATAAATCTCCGTGTCTGTTCGCAGGAAGGCTGCGTTATTATCTGCTGCGTCGGGCCGAATTCAACGAGTTTTCCGAAATCGAAAAACAAGGTTTTTTCCGTAAGCCGCTCGGCCTGACGCAGACTGTGGGTGACAAGCAGGAGCGTGCAGCCGGTTTTTTCTCTGTATTCGGCAAGCAGCCGCTCGGCGAGCGTTACGGACTCCATATCCATCGCTGCCGTCGGCTCGTCAACTATCAGCAGCTGTCGATCACGCATAAGCAGCCTTGCCAGCGCCATACGCGCCGTCTCGCCGCCGGAAAGCTTGTGCGCCGGCTCAGACGCAAGATGCTCTATCCCCAGCTTTCGCATGAGATATCTCGCGCGCTCCTCGTCATTTGCGCCGACGAGCAAATTGCGCATAACCGTCATTCGGAACGCATAGCTTTTCTGCGGCATGTAGCCGACCGTTATTCCGGATATGACAGTCTTTCCGCCGTCCGGCTTTGCGACCCCTGCAAGGATCCGGGCAAGCGTTGATTTTCCGCTGCCGTTTGCACCGATCACGGCATAAGACGCGCCATGTTCAAGCTCTGTTTCCGGCATATCGAGGACCGTCCTGCCGCCGTAAGTTTTCGTAAAAGCACTTATCTTCATTTGCTCAATCTCCTTTGCAGCAGCGACAAAACGATGTTCACGACAAACGACAGCGCCAGAAGTATAATGCCGAGAGCAATGCCTTTTGAGAAATTGCCCTTGTTCGTATACTCCATGATAGCTGTCGTCATGACGTTCGTTTTCCACGCTATCGCTCCGCCCACCATCGACACCGCGCCGACCTCGGCTATGGCGCGTGCAAATGCCAGAAGATACGCCGAAAACACCTGATAGACGCACTCGTTTAGAAGCAGCGCAAAGGTTTTGCCTTTGCCAAGTCCAAGTCCGCATGCATTCTCGCGCACGGCCGGGGCGACGGATGAAGCATATGTTTCCATGCTTCCCGCAATGATCGGCGTTATCAGCACGACCTGCGCAATTATCATGATCTCGACCGTGAAAAGAAGCTCCGCGCCTCTGAAAGGGCCGACTCCGGAAAAGAACAGATAAAATATAAGTCCGCATACGACCGGCGGCATTCCCATGAGCGTGCGGTTTAGAACAACGAGCAGTCCGCGCCCTCTGAAGCTCGCAGCGCCGAGCAGCAGTCCCAGCGGAACGCCGAGAAGCAGCGCGATGAGCGAGCTTGAAAGGCTCATTTTCGCGGTCACGCCGAGAATGTTCAGAAGCTCCGGGTCTGCCGTGATCATAAGTTCTATTGCTTTTTCAAAAGCTGTCTGCATAGTTATCTCTCAAGAAATCGGGTCTGCCGCGAAAGCAGGCCCGATCTTTTCTTTATTTCAGTCCATCACGCCGTTATTGGCGACAAAGGTAAGGAAGGTGGCCTTATCCGTTAGGATATATGCGTGCATCTGCTCGGCCATGACGAGGCATGCTCCCATGCCGGCATTTGCCGAGGTGTACCACTGCGTATAGTCGGCAAAGCTCTTGGGATCTTCGCTTATTCCAAGAGACTCCGGCCAGAGCGAGAGTTCCTTGGTATGAGTGCCGGAGTTATCGCCGCGCGAGACAAACGGATACTTGCCGTCGGCTATCTTTGCAAACGCATCAAGAACGCTGCCGCAGTCCTTCACGCCTGCCGGATCGTTCGACGGGCCGCACAGCACAAAGTAGTTATACATAAAGCTCAAACGCTCGGAATCAAAGCCGCTCAGAACGTAGGAAAAGCCTTCGTCCACGAAAGCCTCCTCCTGAGCCTTCGAGTGGACGAGGATAACGTCCGCATTGCCGTATTTTGCGGCAGCTATGGCTTTGCCGGTGCCTGCCGACTGCACCTCGACCTTGTAGCCGTACTCCTGCTCAAAAACGGGGAGGATATAGTCAAGCAGGCCGGAGTCCTTGACGGAGGTCGTGGTTGAAAGGCGGATCACTCTGTTTTCGTCGGAGGCATTTGCGATCTTATCGTCGTACTTCGGCGCATCGTCCTTGAGGTAGAAGAGATTATCGCCGTACTCCTCAACACCGTATTCCTTAATGAGCTTGCTTGCCTCGGAGAGCATCCAGTCAATGAACGTTTCCGCGCCGTCGGCGTTAATTTTGACGTCGGAAACGGCGTTGCCGTCGGCATCGGTAAACGGTGCGTTCGGATTAACTGCAAGCAGCGAGTATGTATTGATCATATTCTCGTCCGCTTCCATGAGTATGCAGGTATCAACGCTTGATACCTGCTCCGTGGGCGAAGGCGTTTCGCTCGCCTCAGGCTTATCGCCGGTGCCGCATGCGCACAGCGAAAGCACCATTACGCAGGCTAAAAGCAGGGCAATGAGTTTTTTCATTTGTTTTCCTCTCTTTCATCGTTTTGTGCAAAAAATTAAACCTCCTCCAAAGCAGCCGCTCCGCAGAGGCATTCCCCCTGCGGCCAAAGCTTGCTTCGGAAAGAGGCTCGTCCACCGCTTTCTGAATTATGTGTCTTTGCTTGATATACTACCATATATGCACATCCATTGCAACACAAAGTTAGCGCCGCCGATTTGCTCGGCGGCGCTGCTGCGTTCATTTCATAAAGTGCTTTAGGCTCTTTGTCTTTTCCGTCGCTTTGAGATACTCGGGGCGGACATTGACGGGGTTTTCTGTGCCGTCGGGAGCGAGCTGAGGTATCATTTCGATCGCCTCTATCGGGCAGCGCGCGGCGCACTTTTCGCAGCCGATGCAGCGGCCTGCGCTTTTAAGATACGCATAGGTGTGTATATCCCCGTGCTCCTTTGCGCCGGTGAGCGCAAGCGCGTTCATGGGGTACTCCTCAATGCACAGCGAGCAGCCCGTGCAGCGCCGAGTGTCTATAAGCGGCATGTTCCACTTATCCCAGCCCTTGTACGGCGTGAAGCTGCCGTCCGTGCGCCTTATGGCGTTTCGCTCGCAGAAGCTTGAGCACAGATTGCACGAAACGCAGTATTCGGGGTCGATGCTGTTTTTTTCGGCTTTAACGTCGTGCGAGATCGCATGCGTCGGGCAGGTGCTCGAGCAGGCGTCGCAACCGTTGCAGATGCTCCGATCTATCGTATAAACCATGGCTCACCCTCCTGCTACGGCCGGCACGAGGCAGATAACGTCGCCGTCGTCGAGCCGCGTCGATGGGCTTATCTGTTTGCCGCCGCGCGACAGGATGCAGCCCTTTACGTCCTTTATCGTAAGCTTTGTGTTCGGGTCTATGCGCTTTACCTCGTCCATTATCAGCGGATACAGCTCCTTTGCGGTCTTTACGTCCGCCTGCATCTGCTTAAGTCCGCTGTCGAGGCGGAACGTGCCGAATATTTTGACTGTTATCATACGGCCTCCTCCTGTTCGGCGTCGCTCGCGATCTCAAGCTTTTGAAGCTTCCTTGCGCCGGGCAGACCGTCGCTGCCCCAGCCGCGAGCCTTGTAGTAGGTCTTTTTCATTGTCTCAAGCGGCACCTTCGTTTTTGGATCCTTGGGATCCTGCGGAACGTCGGTAAGGCGCTTGGGCAGCGTATCGCACGAGGCGTTCACGCCGAATTTTGCGTTGACCGCGCGCTCGACATTGTAGCTGCGCTCGCCGATGCGGATAAACCTGCCGAGATCCATTTTCATGCCGACGGCGTATTTGAGCGCATAGGTGTGCGGCAGCAGCGGAAGATTCATTTTTATCGCGCGCGGATACTTGTTTATAAGCCTTACTGCCGGCCCGATATACGGCATGACGGCGTTCACCGTGCGCGTTATAAAGCTGTTCGGCCCCGACAGCAGGAAGCTCGGAAACAGCGCGTAGGACGTAAACAGGCACTGTCCGCCCGATGATACCGACTCCATAAGATCCTGCATGAGCATGCACAGATCCGCCTTCGCGTGCGGTGTCTGGCTGTTGACGTTAAGTCCGAGTCCCTCGAGAATTACGAGGTAGCCGCCGTTTAGATGGCAGCCGCCGCGGTTTGAGACAGCGTAGCCGAGCCCCTGACCGACGGCCTTTCGCGGCTCGTAAGCCGCAAGCTCCAGACCCTTCGACTGTATGGCAAACTCCTTGCCGCCATATTTGTTGCTGAGCGTGCGCGTGCCCTCGGCAAGCTCGTTGCCTATGCCCTGCCGGTTTGCAATGCTGCGGAAAACCGCGCTCAGGTTCGCGGTCTTGCCGAATTGCAGGCCGTTTTTCCACAGTCCCTTTTCGTTTGCCTCCATCGCCCACGCGACGGTGTTTGCGCAGGATATCGTGTCCATGCCCAGCTCGTCAAGCTCGTAGTTCCACTTGCATATGAGCTTCAGATCGTTATTCATTATGCCGCCGCCGAGAAGGCCGAGCGTTTCAAGCTCCGGCCCCTTGACCTCGTGATTGCCGACCTTGACGGTGCGCGCGCACTTCATCGGGCAGGAAAGACAGCCCTTGTTTACGATGTTTATATCCTCGGCAAACGTTTCGCCGTTTACAAGCTCGAAGTCCTCAAACTGCCCCTTGGCATAGTTGCGCGTTGGCAGAAGGCCGCGCATCTGCATCGTTGTCACAAGTCCGGCCGTGCCCATCTTGGGCAGCTGATTGCCCGTCAGCGGATGCTTTTTTAGCGTCTCGACCCATTTTTCAAACAGCTCGTGCGTCTTTTGCAGATCATAAATGCTCACCTCGTGCGTGCCGGAAACGGCAATGCCCTTGAGGTTTTTCGAGCCGAAAACACAGCCGACTCCGGCGCGGCCTGCGGCGCGCTCGTTGCTGAAAACCGACGCGTATTTGACGAGGTTTTCGCCTGCCGGGCCGATAACGACCTTGCCGCATTTGACCTCGCAGCCGCGCTCCTCATCGAGCTTTTGCTGTATGCTCTCCTGCGTCGGCGTTGTGCAAAGGCCCTTAAGCTCCTCGGCGTCGTGGAATTTTATAATGTCGTTATGTATCTCGACCCATGTGAGCTTTTCGCATTTTCCGGCGATGATAAGCGCATCGTAGCCGGCTTTTTTGAGATAGTGCCCGAAGTTTCCGCCGCAGTTTGATGAAGTGGTTATGCCCGTCTGCGGCGAGAGAGTGGAGATGTTGAACCTGCTCGAGCTTGGCGCGCCCGTTCCCGTCAGGGGTCCTGTTGAGATAACGATAATGTTCTCCGGCTCAAGCGGCTTTTCGCTGCCGGTGAAATTATCGTACATTATCTTCGAGGCCATCGCCTTGCCGCCCAGATACAGCTGCCTGTCCCTGTCCGTCCACGGATATTCCGAAACGCTTCGGCTGCTGAGGTCGAGGCGGATGACCTTGCCCATGTAGCCTGCATAGTTTGTCATTTGCATCCTCCCTTCGTGTCCTTTATATTAAATACTATATTCCGTACTCTATTATTTCTCCCGGCGCGGTGAGCGTATAGCCGCCGAGCTGCCGGAGCCTGTCGGCAAAGGCCTTGCTTTGCAGCACATCCAGCAGCTTGCGCACGGGCGCGCTATCCCACGCATGCTCGGGGATTATGAGGTCATATTCCTCCGTACACACCGGAACAAAGTCTAAATCATACAGCTTTGCAGCCGAATATATGCCCATGCCGGCATCGGCCGAGCCTGCCGCGATCTGTGCGGCGACCGAGGTGTGCGTAAGCTCCTCGCGCTCATAGCCGTAAATTTTTGTGCTGTCTATGCCGTCAGTCTCGCACAGGTAGTCTGCCAGTATTCTCGTTCCCGAGCCTTTTTGGCGGTTAACGTAGCGCACGCCCTCGCGCGATATGTCCGCAAAGCCGTTTATCCCCAACGGGTTGCCCTTGGCGACCATGAGTCCCTGAAGTCTGCCGACGCAGCGGACAAGATAAGCATCGTGCTCGGGAAAATATTTTCGCATGAAGCTGAGGTTATACTCGCCTGTGCCCGTATCGAGCAAATGGCAGCCGGCGGCATGCGCCTCGCCGCGCTTTATCGCCATTATGCCGCCCATCGAGCCGACGTGAGTCGAGCTGAGGCTTATGCCGTGGTCGGCGCGGTGCAGCATATCGGCAAGCTCGTCAATAAGCGGATCGTGGCTCCCGATAACGACGAGGCTCTGCCTGAGCTTATCCTCATCCGTCAGCAGCCGCACCCTGACACGGTCTCCGCGCTCGAAGCCCTCGACCTCCTGCGGAATTTCCATTATGCCGTCGGCCTTCATGAACGAAGATACCACGCCGCTTCCGCGGCTGAGCGGCGACGCTGTGAGCTTATCGCCGACATAGCCCATGCGCACACGGACAAACTCGCGGTATTTAAGCCCCGACACGACCGGACGCGTTAAAACGGCGTCAACATAGCGCTTTTTCTCCGCCGAAGCGCCCGTAAAGATATCGACAAGCGGCTTTAAAAGCTCCTCCATTACGATTATGCCGGACACCGGGTATCCCGGCACTCCGAGCACCGGCTTTGCGCCGCAGCGGCCGAGTATCGCAGGCTTGCCGGGCTTTATCGCAATGCCGTGATACAGCACCTGCCCCAGCTCTCCTATAACGTCGGCCGAAAAGTCCTCGCGCCCGGCGGATGAGCCGGCGTTCAAAACCACCATGTCGCATTCGTCAGCCGCGCGGCTGACCGCGGCCTTTATCTTTTCATGATCATCCGGGATTATCGGGTAAACCACGGGCTGCGCGCCCCATTGACTGAGCATCGACGAGAATATTGAGGAGTTAAACTCCAAAATGTCGCCGGGCTTGGGATCTGCGCACGGCGCAACGATCTCATCCCCCGTGGGGATTATCGCAACGCGCGGCTTTCTGAAAACCTCAAGCTCCAGCACGCCGCCTGCAATGAGCGCGCCCACCGCCGAGGGAGTTATCTTCATATACGAGGGCAGGATCATCTCCCCTGCGCATATGTCCTCGCCTATCTGGCGAATGTGCTGCCACGGGGCCGCCGGTGCGTGGATAGTAACGCTGCCGTCGGGGTTATGCACAAGCTCCTCGACCATTATGACGGCGTCGCAGCCGGCCGGTATCGGGTCGCCGGTATCGACAACGGCAAATTGCCCGGCAGCGAGCGTCACCGGCGTCGTGTCCGTTGCGCCGAAGCTGTCCTTTGCCTTTATCGCAATGCCGTCCATGGCGCTTGCCGCGTAGTGCGGCGCGCAGATCGCGGCATAAACAGCCTTTGCAGTCACCCTGCCGCAGGCGCTCTGCACAGAAACTGTCTCGCTCTCCGGGCCGAATCCATGGTCCGTGAGAAGCTCGATATAATCACTTTTTGCCTTTTCAAGAGGCCCGTTTGTAAGATAAGAAAAAGCCATCTTCATTCTCCGAATATGACGCTGACCTCGGCTCCTGCCGGAAGTCCCTCGCAGTCCCTGTCTATGCAGAAATACCCATCCGTTCCGGCAAGGTTCGTTATAAGGCCGGACTTTGTGCGCACCGGCGCCGCATACAGTCCGTCCGCGCGCCGCTCAAGCCTAACGCCGGTGTACTGCGCGCGGCCGTGGTTTGCGCTGACGCTTTCGCTCAGCCGCGCTTTTACGCTGCGGCGGTGCAGCCGTCTGCCCTCGAGCCGGGCTATCAGCGGCAGGGCAAATATGTTCGCCGCAAAATACGCCGCGACCGGGTGCCCCGGCAGGCCGAGTATCGGCTTATTTCCCGCTCTGCCGAGTATCGTCGGCTTTCCGGGCTTCATCGCAACGCCGTGGAGCAATACCTCGCCGACGGAAGCCGTCACGCGGACGCTTGCGTCCTTTTCGCCGACGCTGCTGCCGCCGGATATTATGACGGCATCGCATTCTTCAAGCGCACGGCGCACGGTTTTTTCAAGCACCTGCACATCGTCGGGGCATATGCCGTATCTCACGCATCGCGCGCCGAAGCGCGAGAGCATCGCGCAGAGCATCGGGGCGTTTGCGTCGCGCATCTGTCCCTTTGCAGGCGCGCAGCCTGCCTCCACAAGCTCGTCGCCCGTCGAGATAACACCGACCTTTATTCTGCCTGTGACCGGCACGGCAGTCACGCCGGCTGTGGCAAGCGCGCCGATATCCTGCGGCGATAAAACGCGCCCTTTTTCGAGCATTTTCTTGCCGGGGAAAACATCGTCTCCGCGGAAGATCATATTCATGCCGGGAGCGCCGGGCTCTGCTATGCCGACTGTTCCGTCGCCGTAATCCTCGGCGTATTCAAGCATAACGCAGCAGTCCGCGCCCTCCGGCACGGCGCCGCCCGTCGGTATGGCGCAGCACTCGCCTGGCGAAAGCGCCGTTTCGGCTCCGCCGCCCATTTTGATCTTTCCCGTAAGGCGCAAAACGGCAGGCATCGAGTCCGAGCAGCCGAATGTGTCCTCCGCGCGCACAGCATAGCCGTCAACGGTGGAGCGGTCAAAGTCCGGAACAAACTCCGCTGCGCATATATCCTCGGCGAGCACCCTGCCGACCGCGTCGCAAAGCTCTGCGCTCTCGCACCGGGCTTCAAGCGGCGAAAAGCTTTCATCAATAAGCGCAAGCACCTCGTCCGGAGTTTTAACTCTGAGCATCCGCAGCGCCTCCAATCGCCTCATTTTGTTTTAATTATTATAGAATCTTTTACCTGCCCGTGTCAATAACGATGCGTTTACCAATGCCGCTCATATAGCAAAAAAGCACCCGGGTGGGTGCTTTTTGCTATCATAAATCAGTGCAGGACGCGGACGCGGAGGACATCGTCCATCTCGCGGATGGTGTTCGCCGTGTCGTCCCATATCTCGTCGTTGAGGTCGATGATGGTATAGGCATATCTGCCGTGGGGCTTATTTATCATGTGTTCGACGTTTATATTCTTCTTCGTTATCAGATCGAGCACACGATTTATCATGCCGGGGATATTGTGGTGGATAACGCACAGGCGGCACACGCCCATACGCTCGAGCTTTGCCGACGGAAGGTTCACGGAATTTACTATATTTCCGTTTTTGAGGTACTCATACAACTGCTTTGCGGCCATCTCGGCGCATCTGTCCTCGCTCTCGGGCGTGCATGCGCCGAGGTGCGGCAGGGCAATGACGTTCTTTCCGCCGAGTATTTTCTCGTTGGGGAAATCAGTGACATATTTTGCAACCTTGCCGGACTCAAGGGCGTCGAGCATCGCATCGTCATCGACGACCTCGGCGCGCGACTCGTTTATTATCCTCACGCCGTCGCGCATTGCAGCAAACGCCTTTGCGTCGAGCATGTGGTGGGTGTCCTCATTATAGGGGATATTGATGCTTATATAATCGCAGTTTCTGAATATCTCGCCGATATCGTCGGCGCGCTTTGCGTCACGCGAAAGTCTCCATGCAGCCTCGACCGACATAAACGGGTCATAGCCGATAACATCCATATCCAGTGCAAGGCAGGCATTTGCGACCAGCGCGCCAGTTGCTCCCAGGCCGAGAACGCCAACCGTTTTGCCCATAAGCTCGGGGCCTGCGAAATTGGACTTGCCCTTTTCGACAAGCGTGGGTATCTTATCGCCCTGATCGGCGATGCTCTTTACCCACTCGATGCTGCCGACAACATCGCGCGAGGCAAGCACCATCGAGCACACGGTCTGCTCCTTTACCGCCTCGGCATTCGCGCCGGGGCTGTTGAAAACGACGATGCCCTTTTCTGCAAGCTCATCTATGGGAATGTTATTATAGCCCGCTCCGGCGCGCGCAACGCCGAGAAGTTCGGGATTGACCTCGTAATCATGCATATCCGCACTGCGGACGATTATTCCGTCGGGCGCGGCGATATCCTCGCCGACATTGCAACCCTTGGCTTTGAGCTTATCAAGGCCGACGGGCGAAATTTTGTTTATTGTTTTAATATTATACATGGTGTTCTACCTCGAATTTTTTCATATAATCGGCCAGAGCCTGCGCGCCCTCCATGGGCATGGCATTATAAAGCGACGCACGGATACCGCCGGTGAGCCTGTGGCCCTTGAGATTGAGAAGTCCCTCCGCGGCCGCGCCCTTGACAAACTGCGCGTCCAGCTCGTCCGAGCCTGTGCGGAAGGTCACGTTCATATCGCTGCGCGAATCCCTTTCGGCATGCGGAATATATAGCTTGCTGTTATCGAGTACATCGTAAACGAGCTTGGCGCGCTCGCGCTTTATCTCTTGCATTGCCGCAACGCCGCCTATGCCTGCAAGCCAGTCGAGCATGAGACCGAGCATGTAAATGCACCAGCAGGGCGGAGTGTTGAGCATGGAGTCTTTTTTAATAAGCGTATCATAGCTCATGACCGAGGGGCAGATATCCATCTGCCGGCCGGCAAGAGCCTTGTCAACTATGACGACCGTCAGCCCGGCAGGCGCCATGTTTTTCTGAGCGCCGGCATAGATAAGGCCGAATTTCGACACGTCAACGGGCTTTGACAGGATATCCGAGGACATGTCGCAGACTATCGTTTTGCCCTTGGTATCGGGCACGGACTGCCACTCGGTTCCGTATATGGTGTTGTTCGCGCAGTAATAAAAATAGCTCGAAGCCGCGCTGAGCGAAAGCTCCGGTGGGATATAGCTGTGTCCGCGGTCGGAGCTGTCGCAGGCTATGTGAACGCTGCCGTACTTTTCCGCTTCCTTTGCGGCAAGTCCGGAGAAGTTGCCGGTCACGGCGTAGTCCGCGCACTTTCCGCTTCCCATGAGATTGAGGGGTATCGCCGCGAATTGCAGCGTTGCGCCGCCCTGCAAAAACAGGATCTCGTGGCTGTCCGGCACGTTCAGGGCATCTCTGAGCTTCCGTTTGGTTTCCGCAAAAATTTCGCCGAACAGGGAACTTCGGTGGCTCATCTCCATAACGGACATACCGCTGCCCATATAATCACTTATCTCGCTTCCGGCCTTGTTGAGCACCGATTCCGGCATCATTGACGGACCTGCCGAAAAATTATAGACCTTTTCTCTTGACACTGTGAGCACCTCCTGTTCGGTCATTGTTAAAAGTATAGCTATTTTTGCTATCCGTGTCAAATGACATTTCCGACTAAAATTCCTTCGGAAACCGCATCTATCCTGACATTATATACTGTACCGCGAAGATCTTCGCCCTCGGCGCGCACCTCGAGGTAGTTATCGCTGTGTCCCTGCCAGCATTCGCCCTCCTGCGTTTCAAACAGGACGGGCAGAGTTTTGCCTATCATGCTCTCAAGAAACCTGCGGCGCGTTTCGGCGACGACGGCGCGCGCCTGCCTTGAGCGCTTTGCCTTTGTCGCGCGGTCGATCTGGCCGTCCATCTTATCCGCCGGAGTGCCGGGGCGGCGCGAGTACGGGAAAATGTGTGCGTCGGAAAACTGCGCTTTTTTGAGAAAAGCAAGCGTTTCGAGCTGATGCTCCTCGCTCTCGCCGGGAAAACCGACTATAACGTCGCAGGTCATGCCGCAGTCGGGAAAATAGCGGCGCAGAAGCTGCATCGCCTCGTAAAACCGCGCGGTGTCGTACTTGCGGTTCATGGCCTTGAGCGTTGCATCGCAGCCGGATTGCAGCGAGAGATGAAAATGCCTGCACACGCTGCCGCAGTCGGCAATTTTTTTGCAGAAATCCTCGGTTATGACGCTCGGCTCGATAGACCCCAGGCGTAGGCGCATATGCGGCGCGGCGTCCGCTATCGCGCACACAACGTCGGCAAGGTCGGGCTTTCCGGGCAGATCAACGCCGTAGGACGCGATCTCGATGCCGGTTATGACCAGCTCACGGTAGCCCTTTTTGTCAAGCTCGGCCGCCTGACGCACTGCCGCCTCCATGGGCAGGCTGCGCACTCTGCCGCGCGTGTACGGAATTATGCAGTAGGAGCAGAAATTCACGCACCCGTCCTGAATCTTCAAAAGCGCCCTCGTATGGCCGGACACTGCGCCTGCCGGCAGCTCTTCAAAAACGCGGCGCTCAAACGGCTTATCGAGCGCTTTTTCGCCCTCGCCGGTGGCGACGGCTTTTTCAACCGCGTCAATGAGCTTCAGCCTGTCTGCCGTTCCGTAAACTATGTCCGCGCCGAGCTTCTGCACGGCATCGGGGCTGAGCTGCGAATAGCAGCCGAGCACGGCGGCGACAGCTCCGGGGTTTTCCTCGCGCAGGCGGTGGATCGCCTGACGCGACTTGCGTCCGGCCTCGGCCGTGACGGCGCAGGTATTGACGATGACGGCGTCGGCGATCTCACCCTCGACGCAGGGCTTATGGCCGCGTGAGACGAGCAGCGCTTCTATCGCCTGTGTCTCATACTGGTTGACCTTGCAGCCGAGAGTGTATATAATATATTTCATGAAATCATCTCCTGAGGAGTCAATAATATGGAAGTTTATCTTGATAATGCGGCAACGACGCGCGTTTGCCCCGAAGCCGCAGATATTGCGTACAAGGTCATGACCGAGTGCTACGGAAACCCCAGCTCGACGCACACGAAAGGGCGCGAGGCCAAGACTTATCTCGACACTGCACGCTCGCAGATAGCCGCAGCCCTCGGCTGCTCGGCATCGGAGGTCTATTTCACCTCCTGCGGCTCGGAAAGCGACGTTTGGGCAATAACAAAGGGCGCTGAGAGCATGTCCCGCCGCGGAAAGCACATAATTTCGTCCGCCGTTGAGCACGACGCCGTGCGCAAAACGCTTGAAGATCTGGGGGCTCGCGGCTTTGAAGTGACATACCTTGCCCCGGAAAAGGACGGGGCGATATCGGTCGAGTCGGTCAAAAACGCACTGCGCGAGGACACGATCCTCGTCACGCTCATGATGGTAAACAACGAGACCGGCGGCATTACCGACATTGCAGGCATTGCAAAAATGCTCAAGGCCGAAGGCTCAAAGGCGCTTTTGCACACCGACGCCGTTCAGGGCTTCATGAAGGTGCCGTTTTCCGCAAAAAAGCTCGGCGCGGACATGATAAGCATCAGCGGCCACAAAATTCACGCGCCGAAGGGCATAGGCGCATTGTATATCAAAACAGGGGTCAAAATCAAGCCCCTCATTCGCGGCGGCGCCCAGGAGAGCGGAATGCGCGCCGGAACCGAGGCCATGCCGCAGATAGCCGCCTTCGGCAAGGCGGCCGAGATCGCCTTTGCCGGCATGCAGGATAATTGTGAAAAGATGGCGCGGCTGCGCGCCCTCGCGGCCGACAGGCTCTGCGCCGATATTCCCGAGGCGCTTATCATCGGCGGCGGCGCTCCGCACATTCTCAGCGTATCGCTCCCCGGCTGGCGCAGCGAGGTGCTCATGAACTTTCTCGAAGCCGAAAGCATCTATGTTTCAAGAAGCTCGGCCTGCAAAAAGGGCGGGCGCAGTCATGTGCTCGAGGCAATGCACCTCCCGGCGCAGGTGATCGACGGCGCGATCAGGATAAGCTTTTCGCGATACAGCACCGAGGACGACGTTCTTGCCCTGTGCTCGGCGCTAAAGCGCGCGCACGATACTCTTGCGCACAGATAAATTCAAAATTTCAAGGCTGCACGGTTTAGGTGCAGCCTTGTTTTTTTACTTCTTATTTTCCTGCTTTGCTTCGGTTTTTTCGGCAGGCTTTACTCTGCGCTTCGGAACAAGCTCCAGAGTTTCGGGGTCGATATAGTCAAGGTTCATATACGACTCGGCGTCAATCGGAAGATCGTGCTTTTTGAGCTTGCGGTTGACAACCATTTCAAGCGCCGTGTAGATAATGACAAAGGCCGGAACGCCAAGCAGCATGCCCCAGAAGCCGAAAATGCCGCCGAATATAACGATCGAAAACAGCACCCAGAAGCCGTTTATGCCGATGGAGGTTCCGAGTATCTTCGGGCCGATGACGTTGCCGTCAAGCTGCTGGAGGATGAACACGAAGATAACAAACCACAGGCACATTTTCGGATCGACCAGCAGTATCAGCAGCGCCGAGGGGATCGCACCGATAAACGGGCCGAAGAACGGGATGATGTTCGTAACGCCGACGATGACCGAAATAAGCAGTGCATACGGCATTTTCAGTATCACACAGCCTATGTAGCACAGCACGCCGATTATCGCGCTGTCGAGCAGCTTGCCGCTTATAAAGCCCATGAACGTTTTGTCTGCAAAGCGCAGAGCCGACATGATGCGCTTTGCGCGCGCCGGGGAAAAGATGCTGTAAAGTATCTTTCTGTAGTGGGCTATGAAAGGCTCCTTATTATAAAGTATATACACCGAAACTATTATGCCGATAACGACATTGTAAAGTCCCTTGAGGACATAGAAAACGCCGCTTGTTATGTTCGTTACGACGCTCTCCATGCTTGGCAGCAGCGTGTTCGTCGTCCATTTTGTCAGCGCATCGGTCAGGTTTCCGAAAATCTTCGTCGCGTACTGCTCGATCTCGGGATAGTCCTTGAGGAGATTGTCTATCGCCGAATACGCCGAGTCAAAATACGACGGGCTGTTTGTTATGATGGCCGATATGCTGTCGTAAACCTGCGGAACGATGAGGTAAAACAGCGCGGTGATAAGCAGCAGCATGACGATCTCGGCGAGGATGAGCGCAAGCACGCGCGGAAGCTTTGTTCCTGTTTTAAGGCGCGGCTTTGTTTTGTTTATGCGCAAAACAAGAGGCTTAAAAAGCTTGCGCTCGTAAAGCGTCATCGACGGGATGAGAAGATAGGATATGACAAGACCCCATATAAACGGGCTTAGTATGCTCAGCAGCTTACCCAATGCATCTATGAGCTTTCCCATATAGTCAATGCCGAAATAAAACAGCACTCCGGCAGCGATCACCGCAAAAGCCGTAACGCCCCAGCCGATGTATTGGGAATATTTATTTTTTCTGTCCAATTCCCCACCCCCCTGTTCGGTAGCTTTGTGTTTCTTTTTCAATATTACTATCTCTTTTCCTCAGCGTCAATATCTGCTCGAAATTTTTACGTTATGTTAACCTTTTTACCGAATATACCTCTGTTTTAAATGTTGAAAACTATGTTGAAAATGTTCAAAACCCTTGATATACAATGCATTTTTCAATCTCAGACGTGCCGATGAGCATTCACATTTTGTCGAATAAAGCATAATCGTGCAACCTGCGCATTATTTTTGAGCACGAGCATAGGCTTTTAGCGGAGGGATGAGCTATGAAAAAACTTCTGTGTGCTGCGCTGTGCATCGTCATGCTGACGAGTCCGGTATATGCGATAAATACGCTTACAGACGATGATATTGACATCTCCGCCCCGTCTGCAATACTCATGGAAAAGGTCACGGGCGAAGTGATATACGAGAAGAATTCTCACGAGCGCCTGCCGCCGGCAAGCGTTACGAAGGTCATGACCATGCTGCTGATCGTCGAGGCCGTCGAGCGCGGCGATATAAGCCTTGACGACACGGTCATAGCCTCGGAGCGCGCAGCATCCTTCGGCGGAAGCTGCGTTTTTCTCGAGGAGGGCGAAAAGATGAGCGTTCACGAAATGCTCAAGTGCATCTGCGTCGTTTCGGCAAACGACTGCGCCGTTGCGATGGCGGAGCACCTTTGCGGCTCGGAGCAGGCCTTCGTTGCGCGCATGAACGACCGCGCCCGCGAGCTTGGACTCAAGGATACCAATTTCAAAAACTGCACCGGCCTTTTCGAGGACGATGAGCACTACACCAGCGCATATGATATCGCCGTCATGAGCCGCGAGCTTATCCGGCACGACATGATAAAGGACTATACGACGATATGGATGGATACGATACGCGGCGGCGAGTTCGGCCTTTCAAACACCAACAAGCTCGTTTACTACTACGACGGCTGCACGGGGCTGAAAACCGGCTTCACGGAAAAGGCCATGTACTGCCTTTCGGCCACCGCCGAGCGCGAGGGCGTGGAATATATAGCCGTTATCATGCACGCGGACACCATAGATAAGCGCAACAACGACGCAAAGGTTCTGTTGAGCTACGGCTTTGCAAACTACCGGCTCATGCCGCTGCGCAGCCCCGATGTCCTGCCGCCGGTGCGCGTTACGCTCGGCAGTGCCGACAGCGTCCAGCCTGTTTATGACGGTGCGGAGGCCGCGCTTGTTCCCAAAAACGGCATAGGTGAGGTATCCTATGAGCTTGACCTGCCCGACACGCTGCCGGCGCCGGTCGAAAAGGGGCAGCAGATCGGCACTCTCCGCGTAGTATCCGACGGTAAGGGTTGATCGCCCCACTCATCCGCAAAATTTGCGTCAAATCAAGCTTGCAGCCACCACCTCGACACATTATCCTTGCTTTTTTATGCCTCCGGTGTATAATATAAGATTATAAATTTATCACACGGAGGGGTAATCATGGTCAAGGTTGATTTAACGGGAACTTCCGCGTTTTTCGATCCTGCGGAGCTTGATTTTGCGGCAGCCGCGGCGGCGCACAGAATGCTCGGCGACAAGTCCGGCGCAGGCAGCGAGTTTACCGGCTGGCTGGAGCTTCCCGAACGCATACGCGACGGTGAGCTGAAGGCGATACTCTCGGCGGCGCAGCGCATACGCAGCCGCTCAAAGGCGCTTGTCGTTATCGGCATAGGCGGATCTTATCTCGGCGCGCGCGGAGCGATCGAGCTTCTGCGCCCCATCCCCTCGGAAAACGACCCGAAGATATTCTTCATCGGCAACGGTCTTTCGCCCGACGCTCTGAACGATACTCTCACCCAGCTCGGTGATATGGATTTCGATATAAACGTCATATCCAAATCCGGCACGACCCTTGAGCCGGCGCTTGCTTTCCGCGTTTTCAGAAAGCTTGCGCGCGAAAAATACGGCTCGGCCGCCAAAAAGCATATATTCGCGACCACGGACGCGCACCGCGGTGCGCTTAAGTCCCTCGCGGATGCCGAGGGCTGGGAGTGCTTCGTCGTTCCCGATGACGTCGGCGGACGATACAGCGTTCTGTCGGCCGTCGGTCTGCTTCCTATGGCGGTTGCCGGCATCGATATAAAGGCGGTCATAACCTCCGCCATATGTGCATTCAAGGAGCTTGACCTGCGCTCGCCCGAGAATCCGGCATGGCAGTACGCCGCAGCAAGGCAGTATCTCTACGGTCACGGCCGCAGCATAGAGATCCTCGGCTGCTATGAGCCGTCGTTCCGCTTCATGGCCGAGTGGTGGAAGCAGCTTTACGGCGAGAGCGAGGGCAAAAACGGCATAGGCATCTTCCCTGCCTCCGTTGAATTCACCGCCGACCTGCACTCGATGGGTCAGTATATTCAGGACGGCCCGAGAACGCTGATGGAGACCGTTGTCAGCTTTGACAAGCCGCGCAGCAGCGTTGCCGTTCCGTTTGAAATGGGCGATCCGGACGGGCTTAACTACCTTGCGGGCAGGGACTATGCGGATATCTGCCGCACGGCGCGCGACGCGGTGAAGGCAGCGCACATATCCGGTGGAGTTCCCAACATCGGCATAAGCGTTCCGGCGCGCGACGAAGCAGGCTTTGCCGACCTCGTATGCTTCTTTGAGCTTGCCTGCGCGATATCCGGCTACATGTCCGGGGTCAATCCCTTTGACCAGCCCGGCGTTGAGGCTTACAAAAAGAATATGTTCAAGATGCTCGGCAAGCCCGGCACATGACGATAAAGAGCACGGATTTTTCCGTGCTCTTTTCCATACTCTATTTATTATATTTTAATTCACACTTTTGCTCTTGCTTTGTATGCGGAAAAATGTTAATCTAAGCTCAAAGGAAAACTTCAACTTATAACTGAAAAGGAGAGTGGACAAAATGGTTAAGTTGATCATGGGTCTGAAGGGCAGCGGCAAGACAAAGCGTCTGGTCGAGCTCGTCCGCGAAGCTGTCGCAATGGAAAACGGCGACGTAGTCTGCATCGAAAAGGAAAAGAAGCTTACTTACGATATTCCTTATCAGGCTCGTCTTATCGAGGCCGGCTCTTATGACATCGGCTCTTATGAATTCATAAAGGGCTTTATCTGCGGCCTTCATTCCGGCAACTATGACATAACCCATGTTTTTGTCGATAATTTCTATAAGATCGTCAGCAATAAGGATCCCGTTATGTTCGGCGAATTTCTTGATTGGCTCGAGGCCTTTTCCGAGAAAGAAAACATTGAATTTGTAATAAGTGTCACAACCGACCCTGATACGGTCGGTGAAGCGATCAAAAAATATATGATTTGAACAAAAATCGGGTCGAGTCGTATGACTTTGCCCGATTTTTTCGTCATTATTCGCTCTTGACTTAGCTATATGGCCTGATTAGAATTTAACTTAGAATAGGCATAATAAATTCAGAATTTTTGTAATTGAGGTGTTTTACCATGATCATGGATTGCGAAAAGTACGTCGGCAAATGCGTCTGCGGCAGAGACCATGAGCTTGAAACGAAAAAGGTCGTCGTCGAATACGGCGCGATAAACAATTTCGAGCAGTACATGGCCGATGTCGGCCTTGCCGGCAAAAAGCGCGCCGTTATCTACGATACGGTCATCTACAAGCTCACCGAGGGCAAGCATGTCGCCGCCGATCAGGAGATCGTGCTTGAGGCAAACGGCCTGCGCGCCGAGGACACCGTCATCGAAGAGATGATGAAGAAGCTCGATAACCCCGAGGTCATCGTAGCCTACGGCGCCGGCACCATCATGGACTTCGGCCGCTACCCGGCTTACAAGCTCGGCATCCCCTTCGTCGCCATCCCGACGCTCGCTTCCTCCGACGGCTTCACGGCCAATATCTGCTCGGCCATTCTCAACGGTCAGAAGAAGTCCACACCGATGTGCGCTCCCGTCCTTGTCGTTGCCGACCTTGACATTATAAAGGGCGCTCCGGCACGCCTTGTTGCAAGCGGCATAAACGATATCCTTTCGAAATACATCTCTCTGTTCGACTGGAAGGTATCCCACCTCGTTGCCGGCGAATATTACTGCCCGATGGTAGCCGATCTTGCACAGGAAGCTTTGGACATCATGCGCGAAGCTGCCGATAAATACGCCGCCACCGGCGTTGCCGACCACGAGGCAATGACCATGGCGCAGATGAAGAGCGGCCTTACCATGCAGCTGCTCAACCACTCAAGAGCCGCTTCCGGCGCAGAGCACCTGATGGCTCATCTTGTCGAGATGCAGCCGCCGCGTTTTGAGAATGCAGAGGGCATCCACGGCGAGTGCGTCGGCGTCGGCACCTTCGCCTGCATCAAGGAGTATCACCACCTCGCCTCCCTGCCCACACCCAAGGCAAAGCCCTTCGAGCCGCTGAGCGAAGAGTGGATAAGAGAAAAATTCGGCGACAGGCTCGCACCGGGAATCATCAAGGAAAACGAGAACGACGTTCTTGCTACCTTCGCTTCCCAGAACATCGTCGATCACTGGGACGAGATCCGCGCCATGATAAACGAGATCCCCTCAGTCGAGGAGATGGAGGCTCTGTACAAGGGCTGCAACGCAAAATATCTGCCCGAGCACATCGGCATCGACCCCGCGCTTGAGCAGGAGATGCTGCCCATCTCGGCCGCTATCCGCAACAGACTCACCCTCGTTCGTATGCTGCGTGTTCTCGACTTCGGCGAATAAGCAGTACAGCACAACGCAAAAACTGCACCGTCCGTTGACGGTGCAGTTTTTTGTGCGTAAGATCAGAATATGATCTTGAGGAGCCACCAAATAATAGTGGCCTTGCCGATGTCTTTCAGAATTTCGTCTCTTTCGGGATACATCATTTCCTTGTCAATGTCATACATTCAAGCAGTTCTCCTTCCATAGTTTTATCAAGGGGGGTGTAGGCTCTTTGAGCCTGTTATCTATAAGGACGGAGAACAAGCAGGGATATTTCGCTTTTGCTGTACTTTTTTTCTGAAAAATTTTATTTTTAGAATTTTTCGCGTTTTCGGTCTGCCTCACTCATGATCTCTTAATTTTTCGAGTATCTCATAAGGAGCGGCCAGTTCGCCGTTCATGCCGCTGCCGAGATGGATATGCGGCTTGTTTTTGCCGTGCCAGTCGCTTCCTGCGGTGGGACAAAAACCGTATTCTTCGGCCGCGGCGAGGTACTTGGCGACGGTCTGCGCGTCATAGCCGGAGTAGTAGCACTCAAGCCCGGCAACGCCGCAGGCGCGTGCGCGTTCCATGAGCTCCGTAAAGCGCTCGGGCGTGAGCTTATACTGCCGCGGATGGGCAATGACCGGCTTGCCTCCGGCCGAGCGGATAAGCTCCGCCGCATCCTCAACGCTCAGAAAATGGCGGCGGATATAATACTTGCAGCCGGGATCGAGGAAGCGCTCGAACGCATCCTGCACGCTTTCGGCAACGCCCGCCTCGACAAGGCACAGGGCAAAATGCGGTCTGCCGATGGTCGAGCCGGGGTGCTTTGCCTGAAGCTCGTCAAGGTCGATGAAAAGTCCGTCGCGCGCGAGCATGTCCACCATTTTTCTGTTGCGCTCGTCGCGGTCGCGCACTATCCAGTCGAGCACCGGGGGCAGCTTTTTTGAGCGGATATCAAGATCGTATCCGAGCATGTGTACCTCTCTGCCGTACCAGCCGCAGCCGAGCTCCATTCCGGCGACGACCTCGAGGCCGCATTCTTTTCCGGCCTTCTGTGCTTCGGCAACGCCGTTTATGCTGTCGTGATCGGTCACGGCGATCGCGCGCAGGCCGAGCGACCGGGCATATTTCACCGTTTCCGCAGGCGTTTCCGAGCCGTCGGATATATTTGTGTGAACGTGAAGGTCAATTTCTCTCACTGTTTTATCGTCTCCATAATTTTTTCCGCTTCGTCGTAAATTTTCCGCGCGTCCTCGCCGATGAAAAACTCGCCGTTTTCGTACAGAACGCGGCCGTTTACCATGGTAAGGCGCACATTTTCCTTGCTTCCGGCATAGACGATATTTTTTGCGATGTTGTTTATCGGGCGCATGTTCGGTCTGTTGAGGTCAATAACCGTAAGGTCTGCCTTTTTGCCGACGGCAATGCCGTCGCAGCCGTTTAAGCCCATTGCGCGCGCACCGCCCACGCAGGCAGCCTCAAGCACCTTCGCTGCATCGACCGCCGAGGCGTCGTTTTCGCGGTATTTGGCCAGCACGCTCACGAGGTACATTTCGCGGAACATGTCAAGTGCGTTGTTCGAGCCTGCGCCGTCGGTTCCGATGGCAAGGGCTATGCCCTCGTCGATAAAGCGCTTTACCGGCGCGATACCGCTTGCAAGCTTGAGGTTTGAGGCCGGGTTCAAAACCGCCGTCAGGCCGCGTTTTTTGAATATCGCGATATCCTCGTCGCTCATGTGAACGCAATGGAACGCGCCGCCGCCGTAGTCATACATGCCGAGCTTATCAAAAAGCACCGTCGGCGTTACGCCGTAGCGCTCGACGCAGCCTGCGACCTCCGAGCGCGTTTCCGACGAGTGGACAAACATCGGCTCTTTGTATTTCCGCACAAGATCGGCGACAAACTGCATGCGCTCCATGCTCGTCGTGTACTCCGCGTGGAAGCCGAGGCGATAGGATATAAGCTCGTGCGTTTTGTTATAGCGCAGAAATTTATCCTCAAGCAGCGTATAGTCGCTGTCGAAATTATTCATATCGCCGCACAGCACCGCGCGAAAGCCCGAATCTATGCACGCTTTGACAAACGCATCGTTGTGAAAATACATATCAAAGCAGCTCGTTATGCCGCTTGTTAAGTATTCCATTATCGCAAGGCGCGTCATGACGTAAAGCCCGTCGGGGCTAAGGCGTGCCTCCTTCGGCCAAACCTGCTCGCTGAGCCACTTATCCAGCGGCATATCGTCGGCAAGCGAGCGCAGAAAGGTCATGCCCGAGTGCGTGTGCGCATTCTTAAAGCCCGGAATGAGCAGGTCGCCGTTAAGGTCTATCTCGCGCTCAAACTCCGGCATGGCTTCCGGTGCCGCGCCGACATGGATTATCCGCGTGCCGTCCGTCCACACCTCGCACCGTGTTATCTTCGCCTCCGGCTCGAACGTGAGCACGCGGCCGTTATAAAAACGTATCATTCGTTTATCCTCGTTTATTCCCAGAAGTTCTTTCCGCCAAGTCTGCGCACGAGCTTTGCGCGCAATTCGAGCATGGCGGTGTAGGTCGGCAGGATGAAAATGAAGTTATCCTCATCCCGCAGAGACTCTATCAGTTTATCATAGTTTCCGCATGATTGACAGGGTATATTTTCGCGCTCAAGCCTTTTTTCTGCGGCCTCTGCGCGGTCGCCGCAGACATAGACGCGCATGATCTTTCCGCGCCGCGCAAGCATCCCGAAATCGGCCTCGTCGAGCCAGGATATATCCGTTCCGTCGGCTGTGCGATCATTAACGGCAAGCACCAGAGTTTTTTCTCCCGGCGCGCGGCAGACCTCATCAAGCGTTTGATCGGCAGCGGCGGCGTTTTTTATAAGTATCATCCTTGCTCCGCGCTTGCCGAGCGGAAAGCTCTCCATCCTGCCAAAGCCGCAGTCAAAGTCCTGCGCCGCGGCGGCAGCCTGCTTTAACGGCACACCACAGGCGACGGCGGCGGCGACAGCGCCGACGCTGTTATAGACATTGTAAAGCCCCGGCAGCGCCGGAGCGCAGACCGTTTTATCGCTAAGGGCGCGCAGAACGAAGCTTCCGTCCGAGAAAACCGACTCTGCGCTCACATCCGGCGCACTTCGCGCAAAGCCGCAGGAGCAGGAAAACACGCCGAGATTTGCGTAGCTGAGTCCCTTGTAGCCGAGCCTTTTTCCGCAGACCGGGCAGGTATCGTCCTCGCCGCTGCCGACGCAGGTTTTCTTATGCTCACCGAGTCCGTAGTACACGGTTCTGTTTGGGCACAGACGCGAAACCGACGCTGCCATCGGGCAATCGGCATTTATGACGGCTGTCGTATCGGGCGTATCACGCAAGCCTTCTGCGATGCAGTCGCGCGGATGCGCCACCGTACCGTAGCGGTCGAGCTGATCGCGGAAAAGATTTGTAATGAGCAAAACGCGCGGCCTGAGCTTGCCGAGAACGAGCCTGCACGCGGCCTCATCGCATTCGATCACGGCGCTTTCGCACCTTGTAGAGCCGAACAGACTTTTGTTCATGATAAGCTCTGCCGTTATCCCCGGCATGAGGTTTGCTCCCGATCGGTTTGCACACACGCTTCTGCCGGAGTTTTGCAGGGCGCGCTCTATTATGCGCGCCGATGTGGTTTTGCCGTTTGTCCCCGTAACGGCGATTATATCGACATTTTTTGCAGCGTACCCGAGGATATCGGGGCATATCTTGAGTGCCAGCGCTCCGGGGAGCGAGGTTGCGCCGAAATTAAACAGCCGCAACAAGCAGTGCGTGGCCTTACAGACCACGCACGCAAAAAATATCATGAGATTTTTCAATTATTCGACAGTCACCGACTTTGCAAGATTTCTGGGCTTATCGATATCGCAGCCACGCAGCAGCGCAACATAGTACGCGAAAAGCTGAAGCGGCACAACGCCCAGAGAAGGCTGAAGTATCGTGTGTGTCTCGGGAACGGAAATGACGTTCTCCACGGTCTTTTTCATCTCGGCAACATTGCTCTCGGTCGTGAGCGCAAGCACATCCGCGCCGCGCGCCTGAACCTCAACGATGTTGCTCATGGCTTTGTCAAACAGAGGCTCGTAGGTGCCGAGGGCTATGACGAGGGTACCGTCCTCGATGAGGGAAATGGTTCCGTGCTTAAGCTCGCCCGATGCGTATGCCTCGGAGTGGATATAGGATATCTCCTTAAGCTTGAGCGAACCCTCAAGACCCATGGCATAGTCAAGGTTGCGGCCGATGAAGAACACGGAGTTGTGGTTGAAGTAGTTCGAGGCAAAATGCTTTATATCCTCGATATCCTCAAGCATCTGCTCCATCTTGCCCGGCAGACGAAGAAGCTCCTCGATTATCTCGTCGTACTGCGCGGCGCTTACAGTGCCCAGAGCGTCGGCAAAGTAAAGCCCCAGCATGTTGAGCAGGACAAGCTGCGTGCTATATGCCTTAGTTGTTGCAACGGCGATCTCGGGGCCTGCCCAGGTGTAGAGCACATCGTCCGATTCTCTGGCTATGGAGCTGCCGACAACGTTTACTATCGAAAGTATGTGCGCTCCCCTTGCCTTTGCTTCGCGCAGCGCCGCCATCGTATCGAGCGTTTCGCCCGATTGGCTGATGACGATAACGAGCGTCTTGTCATCGACAAGCGGATCACTGTAACGGAATTCCGAAGCGAGGCAGACCTCGACCGGCTTGCGCATGAGTCGCTCAAGATTATACTTGCCCACCACACCAACATGATATGACGAGCCGCAGGCGATTATGAATATGCGGCTTACGTCTTTGATCTGCTCGGCGGTGAATTTCATATCCTCGAACACGATGCGGTTATCGCGGATGCGGCTGAACGCCGTTTTGCGTATAGCCTCGGGCTGCTCCATGATCTCCTTGAGCATGAAGTGTGCATAACCGCCCTTTTCAGCCGCGGATACATCCCAGTCGATCGTGTGGTGCTCTTTTTCGATGGTCTGCTCCATTGCATTATAAAACTGCACCTTGTCGGCGGAGATGACGGCGACCTCGCCGTCTTCCATATACGAAACGTCGCGCGTGTGCTTTATTATCGCGGTGACGTCGCTTGCTATGTAGTTGCTGCCCTCGCCGTAGCCGATAAGCAGCGGCGCATCCTTGCGCGCGGCGATGAAATGCTCCGGCTCGTCAACGCACAGTATACCCAGCGCATACGCGCCCTCGATGCGGCGCAGAACGCGGAACACAGCCTCAAGCGCATTGCCGCACTCGGCATAGTAGAACGAAACGAGCTGGCTTACCACCTCGGTGTCGGTATCGGAGATGAATTTATAGCCGTTGGATATAAGAAAATCGCGCAGCTCAACATAGTTTTCGATTATGCCGTTGTGAACAACGGCGATCTTGCCGTCGCCGCTGAGATGGGGATGGGCATTGACGTCGTTCGGCTCGCCGTGCGTTGCCCAGCGTGTGTGGCCGATGCCGATGGTGCCCTCTACGCTTTTGCCGCCCTGTATCATATCCCTGAGCACCTTCAGGCGGCCCTTTGATTTTTTGACCTGCAGCTTTTTATCGCCGGATATAACGGCGATACCGGCAGAGTCATAGCCTCGGTATTCCAGTCTTTCCAGTCCGTCAAGCAGTATGGGAGCTGCCTGCTCCCCTCCTGCAAAGCCAACTATTCCGCACATAAGCAAAAATTCCTTTCGGATAAAAATACTTCGATAATATTGATTGTCATTATACCAGTTTATTCTCACATTTGCAATCAATAAGGCCGCCGAATCGCTCCGACGGCCCTCTTGATTTTGTAAACTTTTAAAAAACGAACTGCACGAGCAGCATGTACGCGACGGTGCCTCCTCCGACGGAAAGAAGCAGGTTTTCCTTCCACTCGTAGCTCAAAACCACAAACAGAGCCGCGATAAGCTCCGGCAATCCGTGCGAGCCTGTGAATATCGGCGTATTTTTAAAGCAATAGACCACGAGCAGACCCATGAGCGCCGGCGGCAGCACGCGCCCGAGGTATTTTACAAACGCCGGAGTTTCCTTCTTGCCGGAAAAGGCCAAAAACGGCAGCCAGCGCGAGATCTGCGTTCCGACGGCTATGGCGAGGATGATGATAAGCGTCTGAATAACGGTAAGCTTCACAGTTTATTCCTCCCCAACCAAAAGACTAAGAGCATGCCGGCAAGCGCCGGAATGAGGAACATCGTCGGCCCGAAGGCTACGCGCGCAAGCAGCGTCACGGCAACGCCGATGATGCACGCCGGGCGCTTGGCCTTGTCCTTCCACTGCTGGAGGAAGAACACGATAAACAGCGCGTTGAGCGCAAAATCAAGCCCCGTTGTGTCAAACGTTATGATCTTGCCGAGCACACTGCCGAGCGCCGTGAGGCCGCACCAGTAAACATACAAGAGCAGAGTCTGCCCGAAGAAGAAATACCGCGGCTCCATCCCCTCCGGAGCATCGGAGGATACCGCCAGCGAGAAAGGCTCATCGGCCAGAGCATAGATAAGAAACGGCTTGAACGGCTGCGTATCCTTATATTTTTCAAGCAGCGCAAGTCCGTAAAACGTGTGTCGGAAATTCACGAAATAGCTCATTATGAGCATCTGCACAGGGTCAAATCTGGCCGCCATCATCGGCACCGCCGCTATCTGCATTCCGCCGCAGAAGCATATCATAGAAAACAGCAACGTCCACAGGGGGCCGTAGCCGAGTTCTTCCATCAAAACCCCGTAGGTCAGTGCAACGAATATCCAGCCGAAAAAGATCGGAACCGTGGACGGGAACGCGGCCTTGACACCGCGAAAAACTTCTTTTATCTCAACTTTTCTTTTCATGGCAATAAAAAAGCGCAGCCGAAAACGACTGCGCAGTGCTTTCTGAAATTTGCGCGCTTATCAGATAAGGTTCAGCACGAGGGTGAGGATAACGAAAGCGATTGCAAACCACTTGGTGGCCTTTGCAAGCTTTGCATCCAGAGACTTTGCCTTGCCCTTGCTCAGGAAGGTCTCTGCGCCGCCGGCGATAGCACCGGACAAGCCTGCGCTTTTACCGCTCTGAAGAAGGACGACGACCGTTACAGCAAGGCCGGAGAGGAGCTGAAGGATGGTGAGAATGAGTTTCAAAGTGTTCATTTATATTCAATCCTTTCGATTTTGACATATTAGCTTATCTACTATACCACAAGCATTTCCGGAATACAAGAAAAATTTACACTATTTTTTTACCACACCTGCCATCGGAGCAGGAAAAATATGAAATATGCGAAAAACAGGAGCGCGCTCAGCAGGACAAGTACGCGCTCGGTGCGCGCATTTTCCGTAAGCGCCGACATTGCCGCCGGAAGTGAGATCATCGCCGCAAGATAGCGCGGCGCACTCAGAAGCCATGTCGCGCCCATCGTCACCACAAAATACGCGATAAAATACGCCGTATACGATGCGCGCATCCTTTTTGCGGCAAGTATCATCACCGCAAGCGACAAAAGCTGCGCCAAAAGGTTCGGCAGCCACAGTCCCCATAAAAGCGCCGGGCTTTTTGCCGCCGCCGATACGGCGTTTTCCGTCTGGTATGCGGCGGTGCCGAAAAACCATCCGAGCTGCTGGTGCCAGTGGATGCTCTGATACTCCATGAATTTGAACGCATCGCCGGACACGGAGTAGTTTACCATGCAATAGGCCGCAAAGCCGAGCGGCACCATAAAAAGAGCAATATATTCGCGCGCCTTTGCCCTTGAGCGGACAAGCTCAAACAGTATCGGCACGACGAGGATGAGTCCGGGCGAGCGAGTGAACGCGGCGTATGCGCCCAAAAGGCCGCCGGTCCGTATCCTGCCGGTGCGAACAAGATACAGGCACGACACCGTACACAGAACAAAAAGGCTCTCGCTCATGGGGGCGGCGAAGAAAAATGCCGCCGGACAAAGCGCAAAAAATTTCACCGCACGCAGAGCCGCCGCACTTTCCATGTCAAGGCACATAAGCTTATACAGCATAACGCCCGAGCCTGCAAAGCACAGCGCCGAAACGAAAAGCCCGGCTGCAAGGCAGTCTCCCGTGAGATACGAAAAAAGCCTCACGACAACGGGGTAGCCCGGCAGGAAAACGAGCTGCACGAGCCTGTCCCACTCGCCGTCGGACAGGTACCAGTCGCGTGCTATGTCCATATAGTGCTGACTGTCGGTGCACAGCCAGAAGCGAACATAGCCGCCGACAGTCTCGTCATAGCCGAGAATTTTGCGCAACACAAAGCCGAGGATGAGGATAACGACATCCCATATTATGATAAGCGCAAAAATGCGCGCGCAGACCGTGCCGTCGGCCGTGCCGAGGCGAGCTTCGTCTTTTTCTCGCCAGAACGCGCACCACTCGGGTACAAAGCGCAGGCACAACGCGAGCATAAGCAGCGCGCTGATAACGGCGGCGGCATAGCCGGCTGCGCCGTAGCTGCTGCCGGCGCACCAGAGCGCAAACGCCGCCGCAAGCGCGGCCGTGCCGAGCGCGGATATTAACTTTTCGGGAAATTCATCGTTTAGCATAGCACTTATAATAACATAACCGCTGCGCAAATTAAAGCCCCGGCAATTGACTTCACCGCGGCGCGGTGCTAATATTCTTGCATAAATCATTCAAGAAGGGTATCAAAATGCAGGAAGACAAGTCATTTCTCGGCACACAGCCGATAAAAAAGCTGCTGCCCAAGCTCGCCGTGCCAACTGTTATCGCGCAGCTTGTCAACATGCTGTACAACATCGTTGACCGCATATACATCGGGCACATCCCCGAGGTCGGCAGTCTTGCGCTGACCGGCATCGGCGTTTGCATGCCGCTTATACTCATCGTTTCGGCCTTTTCGGCCTTCGTAGCTTCCGGCGGCGCTCCGCGAGCATCGATATTCATGGGGCGCGGCGACTGTGATTCGGCGGAAAGGACGCTCGGCGGCTGTCTTACGATGCAGGTGATCATCTCTCTGCTGCTCACCGCCGCCATGCTCATATGGAAAGACGAGCTTCTGTATCTTTTCGGCGCGAGCGAAAACACCATTTACTACGCCGCCGACTACATGGGCATATACGCCCTCGGCACGATCTTCGTGCAGATAACGCTGGGGCTGAACGCATTCATAACCGCGCAGGGCTTTGCAAAGGTCGGCATGAAAACGGTTATCATCGGCGCTGCGCTCAACATTGTGCTTGACCCCGTATTTATCTTCGCGTTCGGCATGGGCGTGAAAGGCGCTGCACTTGCAACGGTCATTTCGCAGGCCGTATCCTGTGCGTGGGTCATCTCGTTTCTCTGCGGCAGCAAAACCGTTTTGCGGCTTAAAAAGGAAAATCTTCTGCCCGGACTGCGGCTTATGCCTCCGTGCATCGCGCTGGGTCTTTCGGTTTTTGTCATGCAGGCGAGCGAGAGCGTCATATCCATGTGCTTCAACACCTCCCTGCTGCGCTACGGCGGCGATATCGCAGTCGGCGCAATGACGATACTTTCAAGCGTCATGCAGTTTGCAATGCTGCCGCTTCAGGGCGTGGCGCAGGGCGCGCAGCCTATAACGAGCTATAACTTCGGCGCAGGAAACTCAGCGCGCGTGCGCGAAAGCTTCCGCCTGCTGCTGACGGTGTGCCTTGTGTATTCCGTTGCGCTGTGGGGGCTTGTTATGCTGTTTCCGCGCATTTTCGTCGGAATGTTCGCCTCGGATGCGCAGCTTATTGACTTTGCCTCGCGCGCTTTGAGGATCTACTGCGGCGCAATGTTCATCTTCGGCATACAGACATCGTGCCAGATGACCTTCGTTTCCATTGGCTATGCCCTGTGCTCGATCATCGTCGCAGTTATGCGCAAATTTGTGCTGCTCATCCCGCTTATCTACATTATGCCGCAGCTTTTATCAGACAAGGTGAGCGCCGTTTACGCCGCTGAGCCTGTCGCCGATTCCCTGGCCGTGATCTTCACAGCCGTCATGTTCGCCGTGAACTTCAAAAAAGCGCTGCGGAAGATGGAAGAAAAATAACTGCGCCGAGCAAAGCCGACGCAGTTGACAATTTGAAATCTTTGGGCTATAATCAAACCACAAGGAGCGATGACCAACGGTCAGCCCTTGGTTAGAAGTTGATAAGTAAACTTAGCAAAATCGTCACCGTGCCGGGTGGCGGTTTTGCTTTTTAACTCTAATCGTTACCGTGTATCCGAAGATATGTATCGTTAGTGTTATCGGCATGCGCTCACCCCCCTCTCGGGTGGTGTAGCTGACTGCCTCGCCCCTTGCCTGCCAAAATTATACCATAATATTCACAATTTGTAAGAAGGAACCTCCCATTTGGGATTTCTTTATCTTATAAAGTTTGTTGCTATCGGCTCTTCCTTTTCCGGAAGGCCGAATTTTTCTTTGCCGAGGGCTATGCTTTTCATCAGGAACGTCATGTTCCGCGCAAGCGTTCGCATGGACTGTCTGCCCTCCTCGTCAAGCTCCGCCTCTCCTGCCGCTCTGCCGTGGATGCTGTTCCAATACTGGCCGGACGCGATCGGCATTCCGGATATGGTGAAGTATTTGTTCAGCTCGTCAAACGTCGCCGAGCAGCCGCCGCGGCGCCCGCACACCACGCTTGCGCCGACTTTCATCGTTTTGTCGAAGCTCGTGCTGTAAAACAGCCTGTCCAGGCAGGCGACGAGCGTTGCGTTCGCGCTTGCAAAATACACGGGGCTTGCAAGCACAAGTCCGTCGGCAGCTTTGAATTTTTCGGCCAAAGCGTTCACCGCGTCGTCGAATACGCACTTGTCGTTTTTGATGCAATAGCCGCAGGCAATGCAGCCGCGCACAGGCTCGGCGCCTATCTGCACGGTCTCGCACTCAACACCGTTTTGCTCAAACACAGTTTCCATCTCGCGCAGCGCTATCGACGTGTTGCCGCCGACTCGCGGCGAGCCGTTTATTATCAGTACCTTCAGCTTTTCGCTCATGTTGCACCTCCGATCAATTTTTTCATCACATGGTATTTCTCTTGAATAGCCGCCACAGTTGCTACCGCTAACACAAGGTCTGTACTATATCGCAATCCAATTATCCCCACTGTCAATGGCAGAGCAAACATACCGTCTCCACATGGCTTGTTCTCGGGAACATGTCCACAGCTTCGGCGCATTTTAGCTCATAGCCGCTGGAATTGAACACGGTTATATCTCGCGCAAGGGTCGCCGGGTTGCAGGAGACGTAAACCACTCTCACAGTGCGCGCACGGCGGCCTCGTCCATGCCCTTTCGCGGCGGATCGACAACGACGACCTCCGGCCGCACGCCGTCGCGCAGGAATTTTTCCGCCGCCTCGGATGCGTCGGCGCAGATAAAGTCTGCGTTTTCTATTCCGTTGCGCCGGGCGTTTTCGCGCGCATTTTCCACAGCCTCGGGGATTATCTCCGCGCCGATCACCTGCTTTGCGGCCCTGGCCAAAAACAGGCTTATAGTTCCGGCGCCGCAATACATATCCAGCACCGTTTTGCCCTCGGGCGCGGCATACTCGACCGCCTTGCGGTAGAGCTTCTCGGCCTGCGGCGGATTTATCTGATAAAACGCCTGCGGCGCAAGCTCATAGACTATGCCGCCGAGACTGTCGCGAATAAATTCGCGCCCCCACAGGGTGTGAAAATCCCCGGCGAGCACGGTGTTCCCGTCGGACTTATTGACGTTCAAAACTATGCCGCTCAGCTCCGGGCAGGCGCGGCGCATATGCTCAACAAGTGCCTGCGTCCGCGCGCCGAAGCCGCCGGACGCGACGATGACCGCAACGGCGTCGGTGGTGTTTACCGCGCGGCGAACATACACATGCCGAACAAGGCCGCGCCGCGTTTTTTCATCGTACGCACGTATGCCGTTTTCGTTTAGAAACCGCACCACGGCGTCGGCGGCTTTGTCGGCGATCTCACTTTGTATAAGGCAGCTCTCCACCGGCACAAGCTCGTGGCTGCGCGGCGCAAAAAAGCCCTTGCAGGCTTTGCCGCCCTGCTCGCGCACGGCGTAGATGCCCTTATTGCGATAATGCGTCACCTCATCGCTGCCGATAATGGTCTCGGCCTGAACGGTCTGGCGGCCGATGTGCCGCAGGGCGTCGTTCACACGCTGCTTTTTAAAGCGCAGCTCCTCGTCATAGCTCATGTGCCACAGGCTGCATCCGCCGCAGCGCAGATAATTTTCGCACTCGGGCGCTCTGCGCTCGGGCGAAATTTTCACCGGCTCGAGCGCGCGGCCGTACACCGCCGAGGCCGTGACCTTGACGATGACGATGCGCCACGTTTCGCCGACTATCGTGCGCGGCACGAAAATCGCCCTGCCGAGAATGCGCGCAACGCCGCTTCCCTCGGAATTATAAGCCTCTATTTCGGCTTCGAATATTTCGTTTTTCTTTAACTGTTCCATATTTTTATGATATCACGGCAAATTGCATTTTTCAACGAAAAGACCGTTCAATGGAGAACGGTCTTTTCTTTACTATTGATTATTGATTTAATTGCAGGCAAACAGTATCACCTGACGCTCCTGCGCGATCTTCTCAAGCAGCGCCATTGCCTGACGGCGGCGGTCCGCGTCGAAATTCACAAGTGCGTCGTCAATTATAAGCGGGCAATTCGCGCTTTCCGGCAGCGCCAGCTCGCAAACGGCAAGGCGCACGGCAAGATACATAAGGTCAAGCGTGCCGGCGCTCAGGTATTCGGCATTGCGCGGAACGTTTCCGCCGGCTTCATGCACCGTGGCGGAAAAGTCGCGGTCGAGCATGACCCCGTCGTACTTTCCGTCGGTCACAAACTGCATATACTCGGCCGCAAGCTTGCCGAGCGCCGGCGAGAAGCGGCTTTGGATATCCTCATCTGCCTTGCGCATGGTGTCGATCGCAAGCGCTATCGCGTCGTATTCCGCGCTTATTTCCGCATACTCGGCCTCCATGCGGCTTATTTCCGAGCCGAGCACCAGAGGATCGCCCATTGCGGCAAGTCTTCCGCTGTGCTCTGCCATCTGCGCGGAAATGCGGCTGCATTTTGCGCGAGCCTCGGTCAGCCGGCGGCTGAGCTGGGCGGCCTGATTATCGCCGCCGGTGAAGTCGAGCTGAGTGAGCGTTTTGCTTTCGGCCTGCTCCTGACGGCGGCGCACCACCGCAAGAGCCTCCGCGCTCTCCTTCTCGGCGCGCTGCGCCTCGGCATAGTTTTTGTAAAGCTCAAGATATTCGTCGATGCTTGCGGCTATATCGTCCTCGGACTCGGCTTTATATTTTGCAAGGAGCTTGCGCCTCTGCTTTGCGGCCTCGTAGTTCTCCGTTTTGCGGCGGGATGCGTGGATAAACAGCGCAATGCCTGCCGCCAGAGCGACTGCTGCCGCGACAAACGCGTGGATCATCAGATCCGGCAGCAGGAAGCCTGCCGCGACGAGCGCGCCGCACAGGATCATGAGTATTATCGCGAGCACCGGCGAGCTTTTGCGCTCGGACCGCTCTTTTAATTTCATCGAATTTTCAAGGTCTGTCTTGACCTCGGCCTTGGCCTCCTCGGGCTTACGCTCGCCTATCGCGCAGGCGCACAGCGCCGCCCGGCAGCTATCGCGACGTTCGACGGCCTTATCGTGGCGCTCGGTCGCTGCATTGACCTCATTGCGCACACCCTGAAGGCTGCTTAGTGCTTCCTTGCGGACGACCTTGCGGCTTTCGATGACTTCGGCCTCGATGCGCTCGCACTCCTGCTTTGCCCTTTCAAGCTCGGCGGACATATTCTCGCGCTGCTGCGCCGCGTCCGAAAGCTCGGCCAAAAGCTGCTTTTTATGCGAAAGCTCATCCTCAAGCTCCGGCAGGCGGCCATGGCGGTTGAAGCGGCGCTTGCGCTGCCACTGGCGCAGGCGGCCGTCGGCCTCAGTGAACGAGCAGTTCTCGTCTCCGCTTGATACAATGGCGCTTATGCGCTTTTCAAGCTCGGCGCTGTGCGTTACGGCGACCTTGCCCTGCTCGACAAAGGCGCTGCGGCGGAAAACATCGCGGCTGACGCCTGTAAGCATCTCGCCGGCGTTATTTCCGTTTAAGCCCTCGACGGACACGCTCGTGCCGGTATACACTGCGGAAAACTCGCGCATTGGCGCGGATGCCGTTTTCGTCGTGCGCGTTATGGTTATATCTTTGCCGCCGCTTTCAAGCTGCATGCTGCCCTGCATTGCAGAGCCTGACCACGGCGCAAAGCGCATTTTATCCGGCAAAAAGCCGGCCTTCTGGCGTTCGGAGCTGTCAACGCCGTAGAGCATGGCGCGGACAAACGCGCACCATGTGCTCTTGCCGCTCTCGTTGGGCGCGGATATGACGTTGAGTCCGTCGTGCAGCTCAAGGCTTTCGCCCTCTAACTTTCCGAAGGTCGCGTCAAGCCTTTTGATCATCATGGCGCACCACCTCCTCGCGATTATCCAGTGCGGCAAGCCCCCAACGGGCCGCCTGAGTTATCTTCTCGCGCTCGGCGTCGGTTTTAGCCTCGTCAAACGCTGTTTTCAGACGCATGAGAAATCTGCCGCGCAGATTATCCTCGCCGGCGCTTTCCCAAACGTCGCGCTTGAGTCTCGTTTCGTCGCGAACCTGAAGCGAGAAAAATCTCTCGCCGACAGCCGAAATGATCGCATCCGGCTGAGGAGGCTCAGCCGCCTCGCCGCGCAGAATAATACGGTAGACGTCGCTGCGTGTATTCTCCGGCAGAGCCGCGAGAACATCGGACACAATGTCGCCGCTCTTAAGCTCAACATTTAATATCTCGTACTTTCGCTGCGCAATGCACACCGGCTTTACGCTGCATCCGTTTCCGAGGGTAACGATGTAAACGTGCTTCTCGCCCGTTTCGTCAAAGCCGCGTCCCTCCGGGCAGCCGGGCCACGCATAGTAGGTCGAGCCGCATTTTTTAAGGCCGCTTTCCTTATGGATATGCCCAAGGGCGATATAATCCATGCCGGAGGCTGCGATCTCGGTCTCGCTTATGGGATCATAATTTGAAGCGCCGCCCACCTCGCCGTGGATGCACATTATGTTTTTTGCGCCCGTACCGTCCGCGGCAGCAAAGCCGCCGAGCATACCGGCACTGTATTTATCGCAGAACGCAGCGCCCCAGACATTTGCGTTCAGCTTCGGCAAAGCCACGCATTCGGGCGTGGGGTTTTTAAATATATGTACGTTTTCGGGAAACTTTACGCGCGCATATGGCGAGCGCGGCGAGTAAAAATCGTGATTGCCGGGAGATATGAACACGGGCGCGGATATGCTTCCGAGCGCCGACGCAAGCGCCTCGGCCGTTTCGGCATAGGTGCTGTCGGAATCAAGAAGGTCGCCTGCCAGAAGCACGATATCAACGCTCTCCTCCTCGGCAAGCCGCGCGATGCGATGCAGCAGGCGGCGCTGCTCGTCTCTGCGCTGCGCGGCCTTGGCAGCGCCCAGTCCCTCGAAGGGCGAGTCAAGGTGCAGATCCGCCGCATGCAGTATTTTCAGCTCGCTCATGTGAATCTTACCCCCTCTGCACTCAGGCATTTGCCGGTTTCGGGGTCGATGGTGAACACGCAGCCCTCGAGCTTTGCCGGGCCTTTGGCCGAATCGTATCTGCGCGGAGGATCGCCGAAGAATTTGCCGATCGACTGCTCAGGCTCGATGCCGATAACGGAATTTACAGCGCCCGTCATGCCGAGGTCTGTTATATATCCCGTGCCGTTGGGCAGAACGCAGGCGTCGGAGGTCTGCACATGCGTGTGCGTTCCCCAGACCGCGCTCGCCTTTCCGTCGAGCAGGAAGCCCATCGCGCGCTTTTCGCTCGTGCCCTCGGCGTGGAAATCGACGAGGATTATCTTCTCGCGTATCTCCTCCATGTATCCGTCGGCAATAACGAAGGGGTTATCCGTGTTCGTATCAAGCGTGAAATGCCCCATAAGGTTCATGACGCATACGTCGCCGAAGCTCGTTTTATAAACGTCTATGCCGCGTCCGGGGCACTGCGGCGCGCAGTTTGCCGGGCGCAGGATCTTGCGCCGCTCGTCAAGATACGGGCGCAGCTCAGTGCGCGTCCATGTGTGGTTGCCGAGGGTTATGACATCCGCCCCGGCGTGCAGTATAGCGTCCGCCTGGCGCGGAGTTATGCCGACAACGTTTGCGTTTTCGCCGTTTACGACGACAAAATCAAGCTCAAGCTCCTTGCGCAGACGGCGCAAATTTTTAGTAAGATAATCCAGCCCCGGCTCTCCGCACACGTCGCCGACGGCAAGAATTTTTACACTCATAAAAAAATTCTCCTCTCCTGGAGTAATGAGTGTAGTATAGCACAAATTACAGTGCAGTAGCAAAACAAAAATGGTCATAATATATTTCGGAGGTGTAAACAATGACTAAGACAAATTTTCTCGTTGGCATGGGCATAGGCGTGGCAGTCGGCTCGCTTGCCGGAATGACCGTTTCCGGCGCCAAGAAACCGCCGAAAAACATCGTCGGCAAGACGCTTAAAACGATGGGCGAGGTAGTTGACGCGGTGTCAAGCTCCATCGGCCTGTAATTATTTTGGCTTATATGGCCGAAAATAATTAAAAAAGGCTTGCAATTCCGCTCCGGCTGTGCTAATATACTAAAGCGCTAAGCGATAAGCGCCGTTAGCTCAGCTGGATAGAGCGTCTGGCTACGGACCAGAAGGTCAGGGGTTCGAATCCCTTACGGCGTGCCAAAAGCAGCAGCTTTCATCATTGATGAAGGCTGCTGTTTCTTTTTTGTCTTCGCCTTATTCGCTCTAACCGTGTCAGTTATTCGCTTTAAAATTTTTTAAAGCGAATAACTATACTTTGTCGCAAAAACCGCAGGCCGGATATCCGGTCTGCGGTTTCATTTCAGTATCAGGCTGTCGAAAAACTATACTGCAAAAGAAAGATAATAGAGCAGCAGGGGAGCTCGAGGGGGCAAAGGCCCCACTCGAAATTGGATTAATAGCCATCA